>CBDLPA010000010.1:0-153321 GCA_965305135.1 uncultured Colwellia sp.
AGGCTTTGCCTTTACTCATGCGTCGTTGTAATTTATTAAGATAATTTTTGGCTTTTCCACCATGAATAGCTTTCATGTAAAGTGCATGGCCTATTAAAAATGATGACACGCGCAAAAAGCGAAATTACCTAGACAAAATGAAAGTGAAAATAGACAGTCCCGTGGGGCGACGGCAATACAGTAAACGACTAGGCGCAATTGAGCCAGTATTTGGCAACATTACCGTCAATAAAGGCATGAATAAGTTCACGTTACGCGGTCAAGAAAAAGTGAATGCCCAATGGCAGATGTACTGCTTAGTACATAACATAGAAAAGTTAAGAAATAGCCTGCATTAAGGTTAAACGCCACGAAACCCGGTCTGTATATCCCTCAGAAGTATCCAAAAAAGCACAAAATTCGTCAATATACAAAAGCTAAGCGATCAAAAATAAAAATCGCTAAAAACGCAAACGTTTTTGATTGTTAAAATAAATTAATACCGTTAAAGTGTTTTTATTATAAAAATTTTATTAAAACGAGTAATTATACAGACTCGTTAGCTGCCTTTTAGCATTTATTCTTTTTTCGGAGATTTGAAATGGATTTAAACAATATTCTTACGTTTATCGCTGTTGCAACATTGCTCGTAATTTCTCCTGGCCCTAATGGATTCCTTATCGCTAAAACAGTTCCTCTATCTGGGCATCGCGCTGGTTTAGCCAATGTTGCGGGGTTTGTGGCTGCTTTCTATGTCCATGGCACACTGTCTATATTTGGTATATCTATTCTATTGGTGCAATCAGCAAACGCCTTTTTTGTTTTTAAAATGCTAGGCGCTGCTTATTTAATTTGGCTGGGATTAAAAGCACTCAGAAACGCTATCGGTCAAAGCGCAGTTGCAAATAACTCAGAGCCAGAGTTGCAACAAAAACCAGTATCTATAAAAGGTGCTTTCTTTGAAGGCTTTTTAACTAATACTCTTAATCCTAAAGTATCAATCTTCTATCTCGCTGCGTTTCCGCAATTTATGCCCACAGATGGCAGCGCGTTTAGTGCGTACTCTCTTGTTACTGCACACTCAATAGTTAATGTTGTATGGTTTTCAGTAATGGTCTTCACTCTTGCTAAGGTTAAAAGTGCAACGAGCCATCCTAAATTCAAAGTTTGGTTAAACTCAATTACAGGAGTTGCATTTATTGGTTTTGGCTCTAAATTGGCGTTAATGAAAAATGGCTAACACAAGTTCATCTTTCGAGACTGGGGCAAACTGTCCCCTTTTGTGCAAAATACGCACTAAAGCCGCCAATTCACCCAAGCCGCAAATGCGAGCGTTATAGCTCATGTTGTAATGTGTTGAGATAAGTATTCTTTACGGTATCTATTTGGTGTTTTAAGAAATAATTGCTTAAATGCATATATAAATGATGAATCAGATTTGTAACCCAGATCCATCGCAATTTCCAGAATCGATATGTTTTTATTTAATAGTTGTAGTGATAAAACTAATCTAACATTCTGACGCCATGATGAAAACGATTGATTAAACTCTTTTGCACAAACTCTAGACAGGGTTCTCTCTGACGCACCAACTTTAATTGCCCACTGAGCAAGCGTAAATGCTAAATTTGGTTGATTTTGTAATTGGTGAAATATAGATAACAACCTTCTGTCACGTGGTATCAGTATTGGAATGTTGAAATTCTTAGCTAGTTCTATTTGATCTCTTAATACTGTGAGCAGGTTAGTGAATGTATTTTGCGTATTTTGGGTTGATTTTTCATCAAATAGTTCCAAAATAAGCGTTTTTAAAAACGGAGTGACTAAGCATGATTTTAGTTCATCTCTATATTCCACTATAGTATTTGGGTTTAGATAAATAGCTAAAAATTTTGTATTTGTTACTGCTACAGAACGATGAATTGTATTTGCAGGAATATATAAAAGTCCATTATGGGGGACAATGAAGCTTTTAACATCAATATTTGTCTGTAGCAATCCCGTCAGGGGAAATACTATTTGGTGCCATTGATGTGTATGCCAGTCATCAATATAGTTAGGAGGCATATCAATTGCTTTGGTAATAAATTGGCTACCTTCTGAGCGTAGTATTTGTTCATTTGCTAGCATATTTGGCGACTTATCGATGGTTTATGTCTTGTTGTAGAAGTTGCATGATATAAAAATTGGTTAACATTGTATCTAATTAAACAATTAGAGGACAAATATATGCATATTCATTTTATGATTCATGAATCGTACGAGGGACTGGGCGCATTTGGGTTATGGGTAACAAGTAAAGGTTTTTATCAAACAAATACTCGTTTGTATTTAGAGGAAAAGCTTCCTGAGCAATTGGGTTTTGATTTACTTGTTGTTCTCGGGGGGCCACAGTCTCCGTTAACAACAGAAGATGAATGCCCATATTTTAATGTAAATGCGGAAGTTAGTTTTATTAGTAAATGTATTTCTGCGGGTAAAGCAATTGTTGGTGTTTGTTTAGGAGCCCAGTTAATTGGGGAAGCTTTAGGGGCAAAGTTTGAACATAGCCCACATAAAGAAATTGGTTACTTCCCAATATCGATTACAACGAAAGGTAAAAAAAATGAATTATTTAACGACTTCCAATCAACCGAAGTGGTTGGGCACTGGCATAATGATATGCCTGGTTTATTGCCTACATCAAAAGTTCTTGCGTATAGTGAAGGTTGTCCAAGGCAAATTGTAGAATATTCCGATATTGTTTATGGAATTCAATGCCACTTAGAGTTTACAGAGGACTCGATGAAAGATTTAGTTAGTTCTGCTTTTGATGCAAGGTTGGTTAAAGACAACCTATGGATTCAGGAAGCAAATGAAATACTGGTATATAACACTGATAAGATGAATAATTTACTTTATAAATTTCTAGATAATTTAGTGTTAAGATATCGAAATAAAGTAATGATAACTAGGACATCTAATCATAACTAGGGCGTCTATTCTTAATTGAGTAAAACGTGATCCTTTACTCAATTGAGACAAAGCACCCAATAAATTATAATGGGATATTATTTGATTGAATTCGAGGGGCGTTTGAAAAATGTTATTTAAACTTGGCAGTTACACAAAATATGTTACAGGGTCTATTGGTTATCAGTAGTAAATAATTCTGAATAAATAGATCTATGGTGCCTTTGCATCTAATAAAGTTTATGACGCTTTATTTGACTTTAATTTAATAAAAAAGAGATAAGCCATAGTAAAAAACAATCCTCCTATTGCCCCCCATAAATGTGCGTCAACTGCTACACTGGCTTCAATTAAACTACTCACATCAGAACTGGCACCATATATTTGTTCGTGGCCTATTTTTATCCATACCCCAATAAATAATATATACCCTGTTTTATCTTTAGAGACTATATCCATTAATGCACCAAAAACAAAAATTCCATGCAATACACCAGACAATCCAACATATTGTAATAGTGATGGTGTGCCGTAAAAAATACCAGCACTTGTCGTAATACAGCAAAATAAAAATAATGCAGAGTAATTTTTTATTGTATAAAAACGACCATGCAATGCCCATAACAAAATAAGCGCGGCTAAATTGAGTAATAGATGGTAATGATTAGTATGTAATATATGGCCTGTAAATATTCGCCATAATTGACCTTGAATAATTAATTCTCGTTGATAAACGAAAGTTTGAGTAATAACATCACCAATAAAGTATTCACTAGCAAAAGCGATTATAGATAAAAAAGCGATCGTCAATACAAGAACTGAGTGTTGGATAGATAATGGTAAAGCGTTTAAATTCATTTATGCTTATACTTTTGGCTGAACTCATGATGGGTTGAGTATACAATGTCGTCTTATTAATTTTAATACTTTGGTGCTTTTCTTCTATGGCTAGAGATTTATGCTTACAATGCCAACGACCAATTATAGCGTGTATTTGCTCGTTTATTTTAAAAACTGAAAATAAAATTAAAGTGTTGGTGTTACAGCATCCCAGTGAGGTTGCTCAAACTAAAGGCACTGTTGCTTTGTTACAGCGTTCACTTAAGCATTGCCAAGTAATTATTGGAGAAAATTTTACTGAACATGATGAACTCAATTTAATATTATCGCATTATCAGGCATTGCTGCTTTATCCTTCTAAAGAGGCAGACACATTAACTATTGATTACATAATCCCTAATACTAGTGTTAATTCTGAAAAACCTTTATTACTTATTATAATCGATGGTACGTGGAAAAAAGCTTATCGTATGTTTATGTTATCAAAAAATTTACATTCGCTTGCGCAAATTTGTTTGCCTGAAAGTATTGCTAATAGTGGGCAGTACTTAATTCGTAAAGTGGCAAAAAAAAATGCGTTATCAAGCTTAGAAGCAACATGTTACGCATTAGCATTACTTGAAGGAGAATTAAGTATTAGCATGCTAAACATTGAGTTAGGTGAAAGCAAATACTGTATTGATGCAAAACGGTATCAACCACTTTTAAATAAATTTTCACAATTCAATCAGTTTCAGTTATCTTTTAGAAAATAGTTTTTATAAATAAAAATTTAAACATAAAAAATCAACAGACCCTACTATATATTTTCACCTTACATAAATAAGCGTACCTTTTAATGACATTAAAAAATTTATTTACTTTATCAACCGCTGGTTTACTTTTAATCAGTAACACTATATTTGCAAACACTACGGATCTAAAAAAACAAGTTAGCAATATAAGAGAAGTTAGAGAACCAGAAGCAGCAACAGGCCTGATGACTAAAAAAGCGGTTTATGGTGATCAGTTTATGGTGGTTGCTGCAAACCCTTATGCAAGTAAAGCTGGTTTTGCTGTGTTGGCTCAAGGAGGAAGCGCTGTTGACGCAGCTATTGCCGTACAACTTATGTTAGCACTTGTAGAGCCACAATCATCGGGTATTGGTGGTGGTACTTTTATGCTTTATTGGGATAATAAAAACAAAAAAATGACCACTTTTGATGGTAGAGAAACGGCTCCTAGTGCAGCAAGCAGTGAATTATTTTTAGATGCTGAAGGTAAGCCATTAAAGTGGATTGAAGCAGTGGTTGGTGGCCGCTCTGTTGGCGTACCTGGTTTAATGGCAACCTTGAAAAAGGCTCATGATTACTACGGAAAATTACCTTGGGCAGATTTATTTAAACAAGCAATTGCATTAGCTGAAAAAGGGTTTGTGGTATCACCACGGTTAGAAAAACTGTTAAGTATGAACTTTAATCCAGGAATTCACCGTTTACCCGAAATTAATCAATATTTTTTTCCCAACGGAAAATCAGTTAAAGCGGGTGATGTTTTGGTTAATAAAAAATTAGCAAACGTTTACCGAAGTATTGCTAAAGAAGGTGTAGATGTATTTTATAAAGGATGGATTGCGGAAAAAATTGTTGAAAAAGTTCAGCATGCAGCTATTTCACCAGGTTTGCTTTCAATGAATGATATGGCTAATTATCAAGTTATTGAACGTGCACCTGTTTGCGGAAATTATAGAGAATATAATGTTTGTGGCATGGCGCCACCAAGTTCAGGCGGAATTGCAGTTATTCAAATACTTGGCCAATTAGCACGTTTTGATCTTGGTAAATATCCACCTAATAATGTTGAAGCCATGCATTTGTTTACACAAAGTTCACGGTTGGCATTTGCCGACAGAGACCGATATGTGGCTGACGCTGATTTTGTTCAAGTGCCTGTGTCAGGGCTTATTAATACTGATTATCTAGCATCACGTTCTGCTTTAATAAATGCAGATAAAGACATGGGCAGAGCGGTTTCTGGCACACCCGAAGGTGCTTTAGCATTAGCAAATGATAATGCAATAGAGCGCCCATCCACTTCACATTTTAGTATTATTGATGCGCAGGGTAATGCGGTTTCAATGACCAGTAGTATTGAAAATGGCTTTGGTTCAGCCTTAATGGTAGAAGGGTTCATTTTAAATAACCAATTAACTGATTTTTCTTTAGCACCTAAAAAAGACGGAAAATGGGTTGCTAATAGGGTTCAAGCGAATAAACGGCCAAGAAGCTCAATGGCCCCGACAATGGTTTTTAGCAAAGATAATAGTTTAAAACTACTGGTAGGTTCCCCAGGTGGCAGTCGTATTATAAATTATGTTGCCCAAACGATTATTGGTGTTCTTGATTGGCAACTTGATCCCCAAGAATCGATAAACCTTCCCAAAATAACTAATCGAAACTATGTTACCACCCTAGAACGCGGCACTAATGCAGAGTTATTACAATTACCATTAGCAGCAAAAGGCCATAACGTACAAATACGTGATTTGAATAGCGGTATTCACGCGATAGAAGTAACAAAAACTGGTTTTATTGGTGGCGCAGATCCAAGAAGGGAGGGGGTTGTTCTAGCAAAGTAACCACTATTTTATCAGTATAAATATAATATTTAAAAATACAGTTTAAACACAAGACAATTAAAACCATGGTTTATATTTAGAACGATAAATTTAATTGGGTGTCAGATTTTTTTACACAGCATAAGAAAAGGTAACTAAAATAGTTAATAATTTATTTTAAAACAAATAGTTGTATTTTATGGCGTGGTTTTTGCATTACTTTAGTGTGTGGAAGCTTATAATTTTGCGTTAGCTGATGTTTATTATGGTAAAAGAGCCCTAATAGCATATAAAATTTATAAGCGTTTAAGATTAATATCATAACAATACAGGATCATTGTAATCATGAACAAAAAAAATATAATAGCTGCTTCAATTTTCGCAGCCATCACCGCATTTCCGTCGCAAGCTAACATTATATTCGAATTTAATTATGTGGATAACGTTTCTAACCCTGGAGTAGGTTTCTTAGATGCTACCTATGGTGCTGCAAGACAAGAAGCAATGGAAGAAGCTGGTACATTGTATTCTAATTTATTTGGTAATTATTTTAGTAATTCAGGGACTATTTATCTTGATGCGACATCAAGCGATAATCCAGCTAGCAGTACACTAGCATCAGCAGGCTCTTATTTAACATCAGGTTGTTCAGGTACTGGTAATTGTGTGGTTAATGAAATTGTTAAAACCAAATTACAAACAGGTGTTGATGCTAATGGTGATGGTTTTGGTACTATTTTGTCAGATGGTACAGGTAGCAATACAGATGGTGGTGTTAATGTGAATTGGGGGGCAGAGTGGACTGTTGATTCAGATGATACTGATCCTAACAAGTTTGATTTTTTTGCAGCAATATTTCATGAATTAACCCATGCGCTTGGTTTTGGTTCGATGATTAGTGAAGATGGTTCTGGTATTTTCAATAACGAATGGAGTATGTTTGACACTTTTTTGCAAAATGCAAACGGTGAGAGTATTATTCAAAGTGATTCTACGTTAGATCAAACCGTATGGGATGATGCAAAAACTGGTGGTACTGGTAGTGGTATCTTTTTTGGTGGTGCAAATGCTGTTGCTGCTAATGGTGGTGACTTAGTTGGTATTTATAGCCCAACCTCATGGGCAGACGGTAGTAGTGGTAGCCATATAGATGGTGCTCCATTCCCTACAGATATGATGAAGTATGACCGTGATTACGGACCTGAAACACGTACCTTTAGTCCTATAGATGTTGGCGTATTAACTGATATTGGTTACACGAGAAACGCAACAACAAGCGTACCAGAGCCTACTACATTAGGTTTATTTGGTATGTTGTGTGCTTTATTTATTCGTCGTAAGAATAGCTAAATACAAATTAATACAATAAGAATACAGAACAAATTAATGTGAGGGAGCTTTTTAAGCTCCCCTTTTTTTAGCGAGGTAACTATCATTTCAACTTATCTACGACGTATATTAACGAGTGTAATGGCAAGTGTACTATTAACTGCAGGGACAAACGCTATGGCTACAGATGGCATAGGTAATAACCGTTCGCCAGTAAATAATTTTCCGCCTAATAAATATCTATTAAGTGACCTTGAAATTAAGTTTACCCGCCATGCTGGTATGATTAAAGGGTCTACAAAAAAACAAATTATTATTTCTGGCAATGGATCTTCTATTATTGAGTTAAAGGGTAAGGAACAGCCATTTAAATATTCATCAACAGAGGTAGTATCGCTAATTAATTCTTTTTATAAAATTAGATTTTTCGATCTTCCGACACACTACAACACTAGTTTCTCAGTATTTTTAAATAATGATGGTTCAGTAGGTACTAAAGCTTTGCGTATGATGGACAGCGCAAATACAACGATATGTTTTAGTTTACCTAACTTTGAAAAATGTGTCACTTATAGTAAAGATAAACCGTTTGAATTAGAAAATATCATACAAACTATTTTTGAGGGTACTGAGAGCGAAATAAAATAATAAAAAAATTAAATAAATTCTTTTTTAGTGAGTAAGTCTAGGTTAATAAGGAGCGATTTGAGTTACTTGAATTGTATTACTATTTAATATTTGCCACTGCACGTTAAGATCATATAACCTCATACCGTAGGATTTGTAATCAAGTTGCTTTTGTTTGTAAGCAGGGCGAGGATCTTGTGATAAAACCTGTTTTATTAGTAAGGCTAAATCGGGTAAAATATTTTCATATTTTGTTAATGTTTGCTGCGCCCGCTCAGAAAAAGAGACTTTTAGAGGGGGTTTAGGCGCTGTTTGCGCATAACCCGCATAGGCATTAGGTAATGAGTCTGAGTAGGGGATATAGGGTTTTATATCAACAATAGGCGTTTGATCTAATAGATCCATACCAGAAATATGTATGGTTACCGTTTGCTTAATTCTTTCTATTTTATCAAGCTTTACTACCGACATACCAATAGGATTTGGTCTAAAGGTTGATCTACTCGCTAACACGCCAACTTTTTTGTTGCCTCCTAATCTTGGGGGTCTAACTAAGGGGTTCCAACTTTGAGATTGTGTGCCGTGAAAAATAAATAAAATCCAAATATGGCTAAACTGCTCAAGCTCTCTTATACAGTCAATAGGGTTAATTTCATTTAATAAGGTTATTGTGCCTTTTGCTGCGTTCACCAAACCTGGCTGTCTGGGAATAGCAAACTTCTCTTTGTAGGGGGAATTTACAAAGCCAATGGGGCTAATTGTTATCTTGTTTGTTTGGGTCATGACTTAGTTATAGTTTAGCTATATTTTAATTATGTTATTCGTTATTTGTATCAACAGAATAAGCTTTACCATAGCAAATAACCAGTGCATGGCATTGTTTTGCGTCATTACTCATACTTTGTTTTGCTAGTTGAGCTTGTGAGAGTAGTGCACACGAAGAGAAAACAATCGCATTAGCGTGTAGGGCATGTGCTTCTTGTCTTGCTTGAGTACGAGCGTTAATTTTATCAGGTGCTGCATGATGCGCTTTTACTTGGCAGTCTTGACCTTCAACAATATCAATAAACTGGTAGCGATCTTGAATATCACTTTCACTTTGATAAATTTTTACCTTTGAAGGTGAAAAATAGCGGCTAAAATTTTCTTTATCTAAATTCGTTGATACATAACGATTACTGCAACTTGATGTAAAAAAAATGAATAATAGAATGAGTATTATATGGTATGTTTGAGTGTTCACTTGGCCTCCAATTGACCTTCAATAAGTTTTATACCAATATCACTAACTATGTGATCATTTCTACTTGCTAAAATCACACTACATCGTTATTCATTTAATAATTAGAACAACTAGTTATTAAAATAAATGCCTTGTATTTAGCAATTTTTCTACGTATAAAATAGATTACTTAATTAATGAAACTAATGGTATTACCGTTTTTATTGATTTAATATGTATCATATCAATAAAAAAGGTATCGCTTTGCACAATACCTTTTTTTAATTTAATTTAATTTAATTTTCAGTATAAATTGAAGAATTAAATTCTATTATTTAACTCTCATACCTGCTTTAGCGCCTTCATCTGGGTTTAATATCCATAAATCCTGTCCGCCAGGGCCAGCAGCCAGCACCATTCCTTCAGACATTCCAAATCGCATTTTCCGTGGGGCTAAATTAGCAACCATTACTGTATGCTTGCCTATCAAATTTTCGGGTTTATAGGCTGATTTTATTCCCGCGAATACCTGACGAGTTTCAGTGCCATTTTCATCAAGAGCTAAAGTCAGTTTAAGTAGTTTTTCTGCTTTCTCTACGTGTTCGGCATTGATTATCTTTGCAATACGTAAGTCAATTTTAGCAAAATCATCAAACTGAATTTCTTCACTAATAGGATCTACGGCTAATGGGTTCGCAAGCGCGGCAGAATTGTCGACAGTTTTTTCCTGCTTTTTACTTTTAGCAGCTATTGCTTTGCTACTGTTGTCTGATTCTTTAACGGCTAGGTTTTCTTTAGACGCTTCCGTCATGGCATTTATTTTATCCATGTCTACACGTTGTAATAATGCTTTAAATTTATTTATTTTGTGGTTTGTTAATAATGTTTTATGTCCGTTCCATATTAATTCGTCATTTAAAAATGTCGCAGTGCTATCGGCTAAAACGGGTAGTACTGGTTTTAAATAAATCATTAAGGTACGAAACATATTAATGCCAAGTGAGCAAATATCATGTACTTGTTGTTTACTTTTCTCTTGTTGGGCACTTTCATCTTTAATTAGTTGCCATGGTTCTTTCACTGCAATGTATTCGTTTACTTTATCTGCCAACGCCATAATTTCGCGCATAGCTCTACCATAATCACGGCTTTCATAGTGTGCAGCAATACTGTCTCCAGCGTTCATCACCTCATCGGCTAGTGTTTGATCGTCAATAGTTGAGGATAAGATACCGTCAAATCGTTTAGAGATAAAACCTGCGCAGCGCGAAGCAATATTCACAACCTTACCGACTAAATCTGAATTAACACGTTGGGCGAAATCTTCAAGATTTAAATCTAAATCATCAATACGGTTAGTCAGTTTTGCGGCATAGTAATATCGCAAGTATTCAGGATTTAAATGGTCTAAATAGGTACGGCCTTTAATGAACGTGCCTTTAGATTTAGACATTTTTGCACCATTCACGGTAACAAAGCCGTGAGCGTAAACACTTGTAGGTTTACGGTAGCCAGAGCCTTCAAGTACTGCTGGCCAAAATAGACTATGGAAGTAAATAATATCTTTACCAATAAAATGATAAAGTTCAGCGTCAGAATTTTCAGCCCAAAAGCTGTTAAAATCAATTTCTGGTTTTTTATTACATAGGTTTTTAAAGCTTCCCATATAACCAATGGGGGCATCTAACCAAACATAGAAAAATTTATTAGGCGCATTAGGAATTTCAAAACCAAAGTAGGGTGCATCTCGGCTAATGTCCCATTGCTTTAAACCTTGCTCAAACCATTCAGAAAGTTTGTTAGCCATTTCTTCTTGTAATGCGCCACTGCGAATCCATTCTTTTAGCATACCTTCAAATGCTGGTAAGTCGAAGAAATAATGTTCTGAATCTTTCAATACAGGTGTTGCGCCCGATACCACTGAACGAGGATTAATAACTTCTGTGGGGGAATAGGTTGCACCACAGTTATCACAGCTATCACCATTCTCATCTTCAGATTTACATTTAGGGCAGGTGCCTTTCACAAAACGATCAGGTAAGAACATTCCTTTTTCTGGATCATAAAGTTGAGAAATTGTACGCGTTTTAATGTGACCTTTAGCATGCAGCTTATTATAAATGTCACTGGCTAGTGCTTGATTTTCTTCACTATGTGTTGAGTGATAGTTATCAAAGCTAATATGAAAATCGGCAAAGTCAGCCATGTGTTCGTCACGAACACCATTAATCATTTCTTCAGGAGTTATACCTAATTCCTGTGCTTTAAGCATTATTGGGGTACCGTGTGCATCATCAGCACAAACAAAATACGTTTCATGGCCACGCATTCGTTGAAACCTTACCCAAATATCTGTTTGAATATGCTCAAGTAAATGACCTAAATGAATTGAACCATTAGCATAAGGTAATGCGCAAGTTACTAATATTTTACGTTTTTCTGTTGTTGATTGTGATGAAGTTGTTATCGGCATGAATAAATTATGTTTTTTGATGGTAATAATGGCTGCAATAGTACAGAATTTAGCATTTATTCTCAAATGATTAATGTCATAATATGTTTGGTAAGTTCTTCAATAATAAAAGTGAAAAGCGTAAATCTTCGATGAGACAACCTGAGGCTGATACCGTTTGTCATACAAATAACTCTCAGTCATCTGATTTATCAATATCAGAAATTAAACAAGTGATAGAAGAAGCCTTAAAATCCTATCAATCAAAAAATTTTCCACAGGGTGTTTATAGTGTTTGTTCTGATCTGATTATAAACACAGATAAGACCAATGAAGTATTAGTTTCGCTCACTATGCCTTTTCCTTGCCATGGTGAGTTAGATAGTATAGCCACGTCCTTAACAGAGCGATTAAAGTGTGTTGTTAATTTTATGGTTAATTTAAACATTAACGCTGTGCGCTCATTTTCATTGAATGGCAGCGGTAATAATGTAAAAAATATTATTGCGATAGCCTCTGGCAAAGGGGGAGTAGGTAAATCTACAACGGCGGTAAATATTGCTTATGCGCTAATAGCCGAAGGGGCTAAAGTTGGTATTTTAGATGCTGACATTTACGGGCCATCTATTCCTACTTTGTTAGGTTTGAAAATGGCTAAACCTAGCTCTGATGATGGTAAATTAATGATACCATTAGAGGCACATGGTTTATATGCTATGTCAATTGGCTTTTTGGTTGATGAAGCTGATGCAACTGTTTGGCGAGGTCCTATGGCAAGTGGTGCGTTCAATCAATTGTTAAATGAAACAGCATGGCCTGAATTAGATTATTTAATAATTGATATGCCACCAGGAACAGGAGACATTCAATTAACGTTAGCGCAAAAAGTCCCTGTGGCGGCCTCTGTTATCGTAACAACACCACAAGATATAGCACTAATTGATGCCGTAAAAGGTATTGCTATGTTTGACAAAGTGCAAGTACCTGTCTTGGGGGTTATTGAAAACATGAGTTATCACTTATGCGAAAATTGTGGGCATAAAAGCCATATTTTCGGTGAGGCGGGTGGTGAACAAATGGCTAAATTAAAGCAAACTCAATTACTTGGTCAATTACCACTTGATATTAATATTCGACAAGAGGCTGACTTTGGCCAATCTTCTGTCATTGAAAATAGCGCTGGTGAAATAGCATGTTTGTACCGTAGAATAGCGCGTAATATTGCGGGGCAATTATTTTTACAACTTGATAATGCTAGCCCACTTACGGCAACGATTGAATATACAGATTAATCTACCCTTAAACGATATAAGTTAATAACACTAAAACCTAATACAAGAAAAATAATTATGAGATTAAGCGATAAAGATATTGAACAACACCTTAGTGATGAAAAGATAATTATTTCCCCAAAACCTGACAGTTCTATGATTTCAGGCGTCAGTGTTGATATTCGGTTAGGAAATGAATTTCGTGTTTTTCAAGCCCATGCAGCTCCCTTTATTGACTTAAGTGGCCCTAAAGTCGAAATGCAAAAAGCCATGAACTCAGTTATGAGCGATGAAATTGTTATTGCTGATGGCGATGCCTTCTTTTTACATCCAGGTGAACTGGCATTAGCCGTGACTTATGAATCAGTAACGTTACCAGATGATATTGTTGGTTGGTTAGACGGGCGATCTTCTTTGGCAAGACTTGGTTTGATGGTGCATGTTACCGCCCACAGAATTGATCCCGGTTGGTCAGGACAAATTGTTTTAGAATTTTATAATTCAGGTAAACTTCCGTTAGCGTTAAGGCCAAAAATGAAAATAGCAGCACTTAACTTTGAAACCATGTCATCAAGTGCGGTACGTCCTTACAATAAACGTGAAGATGCCAAGTACAGAGATCAAAAGGGTGCTGTTGCTAGTAGAATTAGTGAAGATAAGCAGTCTGAAAATAAGTAACCTGAGCTCGGCTTAACAAATGTTTCTCTAGCAGCTGTTTTTCCTTACTTCTGCGTTAAATTTACTTGCAATAGGCCAGCTATTGACGCGAAATTTGCCTTGAATTAAGAAAAACTATCAGCTAGAGATATATTAAAATAATTTTTACTAGTATTTCAATTTGTTAACTATCTCTTAAACCGAGTTCAGGTTAAGTAACGTAAAGGTCTTATAAATCGGATAACATCTCAGCGTTTGTTTACACGTTTGTCTTAGAACACTTACGCTAGCTTACGCTTGTAATCAACACTAACTAAACAATCTTCAAGTGCACTAATAAGTTTTTTCTTATCGTGATGATGGGGCACTTTATTGTGTGCTAAGTCACGACAAATAATTTTAACTTTATCTGATGTAGTGGCCGGGTCATGGCAAATTACACTGTCAATGGGACAGCAGCCTATATTGTTGTTTATCCAGTCTAATTTTTCATCTATCGACAGTTTGGCAGCAGGGCTGTTTTCGGACACCACATTATCAATAAACACGCAGTGCCCTTTTCTGTTCGTAATAGCATTACTAATGTCTCTAATAAGTAAAGGAGGAACGATACTGGTTAAAAAGCTACCAGGACCTAATATAATGAGATCGGCATTATTTATTGCATCTACACAAGGTTTTATAGATTTGACTAAAGGAGCAAGCATTAAACTTTTTGGCATAATTGGCATGTCATCCACCGAAAGCTCACCAACTCTGCAACGTCCTTCAGGATAGAAAGCCATTAAGTCAGTTGGTGTTTCAGACATAGGTAAGACTTGTGTACGTACTCTTAATAAACGACGTACGAGTTTAATCGAGTCTAAAGGGCGTGATTGTATTTCCCCTAAACCAAATAAAATGAGGTTTCCTAGATTATGGCCACCTAACTCATCGTTACCATCAAAACGGAAATTAAATAGTTGGCTTCCAATCGAATTACTGTCAACAAGTTCGGTTAAACAATTTCGTAAATCGCCCCATGCAATTGAGCTACTGCGTTTCCTTAATTTTCCTGTTGAACCACCGTTATCAGTTGTTGTTACAATACCTGTTAACTTATCTTCCATAAATGAAAGTGTAGACAATACCCTACCTAAGCCATGACCGCCGCCTATAGCAACAATATTTAATTTATTTAATTGCATTGATAATTTACAACTCTACATTATATTGATTACAGCTCTATATACTAAGTTAACCAATAATAAAGTTAACCAACAAAACGCGTATATAATTGGTTAACAAACAATACCTGTAAATACTTGAAAAAGAAAGTAGGGTAGTATTATGCAGCGAATTTAACTATTTTGTCTCCTTGATAGAACAAATACTGGAGAGCGCATAAATTGTACTACCAAACAAACAGTTAAGTAAAAATTAACCAAGTTGGTGTTAATGTAATCATTCAAATGTTTTTTTGCCATCTTTTCAGGTTTTTTTTAAAATAAGTGTTGACACTTTCGAGGCTGCTGCTTAGAATGCGCCTCGTTTTCAGCAAGTGTTCAACTCTTACGAGCGGTGCCTAGCTAAAAGTGTTTTCTTATCTTTTCTAAAGCTAAGGAATAATATTTATTTGCTATTAGGCCAGTGAATAAATATAACCGTTTGAATTACTTCTTTTTAAGAAGAGTATTTAAACAAGCGGGGCTATAGCTCAGCTGGGAGAGCGCTTCGCTGGCAGCGAAGAGGTCTGCGGTTCGATCCCGCATAGCTCCACCAAGATTAGGTTTTTTGTTTTCGATTAATTCAAAACAAAAAATAGATAGTTTTAGTGTCCCTATCGTCTAGAGGCCTAGGACACCGCCCTTTCACGGCGGTAACAGGGGTTCGAATCCCCTTAGGGATGCCACTAATTTTATTAGTAACGGTAGTCGTTATTAATAAATTATAAGTTTGCTTATACTTATTAAATAATAAGCGTTGTTATATAAATTGGTAAATTATCAGTTTTAGTGTCCCTATCGTCTAGAGGCCTAGGACACCGCCCTTTCACGGCGGTAACAGGGGTTCGAATCCCCTTAGGGATGCCACTCTCCTTTAAACGAAAGTGCGTATAAAAAGTGAAGCAGTCTCTTATACTGGCATTTGTCTTAGATAAATGAACAATAAGAATTTAGAGTTTGAGCTTTTGTTTTTTATTTCTAATAAGATACAATTAGCTGAATCACCAGAGTAATCTGGTAGATAGTTTGTATTAACTTAGTGTTAAGTTAATTCAGTGTCCCTATCGTCTAGAGGCCTAGGACACCGCCCTTTCACGGCGGTAACAGGGGTTCGAATCCCCTTAGGGATGCCACTTTCTTTTATATAAAGGCAGTGTACATAAAGTGAAAAATAGAAAGCCCACGCAATAGTAGTGTATTGCGTGGGCTTTTTTTTTGCCTTAAAAAAAGTAACAAAACCAAATTGTCGACAATAATACTTAAGTCTACTTGCAATTTAATAAAAACACGTTATTATTCTTGTGTAAAATAAAATATGTCGACAATTAAAGGCTGGCAGTAATCAAAATAATTACAATATCATAAGCAAGGTTTTACCACTATGTACTTAATAAATCCTACTCAGCCTGAAGCTGTAACTACCGCTGATAAAGTTTTTGAACAAATACAATACGCTATTGTTGAAGGCAATATTCCTGCGGGGAGCAAAATCAGTGAGCCTGAATTAGCTAAACGGTATCAAATTAGTCGTTCTACTCTGCGCGAAGCGTTAAATCGTTTAGAGAAGTGTCATTTAATTGAGCGTAAAGCCAATGTTGGTTCAAGGGTTGTTGATTGTACAATTGAAGGTTTACTTGAACTTTATATTACCCGAGAAGCACTTGAAGGTATGGCATGTCGTCAAGCAGCATTAAATATGACTGATGTTGAAATTGATAATATGAAAGCTATGCTTAAACTTCATAGCCAAACACAAGAGTTAAAAGATGGTGTTGCTTACTATCAAGAAGAGGGTGATCTTGATTTTCATTATAAAGTTATTTTAGGCAGCCATAATAAACAGTTAATTAATTTGATCTGTGGTCAGCTATATCACTTAGTGCGTATGTACCGTTGTCAATTTGGTATGAATAGCCCTAGAGCTAGTCGTGCGTTTAATGAGCACTCTCAAATTATTCAGGCCATTAGTGATAGAGATGGTGAATTGGCTGAATTATTAATGCGTCGTCATATTGCCGCATCAAGGAAAAATATAGAAAACAAAATTTCACAACTAGAATTATCAGAACTTAACGAAAATAAGTAGAGGAAATATTATGTCTAAAGATTCATCAGTGTCTAAGCCAATGTCTGCAGGTGCTAAATTTCGCCAAGCATTAACGAATAATAAACCACTGCAAGTTGTTGGTACTATCAACGCATATTGCGCAATGATGGCTGAAAAATTAGGTCACCAAGCTATTTATTTATCGGGTGGTGGTGTTGCCAATGCTTCATATGGTTTACCTGACTTAGGTATGACGTCATTAAATGATGTGGTTGCCGATGTAGCACGTATTACAGCAGCATCTTCATTGCCTTTATTAGTTGATATTGATACAGGTTGGGGCGGTGCTTTCAATATTGCTAAAACAATACGCGATATGGAAAAAGCAGGCGCAGCTGCTGTTCATATAGAAGATCAAGTAGCACAAAAACGTTGTGGACACCGTCCAAATAAAGAAATTGTTTCAACTGAAGAAATGGTTGATCGTATTCGAGCTGCCGTAGATGCACGTATAGACCCTGATTTTTTTATTATGGCGCGTACTGATGCTTTTGCTCAAGAAGGCTTAGAATCAGCCCTTGAACGTGCTAAAGCGTATGTTGCCGCAGGAGCTGATGGTATTTTCGCTGAAGCTATTCAAACAGAAGAGCATTACCGTGCCTTTACACAAGCATTAGATGTGCCTGTTTTAGCAAATATTACTGAGTTTGGGCAAACTGAATTATGGAATAAAGAACAGTTAGGTGAGTGGGGCTGTGCAATGGTGCTTTACCCATTGTCTGCCTTTAGAGCAATGAACAAAGCAGCAGAGTCTGTATACAGAACATTATTAACTGATGGCGATCAAAAAGCAGAAATCGATAATATGCAAACACGTATGGATTTATACGATTATCTTGGTTATCACGATTATGAACAAAAATTAGATTCATTGTTTGCTGAAGGAAAAAATAAGTAAATTTATTGTTATTTAGCTCAATTTAATAATGAAAAAGTGCTTAATGATAGGCATCAACTTAGTGCTCTTTTATGAACGAGAGCAAACTAATGCTAAGTTAAAATCAATTGTAAATAAAAGTTTGAACTTTGAACAATATTATACATATAAAGAATGAGGAGAGAATAATGACTGATAAAGCTATTGATAAGAAACTAAGTGGCGCAGGATTGCGTGGTCAAAGTGCAGGTGAAACATCACTATGTACGGTTGGTAAATCTGGTAGTGGTTTAACCTATTGTGGTTATGATGTGGCTGATTTAGCAGAAAATGCAACCTTTGAAGAAGTCGCTTATTTACTTTTTAACGGTGAATTACCAACGTCAAGTGAGTTAGCTGAGTATAAAGCTGAATTGCTTGCTATGCGTGATATTCCACAAGCACTAAAAGAAGTATTGAAACTTATCCCCAAAGAAGCACATCCTATGGATGTTATGCGTACAGGTTGTTCATTCTTAGGTAATGTTGAGCCAGAAACTGATTTTTCACAACAAAATAAAGCGGCAAACCGTTTGTTGGCAGCTTTCCCTGCGATTATGTGTTTTTGGTATAAATATTCACATGAGGGCGTTGAAATAGATTGTATGAGTGATGAAAGCTCATTAGGTGGTCATTTTTTGCGTTTATTAAACGGTGAAAGTCCTTCAGCACAACATGAACGTGTTATGGATGTATCTTTGATCTTATATGCTGAGCACGAATTTAATGCATCTACCTTTACAGCACGTGTTTGTGCTTCAACGTTATCTGATATGTTCTCATGTATTACTGGTGCTATTGGTACATTGCGTGGTCCTCTTCATGGCGGTGCGAATGAAGCTGCTATGGATATGATTGAAAAATTTAAGTCGCCTGAAGATGCTAAAGTTCAAATGGCAGGCATGTTAGAACGTAAAGAAAAAATTATGGGCTTTGGTCATGCAATATATCGTACCTCTGATCCACGTAACGTTATCATCAAGGCATGGTCTGAAAAACTAGCTGAAGAAAATGGTGATACTTCACTTTATGATATCTCTGTTGCTTGTGAAGAGTTTATGTGGGATACCAAAAAATTATTCTGTAATGCTGACTTTTTCCATGCGTCTACATACAACTATATGGGTATACCAACTAAGTTATTTACCCCTATTTTTGTTTGCTCACGTTTAACTGGTTGGGCTGCGCATGTTATGGAACAACGCGCCAATAACCGTATTATTCGTCCGTCAGCAGACTATGTAGGTGCAGAGCCTCGTACCGTTACACCAATAGCGCAAAGGTAAGCAAACTTGTAATCTACGCCTAATTCATCGTTAGAAAATTATCATATATTTATATGTACAGTTTTTACTATGAACTAGGTGTAAATTGTATTGTTTAGTTTATAACAAAAATTTAAGTCAATTAGATCAGAGTTTGGCTAGTTATTTGGGAAAAATCATGAATTATAATTACCGCAAACCATTGCCGGGTGCAAATATAGATTATTTTGATACCCGCTCAGCAATTGAAGACATAAGCACAGGTGCTTATGCAAAATTACCTTACACCTCACGTGTACTAGCAGAACAGCTAGTTCGCCGTTGTGACCCCGACACATTAACAGACTCATTAAAGCAAATCATTGAAGGCAAGCAAGATCTCGATTTTCCTTGGTATCCTGCGCGTGTAGTTTGTCACGATATTTTAGGGCAAACAGCATTGGTTGATTTAGCGGGGCTTAGGGATGCAATTGCTGACCAAGGTGGCGATCCTTCAAAAGTAAATCCTGTTGTTCCAACACAATTAATTGTTGATCATTCACTAGCAGTAGAAGCACCAGGTTTTGATCCAGACGCTTTCGATAAAAACCGCGCGATAGAGGATCATCGTAATGAACATCGTTTTCATTTTATTGAGTGGACTAAAACAGCCTTTAAAAATGTTGATGTAATACCTGCTGGAAACGGCATTATGCACCAAATTAACTTAGAGAAAATGTCACCTGTTATTCAAGCTCGTGATGGTGTTGCATTTCCTGATACTTGTGTAGGAACAGACAGCCATACGCCGCATATTGATGCACTAGGTGTTATTGCTATTGGTGTTGGCGGCCTAGAAGCTGAAACGGTTATGCTTGGTCGTCCTTCAATGATGCGCTTGCCAGACATAATTGGCGTTAAACTAACGGGCAAACGTAAACCAGGTATTACTGCTACTGATATGGTTTTAGCCATAACTGAATTTTTACGTAATGAAAAAGTTGTATCTTCTTACTTAGAATTTTTTGGTGAAGGCACGAAAGAGTTAACTATAGGTGATCGTGCAACTATATCAAATATGACACCAGAGTATGGTGCTTCTGCAGGTATGTTTTATATTGATGAACAAACCATTGATTATTTAAAAATGACAGGCCGTGAGCCAGAACAAGTTGCGTTAGTTGAAACCTATGCAAAACAGACAGGTTTATGGGCTGATGATTTAACTGAAGCTCAGTACCCGCGTGTTCTTGAATTTGATTTATCAACCATTTGTCGTAATTTGGCTGGTCCTTCAAATCCACATCGTCGTTTAGCGACAGCAGATTTGACCTCAAAGCATATTGCAAAAAATTTAGACAGCTGTAAAGCGCAAGAAGCCAAAGGCGAAATGCCAGACGGTGCAGTAATTATTGCGGCAATTACCTCATGTACTAATACCTCAAACCCTCGTAATGTTGTTGCTGCTGGTTTAATTGCCAAACGCGCTAATGAATTAGGTTTAGTACGCAAGCCATGGGTGAAAACATCCTTTGCTCCAGGGTCTAAAGTTGCCAAACTTTATCTAGAAGATTCAGGCTTGTTACCTGAAATGGAAAAATTAGGTTTTGGTATTGTGGGTTATGCATGTACCACCTGTAACGGTATGTCAGGGGCGTTAGATCCTAAAATTCAACAAGAAATTATTGATCGAGATTTATACGCAACAGCTGTTTTGTCAGGTAACCGTAATTTTGATGGACGTATTCACCCTTATGCCAAACAGGCATTTTTAGCATCACCGCCATTAGTTGTTGCCTATGCTATTGCTGGTACTATACGTTTTGATATTGAAAAAGACATTTTAGGACAAGATCAACAGGGCAATGATATTACCTTGAAAGATATTTGGCCGAGTGATGAAGAAATCGATGCTATTGTAGCAGCAAGTGTTAAACCAGAGCAGTTCAAAAAAGTTTATACGCCAATGTTTGATTTAGGCGCATTTGAGCCTGCAGAAAGCCCATTATATGATTGGGATTTATCGAGTACTTATATTCGTCGTCCACCCTATTGGGAAGGTGCTTTAGCTGGCGAACGTACCATGAAAGGTATGCGACCGTTAGCTGTGCTTGGTGACAACATAACCACGGATCATTTATCTCCGTCAAATGCTATTCAATTGAACTCTGCGGCAGGAGCATACTTAGATAAAATGGGCTTACCCGAAGCTGACTTTAACTCTTATGCAACCCATCGTGGTGATCACTTAACAGCACAACGTGCAACCTTTGCTAACCCGAAATTATTCAATGAAATGTGTAAGGATGATAAGGGTGAAGTAAAACAAGGTTCTTTAGCACGCATTGAGCCTGAAGGTAAAGAGTCACGTATGTGGGAAGCTATTGAAACGTATATGGAACGCAAGCAACCCTTGATTATTATTGCTGGTGCTGACTACGGTCAAGGTTCTTCACGTGATTGGGCCGCAAAAGGGGTTCGTTTAGCAGGTGTTGAAGTGATTGTTGCAGAAGGTTTTGAACGAATTCACCGTACCAACTTAGTTGGCATGGGTGTGTTACCGCTACAATTTGTTAATGGCGAAACTCGCCATACTTACAATATTGACGGTACTGAAACGTATGATGTGACAGGCACAACCGCACCAGGTGCTATTATGACTGTGGTGATGACTCGTAAGAATGGTGAAGTTGTTGATATTCCTGTCAAATGTCGTTTAGATACAGCTGAAGAAGTTTCTGTTTATGCTGCAGGCGGCGTACTTCAAAAATTTGCGAATGATTTTTTAGAGTCAAACGCTAATTAAGTTTCGCTAAAATAATCAATTTAAGCGGTACTTAACATTATGTTGGTACCGCTTTTTATTTAACAAAAATAAAGGAGAACGAGATGTCTGACGTTCCTCATGTACACTTACCTCAAGTAAAAGTTCCTGCTACCTATATGCGTGGTGGTACATCTAAAGGTGTATTTTTTAATTTAACAGATTTACCTGAAAGTGCTCAAGTACCGGGTACTGCCCGTGATAATTTATTATTACGTGTTATTGGTAGCCCAGATCCTTATGGCAAACAAACTGATGGAATGGGTGGTGCAACGTCAAGTACGAGTAAAACGGTTATATTAGCTAAATCAGAAAAAAAAGATCACGATGTTGATTATTTGTTTGGCCAAGTTGCCATTGATAAAGCCTTTGTCGATTGGAGTGGAAATTGCGGAAATTTAACGGCTGCGGTTGGCTCATTTGCTATTAGCTCGGGTTTAGTTGATAAAGAACGTATTCCAGAAAATGGTGTTTGTGCCGTTCATATTTGGCAAAAAAATATTTCAAAAACTATTATTGCGCAAGTACCTATTGTTGGTGGGGAAGTGCAAGAAACTGGTGATTTTGAGCTTGATGGCGTAACTTTCCCCGCAGCCGAGGTGCCTGTAGCATTCATAGCCCCTGTTGATCCCAGTGAAGCTATGTTTCCTACTGGCAATGTTGTTGATGATTTGGTTGTTCCTGATGTTGGAACATTTAAAGCAACTATGATCACGGCTGGTATTCCTACTATCTTTTTGAACGCCGATGAGATTGGTTATACAGGGACTGAGCTACAAGAAGCGATTAATAGTGATGACGCTGCGCTAGCACGTTTTGAAACGATTCGAGCTTATGGTGCGCTTAAAATGGGCTTAATTAAAAAATTATCTGAGGCGCAAGGCCGCCAACATACCCCTAAAATTGCCTTTGTATCACCGTCTCAAGGTTACACAACATCAAGTGGTAAAGCCGTGTCTTCAAAAGATATTGACTTACACGTTCGTGCGCTTTCTATGGGGAAATTGCATCATGCCATGATGGGAACAGCAGCAGTTGCCATAGGTACCGCTGCGGCTATTCCTGGAACGCTTGTTAACTTGGCTGCTGGTGGAGGTGACAAGCAAAGCGTTATATTTGGTCACCCTTCAGGTACATTAAAAGTAGGAGCTGAAGCAATTGAGGTAGCAGGGAAGTGGACTGTAAATAAGGTTGTTATGAGTCGAAGTGCCAGAGTTTTGATGGAAGGTTGGGTTAGAATTCCAGCAGACAGTTTCTAGCGCTTTGTTAATACATCCCACTAGTACTTTAGCCTAAATTAGTTAAATAAAGGTTTGCATTCAAGCCTAGTCAGTTTATAAATGAACTTATAATTATTGTATAAGGAATTTTATTTTGACTAGGTTTATTTTGGCGTTAGGTTTATTTTTACTAAATACTACTATTTCATTTTCACTGTGGGCAACAACGTTAACAGTATCTGATAACTTAATTGTCAGTCACATTAATAACAAAATAGTTGATCATGGTTTTCTTAACCACACGACTAAATTTTCACTAAAACCTGGTCAATATGCCTTAGTGATACACTATAAAGATGTTTTTGAAGATCTAAATTTTGCAGAAGATAGAGTAGTAAAATCGAAAGATTTTGTTGTAAAACTCTTAGTTGATCAACAAAAAACACTTAGTTTAAAAACCTCGACTATCAAAAATTTAGCACAATCAGAAGCCTTTTCTAAATCACCCACACTTATTTTAACAGATGAAAATAACCAAGAGTTACCTATTGAGTTGGAAAGCGTAGCTGATTATAAAATTGCAGAACAAGTAGAGTCGGCAATTAGTTCTTATACTAATCAACAAGCTATTAATCATGATAAAAAAGCAATCATTTCTAAAGTTCAGTCTTTAAGCCAAACAACCATTCCTACTACACCACCTACCACAACAAATGATCTGAATAACAAATTGATACAGATTAATGCACTACCCATGTTAAAATACTGGTGGCAAAATGCTTCAGAAGAAGAAAAGAAGCATTTTAAAAAGTTTATAAATACAATGGATTAAATACATAGGAAAAAATATGCTCAAAATTAATACATCACTTATTATAAATGCATTTGCTATTAGTGCATGTTTGATTTTATCTAATAATGTATATGCGGTTACGCAAGAATCAGGAATTGAAGTGACAGGACAAGGCACAATTTTGGTTGAGCCTAATCAGTTTTCTTTAACTTTATCAATAGCTGAAAAAGGTCACTTTACCGATAAAATTAGAGCCATTGTGGATAGTAAAAGTAATCAAGTGATTGATGTTGCAAAAAGCTTAGGTGTTAAAGCCAATAACATTAACTCTGCACGGGTATATTTGCGTATTATTGAAGAAGAATTGAAAATAAATGTTCGCGGATTGGAAGTTAACCAGCCATTAGCGAACAATCAAAAAAGTAAGGTTCATGTGGGTACAAGTACATCTTCCTATGTTGAGCATGTTCTGCCACAGTATTTTGAATTAAGTAGAAATATTACGGTTAACTTTTCTGATATCGACGATTATGATCGATTTTTGAATGCAGTGATAAAAATTGGCGTTACGCATATTTCTCCTCTTGCTATGACTGTAGATGACACAGATAAACATTATCAACAAGCATTATTGTTGGCGATTAATAATGCAAAATTAAAAGCATCAAACATTGCTAATCAAGCAGGACATCAATTAGGTAAGTTGGTCTATCTTAAAGAAGTCAGTAACAATCATTACAGAGCACGATACAACGAGTCAATGATGGTTAAATCGTCTTTTGAACATAGCTCACAAGTTGGTACAAAAGAAATTAGCGCAAGTGTTTTGGTAAATTATTCAATTGAGTAGCGAGAGTGCTCAAACGACTAAATGAGAGTAAATTATAGTTTCATCAATATAAAAGCTTTAATTAAGGTAGCTTTCAGGGTATGTTATGCCTTTTTAAGCTACATTTTAATTGTTGGTATATCTCCTTGGTTAGTAAAACAGCGTTTTATCAAGAATTATTAATGCAAACAAAAGCATTAATACATGATGAAACAGACCCTATCGCCAATATGGCAAATATCTCCGCCTTACTTTTTGACGCGTTAGAACAAGTGAATTGGCTTGGTTTTTATCGAATCATTGAAGAAGAACTTGTTTTAGGACCGTTTCAAGGTAAAGTTGCTTGTATTCGAATTCCCTTAGGGAAAGGGGTCTGCGGAACGGCAGCTCAAACAAAAACAACACAACGTATCGATGATGTTCATCAATTTGACGGACATATTGCTTGCGATGCAGCAACGAATTCTGAAATTGTTATCCCCGTTCAACTTAACGGTGATATAATAGCGGTTTTGGATATTGATAGCGTTAGTTTTCAACGTTTTGACCAAGAAGATCAAGATGGTTTAGAAGCCATCGTTGCAATGTTCGAGCAAAGCTTGTTATTAGAAAAGTGAAATTAGCGTAATGAAGTATTAACACCATGAAAGAATTTGTAGTAATACATGATTATCTAGTCACAGAAGCCATTGTTGGTGATTGGGATGGTCAGGAAGAACAAGTTGTAGAGAAAATCAATGAGTTTTACCATACGTTCTATGATTTAGCGGAAGAAGATATAGAAACTGAAGTATTAGAGCAGCTATTGGCTTTGATATGGGATACATGGATTGGGCAGGAAGAATTGCCTGATTTAGCATCTGAAGATATTTACGATTGGTGTCGACACGTATTAGAAAACAGAGACCAACACCTACAACCCCAAGATTATTAATTTAAACTATTTAACTGAAACTGTATAAAAGTGTATTTATGGAAACTCAAATTAAACGAATAAGCACCAAAGATGTTATTACCTATTTAGTCGAAAAATTTCCTGCATGTTTTTCGCTAAAAGGACCAGTAAAACCATTGAAAATTGGAATTTTTCAAGATTTAGCTGAAAAACTGAATGATGATGAAACCATTAGCAAAACTCGCTTACGCCAAGCATTAAGACATTATACGAGTAGTTGGCGTTATCTTAAAGCAATTAAGGTAGGCGCTTTTCGTGTAGATATTGATGGTAATACCGTTGCTGAAATAGATGAAGAACAAGCAAATTACGCCAGTAAAACATTAAAAGAAAGCCAAGACAAATTTGGTAACAATTCTTCACCCAATAAAAAACCGCAAGAAAAAGATGATAAAAAACCATCTAAAACTAGCAAAAACAAAGGGGAGGGGGCAGATAAACGTGACGCTGAAAAGTTTAAATCTATTAAATCTGCTAAACGTCAATCGGTGAAAAAAGAATTACCACCATTGAAACAAGTAGATTCCGCTACAATAAAAATAGGTAGTAAAGTTAAAGTTCAGTTAGGTAATGCACCTATGAATGCAACTATTACAGAAATTGCTGGTAAAGATGTTAGTGTGCAACTTGATTCTGGCATGACAATTAAAACACAGATGCAAAATATATATTCATAATTTAATATGTTTATGTATTTTTAATCAGTAAAAATAGTACATTATTTGTGGGGGCTTTTATGCCGTTAGTGGTTAAAAGTCGCCTTACAAAGAGAATTAAAGTTTAACAAATTATCTTTTATGATTGTTAGGCTTGAATGTTTATCATCGTTTGGAGTAGCGTGCATGCAAAAATTTTGTCGTATAGCACTTGCCGTATCATTGTCGGTAAGTTTTTCATTAAGTAGCTATAATGCGTTTGCATTTGATGATACAACCAAAGATACCCTCCTACCTGTACTCAGCCCTGAAAGCCAACATGCAACAGCGAGTAAACGAATTGCAGCAAGCTTTACCCGAGGGCACTATAAAAAAATTAAGATTAATGACGCGTTATCGAAAGAAGTATTTGATCGCTATATAAAGCAGCTTGATTATTCACGCAATATCTTTTTAGCCTCAGACATTACAACATTAGAAAAAAACAGTGATGGGTTTGATGATGTATTTGCTCGAGGAAAGTTGTCAGCTGCGTACGATATTTATAATTTAAATATGCAACGACGTTTAGAACGGTACCAGTTTGCCCTTGACTTACTTAATTCACCTGTTATTTCTAATAAAACAGAGGATAAAAATTCACCAGAAACTCCCTTTGATTTTAGTAAAGATGAAGTTTTTGAATACGACCGAGAAGATGCACCTTGGGCAACTTCAACGGCTGAGCTAGATGAATTATGGCGCATTAAGGTTAAATCTGATGTGTTAAATTTACTGTTGGCAGGTAAAGAATGGCCTAAAGCGAAAGAAGTACTGATTAAACGTTATAAATATGCGGTTAAAAGAATTAAGCAAAGCGAGAGCGAAGATGTTTTTCAGCTGGTCATGAATAGCTTTGCTCGTGTAGTTGAGCCCCATACTTCTTATTTATCTCCACGCAATGCAGAACGTTTCCAAATGGAAATGAACTTATCACTTGAAGGTATTGGTGCCGTGCTTCGTGCAGAAGAAGATTACACCGTTATTCAGAGTGTTATTAGCGGTGGTCCTGCTGATATGTCGAAAGGCTTAAAGCCTAAAGATCGCATTGTGGGGGTAGCCCAAGGTGAAAAAGATTTTGAAGATGTTATTGGTTGGCGTTTAGATGACGTTGTCGATAAAATCAAAGGACCTAAAGGTACGACAGTTAGACTACAAGTATTATCTGGTGAATCAGATGATATTTCTGATATTAAAGAAGTAACTATTGTTCGAGATAAAATAAAATTAGAGAATAAAGCAGCTAAATCTGAAGTGTACTTTGAAGGTATTGGTATTGAAAAATTAGAAAAAGATACCGAAGAAACAGAAAATACAGTTAAAAAAGATACAACTAAGCAAGGCAAAAAATTAGGTATTATTACAATCCCTAGTTTTTATAATAATCTCTCTCGTGACGTTAAAAAAGAAATTGCCAAGCTTAAAGAGCAAGAAGTAGAGGGAATTATTGTCGACCTGCGTGGTAACGGTGGTGGCTCTTTACCAGAAGCAACATTATTAACGGGGTTATTTATTGATAAAGGCCCAGTTGTTCAAATTAGAAACGGTGCAAACCGCGTAGATGTTCATCGAGATAAAGATGGCATTAGTTATTACGATGGCCCGTTAACAGTTATGGTTGATCGTTACAGTGCCTCAGCATCTGAAATTTTTGCTGCTGCAATTCAAGATTACGGTCGTGGAATTATTGTAGGTGAACACACTTTTGGTAAAGGGACTGTGCAACAGCATCGAGGTTTAGGACGTGTTTATGATTTATATGAACACCCATTAGGAAGTATTCAATATACTATTGCTAAGTTTTACCGTATAAATGGTGGTAGCACTCAACATAGAGGTGTTTTACCTGATATAGCTTTTCCTACTGCGGTAGACCCTGAAGACTGGGGGGAAAGTAAAGAAGAGAATGCATTACCTTGGGATCAAATTAATAGAGCTGATTACGCTAAATTGAATGATGTAGAAACAGATGTAACCTACTTAACTTCTTTATATAAAGAACGTATTAAAGAGAATAGCGAGTTTAATTATCTACTTGATGATATTGAAACGTATAAAGCAGAGAAAGATGATAAAGTCATTTCTTTGAATTTAGAAACGCGTAAAGCTGAACGTGAAGAGCGTAAGAGTAAGCGATTAATTCGAACTAATGAACGACTTGCTAAGTTAGGGAAAAAGCAAGTTGAGGATCTTGAAGATTTACCCGATGATTTAGATGAACTTGATCCATTTTTAGATGAAACGGTACGGATTACTTTTGACCTAGTTAGTTTGGGGAAAATAGCTAAAAAGTAAAAGAATATATCAATAAGAAAGCCGCCCTAAGGGCGGCTTTCTTGTATTTTAATACAGGTATTTATATTTAAATAAAATGAATAAATAATCAACTCGATGAGTATGAATTATATAACAACTATTATAAAAGGGTAATTTCATAAAATGTCAAATAAAGCACCAATAAAAAGCAAATCACCAAAAGCCCCTAGTATGCTAGATGCTACTATTCCACTAGTATCGCTGGTGATAATGCTAACTGCATCGGTAGGTTACTTTTCAGATAACTCTTCTTTTGGACCAAATCAAATAGCACTTTTATTAGCCATGGGTATTGCTATTGTAATTGGCCTGAAAAATGGTTATCAATGGGATGGTATTGAAAAAGCGATGGTTAAGGGGATTTCTCTGTCCTTGGGTGCATTATTAATTTTGTTAACGGTTGGTGCATTAATCGGTACTTGGTTACTGTCTGGAACTGTTCCAACAATGATTTATTATGGCTTACAAATAATAGATCCTAATTGGTTTTATGCAGCATGTTGTATTGTTTGTGGTATTGTTGCCATGAGCATTGGCAGTTCTTGGACAACTGCAGCTACCGTTGGGGTTGCTTTTATTGGGATTTCAAATGGTTTTGAAATGTCTACGGCTGTTACGGCAGGAGCGGTCATTTCTGGTGCTTATTTTGGTGATAAGTTATCACCTCTTTCAGAAACGACAAACCTTGCACCCGCCGTTGCGGGCAGTGAACTGTTTGACCATATACGGTACATGCTATGGACAACAATTCCTTCTATTTCTATTGCTTTACTCTTGTTCTTGATTATTGGTTTTAATCATTCATCACCTAATATAGAAAATACAGACAGTATTGAAGCGCTGACCGCTACCTTAGAAGCTACTTATGATATTTCAGTAATAAATTTAGTACCTTTGTTGATTTTACTCATACTCGCTTTTAAAAAAATGCCCGCTTTTCCCGCTGTTGCAATAGGTGCAATTATTGGTGCTATTTGGTCTGGTATTTTTCAGCAAGAATTAATTCTAACAATGGCGAAAGAAGGGGTTTCTAATACAACGGCCTATATTACCGTTATTTGGACCGCTTTTTTTGATGGCATTGTTGTTAATACTGGTAATCAGGAAATTGATAAATTACTTAGCCGTGGTGGCATGTCAAGTATGCTAAATACTATTTGGTTAGTTATGTGTGCATTAAGTTTTGGTGCAGTATTAGAGCACTTAGGTATGTTAGCTAAGTTTGTTGAATCTATATTAAAAACAGCTAAATCAGTAGGCAGTTTAATTACTAGTACCATTATGACTTGTATAGGCACTAATTTAATTACGGCAGATCAGTACATGGCAATTGTGATGCCTGGTAGAATGTTTAAAGAAGAATATCAGCGTCGTGGCTTGCATCCTACCGTATTAAGTAGAACCCTTGAAGATTCTGGTACCATCACATCGCCGTTAATACCTTGGAATACCTGTGGTGCGTTTATGTTTGGTGCATTAGCATTGACGTCTTATGACTATATATTTTATTGTTTTTTTAATCTAATAAACCCCATAATTGCGGTAATATATGCATATACAGGTTTTAAAATTAAAAAACTGACTAATACTGCATAATAATTAATTTACTACCGACGTTAACAAATGTCTTTATGAATTGAATTATTGTTTTTACCTAAATTTGGATTTTTATGACTCAAACAACTTCACGATTTTTAGCGGATTATACGCCAACATTTTATACAATCCATTCTGTCCAATTGACTGTTGAATTAAACGATACTAGTACTGAAGTTATTAATGAAATGTTAGTATCTCGCCAAGGTGAACATAATGAACCACTTGTTCTCGATGGTGAACAACAAACCTTGCTCTCAGTGTCAATTAATAACAAGGTGCTTTCAACAGAGCAATATACAATATCAGAGAACAACCTAACGTTACTCACAGGTGAAGATAAGTTTACGTTAACCATTGTTACCCAAATTAACCCTGCTGATAATACGTCGCTTGAAGGCTTGTTTAAATCAGGAAATGCTTTTTGTACACAATGTGAAGCAGAAGGGTTTCGCCGTATCAGCTATTATCTTGATAGACCTGACGTAATGGCGGTTTTTACTACAAAAGTGATAGCAGATAAAACTTTATATCCGTATTTACTCTCTAATGGTAACAAAATATCGCAAGGTGATTTAGATAATAACAAACACTTTGTAACTTGGTTTGACCCCTTTCCAAAGCCTTGCTACCTTTTTGCGTTAGTTGCAGGTGATTTTGATTTACTAACAGACACCTTTATAACGTGTTCAAATAAAGAAGTGGCGTTAGAAATATTTGTAGATAAGGGAAATTGCCATAAAGCTGAACATGCCATGGCTTCGCTAAAAAAATCAATGCAATGGGATGAAGAAACCTTTGGCCTAGAATATGATTTAGATATTTACATGATTGTCGCCGTAGATTTTTTCAATATGGGAGCAATGGAAAATAAAGGCTTGAACGTTTTTAACAGTAAATATGTTTTAGCTGATAAAGCCTGTGCGACAGATACTGATTACTTTAATGTTGAAGCAGTTATAGCGCATGAATATTTTCATAATTGGACAGGAAACAGGGTTACTTGCCGAGATTGGTTCCAATTAAGCTTGAAAGAAGGGCTAACAGTTTTTCGCGACCAACAATTTAGTGCTGATATGCATTCGAGTGCTGTAACACGAATTCAAAACGTACGAGTATTACGCTCACAACAATTTGCTGAAGATGCAGGGCCAATGTCACACCCTATTCGCCCTGAAAAAGTCTTGGAAATGAATAATTTTTACACGTTAACGGTATATGAGAAGGGTGCTGAAGTTATCCGAATGTTACATACCTTGCTAGGTAAAGATAACTTTAGAGCAGGAATGGATCTTTATTTTAAACGATTCGATGGTATGGCTGTTACCTGTGATGACTTTATTAATGCAATGAGTGACGCGTCAGGTAAAAATTTAACGCAATTTAAGCGTTGGTATAGTCAAGCAGGAACACCTACCGTCAGCGTAAGTGAACATTTTGATGATGTTGAATCAATATACAGTTTAACTCTATCGCAGAAGTCGCCAGTAACTAAAGTTCAAGTTGCTCCAGAAGCGTTACATATTCCAATTAAAATTGAGCTAATTGGAGATCACCGTGATGCAATCGATGTACAAAAGCATATGATTGAGTTAACAGAAAAATCTCAAGTAGTTAAATTTTCTGGGTTTAAATCAAAACCTAGCATCGCATTGTTAGCAGATTTCAGTGCACCAATAAAAATAAATTTTGCTCAAAATGACGATGAATTACTGACGATTATAGCCAGCGCTAAAAACAGTTTTTGTCGATGGGATGCAGGACAGAAATTATTAATGTCTTACCTGAAATCACTAACCTTAATGCCAGACTTTCAGATACCAAAACAACTTTTAACGTGTTTTGCTGAAATTTTGTCGGCTAATGAAGATGCGGCTTTTATTGCTGAGCAGCTAATTTTGCCAAGCTTTGATGAAGCGGCTGATATAATTGACGAAGTCGATCCCCTTGCTTTAGTTTCTGCAATACAAACGCTTACTTTGTTTATAGCGCAAGGATTAGAACAAGCGTTACTAGAAAAGCTTCAAGATTGTAAAACTATTCTACAAAACCCTAAACTTTCTGAAGCCGAGATTACAAGTAATAAAGCATTAAAAAATATTTGTTTGCATTACTTAGCGTCACTTGAAAAACATACTGCATTGGTGGAACAACAATTTAGTGAGTCAGATAATATGACAGACTCACTAGCCGCATTAAGCTGTAGCGCAAAATACAACTTAAGTTGTTTTACTCAACAAATGCAAAAGTTTGAGTCTCAGTGGCAAGATACGGTGTTAGTTATGGATAAGTGGTTTTCTCTTTCAGCCACGCTTGCTAGTGAGGAAATTTTTACTCACCTAAGCAATTTAACTGAACATACTTTATTCAGTTTAAAAAATCCAAACCGAGCAAGATCGCTAATTGGTGCCTTTGCCATGAATAACCCTAAATACTTTCATTGTACCTCTGGTAAAGGTTATGAGTTTTTAGCGAATAATGTGGCTGCACTGAATACTATTAACCCACAAGTTGCCTCTCGGTTGATCACACCACTCATTCAGTTTAATAGTTTTGGCGAACCCCATAAAAAATTAATGAAAGCACAATTAGTACGATTACAATGCTTACCTAATTTATCTAATGATCTGAAAGAAAAATTAGATGCGTCACTGACATTATAATTGTCTTAGTTGAATGTATACGCAAGACTGATATGTGCATTTATTGATATATCAGTCTATATTTTAAAAGAATGATTTAGCATAAAGCTATGATAAAACTGAGATGAAGTATTATTTTTCGTTAAATATATCAGCAAATGAATTTTTACCTTATTACCGAGGTGAAATATTATCTATTGTTGTAACAACAAATTTAGGGACAAGGGTAAAATTTCCAGCAATGCATTTACGAAAGCACTTAACCAATGGTGGAATTTATGGCCATTTCTGCTTGGAAACACAAAATAATAAATTTTTATCTTTAATAAAAATAGATTAGTTTACTTTTTTTTAAATCAACTAGAGTAATAGCTTTAAACAGTGGTCAGACCATCATTAGTTTTATTTGGTACATTTTTTTGTCACAAATAAGCTATATTTCATTAACTTAGTTGAAATAAAATTCTGCTCCTTTTTTTGATTTAAAACACCCGTTTTAAACAATTGAAAGTTTTCGACTGATAGTTAAATGCAAATCATTAAAATACAGTCAGTTAACTATTGTTTTTTACACTTGCTACCGAGTTGAAATGATGCAATTATTGTTTAACTGTCAATTGTGAATTAGCTATCGCATTTGTTAGTTAATAAATAATAAAACAAATAATCATTTAAGTTTTGTTCAAAATGTTACTTTTAGATATGTTTAGTCAATAGAGTAACGTTATATATTACTTGATTTGCTTCAGGGGAGAAAATACATGAATAATAGCCCTCGCAGGTTTTCAAAAAAACCTTCAGTCGTTGGTGTTGCCGCCGCACTTTCAATGACACTTTTAGGCGCTGGTCTAAATAGTGCACAAGCTGCAAGATGGAATTTTGGTGATGTAGACGTTAGTTTTGACTCTACATTTAGTGTTGGCTCAAGCTGGCGTACTGAAAATCGTAATTGGAATGATAATGTTGCTAAAGCCAATAACTTAAATAATGGTTTTGATTTTAGTCATTACAATGCCGCATTAAATGCAAATCCAAAAAACGTTACGTTATGGCAGGGAGCAGGTGGTTATTCCTCTAACGGTGATAATGGTAATTTAAATTATGATAAAGGCGAATCTTTCTCTCAATTAATTAAAGGTACGCACGAATTAGATGTTCATTATGATGGCATGGGTATTTTTGTTCGTGGTATGTACTACTACGATTTTGCCATGATGGATAATGATCGCAGTTGGACAAACCCAATTAGCGGTCAAGTGAATGACCCTTGTGACGACAGTGAAGCAAAGAAGCAGGTTTGTACCGATGTTCGACTACTTGATGCTTACGTGTATGGTAATTTTGATTTAGGTGATATGCCGTTTTCGATCCGTGCTGGTCAGCAAGTAATAAGCTGGGGAGAGAGTACACTTATTGGTCATGGTATCAGTGAAATAAACCCAGTAGATATTGCACGATTAAAAGCACCGGGCGCTGAGTTAAAAGAAGCTTTCATTCCCTTTGGCGCGGTTTGGGGTTCATTAGGGGTTACTGACAACTTCAATATTGAAGCGTTTTATCAATATTCGTGGGAAAAAACAATTTTACCACCACCAGGAAGTTACTTTTCAACCAATGATTTTGCTGGTGATGGCGGTGATAATAACAACGTTCAACTTGGGTTCTCTGGTAACCCAGATATTGATGTGACTACGTTAATGGCTGGCTTGAATCAAATTGGTGGTTTGTTAAGGACTGGCGCAATAAACAGTGATGCAGCGGCACAAATGTACTTAGCTTACTCTACTAAAATCACTTTACGTTCACCTGGCGAAACCGCAGAATGGCAACCTGATGATGGTGGTCAATATGGTTTACGTTTTTCTTGGTATTTACCAGAATTAAATGAAACTGAATTAAGTCTTTATTATGTAAATTATCATAGTCGTAGACCTCTATTTGCTGGTCAAACAGCTAATTTTAGTGCTACTTCAATTGGTACAGATCTTACGTACATGGCAGGCAATCCAATTACACAGGAGAACCTCTATGATCTTTCTACTTTCTCACAAGTAAAATTACAATACCCAGAAGATATTAAAATGTATGCGCTAAGTTTTAATACTACTTTAGGTAATACGGCTGTTGCAGGTGAAGTCAGTTATCGTCAAGATGAACCCTTACAAATTGATGATGTTGAATTACTCTTTGCTGCTATGCCTCAACAGTTATATAACGCAGGTCTTAGAGATGATTTAAATAATATTTCTCAACATTATGATGTTACTACAGGACAACCTTTTGGGTCAGGTGTAAATGCCGATGGCTTTATTTTGTCAGATACAGTACAGGCGCAAATGACCATAACTCATTTGTTTGGTCCTATGCTTGGGGCAAGCCAGTTTGCAGGTGTGTTAGAAATTGGTGGTATTAATATCAATGATATGCCTGATGAAGATGTACTTCGCCTAAATGGGCCTGGAACGGCTAGAAATGGTGGTGTTGCAGCTGCACCAGGTTTAGAAAAAGGTTTACAAGATGGTATTGAAACAAACCCATTCCCAACTGAATTCGCTTGGGGTTATAGAATAGTTGCTAAATTAGATTATTCAAATGTGTTCTCAGGTATCAACATGAGTCCTCGTGTAGTTTTCTCTCATGATGTTAAAGGTATTACGCCAGATCCATTATTCTTGTTTGTTGAAGACAGAAAATCGGTGGCTCTGGGAGTGACTATGGACTATCAAAGCAGGTGGAAAGCTGAAATAAACTACAATAGCTTCTTCGATGGTGTGGGTACAACTAACCAGATTGAAGATCGTGATTATGTATCTTTAAGTATTAGTTATTCAATTTAAGAAAAGGCAACGACGATGAAAAATCATATTTTTAAGACTTATAACTTCAATCAAATAAAAATGAAGAAAAGTACGATATTATTAGCTGTAACAGTTGCTCTTACCTCAAATGTTGCGATGGCCAAAATTTCAGCTGAAGATGCAGCTAAATTAGGTAAAGAATTAACACCTATGGGTGCTGTACAGGCGGCGAATAAAGACGGATCAATTCCTGAGTGGACAGGTGGTATCACAAAAGCTCCTGCTGGTTACAATGTTGGTGATCATCATTTAGACCCCTATCCAAATGATAAAATAAAATATTCTATATCAGCTAAAAATGTTCAAGAGTACAAAGACTTACTAACTCCAGGACAAATCAAATTATTTGAAACTTACCCTGAAACATTCAGAATGAATGTTTATCAAACACGTAGAAGTGCGTCATTTCCTGAACATGTTTATAAAGCGGTTAAAGTTAATTCGACTAGAGCAGAGCTTGTCGAAGAAGGAAACGGCATTAAAAATGCTGCAGTAGGTATTCCTTTTCCTATTCCTGAAAATGGATTGGAAGCTATTTGGAACCACATAGTACGTTATCGTGGAGAAGCGATTGTTAGGGAAGGCGGTCAGACGGCTCCAACGGCTTCTGGAGATTTTACCTACGTAGGTTTTGATGAGCAATTATTACTTCCTTATGACGTTGAAGGTACCACACCTGCAGAACTTGAAAAAACTAATGTTTTATTTAAGTTTAAGCAAAAAGTCACAGAACCAGCACGTTTAGCTGGAACGGCTTTATTAGTTCATGAAACAATGGATCAAATCAAAACACCTCGTCAAGCATGGACATATAACACAGGCCAACGTCGTGTAAGACGTGCGCCAAATGTTGCTTATGACGCCCCTGGTAGTGCATCAGATGGGTTACGATTAACTGATGATTTTGATATGTATAACGGCGCACCAAACCGATATAATTGGACATTAAAAGGTAAGCAAGAGTTGCTTATTCCGTACAATGATTACCGTTTACATAGCGACAAAGTGAAGTATGAGGATATTATTCAACCGGGTCATATTAACCCAGACTTAGTTCGTTACGAAAAACACCGTGTTTGGGTGGTTGAAGCTAATTTGAAAGAAAATACGCGGCATATCTATAAAAAACGTGTTTTCTATATTGATGAAGATAGTTGGCAAGTAGCTATTTCTGATATTTATGATGACCGTGATGAATTATATCGCGTTGCTGTTGCACATGGCTTAAATTATTATGAAGTTCCTACACAATGGTCTACACTTGAGGTTTATCATGACTTTCAGTCTAGACGTTACATTGCTATGGGCTTAGATAATGAAGCTAAAATGTATGATTTTTCTGTGAAGTTAAAAGATGATGATTTCACTCCATCAGCATTAAGACGAGAAGGTAGAAGATAACTACTTTGTATGTTGAAACGGCTGGCTGATGCCAGCCGTTTTTGTTCTTAGCTTTTCTATTTACTTTATTATTGTGATTGTTTTTTTGTACTTTTTTTGTCATTAATGTCGAGAATTTCAACAATGCGTTTTGTTTCTTTCCCACTTTCAATTATTTTACTTTTATGTACGTTAGGCCAGTTTAGCTTTGCTAGCGAGTTGCCTTCAAAAGTAAATAACTCAGCTAGTATTAATCCGTCAGTTAAAGCGCGTCTAGCGAGTAAATCCTTATTATTAGATATCACTAAAGTTGGACAAGACAAGCTTGTTGCGGTTGGTGAGCGTGGTCATATTATTTTATCATCAGATGCGGTGAACTGGCAGCAAGCTGATGTTCCATTACAAACAACCTTGACGAGTGTGTTTTTTTTGAACGACTATCTTGGCTGGGCTGTAGGCCATGATGCAACGATATTAAACTCAACTGATGGTGGTTTAACATGGCAAATACAACAACACATACCAGCATTAGAAAAGCCACTGTTTGATATTGTTTTTAAATCACCAACAGAAGGGCTTGCTATTGGCGCTTACGGACAAACTTTTCGTACAAATGATGGCGGAAAAACATGGCAAAATGAATTTCATAGTGAAATACTTTTACCTGACGATGCACAATATTTAGCTGAGTTAAAGCAAGAAGATGAAGACGCTTATTTAGATGAAGCTTCATCTATTTTGCCTCATTTTAATCGCCTAGCTTTAGATGGAAGAACCTTATATATGGTTGGCGAGATTGGTTTGATCGCTAAAAGTAATGATTTTGGTAAAAACTGGATGCCATTCGATAGTATTTATCAAGGTTCATTTTTTGATATTTCAAGAACACATCAAGGTAATTTACTTATTGCTGGTTTACGTGGTCATGTTTTTAGAAGCTTGAATAATGGTAAACCATGGGAGCCACGAGAAACAAATGCAACAGCGCTTATAAATGATATTGTACTAAGTGATGACGAACGCATTTTTTTATTAGCTAATAACGGTGTTTTACTTGAAAGTCTTGATGATGGTCAAACTTATCGTTTGAGAATGCAAAAAGATGGAAAGGCATTAATTGCAGGTGTTTGGTTCAAGCAACAATTAGTGACAGTATCAGATGTAGGCATAAAGATAATTTCTTTATAAATTAGTCTCACAATTATATCTAAATTATCCTAAAGTTAGGATTACATTGGATCAAAACGTAAACCATAAGAATTTGGATCGCAAAATATTATGAAAATCTCTCTCGCAAACCGTTTAGAAGTAGGTCTGTTTCGTCATAAATTTTTAGTATTGATGTTGTTTGTACTTGCCAGTGCATTTTTATTGTTTCAGGCATCACAAATTAAGCTAGGTGCCTCATTTACTAAAAACATCCCCCTTAACCACAGTTATATGAAAACCTATTTAAAACATAGGGAAAATTTTGGTGGTGCCAATAACATTTTAATTTCTGTTTGTAATAGTGATGGTGACATTTTTAATCCCGAGTTTTTCGGCGCATTAAAAGGAGTGCATGACAAATTATTTTTTATTCCAGGTGTTGACCGAATTCAAGTGAAATCTTTGTACTCACCAAGTACTCGCTTTGTGGAAGTAGTAGAAGATGGTTTTGCGGGTGGTCCAGTTATTCCAGCAGATTTTCAACCAAATGAGCATGGTTTAGCAACGGTAAAAGCTAATATTGAAAAAGCAGGAATTGTCGGCAGTATTGTTGCTGATGATTACAGTTGTGCCATGGTTAAAGCTTCATTGTTAGATTTTAATCCAGACACAGGGGAGAAACTTGATACCCTTATTATAGCCGCACAACTTGAAGAAGATGTTCGCCAGTCATTTGAAAAAGATAATATAACGGTTCATATTATTGGTTTTTCTAAAATGGTTGGAGATGTTGCAGAAGGGGCGAAAGGAGTCGTTACTTTCTTTCTTATAGCCATAGTGATTACAGCTATTATGGTTTACTTTTTTTGCCATTCTATTAGTCTAACTTTACTGCCTATTTTATGTTCTTTAGTCGCTGTTATTTGGCAAATGGGTATGTTGTCTACCCTTGGTTTTGGCTTAGATCCTATGTCAATCTTAGTCCCGTTTTTAGTTTTTGCTATCGGTGTTAGTCATGGCGTACAAATGATCAACTCTGTTGTGAAACAAGTGAGTTTAGGGGTTTCAAGTCAAGCGGCTGCACAAGCAAGCTTTAGAGCGCTATTAATCCCTGGGGGTATTGCCTTATTGTCAGATACCGTTGGTTTTATGACTTTATTGTCAATTGATATTGGCATTATTAAAGAGCTTGCTGTTACTGCGTCATTAGGTGTGGCAATGATTATTTTAACCAATTTAATTTTGTTACCACTACTGGTTTCTTATTTAACCATTACACCTAAAGACAGAAAAAATCATGCTGGTAATATTAGTGAAGGTAGTGGTATTTGGCGTTTTATGGCTAGTTTCGCTACCAAAAAACCTGCTTTCATCATTTTATTCTTCACCGTTATTATTTATGCTGCTGGTTTTTTAAATTCACAAAATTTAAAAATTGGAGAATTACACGCAGGGGCACCTGCTTTGCATGAGTCGTCACGATATAATCAAGACACGTTTTTAATTACTAATCGCTATGCCATTAGTGTTGATTATATGTCGGTAATTATTGAATCGACTCCTGACGCTTGTACCTATTATGAAACCATGGATACTATTGATCGATTCCAATGGCGTATGGAAAACGTACCCGGTGTGCAATCAGCTGTTAGTTTAGCCTCTATTTCTAAGGTTGTTAATGCGGGTTATAACGAAGGTAATCCCAATTGGCGAGTAATTCCCCGTAACAAGCAAACTTTAGTGCAATCAATTGCTCGTATCCCGTCTTCGAGTGGTTTACTAAACAGAGATTGTAGTGTTATGCCTGTTATTCTGTTTTTAGAAGACCATAAAGCGGATACTATTGAACGAGTTGTTGAAGAAGTAAAAGTTGCGTCTAATGAATTGGGCAGTGAACAATTACAATTTAAATTAGCATCAGGGCCTGTTGGTGTTATGGCGGCGACTAATGAAGCCGTAGCAGAAGCGCAATTACCGATGATGTTGTATGTTTACGGTGCTGTAATTGTATTATGCTTATTGAGTTTTAGAAGTGTTAGAGCAACCGTTGTGGTTGTTTTACCATTATATATTGTTTCAACATTAGCCCAGTGGCTAATGACCGTACTTGATATTGGTTTAACAGTGTCAACGCTACCTGTAATTGCATTAGGTGTTGGTATTGGGGTTGATTATGGTATCTATATTTTATCAACAATGAGCAGCGAACTTAAAAATGGTGCTAATGTTCATGATGCGTATCTTGCTGCATTGAAAGAGCGTGGCAGTGCGGTACTGATTACAGGAGTTACACTTGCAATTGGTGTGTCTACTTGGTTCTTTTCAGCGTTGAAATTTCAAGTAGATATGGGCATCTTATTAACCTTTATGTTTTTAGTAAATATGTTGGCCGCTATTATTGTACTTCCAGCTTTAGCTGCATTTTTATGGCCGAATAAGAAAAATTGATATGCAAATTTGTTAATTTAAAGAAAAACTAACATTTAAAAAGCCCTTAATTTTTCGAGTTAAGGGCTTTTTAGTCTATTCGCCATAATAAAAGCTAAATGGTTAAAAATAATTGTAATAAATTATAAAATTATTTATCTACTGTATTTATGAAATATTTGAATATTTAAACAATAAACGGTGTTGAATAAGCATTATTATTTACCATATATGAATAAACAAGAATTTCCGTAAAAACAAGCCCTGCTTAACTACAATTATTTTCGTAGTTAAGTAAAAATAATTCTCGCAATACCTTAAATTTACTCATAAAATCTGTACTATACTATAAAAGGTTTTACTTATGGTTTTAGGTGATTCCGAACATAGTGGTTATAAATAGTGATTCTTTACTCATTATTAAAACAATAAAAATATTTCATTTTAATTATTACAAGCTTTTTTTTATTTCTGTATAAAAATAGCAAAGGAAAATAGCATGGCGTTAGTGAATGGTTCTCCCTCCGTTATACTCAAAAACGTAGCACAATTGATCAAGAAAAAAGTACCGACTGAATCAGCTGATTTAGTTGCTCAATTTGCATCTCTTTTATATAAAAATATCTCGTCGCTTGATTTAACCGAACGCAATGAGAGTGATATGTATGGTGCAACATTAAGTTTGTGGAGCGCATTTAATGAGCACACAGATAATGAACCTGTTATTCATGTTTTTAACCCTTCGGTAAGTAAAAATGGTTGGAAATCAAGCCATACCACTATCGAAGTGATCGTTAAAGATATGCCTTTTTTAGTTGATTCTATACGAATTGCGTTAAATCGTTTAGGCCTATCTCCTCATCTTATGCTTAATGCGCCTTTAAAAATTGTAAGAGATGAAGATAAAAATATTGTTGAAATGGCGTCTAATATTGATAAAAAAATCAAAGCGACTTCACAAGAAACCGTCTTTTTTATAGAAATAGATCGCCAGTCTAGTCAGCAGGAACTTGACAGTATTAAAGCAGAGTTGCTTAGTGTTGTAGAAGACATCACTTTAACCGTGAATGATTGGCAACCTATGCTTGATCAACTCAATAACACGATTGCAGAAGTGACCAAAGGCAAACTACCTGGTGACAAACAAGCAAAAGCAGACACAATAGAGTTTTTAACCTGGCTTGCTAACAATAATTTCACATTAATGGGGTATCGTTCTTATGATGTTGAAGCGGTAAAAGGGGATATTAAACTTAAAGCGAAGCTTGATTCTAGTCTTGGTTTGTTAAAAAATTCTAGCACGGTTAAGAGCAGGTTAATTTCTACGCTAAGTGCTTCAGGTCGTGAAGTTGCTTTAGGCAGTAACCACCTTATTTTAACCAAAACTAATTCTCGTTCACGAGTGCATAGACCTGTGCAATTAGATTATATAGGTGTAAAACGTTTTGATGATAAAGGTAATGTTATTGGCGAAGAGCGCTTTATTGGCTTGTTCGGCTCTTCTTATTATACAAGCAGCGCTTTGGATTTACCGCTAATTAAATCTAAAGTACAACAAGTGTGTGATTCTTCAGGTTTTGCTCAAGGCACGCATGCATACAAAACGCTCATTAATATTTTAGAGACTTTCCCACGTGACGAAATATTGCAAAGTAATGTTGTAGAATTATTGCAAAACGTATTAGGCATTTTCCAAATGCAAGAACGTGACTATTGTGGTTTATTTGTAAGACGAGATGCGTTTGACCGTTTTTATTCTTGCATGGTTTATGTGCCGCGTGAGCGTTACACCACTAAATTACGTATCGAAACTCAGCTTTTACTACAAGAAGCCTTTGGTAGTGATGAAGAAGTTGAATTTACCACTTATTTTTCTGAATCAGTGCAAGCGAGAACGCATTACATTGTTAAAGTTAAATCAACAAAAGCAGATATTGATGTGAAAGAAATTGAGAAGAATTTAAACGAAGCTGCACGTAACTGGGATGATAAATTAGCCAGCGCACTTGCTGAGAATAAAGGTGAAGTAGCCGCTAAAGCTTTATGCAGTAAATACATTAAGTTTCCACAATCTTATAAAGATGAAGCTTTACCGGGCTCTGCTATTGTTGATATTGAAAAACTTGAAAGGGTAAGTTTTTCAGACAGTTTAGAAATGTTATTTTATCAGCCTGTTGAAGAAAAAGCAGGAAGCCGTTTTGTTAAGTTAAAACTTTTTCATAAAGGTGATCCCATCCATCTGTCTGACATTTTACCCATGTTAGAGAATTTTGGTTTGCGTGTTATTGGCGAAAGCCCCTATGCAATTAAAACCTCAGATGGTGAAACCTTCTGGATATTAGATTTTTCAATGCTGTTAAACGGTGATAATGCTTTTGATATTTATACCGTGCAAACGCTTTTCCAAGAAGCCTTTGCTAAAGTATGGCAAGGCGATCTTGAAGATGATGGTTTTAATCGTCTTATTTTAGGGGCAGGGTTAGAAGGACGAAGTGTTTCAATTTTACGTGCTTTTGCCAAATATGAACGTCAAATAGGCGGTCGTTTTAGTCAAAGCTATATTGAAGATGCCTTTGCTCGCTATCCTGATATTGCACAGTTATTAATTAACTTATTTATTGGACGGTTTGATCCAAGCAATACATCAAGTAAAAGTGCGAAAGAAAAAGCACATACAAAACTTTTAGAAACCATAGAAAGTTCATTAGATAATGTGGCTAACCTAGACGATGATCGAATTATTAGACGCTTTGTTGAAATGATTTTAGCCACGATTAGAACTAACTACTTCCAAGTAGATAAACTAATGGGTGAGAAACCTTATATATCATTTAAACTCACGCCTTCAAAAATAAGTGAAATGCCACAACCCGTACCTAAATTTGAAATTTTTGTGTATTCACCTCAAGTTGAAGGGGTACATTTACGCGGTGGCAAAGTTGCGCGCGGTGGTTTACGTTGGTCTGACAGACGAGAAGACTTCCGTACAGAAGTGTTAGGGTTAGTTAAAGCACAACAAGTCAAAAACAGTGTTATTGTACCCGTTGGTGCAAAAGGTGGCTTTGTCTGTAAACAATTGCCTAATGGTACACGCCAAGAAATATTTGAAGCAGGAAAAGAATGCTACCGTACGTTTATTCGCGCGTTGCTTGATATTACCGACAATATTGTAAATGGTGAAATAGTACCACCAGTTGATGTAGTGCGCCTTGATGAAGATGATGCCTATTTAGTGGTTGCCGCAGATAAAGGAACGGCAACATTTTCAGATGTCGCTAATGGTATATCTGATGAATATAACTTCTGGTTAGGTGATGCATTCGCTTCAGGTGGTAGTGTTGGTTATGATCACAAGGCAATGGGTATTACTGCTCGTGGTGCTTGGGAGTCTGTTAAACGTCACTTTAGAGAAATGGATATTGATTGTCAAAGCACTGATTTTACCTGTATTGCTATTGGTGATATGGCGGGTGATGTGTTTGGTAACGGTATGCTGTTGTCTAAACATATTTGCTTGCAAGCTGCCTTTAACCATATGCATATATTTATCGACCCAACGCCTGATTCAGCAAAATCTCATGCAGAACGTGAACGTTTGTTCAACTTGCCTGGCTGTAGTTGGGAAGACTATAATAAAAAATTAATTTCTGCTGGTGGTGGTATCTTTAGCCGTCATGTTAAATCAATAGCATTAACGCCACAAATCAAAAAAATGTTGGGCACACAAAAACAGAGCTTGTCGCCTAATGATTTAATTCAGGCTATCTTATGTATGGAAGTTGATTTGCTATGGAATGGCGGTATAGGCACATACGTGAAAAGCTCAAAAGAAACGCACCTAGAAGTAGGTGATAGAGCAAATGATGCCTTAAGAATTAATGGGTGTGAGCTACAAGCTAAAGTGGTAGGTGAGGGCGGAAATTTAGGCTTTACTCAACTTGGACGCATTGAATTTGCAGCGAAAGGTGGCCGCATTAATACTGATGCTATTGATAATGCAGGTGGTGTTGATTGTAGTGATAATGAAGTTAATATTAAAATATTACTGAATAGCTTAGTACAAAATGGTGACTTAACGGTTAAACAGCGTAATAAGCTGCTTTATGATATGACGGATGCTGTGGGCGATTTAGTGATTGAAGATTGTTATCGACAAACACATTCACTCTCAATTACAGCCATGCGTGGTGTTAATCAATTAAAAGAGCAAGTGCGATTTATTCAAGAGTTAGAACGAACAGGTAAACTTGATAGAGCATTAGAATTTATACCTGATGAAGAAGAAATTGCGCATAGACTGTCTAAAAATATTGGTTTAACTCGCCCTGAGTTATCCGTGTTGCTTGCTTATAGCAAAATGGTGCTAAAAGAAGATCTTGTTCATCCAGAAATAACGGATAATCCGTATCATAATCAATTATTGATTAATGCATTCCCGCAACTGTTACAAGATAAATACCAAGAACAAATGCAGCAACACCCGCTTAGAGCTGAAATTATAGCGACAAAACTCGCAAATAAAATTGGCAATGACATGGGCTTTAACTTTGTTAATCGTATGAGGGAAGAAACAGGTGCTACGGTTATTGAAATAGCAAACAGTTATACCATGGCTTGTGCTGTTTTTGAACTTGAAGAATTTTGGAAGAAAATAGAAGTATTGAATAATAAAATTCCGACTGCTATTCAAACTGAAATGTTATTCCAATATCGTAGAACTGTAAGACGTGCAACACGTTGGTTCTTACGTCATCGTAATAAGTCATTATCAATAACGCAATCAATTGCGCTGTTTAAACCAACATTTGCAATTATGTCGGAAAAACTAAATAGCTTTATTATTGATCGTGAAGCCAAAGAGCTAAAACGTGTAGAAGGTGATTTGATTGCCGCTGGTGTACCAACAGACATTGCGGTACGTATTTCACAGTTAAGCACTATTTTTTCTGCATTGGATATTACCGAAATCGCAGCAGAAGATGGTAGGGACGTAGAATTAGTTGCTAATTTATACTTTAAGCTAGGTGTTCGATTAGAGTTACATTGGTTCTTAGATCAAATTACTCGTCAACCAGTAGGAAATCATTGGCAAGCACTCGCTAGAGCATCTTTTAGAGAAGAGTTAGATTGGCAGCAACGTTCATTGACGTCAGTGGTTTTACATTGTGATTGTACAGCGAAAGAAGAAGACATTGATAACATGCTTGATACTTGGGTTGAGACAAATTCACAACCGTTAGAACGCTGGAAACATTTACTGTCTGATTTTAAAGTAGGGCAAACCCATGAATTTGCTAAATTCTCCGTTGCTTTACGTGAATTAATGTTGCTAAGCTTAAACTGTCAGAGGTTAATTAAAGAAAGTTAATCTTTTGCCATAAAAGCAATTTATATAAAATCCGTAAGCTGATAAAATCCTCGCGCGACTAAATTCTTTACTTTAGGTAAATGTAATTAAGTCAGACGGGGATTTTTTATTCCTACGCTACACCTAACTAACTAACTAACTAACTAACTAACTAACTAACTAACTAACTAACTAACTTGAGTTTGAGGTTTTATGTTTTATCCAGCTATCCGTAAAGTATTATTTAAATTTGATGCAGAAACTATTCATGAATTGACTATTAAAGGACTGAAAAGTACAGGTTCATCACCTTTAAACGCTTTTTATAAGCAACGTGTAGCTAATAAGCCAGTTAAGGTTATGGGGATTGAATTTCCTAATCCATTAGGTTTAGCTGCAGGGTTAGATAAAAATGGCGAATGCATTGATGCCTTTGATGCGATGGGGTTTGGTTTTATTGAAGTTGGTACCGTCACACCTCGCCCACAACCTGGTAATGATAAACCACGTATCTTTAGACTACCACAAGCGAACGCTATTATTAATCGCATGGGTTTTAACAATAAAGGGGTTGATTACCTTATCTCACAAGTAAGATCAGCTAAGTTTACTGGTGTGCTTGGTATTAACATTGGTAAAAATAAAGACACGCCAGAAGAAAACGCGAAAGATGATTATATACACTGTATGCGTAAGGTTTATGACTTTGCTACGTATATCACTGTGAATATATCTTCCCCAAACACGCCAGGTTTGAGAGCATTACAATATGGCAACGCGTTAAATGAATTATTATCGGCACTAAAAATAGAACAAAAAGCGCTTGCGAAACAATATAACAAATATGTACCTATTGCCGTTAAAATAGCGCCAGATTTAACAGAAGAAGAAGTGCTTTCTATAGCGCAATGCCTTTTAGAAAATGAGATTGACGGTGTTATTGCTACCAATACTACCTTATCTCGTGAAGGCGTGGAACAACTTGAACACGGAAACGAACAAGGTGGCTTAAGTGGTGCGCCAGTTAAAGAAAAAAGCACAACGGTCATTCGTATATTAGCTAAAGCACTTGATAATAAACTTCCAATTATTGGTGTTGGTGGTATTGCTTCAAGTAATGATGCCAATGAGAAATTAGCGGCTGGTGCTAGTTTAGTTCAAATATATACTGGTTTTATTTATCAAGGTCCACCGTTGATAAAAGCCATAGTTAATGGTTTATAGTTAAACTAACTCTAATTTTTATTTATTACTTTCCATATTGCTGGGGATTATAAGGTTTTATTCCCGATAATTCCCTCGCTCTCAAGTGTTAATACTATTGGTTCAATAAAAGTTACTTGCGGTAGTATAAAATTTGCAAAATTTATTTTATATCCATTAGAAAGTGTCGTTTTTACTAATGTTTTACTCACATAATTCGTCTTTCGATAGGCCGATGTTTTCTCTGAAAATTCAAATTCATTAAAACTAAGAATATCAAACGATAAAGGCTGTAAAATATCAATAAAAAGTGGTGCAAAGGCAATTAAGTCAATATTAGATTCAAAGCTGATATAACTGCTGTTTGCTTGAGGTGTTATATGAACGGTTAAATATTTATCATCTTTAATTGCATTGAGTGAATAACCATAGGGTTTAAAAACAAAATCATCAATTGTAAAGTCAGGTAATATTGTTTCCAAGGATAAAAACTGTCTTATTTTTTTCGCAGAAATTCCAGAGGTTGTTAACAGGGCAGAAGCTTTCTCACTTATTTGATAAGCAAGGAATTCATAAGATTTATCCTCAGGATTTGCATTAAAATTTTTGTCGTAATTAAATAAATAATTATGGTGCCCGTCAAGTTCACCAAAACGATAAACACTACCGTTAAGGTATTGTGATAATAGTTTTACATCATCATTAAAACAACTTGGTTGCGCATGCGCAAAATATTCGTTTTTTCGTTGATAGGTAAGTTGCTGTATTGTATCTTTACCAATGTGTTGTATGAAGTATTCAATTGAATTCACAAGTTGAGTTTCACCACAAGTTAAAATCAGTAGCCTATCATGCCAAACAAATAAACTGGATTCAGACAGTAAAAACGCTTTGCATTGCGCATTATTTATTGAAGAAAGTATTTGAGCATTACAACATTGAACAAGTGCTTGCCAGAATTGATCGTTAACGTCATTTAATAATGATATTTTTTGAATATCAATTTGGATCTGAGCCTTTTTTTCAGCGCCTTCAAAAAACAATAGATAACCCTCTTTTACAGTCTTTAGCCAGTATTTAAAAATTAATGTCTACCTGTTGAGCGAAATGGATTTTAGTATGTTATTCGGGGCATAACAAATATATTTATTCACATTTGTATTATTATTTATTGATTAAATAATAGTTTTTTTAAATTTTGATGGTGCAATAATGCTTGTGAGGTATAGAAAAGAAGTAAAAACTAGGCTGTTTTGTTAATGAAACAACCTAGTTTAGTCTAGATATGGTCTGATCTATTAGATTTTATTGCTTTATTTAAGCTAAAATAAAACTGTTAATAACTTTCATTATGCACACTTAACACCGCACGACCAGAAGGATCAGCATTATTGCTAAAGCTTTCATCCCACGCTAGTGCTTCTTGTGTACTACAAGCAACAGATTTACCACCAATAACACAATCAGCAGCAGAAGGTAGCGGGTATTTTTCTTCGAAAACACAACGATAAAAATAGGCTTCTTTACTGTCTGGTGTATTAACAGGAAACTTGAATGCAGCACTTTCCAATTGTTGATCGGTAACTTGTGATTCTACATAATCTTTTAAACCATCAATCCAAGAGTAACCAACACCGTCAGAAAATTGCTCTTTTTGACGCCATAAAATTTCTTTTGGTAAATAGCCTTCAAAAGCAGAACGTAAAATGGCTTTTTCCATTTTGCCATTCCCACACATTTTATCTTCAGGGTTGATGCGCATAGCAACATCCATAAAGTGTTTATCTAAGAATGGAACACGCGCTTCAATACCCCAAGCAGACATTGATTTATTGGCACGCAAACAATCAAATTTGTGAAGACGGTCAAGTTTACGGTTAAGTTCTTCATGAAATTCTTGTGCGTTAGGCGCTTTATGGAAATATAAATAGCCACCAAAAATTTCGTCAGCACCTTCGCCAGACAATACCATTTTAATGCCCATGGCTTTGATTTTACGAGCCATTAGGTACATTGGAGTTGAGGCACGAATGGTGGTTACATCGTATGTTTCAAGGTGATAAATCACTTCTTTTAGCGCATCAATACCTTCTTGCTCAGTAAAAATAACACTGTGATGAATAGTGCCAATACTGTCAGCAACGGTTTGCGCAGCAACAAGATCGGGAGAACCTTCTAAACCACAGGCAAATGAGTGTACCTTAGGCCACCAAGCCTCACTTAAATCATTTTCTTCAATACGACGAGCAGCAAATTTTTGCGTAATAGCAGAAATTAATGATGAATCTAACCCACCTGAAAGTAACACACCGTAAGGTACATCAGTCATTAAATGGCTTTTTACTGATTCTTCTAGTGCTTCGCGAATTTTAGTTTTACTGGTTGTATTGTCTTTTATTGCGTCATACTTTTGCCAGTTACGTTTATAATAACGTTGTAATTCGCCAACATTACTATCAAAAATATGACCTGGAGGAAATTCACTAACCGTTTTACATACAGGCATTAACGCTTTCATTTCAGAAGCAACATAGAAGTTACCGTCAGCATCATAACCTGTGTATAAAGGAATAATACCAATATGATCACGCGCAATTAAGTAAGAGTTATTTGTTTCATCATAAATAATAAACGCGAACATACCTTGTAATTTATCAACAAAGTTAACGCCATGCTCTTTATATAAAGGAAGAATTACTTCACAGTCAGACGCTGTTTGAAATTCGTAATCTACCGTTAATTCACTTGCAAGCGTTTTATGATTATAGATCTCACCATTGACGGCTAAAACGTGGGTTTTATTCTCGTTATATAGTGGTTGAGCGCCATGCTCAGTATCAACAATAGATAAACGTTCATGCACTAAAATAGCATGTTCATTATTATATATTCCTGACCAATCAGGGCCACGGTGACGAAGAAGACGAGAACATTCTAAAGCTTTTGGACGAAGTGCATCAGCACCTGTTTTTATATCTAATATACCAAAGATCGAACACATTGAAGCGCTACTCCTTTAATTAATAGTAAGTCAAATTGTGAGAGGATTAGTGCAACAACACTAATCGCTGAGTGACACTGTGCCAGTTCGACAAAAAAAAGCAACAATAATCTGAATAATTACTAAATTAATTGAATATTTACCATTATTAGCCGAATTTTAGAGCAATAGATAAAAATTTTGCATTCTTAAGTATTCTTTAAGAAAGCAATACTAAGATATGCTTTAATGATGAAATGATTAAACTTTATATATCGAGCAGCACATTGAAACATTCATTAAAACAACTATATCTTGGCGTTTTTATACTTCTTGTATTGTTAACAAATAGTTCACATGTTAATTCACAAGAAATGTTGAATAGCAAAGCAGAGTTAGAGCAAGCGTTGATTAAACATAGGGGCGAGGTCGTATATATTGATTTTTGGGCATCGTGGTGTGGGCCTTGTCGAAAGTCTTTTCCTTGGATGAATAAAATACAAAGTCAATATCAATCGCAAGGCTTTACTATTATCAGTATCAATTTAGATGCGGATAAAAATTTAGCCAATAAATTTCTTTTAGAAACACCTGCAAATTTTGCTGTTATTTATGATCCTAAAGGAAAAATAGCTAAACATTTTAAAATACAAGGTATGCCAAGCAGTATGCTAATTGGCCGTGATGGTAAGATAAAATCACGACATACGGGTTTCTTTACGAACAAAATTTCAACTTATGAACAAGAAATAGAAGAATTATTAACCACTCACAACGAGTGAAATAAACGGGTGAACTAAATGATGAAAACAAAAATCCAACGCATGTTACTCATTTCAACGCTGGTTGCAATGTCAGGCTGTTCTAGTTTAGGTGTAGAACCATGGGAACGTGACTTATTAGCAAAAGATGAAATGTCTTTAAGTGCAGAGCCTATTGACGCTGCCCTTGATGATCATATTTATTTCAGTAAAGAAGCATCAAGTGGTGGAAAGGGGTTTGGCGGTGGTGGATGTGGTTGTAATTAAAGTCACTCGTTCTGTCGTCATGTTTTAGAAGTTACCCTAAGAATAAATAATTGGTAAGCATAATATGAAAAGTAAAATAGATAAAATAAATATCAAATCAGCATTAACCGTTGCTACCGTAGCACTGTTAGGAACAAGTAGTTTAGCGCAAGCTGAATCTTCTTCAACGTCAAGTGCTCAGGATAGTTCATGGGAATTTGACAGCGCGTTTTTGTTTTACAGTGAAGTAGACAGAGTGAGCGCAGGTGAAGCGATTTTAAATGCTAAAAAGACGTTTGATAATGATGAAGTATTGAATCTTAAATTAACAATCGATACGTTAACAGGTGCATCAGCAAATGGTGCTGTAGCTCAACCTACTGTTCAAACTTTCACACGTCCTTCAGGTAACGGTCAATATGATATTGCGGCAGGTGACACACCACTTGATGATACTTTTCATGATACCCGTGTACAACTTAATGGTCAGTGGACCCAACCTTTAGCGCCTGATTATACGGTGAGTGGTGGATTTCACCTATCTAAAGAATATGATTATTTATCTTTAGGTATAAATGGAAATATTGCCGTTGACTTTGACCGTAAAAATTCTACATTTTCAGCAGGCTTTAGTTATTTTCAAGATACTTTTACACCAGAAGGGGGAATTCCTAATCCTTTGACTTCTATGTTAATTGGGAATAGTGACGCATCTACATGGGATGACAGTTTTGCACAAACTCGAATCGGTAGTGAAGATGATAAAACGACAACAGATATATTACTTGGTTTCACCCAAGTGATTAATCGTAGAATGTTAATGCAGTTTAATTATTCTTACTCAATGGTTGATGGTTACTTAACTGATCCTTTTAAAATATTATCTGTCGTTAATAATACTGGAAAAACGCAAGATTATTTATACGAGTCACGGCCTGACTCACGTGTTAAACAAAGTGTGTTTGCACAATCCCTTTATCATTTTGATTCCTCAGTATTAGATGTGTCTTATCGATATATGTGGGATGATTGGGAAATAACTTCTCATACAATTGACTCGCGTTTTAGAATTCCATTAGGGGATGGTTTTGGTAAAGAAAGTTACATACAACCACATTTAAGAATTTACCAACAAAGTGCTGCTGATTTTTACCGACCTTTTATTACAGACGATGAAGCATTACCTGCTTTTGCGAGTGCTGATTATCGAATAGGTGAAATGACAGCGATAACGGTTGGATTCAAATACGGTATGTTGGTTAATAATGGTCATGAATTATCATTTCGATTAGAGTATTACCGACAAACACCGACAAATGCAGGTTTTGATGAACCAGGTGTATTAAATGATGTTGAACTTTATCCAACGGTTGATGCTATTATAGGGCAAGTAACTTATTCATTTTAGTGTTGATTGATTAATCCCTGCTGTAGAATGTGATTAAAAATTTGCACCTGTGTTTAACTAGAGTCTTAATTGAAAAATACCAGAACAGTTAACTTAGAAAAAAACAAAGACAGCTATAGCCTTAAATTTAATGCTATGGCGAGTCCTTGTGAAGTTATTATACAAACATCGGAAGAAGAGCTCGCCGTAAAATTGGGTAAACTCGTGTCGGCTGAAGTTTGGCGTATTGAAGATAAATATAGCCGTTATGATCAAAATAGTCTTTGTAGTGCAATAAATAATAATGCGGGTCAATCTGTCGTAATAGACGATGAGACTTTCCAACTTTTAAGTTTTGCTGATCAATGTTATCAGCTGAGTGATGGGCTTTTTGACATAACCTCGGGTGTGTTACGTAAGGTTTGGTCTTTTCAATCTCAGTATAACTCAAAGACAAACTTTCCCTCTGCAGCACAAATTAATACAACCTTGTTAAATGTAGGTTGGAATAAAATAAATTTTGATCCCAAGCAAATAACCTTAGCGAAAGGAATGGAAATAGACTTTGGTGGTATTGGTAAAGAATACGCGGTTGACCGTGGTATTATTGTAGCTAAAGAATTAACCAATCAACCGGTATTAGTTAATCTAGGTGGCGATTTGGCTGTAACGGGTGCTAGGCTTAATAATGAAACATGGCAAGTGGCGATAGAGCCACCAGACATCGATAGTGATCTTGTTAATGGTCATGAAAAAACTATTGATATGATTGTTTCACTTAAATCAGGTGCACTTGCTACCAGCGGTGATTCAAAACGTTTTTTAATTCACAAAGGTAAACGTTATGGGCATATACTCAATGCTAAAACTGGTTGGCCTATTTCAAAAGCACCGCGTTCGATTACTGTTGTTGCACCACAGTGTATTCAAGCGGGAATACTTGCAACCTTTGCTTTATTACAAGGGTGTGATGCCGAAGAGTTTTTAATGAACCAAGAGATTAAATTTTGGGCGAGAAGGTGATGTAAAGGAGAAATGGAGATTATATGCGTATACTTTTAGTTGAAGACGATATGCCACTTGCAACTGCATTACAAAAATCGCTGCAAGATGAAGGGTTTGTTGTTAATCATGTTAATCAAGGTAAACTGGCTTTAAATGCGTTGTCTACGTCTGATCAAGACATGGTTATTCTGGATTTAGGTTTACCAGATATCGGTGGACTTGAAATCCTAAAAAAACTACGCGATAAGCAGTCTATCTTACCCGTCATTATTTTAACAGCACGAGATTCAATTGAAAGCAAAGTCAAAGGTCTTGATTATGGTGCAGACGATTACTTAACAAAACCTTTTGAAATATCTGAATTAATGGCTCGACTACGTGTTATCGAACGTCGTTTAGGTACAGCAACGTCGTCGATAATATCGATTGGGGACGTAAAGCTAGACACTTTTGCTCATAAAGTGTTTTTGTATGATCTCGAAGCAAGTAAAGAAAACGAAATTATTTTTTCTAAAAAAGAATTTATGGTACTTAAGGCGCTTATGGAAAATGCAGGCCGAATATTGTCTCGTGAAACGATAGAGTCAAAACTGTATCATTGGGGCGAGGAGGTGCTTAGTAATGCCGTTGAGGTACATATTCATAAATTAAGAAAATACCTGCCTGAAAAGTTTATCCAAAATGTTCGCGGAGTTGGCTATATTATCAATAATAATAGCAAAGGTTAAAGTACACTTATGAGCATTCGCCGTTATCTAGTGTTAACTTTATTTTCTGTATTAACATTAATTACGTTTATTGCTGCCATTCAAGGTTATAAAAAAAGTATGGCTCAAGCTGAGCAACAGTTTGATCATCAATTATTAGATCTTGCAAACACTTTACTCTCTATTCACTCTGTGCCTACTTCTCAGCAGAAAACATTACAAGTTAAGCAGCACAGTAGTTTTGCTTTTCAAGTATGGAAAAACCAAAAGCTTGTATTAAAAAGTAATAATGCACCCGATCATCGTATTGCTAATAGCAACTCTAGAGAAACAGATGCGACGGATTTTTTTGAAGTTAATTTTCTGCAAACACGCTGGCGTGCTGTCGCTTTAAAACAGGAGACTAGTCAAGGAACGTTTGCGAATTTATATATTATTGTTGCTCAACCTTTAAGAACACAGTTTGCTTTAGCACAAACTTTAATTTTAGCCGCGGTAACTCCAATGATTATTGCCGTAATCGCTTTATCAATATTAATATTTATCATTATTACACAAGGCTTAAAACCATTACATCAATTAACCAAAGAGCTTAGTAAAAGAAGAAGTAATGATTTTTCACCGTTAAAAATTACCGTGCATAATAATGAATTGGCTGACATTGTTGCGACATTAAATGAATTATTCTCTCGTTTAGCTGCCGCATTTCAACGAGAGCGACATTTTGCCTCAGATGCAGCTCATGAATTAAAAACACCGTTAAGTGTACTTAAAATTGATACCCATAATCTCATTCAAGACTTAGTAAAACGGTCATCGAACAATCAAAATTCTGTGTTAACGTCTACAGAAGTAGCAAAGTTTGAATCAATACGGGCTTTGAGCAGTAGTGTTGATAGAATGGGTCATGTTATTGATCAAATATTAAATCTTAATCGAACAAATCCCATACAAATTAGTAATGCAAGTCATTGTTTTAATATTAATATATTGTTGAAACAAGTGATTTCAGATTTATATAATGATATTTTAGATAAAGATCAAATAATCACGCTTGAAAGCGATGATATCATTTTGTCCGCACATGAATTTTCAGTCAATTTACTTGCCGTTAACCTGATTTCTAATGCGAATAAGTATACGCCCAATGGCGGTGAAATTAGGGTAAGTGTTAAACAACAGAGAGATATGACAGCGAACGATCAAGGTAACACTTCGCACTCAAGTATCTGCAATAAAGTAATGCTAATTGTTGAAGATTCGGGACCAGGAATAAAGTCAAACGAATATCAACGTGTGTTCGACCGATTTTACCGAGTTGGTGGTGACCAACATGATTCAACTATCATGGGATGTGGTTTAGGATTAGCCATAGTCAAGCATATTGCAGATTTACATAGTGCTGAGATTGCCTTATCACGGTCAGCATCATTAAAAGGCTTAAAGGTTGTGGTGACATTTCCAGGTAATGTTAATGAGAAGGAAATTGGCAATGACTAATGCTTATTTTACTCGCTTAACTAGCATCATTATCAGCAGTTTATTACTTCTGTTTACTATCAATGCTATGGCACAACAACGTCCTGAATATCATATTAAAATTGAAAATCATTTATTTTATCCCGCTAAAATCGATATTCCAGTTAATACAAAAGTTAAACTTATTATTTCAAATTATGATGAAACAGTTGAAGAGTTTGACAGTTTTAGCCTAAATAGGGAAAAAGTTATTTTTCCTAATCAAAAAGCTATTATTTTTATTGGTCCTCTGCCAGAAGGTGAATACAGATTTTTTGGTGAATACCATCCACACAGTGCTCGTGGAACAGTTGTAGTAGTAAAAAATCCATTGACTCAAACTACAGAGAGTGGAGCACAACATGTTAATTAATACGGTTATTTTATTCTTACAAAACGCATTACCCATTTTTGTTATTACCACGTTGTTATTAATTTCCTTTTCAACAAAAGAACTAGCATTGATTAACATAAAATGGTTTATTTCAGGCGTAATATTTACAGCCGTCACTACATTTATTCTTAGTAAAAATTTGGAAAATATATCGCAAACATATGATGGTATGGGGGCAGAGCTGTTCCTCTCGTTTGGCTACTTATTGATTTACGTTTTTAGCACATTTCTATTTTTATTTAATGATAAACATTATACAAAACAATTAGGTTTTCTTGTTTTCTATATCATCACTTCTATCAATGGTTCTCATTTTATCATTTATTTAGCAAATTATTGGACACAAGCTCAACAAGTTGAGTCCATGTTTATAGGTATTATTTTAGGTGGTGGGATTTGTTTAAGTATTTCAATACTATTATATTTTTTATTGAAATCTGCTGATCAAAATTTCTACTTTCAAACCTCAAAGTATTTTTTATTGTTATTTTCATTAGGTCAATTAATGCACGCTATCGTACTTTTACAGCAAGTGGATATATTATCGAGTAGCCAAGCTTTATGGAATAGCAGCCGTTTACTTACAGAAGATTCAGAAGTTGGGCAATTACTCACCGTATTATTCGGCTATGAAAGCACACCTTCATTACTACAAGTTATTATTTACATTATTGCATTTAGTCTTCCTGTAATGATAAGCAAGCTAACTACTATTCGCTTGTATACCTGCGGAGAAAAATCATGTTAACACGTTGTTTACTCTTAATTTTTATCTTTATTGTTGCATGGGGGGAAAACGCTTATGCTGACGGTGTAGTGGTTGATAAAGTTTATCATCCCTATGTTCTGCCGTATGAACAAGAGATTGAGTGGCGCTTGTTTTCGCATAGAGAAAGTGAAAATAACAAATTAGCTCAACGTTTAGCTTATGGGCAGTCGGTTAACGAGAATCTTATGTTGGAGTTTTATCTTGTGGGTGAGCGTGATAGATACAATGACTTTACTCTAACGTCTTATGAACTTGAAGCTCGTTGGATGTTAACCGAGCAAGGTGAATATTGGGCTGATTGGGGTGTTCTTTTTGAGATTGAAAAGGACAAACAACATCAAAATTGGGAAGTTACTTCGGGCATTTTGACCGAAAAAGAATTTGGTCGTACAAGCTTAACGTTAAATGCCTTTATTATTTACGAATGGGGGAAAACCCTCAAGAGTGAATTTGAAACAGAATTTCGCTTAAAATATCGTTATCGCTACCTTGAACAATTTCAACCTGCAATTGAATTATATTCAGGTGAAAATTATTTAGGCATAGGGCCTGCTTTTATGGGGTTACAACGATTTAGCGCACAAAAACAACTAAAATGGGAATTTGGTTTTATTACAGGTATTGATAGTCGCAGTAAAGGCCATGTATTTAGGGTGGCAATTGAGTTTGAATTCTAATGTTTTTACATTACGGTCATGAAGATATTTCATGACCGTAGAGAGTGAGAGGTGTTAAATTTATCTACATTAAATTAGCTATCCGTTAAATAATAACCTACGTGCTGGTGAAGTCTAACCAGCATTTCTTCTTTATCATTTACAAAATCTAAACTTTGAGCTAACGAGCGCAGTGCTTGTTGTATTTGGTTAACAAATTTACCGTAACCGTGTGACGTTTTATCTTTTATACTTGCTACAAAAATCAATTGAACAGTATCAACTAATATATCTGAATTCCATTTACAGGTATAACCACCTGTAGTGTTATTAGGGTTGTAGCCTAACATGAGTAATTCACCACTTGCGATAACATTTTCATCTTCAGCACTTCGTACAATAGGCACTAAGCCATTAGCGATTACTGCACCATTGTTTAAATTAAAATGTTTAGCAGCACGTATAAAGGCATCTGCAATGAGGTTGTATAGTTCATTATAACGATCGGGTGTTTTGTCTTCTATATTCACTAATGAGCGTATGCGACGATTAATGGGTAAATCAACCACAGCATAAGTTAATGCATCTTTAGATTCAGGGGTTTCAAGTCCATCAGTAGCATAGCGGTCTGTCATAGGACGAAATTTGTGCACTTGTTTACCTTCTACACCTTTATCCGCAGCAAATAGGTCATACGTTAAATGTTGGTGATCACAAATTCGAATTGTGCTGGTGTCTAATTCCAATAGTTTTGCATATTCACTGATAGTTTGTTTCACTTGTTGATGGAATTTTGCCGACTGAACTCGTACATCGCCACCATTTGCAAGAAACAATAAGGTTATTTTCTTAGTTCGTTTTGTCCCGTCAAAATAAGTATTTTGGCTTGTGTGATAATTTGGATTATACAAAAATAGTAGTTGTTGCTTTGTTTCTGAGGTCATTTTTTCGGGGCTATACCGAACACGAGCAAATTTATCGTTTGCAATAAATTGAATGTTATCAAGCTCTAAATTATTACATAAATCAAAGTACATATTTGCCAGTGCTTGATAAAATTCAGCGTAAGGTTCAGAAGCATTAATATCTACTAACTTACTGAATTTTGCTATTAATTGATCCGTTAATGGAAATTTGACCATTAAATATTGGTTTTCGCGAACAGAACTTGGGATGTGAACTTTATGTTGAGCGTTTCTCATACGTGTAATAGACATTTTTATACCTGTTTGGTCAATTAATAATGATTTAACTGTGTTTTATTATAGTTTTAACACTTTGATTATATATGTACGAAGAATGATGTAAATAAATTTCGGAAAATAATTGATAACTCGTTGTTAGACTTTTAAATGTATGATTCACAATAAATAGGCTTGTAATTTTATTGTTTTTAACGCATCGTTATAATCAATATATTGTTTAAATTTACAAATTTATAGAGTTGTATTACCAATGAAAAAATTAAAAAATGAAGCTGAACTATTAAAAAAAGCCCTTGTGATTGGTGAAAAATATGCGGTTAACCGAGGTTATAAGAGTTTCTCTGCGACTAATTCAGCAAAAGATAAAGTTGAAAGCCTATATCGTTTATTAGTGAATGATAAATTAATTCAGCCATTACCTATTGATAATGAAGACCAACCAAACATGAAGCATAAATTAGCATTGTGGATTGCTAAACAATTACCTGCTGGCCATGCGTTGCTTGGATAATACTTTAATAAAAAGTGCTAATGGTGAAATAATTGAAACTGTATTGCCATAATCTGCAATAAATTGTCATTAGTTTGTCATAATCTCGGCAGCCTCAAAACATAATTGTTCTTCATGATAAAGCTTTACTTTCTTGTAGAGCTTTATATGAAAAATAACAACAATTTAATTCTATGCCAAGCTTCATCCCCCTTTAATACATACTGGAAAATACTATTCATTATTATATTGATGACTTGTAATACCATGTTAAATGATGTGATTGCAGAGCAATATCTAAGTCAGAATATTCCTTATGAAAACATCAGTTCTGGTAGTTTATATTTTACAACAGGTCAGGGCTATTACCCTGCTGTAACGCAAAAAAGTGACTACCAAGTGACAGTTAATGGCTTGCTTGCTCAAGTGAATTTCACTCAAACTTTCAGAAATTCAACTGACGATTTTGTAGAAGCTGTTTATGTTTTTCCATTGATTGATGATGCATCAGTATCATCCATGATAATGGAAGTTGGCGAACGACGAATTATAGGTAAAATTAAAGCAAGGCGCCATGCTCAACAACTCTACACCAAAGCGAAACAGCAGGGCAAAAAAGTGAGTTTAGTTTCACAACAACGGCCTAATTTGTTTACCACTAAGTTGGCAAATATCGCACCAGGTGAAACAATTAAAATATCATTAACTTATATGCAATCGGTAACGTTAAATAATGAAACTTTTGCATTACGTATTCCGCTAACATTAACGCCAAGGTATATTCCTAGCGTAAGGCATTTAAAGCGTGATAAAAAAGAAGAAAGCATTGCCAGTACAGGTAATGCAGCTAATACAACAGCAGTCACTACGAACACAACCACAACTAAAATTAATGCGAACGGGTGGGCAACTAATAATGCTAGCGTACCTGATGCTAGTGAAATAACCCCTTACCATACAAGACTTTCTACAGCTGACACCAACGAATCGAAAAATCCACAACAGCATGTTTCAATTACGGTTAATGTTAATGGTGGCTTGCCTTTAACTAACATTAGCAGCTTGTATCATACAATTGCTGAAACAAAGCAATTGAATACACGACTGATTACTCTTGCAAATACGTCAGTAAGGCTTGATCAAGATTTTGTTTTACAATGGCAACTTGCTCAAAGAAATACACCTAAAGCAGCTTTCTTCCAACAAGTAGATGGACAAAACGAATATCAATATGGGTTATTAATGCTGATGCCGCCAAAAGCTATTAACGAGAAGGCACTGAACAAAGATGTTATTTACATAATTGACACCTCTGGTTCAATGGGTGGTGTAGCCATTAAGCAAGCTAAACAATCACTTAATAAAGCTTTAGACTTTTTAAAACCTTCTGATACCTTCAACATTATTGCTTTTAATGATAATACTCAACGTTTGTATGATAAAAATAAGGGGGCCAATTTAAATAATATTAACCATGCCAAACATTGGCTTTCAACATTAAAAGCAGGTGGTGGAACTGAGATGTATCCCGCTATTGAGCAAGCGTTACAAGTATCGCCCAGTGAACGTAACTATCGACAAGTTATTTTTATAACTGATGGTAGCGTTGGCAATGAAGTGGAATTATTGAGTTTAATTGAAAAAAATCTTGCTAACACGCGTTTACATACTATTGGTATTGGATCTGCCCCTAATGGTTACTTTATGTCAGAAGCTGCGAAAGTAGGGCGAGGCACTTACCGTTATATTGGTAGCATTAATGAAGTCAATGACCAAATGACACAATTATTCAGTCAAATCAGTAAACCGTTAATGCACAATATCGAACTTACATGGCCGATAGCTGATGTTGAAATGTTTCCTAATAAAATCCCTGATCTGTATGCAGGACAACCGTTGTTGATAAGTGCCCGATGGCTTAAAAAACAAAATAAAGGGCATAATAATCAAAATAATAACCAGCAACCTAATCAATTAATCCAAATTACAGGCCAGTTAGCCGATAAATCTTGGCAAGAAAAAATAGCACCGAATTTCAGTACATCAATGGTCAACAATACAACAGAGAAAGACAACGGTGTCGCGCAATGGTGGGCTAAAAGTAAACTTGACCATTTAATTAGATTACGCCATCGCAGTGATGTTGAAACTCAAACAGCCCTTAAAAAACAAATTACCCAATTGGCTATTGAACATCAATTATTGTCACCATTTACCAGTTTTATTGCTGTTGAAGAAAAAATTAGTAGAAAAAAAGACGCCGCATTAAAAACACAGCCCGTAAAAAATTTAATGCCTAAAGGGTCAACACAACCTATACCATTAGCAAACACTGCACTAGGTATAGCTCAGTATTATTATTCGGCTTTATTTTTCATTGTAATGGCGATGCTGATGCAATTGTTTAAGAAAATAAGAACATAAACTATGTTTAAAAATAAATTTAATGATGGATTTATACCCAAAATAATAAGAAAAAGCTTTTCATCATATTTAATATTATTAATGCTAATTATCGCTTTTATAAGCTTTGCACAAGGAGGTTACATGCTTTTAAAGGCTAATGTAGCGCAGTACTTATTAAACCAAGCTTGGGAAAAGCAATCCATTTATGAGAAAAGTAACACAACAAATACAGCAGAAGGCAGGCAAATAAAACCTTGGCCTTGGGCTGATTTTTATCCTGTGGCTAAACTCAGTTTTGACCGTATGAAAATTACACAAATTGTATTAAATAATGATTCTGGTCAAGCATTAGCATTTGGTCCTGGTGTAAATCAACGATTAGGAATCAATATTGAAAGTAACCAAGAGGTTGTTGTTATTGCTGCACATAATGACACACATTTTAGTATTTTAAACGATCTACAATTAAACGATAACCTTACTTTAACCCTCAAATCAGGTGTTCAGCAGACTTTCACCGTGGATAATACTTTAGTGATTGATTTACAAACACAGCAATTAGTGATGACAACAGAACAGGGCGAGAATCACGAGCAAGCGAGTAATCACAAATCGCAAGATAAGCCCATAAAAGAGCTTATTCTAGTTACGTGTTACCCTTTTGGTGGCATAAGCAATGACACCAATTTTAGGTATGTTGTTTATTTGAGTTAATTGTTTTTTTGTAAATAATTGATTTAAATAGTTAAGTTAAGGGGGATGTATTCTTTAAAGTGAAGTCGGTATAAAGCTTGATAGCGTTCATTGAAGAATAATAAAAATAGAGTTGTGCCATAGTTATAACCGCGCTTAATAATGTTCCGCAGTGCCTGTTTCAGTGCTTTGCTCAAGTTCAAGTGTTGAAAGTAAATTATTAAGTAAACTACTTGCACCAAATCTAAAGTGCGTGCTTGTAACCCAGTTATCGCCTAAGATAGTTGTGGCTAAATCTAAATAAACTTGTGCATCAACAACATCTCTAACCCCTCCAGCGGCTTTAAAACCAGTATCGACCTTAGTATTATTTGTTGCTTTAATGACTTCTAGCATCACTTTAGCTGCTTCAGGCGTTGCATTCACACTAACTTTGCCTGTAGACGTTTTAATAAAATCAGCACCCGCCCGTATAGATACTTCACTGGCCAATTTGATTAATTCGGGAGTCTTTAGTTCACCAGTTTCAATAATAACTTTTAGTAAAACCTCTTTAGGACAAACTTTTTTACATGATTCTACCAACTCTAAACCAGTATGGTAATCACCGTTAATAAGGGCTTTATACGGAAAAACCACATCGACCTCATCAGCACCATAAGCTATTGCTGCTTTTGTTTCTGCTACAGCAATAGCTACGTCATCGTTGCCATGTGGAAAGTTGGTCACTGTGGCAATTTTTACGTTGGGCGTCCCCTGTGCAGCGAGTAGTTTTTTGGCTAAAGGAATAAAGCGAGGGAATATACATATAGCAGCTGTATTGCCCGCGGGAGATTTTGCCTGTTGGCAAAGTTTTTCAATGTCAGCAGAAGTTTCTTGATCCGTTAAACTGGTTAAATCCATTAAACTGATTGCTTGTGTAGCTATTTTTTTTTGTGATTTAATTTGAGTAGTCATATGTGCGTTTTAAAAGTTAGGTTAAATATTGAGTGTAGTAAACACGATTAGGGTAAAGATGTGTTAAAGCGATAGAAATAAGCCAGCAATCGCAGCGCTCATTAAATTAGCAAGGGTTGCAGCAATCATAGCTTTTAACCCTAATTTTGCAATATCGGGTCTTCTATTAGGCGCCATAGAACCAATGCCACCGAGTAAAATAGCGATAGAAGATAAGTTGGCAAAGCCACACAAGGCAAACGTAATAATTGCTTGTGTTGAAACACTTAAAGTGTCTTTAATTTCAACAAAGTTTACATAAGCAAAAAATTCATTTACTACAATTTTTTGCCCTATAAAGCTACCTGCTTGCAACATTTCATTACTTGGTACACCAATAATAAAGGCAATTGGCGCAAACAAATACCCTAAAAGCAATTCAATAGTGATGCCTTCAAAGCCTAATAAACTAGCGGTACCACCAACAAGTGTGTTTATTAATGCAATTAGCGCAATAAAAGCTAATAACATTGCACCTACATTGACAGCGAGTTTTAGTCCTGATGCTGCACCTGAAGCCGCTGCGTCAATAACATTAACAGGTTTGTTTCCAATATCTTCCGTAATTAAATCTTCTTGTGATAATTTTTCGTGTTCTGTTTCAGGTAAAATAATTTTAGCCATAAGCAGGCCACCAGGGGCAGCCATGAAAGATGCAGCGATTAAATACTTTAAATCAATTCCTAAACCTGCATATCCAGCTAAAATAGAACCAGCAACAGAGGCTAAACCACCCACCATAATGGCAAATAGTTCAGATTGTGTCATGTTAGCTATATATGGGCGTATTACCAAAGGAGCTTCTGTTTGACCTACAAAAATATTGGCTGTTGCGGATAATGATTCAGGCTTACTTGTTTTTAGTAATTTTTGTAAGGCGCCACCAATAATTTTTACAACCCATTGCATTACGCCTAAATAATATAACACAGCGATGAGGGATGAAAAAAAGATAATAACGGGTAATACGCGAACGGCAAAAACAAAGCCAACACCATTAGCAAACATAGCGTCTGTACCTAATCCGCCAAATAAAAAAGCAATACCAATATTAGCGCTATCAATGACTTGTTGTACACCACCAGAAATGGATGCTAAAACATCTTTGCCAAAGGGAATATATAGTACAAAAGCACCTAGACTTAATTGTAATAAAAACGCCCAACCTACAGTGCGAAGGTCAATCGCTTTTCGTTTTTTAGATAAAAACATGGCAATAGCCAGTAAAGCAAAAATACCAAATAAGCTGCGTAGTACTGTTAAATCCATGAAAACCTCAAGTTACTTTGTTGTTTATTATTATGTTACATGTTCTGAGTTATTTTCTAAGTGACAATTGGCGTATTTTGGCTTTTATTACTTCTATCGCCATTCTGTTTTTTCCGCCACGAGTAATAACAAGGTCTGCCCATGCTTTAGAAGGTTCAATAAATTGGTAATACATTGGACGCACCGTTGTTAAATATTGATTAGTAATAGACTCTAAACTTCGTTCACGCTCTTGTGTATCGCGTTTTATACGTCTAATTAAACAAATATCTAGGGGGGTGTCCATGTAAACTTTTATATCAAAGCAATCCCTAAGTTGAGGGTTAGACAATAGCAAAATACCTTCAACTAATATTATTTTAGTTGGTTTTATCGTCATTGTATTTTCGGTTCTTGTATGCGTTTTATAGCAATAAACAGGGCACTGTATTTCTGTTTGTTCAACGAGTGTATTTATTTGACTACAAAGTAACTCATGTTCAAATGCTTTAGGATGGTCATAATTAGTTTTATTTCTCTCATCCATATTCAAATGCGATTGATCTCGATAATAAGCATCTTCTTTGATAATAGATATCCCATTAGCACCAAGTTCTGGTAATAATTCTTTATAAATAGTTTCAGCAAAAAGTGATTTTCCTGATGCCGAAGCGCCCGCGATAGCGATTACGGTCGTTTTACTTGGTTGTGTCATTAATGAATCCGTAGAAAAATTCTGGTTATCGCCATGAATAATTTGAGTTGAGTAAACAGTGTACTCTATCTGCATATAAATTATTTATTGGTTATCTTAACTAGACAAAAACAGCTCGGCAATACTCTCCTTGACGGCAAAGTAATAAAAAGCCCGAGAAATAGCTTGGCTAATCATAGTAAAAGCATTAAATTATCACAAGTTGACTAAGTGGTCATGTTTTTTTTGATTTTAAGGTGTTTTGTAATGGCAAGAGCAATAATTTTAGTGCTTGATAGTTTTGGTGTTGGTTATGCAAGTGACGCAACTAATTTTGGTGATGTTGGTGCCAATACTTTTATCAATATTGCTAAACGTTATTTGAAAGAACAAAACAAAGTGCTTCACTTGCCAAATCTTGGTGCCCTAGGTTTATATGAACTAAGCCAACACGCTAGCAGTGTTAGTATATGGCAAGAGTATGCGCAAGATTTAACAAACTCGAATATTGATCTAAATGACTTTTATGTAGAACCAACCCAAGGCGCTTTTGGTGCTATGGCAGAAATAAGTACAGGCAAAGATACGCCCAGTGGTCATTGGGAAATGGCTGGTGTACCCGTGTTATTTGATTGGACCTATTTTTCTAACAAAATAAATTCATTTTCTGCAGAGTTAATCGCAGAAATTAATAATAAAACAGGTTATGCAGGGCTTTTGGGTAACTGCCACGCATCAGGCACAGACATTATTAATCGTTTGGGATATGAACATATAAAAACAGGTTTACCAATATGCTATACCTCTGCCGACAGTGTTTTTCAAGTTGCAGCGCACGAAGAACACTTTGGTTTAGACAACCTATATCACTACTGTGAACAAGTGCGAGAGTTATTATCAGCTGGGAACCTTAATATTGGTCGTGTTATTGCTAGACCCTTTGTTGGTGAAATATTACCTAATGGTGAAAATACCTTTGTACGTACTGGTAACAGACGAGATTATTCAGTATTACCCCCAGCAACAACAGTATTAGAAAAAATTACTCAAGCAGGCGGACAGGTGATCAGTGTTGGTAAAATTGCAGATATTTTTGCGCACCAAGGTATTACTCAAAAAACTAAAGCTACAGGTATTGATGCATTGGTAGATGCCACTATAGCGCATATAAAAACAGCAGAAGATAATAGCTTGATCTTTACCAATTTAGTGAACTTTGACCAAGATTATGGTCACCGTAGAGACCCTATAGGTTATGCGCAAGCTCTAGAAAGCTTTGACAAACGTTTACCTGAAATATACAAACAAATGCATGACAATGATCTTTTATTGTTAACTGCAGATCATGGTTGTGATCCAACTTGGCCAGGTAGTGATCACACGCGCGAGCTTGTCCCTGTACTTGCTTATCATCATCAAATACAATCAGTTAATTTAGGCCTGAGAACAAGCTTTGCCGATTTAGGACAAACACTTGCTGAGTTATTTAAGGTAAGTCCTATGCAATATGGTAAAAGTTTTCTGTCTGACATATTGAGAAATAAGTAAATTACCTTTAATCTTTAAAACGTTGGAAAATGATAAAGATAAAAGGCTTATTAGAAAATAAGCCTTTTTAAATTTAGTAAATTGGTATCTTCGCGTTAGCTTGCAAGCCAAGTTTTAAATAAAGACCAAGCAATAAACCACATGACCAAGCCAATAGCAAAATCAATGGTACTTTTAACTTTTGGTTTACTCAAATACACCGAAAGCTTCGCTGCGCTCAATGCCAAGGTTGAAAACCAAACGAATGAAGCGGTAATAGCACCAAGCAAAAAGTAAATTTTCGAATCACCATTATATTGCCCTCCAACACTACCAATAACCATTACAGTATCAATATATGCGTGTGGATTCAAAAAGGTAACAATCAAACTAGTTAGCACAATTACTTTCCAAGACTTTTGAGTTTGAATTTTATTTTTGCCTGTTTTTATACCATCAACTGATGCTTTAAATGACATAGCACCGTAGGATAATAAAAATAGAATACCACCCCAAGTTAGTAATGTGAAAAGTAAGGGGTTAGCTGACAATATCAAACTGCCACCTAATACGCCCAACGAAATTAAAAGCGCATCGTAGAGTATAAATAAACCTGCAGTCATCAAGTGATGGTTTTTATTAATTCCCTGAGAAAGTAACATTGAATTTTGACTTCCGATAGGAATGATCATACTCAAACTGAGCGTAAAGCCTTTAAGTGCTGCTAAAATGATCATGGTAATTACCTTTAAAATGTGAACATATCAAACATAGTTATTGACGAAATTTACTTGTTGTTGAAAGCTGTTATAAAAGAAAATGCAGTTTGCATTGTTCACAAAAATAAATATAATTAATAAATCTTAATTATTATAAGTAAAGCTTATGTAGAGGTTCAGTTAGTTGGATTACAAATTACTAGCCGCTCTTGCTGCCATTGTAGAAACGCAAAACTTTGAATTAGCAGCAAATAAATTACATATATCACAATCAGCCATTTCTCAACGTATTAAATTATTAGAGGAAAATTTTGGCCATCCTATGCTAATTCGTAGCCAACCCATTGAATTAACTTCTGTTGGAGAACAATTATTAAGCCATTTTAGAAAAGTTCAGCAGTTAGAAAGTGAAATTTTGCCTGAATTACTGCCTGATAAACCAAGCAAACCAATGAAAATAGCACTGGCTGTAAGCGCTGACAGTATTGCAACGTGGTTTCTTAAAGCGGTTACACCTGTGTTAAAAGAGCATTTAGTAGAACTCAATTTACTTATTGAGCATGAAGAGCGAACGATAGACAAATTACGATCAGGGGAGGCTATTGGTGCGGTTTGTTCTTATGAAACACCCTTAAAGGGATATCGCTCATTTGAATTAGGCAAAATGAACTATTGCTTAGTTGCTTCAAAAAGCTTTCAACAAAAATATTTTAGTAAAGGTGTAACCCGTGATACGTTAAAAATGGCACCTGCTATTAGCTTTGACCATAAAGACGATATGCACGTACGTTTTATTGCTCAGCATTTTGATTTAGCCGCTAGTGAATATTACTGCCATAGCATACCTTCGTCAGAAGCTTTTGTGGAGTTGGCAAAACAGGGCGTGGCCTATTGTTTATTACCAGAATTGCAAATTAAAAATGAACTTGCGTCTGGCGAACTTGTCAGATTGTGCCCAGAAAAACAACTCATTGAAACATTGTATTGGCATAGTTGGGTTTTAGTAAAAGGAATAAATAAGAAAATATCACAAGAAATAATACGGGTAGGGCAAGCAATGCTAAATTGATGCGGTGCTAAATTGATGCAATGCTAAATTGATGCGGTGCTAAATTAATATACATAGCGCTTAGGCTGACACAACGAGGTTAAGCGCAATGTATAATTAGCGATGAGAAAAGCGGGACTTATAAAACACTTTCTAATGTTAATTCCATCATATCTTTAAACGTACTTTCGCGTTCATCAGCGGTAGTTTTCTCACCTGTTTTAATGTGATCAGATACTGTTAGCACTGTTAAGGCTTTTTTGCCTAGCTCTGCAGCAACACCGTATAAACCTGCCGCCTCCATTTCAACAGCTAAAATGCCATGTTTTTCCATCACAGCAAACATTTCAGGTTGCGGTGTGTAAAACAAATCAGCTGTAAAAATATTACCCACATGTACTGGTTTATTTAAGCGCTCGGCAGTATTTACCACTTTATGTAAAAGTGAAAAATCAGCAATAGCAGCAAAATCATAGTTATTAAAACGCATTCTATTAATATTTGAGTCTGTACTTGCCCCCATGCCAATAATAACATCACGAATGTTAATATCATCACGTACCGCGCCACATGAACCAATACGAATGATGTTCTCTACGCCAAATTCGTTATAAAGTTCAGTAGCATATATTGAAATAGAAGGAACGCCCATACCTGATCCCATTACTGATACTTGTTTGCCTTTATATGTGCCAGTGTAACCAAACATGTTACGAACACTGGTAACGCATTTGGCGTCCTCTAAAAAGTTTTCAGCGATAAATTTAGCTCTAAGCGGATCGCCAGGCATTAATACGGTTTGGGCGAAATCACCTAAGTTTGCAGAAATATGTGGTGTGCTCATGAAATGTCCCTTGTTTAAGCTTTTGAAATAAAAGCATAATTCAAATATAAATCAGCAAGTTTTTAGCCTGAATTTCTTACATAAATACCATAATAAAGGTATTTTGGTGAAAATCGCTATCAAGGGTGTTTCACTGATCTTGTCATTTTACGAGTAGAATATTAGCAACTTGGCTGTAAAAATCAAATACTAGCCTCAATTTTTGCTGTGTTATTTGTTATGTTAATTACACGCTTTTTAATAATGCTTTTTTCTCGCTATCTGATAAAAAGCACACATCAAGTGCATTTTCTTGTAATTGTCTAATGTCATCTTCACTTAGTAGTAATACCTGTTGTGCCACAGTGTATTCATTTCTTATTTCAATACCTTGTACCGCAGGATCATCGGTATTTAAACAGGCCTTAATGCCAAAATTAAGAAAAGCTTTTAACGGATGTTGGCTTAAATCGGTAACGGTACCTGTTTGAAAATTTGATGTTAAGCATGATTCAATAGCAATATTATTATTCACCATATATGTCATGAGTTTTTCATCTTCGATGGTTGCAACACCATGGCCAATACGTGTTGCACCTAAATCATTAATGGCTTGCCAAACACTTGCCGCATCGCCTGCTTCTCCTGCGTGTACGGTAACTTGTAATCCTGCGTTGCGTACTTGTTTAAAGTGTTCAACAAATAATTCTCCAGGAAAGTTAAATTCGTCTCCTGCTAAATCAACAGCAACAAGGTTGTTTTTATGAACTAATAGAGCGTCTAATTCCAATTGACATTGCTTAACACCAAAAGTACGGCTTAAAATACCAATAAGATTAATGCTAATATCGAATGTTTTCATGCCTAATTTAACGCCATCAATAACCGCAGCAACTACGTCACTAATCGGTAAATTATGGTTCATTGACATATAATAGGGAGAGAACCGTAGTTCGGCATAGTTTAATCCAGCATGATATGCATCTTCTACGTTTTCAAACGCAATGCGCTTTACATCATCAAGAGATTTTAAAACAGCAACACCCCAATCTAACTTTTTCAAAAAAGCCAACAAGTCAGATTCACTGCCTTGTACTTGCACATGCGGTATAAAATCGTCGAACTGTGTTGCGGGTAAAACAATATCGTTTTTGGTTGCTAATTGCCAAATTGTGGCGGGTCGAATATTACCGTCTAAGTGCCTATGAAGGTCAAGCAAGGGCAAAGAAGTATCAATCATTCGCTATTTCTCTCTTGTTTTAGTATAAAGCGATTAATTATAGCGTTTTTTACTGGCTTGTTCATTCAAATATACTAGTAATAGCGCCTTAACACTGTTAAATTGACATCGGGATTATTTATTTGGATGTCTAGACGTAAATTAAGATAAATTAACCTACTAACATACAAATTAATTTAGTAGAGCAAAGAAAAGAGAAAGAACTATGTATCAAACTGACGATGTGCGCATCAATAAAATAAAAGACTTATTACCTCCTATCGCATTACTGGAACGATTTCCAGCGTCAGAGCAAGCCATTAAGTCGGTCGTTTCTGGACGAGCTGCAATTCATAATATATTTAATAATAAAGATGATCGCTTGTTGGTTGTGATTGGACCTTGTTCTATTCATGATCCTGAAGCGGCATTTGATTATGCTCAGCGATTAGTTGAACTACGAAATAAATATAAAGACAGTTTAGAAATAGTCATGCGTGTTTATTTTGAAAAACCAAGAACAACCGTTGGTTGGAAAGGGCTAATCAATGACCCATATATGGACAACAGCTTTAAGCTTAATGACGGTTTACGTATTGGCAGAAAGTTACTACTTGAAATTAACGAACTTGGTTTACCAACTGCGGGCGAATTTTTAGATATGATTACACCACAATACATGGCTGACTTTATGTGTTGGGGTGCTATCGGTGCTCGTACTACAGAATCACAAGTGCATCGTGAATTAGCATCAGGTCTTTCTTGCCCTGTTGGCTTTAAAAATGGCACTGATGGTACGATTAAAGTTGCCATTGATGCGATTGGCTCTGCGGCTGCTTCGCATCATTTTTTATCAGTAACTAAATTTGGTCACGCTGCTATTGTTGAAACAACGGGTAATAATGATTGCCATATAATTTTGCGTGGTGGTAGAACAACTAACTTTGACGCAGACAGCGTAAAAGAAGTAACCGAACAGTTAGACAAAAAAGGGTTGAATACTAAAATAATGATTGATTTTAGTCATGCAAACTCAAGTAAGAAATTTGAAAACCAAATGTTGGTTTCAACCGATGTTAGCAAGCAAATAAGCCAAGGCAATCACAATATTTTTGGTGTTATGGTTGAAAGTCACTTAGTAGAAGGAAATCAAAAACTTGTAGACGGAAAAGCGCAGGTTTATGGGCAAAGTATTACCGATGCTTGTATAGGCTGGAATGATACAGAAACTTTATTAGCCCAACTAAGTGACGCAGTGATAACAAGACGTAGCCTGTAAACATACATAAAACAGCATTAGCTATTAAAAAAGCTTAAAGCATGTTACAAAGTCTACTTAAATTAATTATTTATGTAGACTTTTTTTATGTCTGAGCTAATGCCTAAATTGAAACAGAAACCTGATTTAAAACCTAAGTTAAAGCCTGAGTTGATGCAAGATACCATTAGAACTATTTTAGCTGAAATAGAAACAGTAGTATTAGGTAAACCGACAGAATGCCGTTTAGCACTTACCTGTATACTTGCCAAAGGGCACTTACTTATTGAAGATTTACCTGGTATGGGTAAAACCACATTGGCACATACATTAGCTCATACTTTAAATTTAAGTTACCAACGCACACAATTTACCAGCGATTTGCTGCCAGCTGACATTTTGGGTATATCCATTTTTAATACCAATACTCATACTTTTGAATTACACAAAGGCCCCATTTTTAATCAAGTTGTTTTAGCTGATGAGATTAATCGCGCGAGTCCTAAAACACAAAGTGCATTGCTTGAAGCAATGGAAGAGCATCAAGTAAGTATTGACGGAGCAACGCATCAATTGCCTAATCCATTTTTTGTTATTGCTACTCAAAATCCCTTGTATCACGCTGGTACTTACCCGTTACCTGAATCTCAGTTAGATCGTTTTATGATCAGAATATCATTAGGGTTTCCAAATGTAGAGGCTGAAAAAAATATTTTGCTTTCTAAAGCATCGCCACTAAAAAATAATGCTAAGGATAACGGTAATAGCCTCATCAATGTAGAAGACTTGCTTGCCATGCAGGCAGCTGTTCAACAAGTTCATGCATCTGACACTATTATTGAGTACATTATAGCTCTGTGCCATGTTAGTCGAAATGAAAATACCATTGCATGCAATCCTTTATCTCCTCGAGCTGGTAAAGCTATTTTAGCAGCGGCTAAGGCATGGGCATTTATTGATAACCGAGATTATTTGTTACCAGATGATATTAAGGCGGTTTTTTATTGTGTTTGTGAACATAGATTAGTATTAAATGCGCAAGAGCAACAATCTGCAATCAGTGTAAGTGAACAAATACTGCAATTAGTTAATGTGTTAAACCCCTTAAATCGCTAGATAAAGAACTCTTTGTTATGAATGTGTTTAGCTCATTATCACGTATAATTGCGCAACCTGCAAAAACGTTTATATCTCAACGTATTGACCGTTGGCTTAGTAAGCGCGTGCCAAGTAATTATGAACATAAACTGTCAAACCGTAATATTTTTATTATGCCCACACGGTTTGGCTTGGCATATTTGTTTTTTGATATTTTGTTATTTTTGCTTGGCACTAATTACCAAAACAACACCATTTTACTGTTAAGTTATTTACTTGCGAGTTTATTTATTACTGTAATGATGCATAGTTTTTATAATTTTTCGCAGTTAACCTTTGCCTCAACACCAATTCAATATACTTTTGCTAACCAACAAACTTTTTTTCCAATAACCGTTAAAGCAAACAAAATTCATTATGACCTTAATTTCCTGTTTCCTGCACAAAATCAGCAGGTAAATTTAAATCTATCGCAAAAAGCGCGCTCAGTTACGGTTGAACATTGTGATATTGGTAAAACCCAGATTTTAATACCTTATTTAGCTACAAAACGAGGCGTTATTAAATTAGGGCGAGTGAAGGTGTTCAGTGAGTATTCGTTAGGTTTTTTTATTACGTGGGCAATGTTAGATTTTTCACATCAACTGATAGTATTTCCTCAACCAAAAAAACTGACCAACAGCCAAAATTATTTGTCTGGACTTGAAGGTGAAGACCAACAAAACCAAAACAAACTAAATAATACTTCTTTAGGAAACGATGATTTTTCTGAACTAAAAAATTATATAACAGGCGAGTCACAAGCACGTGTTGCATGGAAACAACTTGCCCGTGGGCAAGGCAAACTTAGCAAGCATTATGAAACTCAAGAAGGAGGTTTACGTTGGTTAAAACTAAGCCATATGCCAAGCTTTGATCTAGAAACGAAACTAGGCTATTTGTGTTATTTAATTGTGGAATATAGTAAAAGTGATAATGATTTTGGATTAATATTAGATATTGATTCGTCGAGTAGAGTTAGAAATACAGCAATAAAAATTATGCCAAGCTCAGGCTACCAACATCAACAAAATTGTTTAATTGCGTTAGCTAAATTTAACCCACAAAGTGCAGGGTAAATAGCAATGTTGAATGTATCAATAAACAACAAAAAACAGAGTCAACCATTTCAGTTAACACACCGCAATACATGGCTTTTATGGTGTTGTCAAATAATTAATATTGGTTGTTTAGCTGAAGAAATTAGTACTTGGATGTTAGCTATTTTAGCGTTATGTTTGTGTTGGCAAGCTCTTTTCAATATTAGGAAAATATCCCCTAAAAACAACAGCAGTAACAAAGTTATTATAAAAGATAAAACTAAAATAGCTTCTATTTTATTAACACTATTCGCTTTAAGTGGTTGTATAGCCATAGCCATAACGGCTACTAGCCTTGGTATATTAATTAGTATGGTACATTTGCTTACCTTTGCTTATGTGCTTAAAGCGTTTGAGATAAAACAAAGAAAAGATTTTTATCAAGTTTGTTTGCTTGGAATATTTTTATTAGCGTCAGCACTCATTTTTAAACAAAACTTACTGTTTTCGGTGTTAATTGCATTCGTTTTAATTGTTAATTTGATGGTTTTACTGCAGGCATTCTCACCCAAGCAAACATTATCCGTATCGGCAAAAACTATCGTGGTACTCTTAATACAAAGCTCATTATTTGCTATTGTTTTATTTGTTGTTTTTCCACGTTTAACGCCATTTTGGCAAGTACCTAATGCACAGTCAGCAAAAACAGGGCTGAGTAATGAAGTAAGTCTAGGAGATATAGCAAACCTTGCCTTATCGAGTGATTTAGCCTTCCGGGTAGATTTTAACGGAAAGAAAATTCCTCAATACGACAAACTGTATTGGCGTGCTATGACGTTAGAAAATTACGATGGTATAAAATGGACACGCACTAATCTACATGACAATAATGAGTTTACTGAAACACAGAAACTATTTACCCCAGTTACGTCTGGAGAAGGGCTTAATTACAATATCATTGTAGAACCAAATCATCAAAGTTGGTTGTTTGGCTTATCTGTAATTACAACTGACAACAGCAATGTACGTTTAATGGATGACTACACAGTGCAAAGCAAATCAGTGTTGAGCCAAATTAGTCATTATGAATTAACAAGTTACTTACAAACACCGTTAGATTTAAAAATTAGTAATAGAAAAAAACAGCGTAATTTACACATTGTGAATGGCAGTAACCCTAGGCTAGAACAATTAGCATATGAATTAAAACAAACATATGCTGACCCTGTTGATAGGTCTAATGCTGTTTTGGCATTATTTCGTGAACAAAACTATTTTTACACCTTAAAACCACCATTATTAGTTAACAATAGCTTAGACCAATTCTTTTTTGACACCAAAGCGGGGTTTTGTGTTTATTATGCAAGTGCTTATACCTATTTAATGCGTGCGGCAGGTGTTCCTGCGCGTATTGTTACGGGATATTTAGGAGGTGAATATAATGGTACAAGTGCTTTACAAGAAACAATTACAGAAGCTAACCCAATAGAAGACGATAAAAGGGATAATACAAAGCAGGGCGGTCATTTAAGTATTTATCAATATGACGCTCATGCATGGTCAGAAATTTGGCTAGAAGGCATTGGTTGGCAACGAGTAGACCCGACCGCAGCAGTTGACCCCCAACGGGTAGAAAGTGGTTGGTCTACTGAATTATTGTCTCAGCAATCTTCTTTAAATAACGACTTTTTAGGGCTGTATCAATACCGAAAAATGGCTTGGTTAAATGCAATTAGACTACAATTTGATGCTCTTGATTACCAATGGACACGATGGGTATTAGCTTATTCAAGCGCACAACAATATGATCTTCTCAAACGCTGGTTTGGAGGTAATATACAATGGAAAGCAATAGCAATAGTGCTTGCCACATTGATACTGATAATGGTTTTATTAACCTTATTGTATCGCGTTAATGTTAATTTATTTAAACGTAAAAAATTAACAACGTGGTCATGTTTGTATCAACGTGTATTGAAAAAATTAGCAAAAAAAGGTACTAAAAAACCTACTAATATGTCTCCATCAGGCTTTGCAAAACTCGTTGCACAACAACACCCTGAATTGGCAAATCAATTTAAAGAGTTTACTATAACCTTTGAAACACTAATGTATAGAGATTTGAATAACAAGCAACAAACGGTTTATTTATCACGTCTTAAACAACAATATATTAGGTTAAAAAATATGTAAACATTACCAATTAATTAGAAATTTTATGTTACTACCTTGGAAAAAGGCTGAATATCTTTTACAACGAAGATAATTTACTCAAATTGACATTTTTATTATTGTTTTGTTAATTAATCCTTTACAAATAAGTCGTTAGTATTTAATATTCGCACCGTCTTTTAGCAAGCTACTTTTTGCATTAGATAATTGGTGAGATGGCTGAGTGGTCGAAAGCACCGGTCTTGAAAACCGGCAAGGGTTTGTAGCCCTTCTAGAGTTCAAATCTCTATCTCACCGCCACATTAAGAAAAACCCGTTAACCGAAAGATTAACGGGTTTTTTGCTTTTCAGGGTTTATGAAAAAAGAGAATGGGTTTGTAGCGCTAAACCTTCGAGTAGAGTTCAAATCTGGATTTACCGCCACATTCCAAGAAACCGCTATATTTGTTGTAGCGTTTTTTTTTCGCTTAAATTTAATGGAATACAACATCAGGGTTTGTAGCGCTAAACCTTGAGTAGGGTTTAAATCTCTATTAATTGTAAGCTTTTGTAGTACGTTGACCATACATATATTCTTGATCATTGTTAAAATAGGTGATTTATAAAGATAAGATGATATAAATGAGGGCTCCATGTACACACAGTATTTATGATTTTGTCCAATAACATTTTCACGAATCATTTTGAAGGTGTAACAACAAAGTTAATTTTATAATGCATTTAATTAACTGTTTACAAAAAGGTTTTTTGATGGAATTGTTAACACATGTGATATACGCCGTTTTTGGGTGTTATAAACGACCAAAATGGTGTTGAATAAGCTGTTATATTTCAAGGAGCACTCTTGACAGTCATTAACAATCAATCAGCTGAGCATTATACTTGGGGCAGTCAATGTGATGGTTGGCACCTTGTAAAATCTGAAAGGCTAAGTATAATCCAAGAAAGAGTTCCCTCTGGTTGTTCTGAATTTCGTCATTTCCACGCCAAAGCAGAACAATTCTTTTTTATCTTATCTGGTATCGCAACTATGGAACTTGAGGGAAAAATCTTCAGAGTAAAGCCAAATGAGGGTATTCATATCCCTGCTGGGTCAAGGCACCAGTTAAGCAACCAACACGAAACGGACTTAGTATTTACAGTAACATCGACACCACCAAGTCATGGTGATCGAATTGAAATATAATAAGAAATTCTACAGTCTCGTTAGCAGTATCAGGAGTATTGTTCTAGATGAATTCACCAGAATTATCAATTATATTATTAAATCTAGTAATAGTTTTAGTTGCATACCTTTCTGTTTACCCTAAGTTAGCCGGAAATAGTTTTAATAAAATTTCATTTTATGACATTTTCACTTCAGGTTTTGCCTTGCTGGTCGTAGGTTTGAATTATTGGGGCAGCGGACATGAATTCAATTTGCTAATTTCTAATGTTAATTGGTTTTGGTTTACCCTAATTACGTATGGAGCAATTGAAATACCTATTGCCATTTGGTACTTCAAAAAACAAAATGTTAAAGTGTAAATACTAAAGTTTTATCTAAAAAGGGAGGTTCTAGTGTTTTTACATCTAAAGATTTTCCTAATTCAATTATAGATTTTAACGTAGAAGAGGCTGAGGATTCAAAACGAGTAATTACACAAGCTCGTTAGGAACCATGCAAGGGAGGAATATATGCGAAATTTAGCAGAAAAAATCTGGATTTTTGATGGAGATGCGGTATCTTTTTTATGCCTTCCATTTACCACTAGAATGACTGTTATTAAGTTATCAAATGGCGAGTTATGGATCCATAGTCCAATTAAACTAACAGGAGCTATTCAAGCTCAAATACAGCAGTTGGGAAAAGTTAAATATTTAATTGCTCCTAACCATTTACATCATTTGTTTTTAGCTGAATGGCAACTAATATATCCAGAAGCAATCTGTTATGGAACAAATGAGGTCATTAAAAAACGTAGTGATATAACGTTTCATTCTTCGCTGAATGAAGAACAAGAATGGCCTTGGGTTAAAGAAATAAGCCAAGAGTTGTTTTCGGGTTCACCGTTAATGGAAGAATGTGTGTTTTTCCATCGTGCTGAAAGTGTTCTAATAGTTACGGATTTAGTAGAAAACTTCACTGGTAAGGACTTTAACTATTGGCAACGACTTGTCGCGAAAATGGTTGGTATATTGGCACCTCATGGAAAAATGCCACTAGATTGGCGATTAAGCTTTATGTTTGGTAAATCTCAAGCACGCAAGCATATATCAAAAATATTTGATTGGGAGCCTAAAATAGTTGTCATGTCACACGGTGTTATTGTTGAACAAAATGCAAAAGATTTTTTAAAGAACAGCTTTAGATGGCTGACTTAACCTATTTGCACCTAATAAGCCACTGAACTCGGAATTGAGGTTATATGAAAAAATTAAGTCTATTTTTATTTATATTTTTATCAATGCCATCATTGGCTAATGAAGCTTCTTTGGAAGACAGAATGAAAGTTCTTGATACAGAGCTTTTTGAATCTTTTAACAACTGTCAGAGCCCTGAAGAGTTAGAAAAACATGCTAGTTATTTTTCTCCTGATGTAGAGTTTTATCACGATAACAGTGGTGTTACTTGGGATCGAAAAAGTATGATCTCAAATACTAAAAAAAACGCATGCGGTAACTACACTCGTACACTTGTAGCAGGTTCCTTCAAAGCCTATCCAATTAACAAGTTTGGTGCAATCACTGAAGGTGTTCACATTTTTTGTGAAACTAAAACTAAAAAATGTGAAGGAAAAGCTGATTTTGTTATGGTTTGGCGTAATGTAAATAATAAATGGGAAATTACTCGAGCATTGAGTTACGGGCATCGTGAAAACAAAGTATTTGACCCACTTGTTGAGCGCTAATGTTATTATTCTTATATATTTTGTCTTTCGGCTAAAGCGTTCGTGCTATACCAATATAGTGCATTATGATGAAACAACGCAAGCTTGCTAATGTCCTACAGACAATGCATGAGCAAACCGCTAATAAAGGCATGAACAAATCTATCGCCTCAATCAGCAATAGTTCATATCGCAACAAAGTAAAAAGTAAAGATTTTTGATTGTTAAGCGAAAATAATCCAGTTAAAGTAATTTTATTAAATAATAATATGAAAACGGGTAATTCTACAAGTTCGTTAGCTATACAAGGAAATTCAGTATCAAACTTCTGGCACTATTTACACTACTTATTCCTGCGATTGTACATGCTGGAAAAATCTATGAACAATTCCCAGACAAAGTAGATCCCAATGGCAAATATGTATTCTATTCGCATGGAAAAATTGTTGAAGGAAAAAATACTAATCCAATACACCCTAGTTGGGGGGAATATGACTTCCCGAAAGTTAAAGAGACTCTATCAAGTAAAAGCTACACTCTAGTTGTTTATCACAGACCTGAAAAGACCAACCCCAAAAAATTCAGTCTAAAATTGTCAAATGACGTTAAAAAATTAATTTCTCTTGGCGTTAAACCCCACAACATATCACTTGTAGGATTCTCGCGTGGTGGAGAAATTACAATTTTAGCTTCTAATAATTTACAGAACCCTGATGTGAATTTTATTCTTCTAGCTAGCTGTGCTAGCTTTATGAAGAATAGAGATCTTTTCAAAGTTTATGGTAAGGTTTTTTCAATTTATGAAACATCTGACATGGTTGGTTCTTGCCAATTCCTGATAAACCAAAGTACTGACGTAAGCTCATTTAATGAAATATTTATTAGTACAGGTAAAGAACATGGCGCATTCTTTAAGCCAATTTCAGAATGGGTTAATCCCGTTAAAAAATGGCTTGGCGATAAAGTATAACTAATACATATGTGCCTTCTGCCTGCCAATAGGCATAGTGTCTTGTTTAGTTGTCTTTTGGCTGAACAAAAAAATGCAAACATAAAGAATTCTGCCATGTAAGTCGATTCCGCAATAATATTAATGTAAAGTAGTACAGAATTTCATAGAGTCTTCTCCTTTTGGTTTAGTCGCTTTAAAGTTTAGCTTAGTGCTAGACTTTGGGGAGGAGGCTCAATTAGTACCAACCTACGTGCCAGTTAATAAGGGCATTAGTGCTCTAGGAGCCTCAATGAACATCAGAGTTATATTAAGTAGTATCTTAGTCATTGTTTTTAGCTTTAATAGTATGGCTGAATCTAAATCAGCTTCAGATATTCAAATTACAAAAATAGATGACGGAGTTTGGCTTCATACATCTTTTTATATTTATCCTAATGGTGTTAAATTTCCATCAAATGGATTGATCATCAAAGAAGGTCAAAGCTTAACTTTAATTGATACTGCATGGGGGGAGTTACAAACTGTAAATTTATTGAGTGCTATTGAATCACAAATAAAACTTCCAGTAACCAAAGCATTAGTTACTCATGCACATAGTGATCGAGCATCTGGTGTTGATATTTTGGAGTCTAAAGGGATTAAAGTTTTTTCGCATCCTTTGACAAAGCAGCTGACTATTGAACAAGGAGCTCCTGTTCCTGATAACGTTATAAATGAACTTAAAGAAGTAGGTTCATTAATTAAATTTGGTTCTTTCGAAGTCTTTTTTCCAGGAGCAGGGCATGCAATGGATAACTTAATGGTATGGCTCCCGGAAAGAAAAATTTTATTTGGTGGCTGTGCTATACGATCTTTTGACGCTAAGTCTGTGGGTAATATAGCACATGGAGATATTAATTCTTGGTTGAAAATCACCAAGCAATTAAAAGATAAATATAAGGATGCTACTATTGTTGTACCTGGTCACGGAGATATTGGGGGCTTTGAATTGTTTGTGCATACCGAAAAATTAATACAAGATAAAGTCAATGCAAACGAGAATTAACTAGGACATCCATTCTTAATTGAATAAAACACGAACCTTTATTAAACTTTAATTTCCAACCTTAATAAAGGATTATTGTAATGACAATCGCTAGAAGAAACGTGATCAGTTTATTTACAAAAAACCTTCACAAAAACGGTTGATATATACCAACACTGATTAATCGAAATAAGCTGGTTCGTGCGCTTACTAAACGTAAGCATCTCCCGTCAGACAAACCAATGATATTTAGGTAGGATGTCCTTCAATAATATCGACTGAGCTTCCTATACTTATAAAATGTAGTATTAAAAGCCATCTCCCCATAACTCATTGGTTAACTTTGTAGCTGAAATTTCTTTACAACCACTTCTGTCAGTGCCTGACCACAAAGGAGTGAAATCTGGTTTGTTTTGGGATTCAGCCTTTATTCTCAAAGGGTTAATCGCTATTGAAGCATAAGGAAACTCGGGCACTTTACTTGCTATAAAGTCTAGCTCTTTCATTATTTTATTAGTAATACCTCTTGCTAATCGTCCTGAGAATATATTAGTCAAAGCGGTTACGCTGCTTTTTGACTTTAACGCTTCCCTGTAAATAGCACTTGTTTTTACTTCATCACACAACAAATAAGAGGTTCCAATTTGAACTCCTGAAGCACCTAGGCTTATCATTTCTTTGATGTCCGTGTTTGTAGCTACACCTCCCGCAGCAACAACAGGTACAGACAATTCATGTTTCAAGCAAACTAAAAGTTCTGATGTGGGAAGTTGAGTTGAGGGGTTTGAAGTCATAAACATACCTCTATGACCTCCAGCTTCACAACCTTGTGCAATAACAACATCAGCTCCATTTTCTTCTAGCCATAGTCCTTCTTGCTTGGTCGTAGCTGAAGAAATTACAATCGTTCCCCATGATTTAATTCTTGTTACAAGCTCAGGGGATGGAAGGCCATAATGAAAACTAAGTATTGGGGGGCTATGGGGCTCTAATACATCAGCAAAGCCTGTATCAAAAGGAACTCTTAAGCTATAATTTTTGTTCTGTGGTTTGACCGAAAAAGAATTGTAATACGGTGAAAGCTGTTCTTCCCATGCTTGAAGTGCCTGATGATCTATTTTAGGCATTTTGTGACAAAAAAAGTTTAAGTTGTAATTTTTATTTGAATGTTTTCTAAAATTTTTAATCTCAGATAAAACCTGTTCTTTTGTTAGCATCCCACAAGGAATAGAACCAAGCCCACCACATTGTGATACTGCTACAGCCAATTCCCAGTTTTGTACTCCAGCCATAGGAGCTTGAATTATTGGCTTTTCAATTCCTAGAATTTTACATAGATTAATCATTATTTTTCCTTATTTACCCGTTTGTGATGCGCTTTTTTTAGTAAAAACTATTTCTGTACATTATTGTATTACACCATTAATAATCATAAAAGTGATTTGAAATGAATTTAAATATCATATATTGTGATATTAAATTTATATAAAGACGTAAATAATGCAAATAAAATCACTTCGCCTTTTCATTGAAGTAGCAGAGACTGGAAGTTTTGTTGCTGCAGCAGAGCGCCAACACACTGTTCAATCAAATGTGACAGCTCATATAAAAAAATTAGAAGAAGAGTTAGGTGCTCAATTGATCCATCGTAAAGGTGGTGCTAGATTAACCACAGCAGGTAGAGATTTGGTCATTTATGCTAAACAAATACTCAAATCTCATGATGATGTTTTGGAGTTATTTAAAGGCGATGAGAGTAAGCTTAGTCGCTTACGAATTGGTGCAATGGAAACAACAACAGCATTACGTTTACCTCCTGTATTATCGGCTTTTCATGCCCGTTATGCTCGAATAGATATTACTGTTGAAACAGGTCCAACAGCTCAACTTGTAAAAAATTTAATAGACGGTGATGTAGATGGTATTTTTATTGCTGGAAAACCCGAGCATAAGCGCTTTCAATTTGTAAAAGTATTTTCTGAAGAGCTGGTACTTGTTGGCCCTAACACATTGTATAAATTTCCTACCACAGAGCAATTATTAGAAAAGGCTTTTCTTTCATTTCGACAGGGGTGTAGTTACCGTCAACGTATTGAGCAATGGCTTTCCTCTTGCGGAGTCAATGCCACTCGTATTTTTGAATTTGGTAGCATAGATGGCATATTAGGTTGTGTGGCATCAGGTATGGGGTACACCATTATGCCTTTGTCTACAGTTGAAGCTCATCAAGATAGGTTTGAAATTGGTTATCTCAAATTACCATCGTCAATCGCTAATATAGACACTTATTTTGTTACAGCTAAACAGCCAACGTGGACACCATCTCTTGCCCGTTTTGTTGATATTTTAAACACCATGAAATTACCTCTACTATAGGGAAAATATAATACTTGAAATTGGGGATTTAATTGCAGCTGAGCTTGCTAGTTACAAGTTTTATGAGCTGCGAAAAATAAAATGGTCTGTGTTTTTAACATGTAACTAACTTTACTTAGTTTTTGTTAATAAATCTAAAAATGTTCTCACCTTAGGCGATAAGTGCTTTCTGCTGGGATATAAGGCATAGATGTCGATGGGTATTTGTTTGTAGTCTTCAAACAAAATGAGAACTTTTTTTTCTTCAAGTTCTTTTTCCATATAAAATGCAGGTAAACGAGATATTCCCTTGTGTTGTAATACCATGGCTAGTTCCATTTCTGCGTTATTACATAAAATAGTTGCTGGTACATCTACCTGAGAGTGTTCTCCCGATAAGGTTTCAAACTTCCATTTAGTTGGGCTTTTAAGATTACTATAGCTAAGGCATTTGTGAGTTAATAAATCTTCAGGTTTTTTTGGTGTTCCATTTAGCTGTAAATATTGTTTAGTAGCGACAATATGAGATTTATATGAGGCTATTTTTTTACATACAAGTGTAGAGTCTTCAAGCTGTTGCGTAGCCCTTATAGCTAGGTCATAACCTTCCTGAATCACATCAACTTTTCTATCATTAAAATTCAGGTCTAGTTTTACATCGGGATATAACTGCGTGTACTCAATTAAAGTTGATTGTAAGTGAGTCATACCATACCCAATGGGGCAACTCATTTTAAGTACACCTTTAGGCTCGGTATTGGCTTGATTTATAATGCCTAGTGCTTGTTCTGCATCTATGATCATTTGCTCACATTGTTGAAAAAAAGCTTGCCCCTCTGGCGTTAAGCTTATTTTTCGTGTTGTGCGGCTTAACAACCTTACGCCTAAACGAGACTCTAACTTATTAATTTCTTTACTGATATATGACGTAGAATGGCCATTAATAAGTGAAGCGGCAGTAAACCCACCGCTATTAACAACTTGTGTAAATAGTACAACACCATCAAATAGTTTTAGGTTTTTACTCATGATTAATTCTTACCTTGCTCCATTACATTTTATTTTCGAAGCATAAACGTATAACACAAAGATTAATAGTTGTATGGAAATAAAGTTTACATAAATACAGTATTAATGATTAATTGGAAATTATATAGAATGACGTCATAGAAAATTTAATTAATTGTGAACGCGACTTCTTAGAAGAGTATTCAACCTATCCTTAGATATGAAGAGAGATTTAAATGAAAATTTTAGCCTTTGGTGCCAGCAACAGTAAAAACTCAATCAATAAGCAATTAGCCACTTATGCCGCAAGTTTAGTTGAAAATGCAGAAGTTGAAACTTTAGATATTAACGATTATGAAATGCCTATTTTTAGTATCGATAGAGAAAATGAAATTGGTCAACACCCACTAGCAAAAGATTTTTGCCAAAAAATTGCGGAAGCTGATGCTTTGATTATTTCTTATTCTGAACATAATGGCACTTATTCTGCTGCTTACAAAAATCTATTTGATTGGGCTTCAAGAGTTGTGCAAAAGGTTTATCAAGAAAAACCAATGATAATTTTAGCAACCTCTCCAGGCCCAGGTGGCGCAGCTAATGTATTAAATACAGCAGTAAATTCAGCGCCATTCTTTTCAGCTAGTGTTGTTGGTTCATTATCAGTACCAAACTTTTTTGATAATTTTAATCAAGATAAACAAATTCTGGTGAATGATGAGTTAGCTCAAGAGCTCCAAACTATTGTTAATAAATTAAACTAAAATACATATCCAAACACCGTTTTATAAATGCTGAATAATATCTATTATAATATAAGATATTTTTGGCATTTATTTTTAACTTAATTCGAGAACTATTAAAAAATAAAAAGGGCAACTATTCTAAATTTTTCGGTTTTGATTCTTGTGGCATGTGGTTAATCATTTTTAAATTGTTTCCTAGCCTAAAATGTTTAGCAAGATCAACCCTTATAATATTAGAGATAGTAGCCCAGTGCTTTGGACAAGTAAGAAGGTAAAAGTTATTTTGAACGAATAAGGAAACACTGATTATATAATTTACCTAGCAGAAATTTCAGCTGAAAATTTTATGTTGTGTTCGTCGTCAAACTGATTATTTAATTAGAGTCACAGTGACAAACTGATACGCTATAAAATATGCTAGTTGTTAAAAACTAAGCAGATTGCAAAGAAAAACATTGCTGTTTTAGCCACTGGCTTAATTTCATTATTTCAGGTTGTTTTGCGCGTGTTTGTTTATAAATAAAATAAAAATTATCTCCTGTAATAAGCTCATGCATTGGTATGCGAACAATGTTTTGTTTATGATTTTGGTCAATGGCGATGTAATTATTAATTAGGCTTATACCTAAATTATAACGTGTCGCTTCAGCGGCAAGCAGTACATGGCTAAATTGATTTATTTTTACATTATTTGGCAATTCAAACCCGCCACTTGCACACCAATGTAACCAGTCATCACCTACTATTTCATGTGTGTTTGTGTATCGTACTGATAACAGAGGATGTTGCCATAAGGTATCAGGAAGCGGTTTGTTTTTTATTTGCTCCCAAAGTTTTTCACCGCATGCAGGATAGAGTTTTTCAGTAAATAATAATTGATTAACAAAGTTGCGTTTGGGTGGGTTAACTGTAATAAAGCAATCAGCAAATCGGTCATTATAGTCAGGTTGATCACCAACCATATTCAAAGTTAACTCCGTCTCAGGGTATTGTTTTCGGAAATCTTCTAGTCTTGGAATTAACCAGTTAACGGCAACTGAACTGTATAAAGCTAAACGGATACTGCCTGATTTACCATGACGAATAGTTTGACTTGCATTGGAAATGTCGGCGAGTGAATTACTTATTTCTGCAAAATAGTGTTCGCCAATGTCTGTTAACGAGAAAGATCGTCCTTGCCTGTGAAACATTGTCTCGCCTAAATATTCTTCTAGTAATCTAACTTGATGGCTTACCGCGCTTTGAGTCACATTTAAACTGTCAGCCGCTTTTGAAAAGCTATTTAACCTTGCGACAGATTCAAAACATTGTAAAGCGCGTAAAGGGGGTAATTTCATTATTAATTTATCTCATACTTAAATAATTTTAATCATTATACATCATATTGAAACTTAAATAAGCTAGCGGCATTAACGTTGTAGTAACGTAAATCAATTTATCTTTAGTTGTAATTTCTTAATTTTATTTGGAGTTGAAATGCCAAAAATAACTGTAGGATTAGCAATGATTTTACTCATTTTGGGCAATATCGTTGCTGTTTTTTCAGATGCGTTGATAAAATCGTTGTCGCCAGACACAGCGGTTTATCAATTTGTATTCTTTCGTCAAACAACTGCGGTACTTATTTTACTGCCTTTTTGCTTGTTTAATAGAAAAAACAGTTTGTTTTATGGTATAAAATGGCACTTTGTCAGGGGGCATGTTTGGTTATTAGGAGCAATATTTATGGTATTCTCTATTAATGCTTTACCATTGGCAACAGTGAATGCAATTTTTTATACCGCTCCTTTGTTAATGCTGCTTTTAGGAATGGTTTTCTACAAAGAAAAGTTAACCCTTCATTCGGTTCTTGTCGCTATTTTTGGCTTTATCGGTATTTTGGTTGTTGTAAAACCAACACAAATAAATTTGGCAGCATTTGCGGCACTTATTGTTGCGTTAACTATAGCTACAAATAATTTATTGATCCGTAAACTACCACTTCATCATAATGTATTTCAAACGTTACTGCTTACTAATTTAGTTGGTATTCCAACTGCGTTAGGGTTGGCGTTTTGGGAAAATAAACCTTGGGATTGGTATCCAATGGTAACAGCAACGGGATCTAATGTTTTTATTTTAATTTATGCGGGTATTTGCGTATTTGTTTATAGAGCCGTAGAAGCAAACAAAATTTCAAGTGTTGAATATACTGGTTTATTGGGCGCTGTGGCGGTAGGAATATTATGGTTTGATGAAGCGCCTGATATAAGTTTGGCAATTGGTTCTGTGTTAATTATTGTCCCGTTAATTTGGTTAGCTAAGTTTGAATCAAGAAAATATATTGCCTCTGAACAAACCTCCCGAGAATTATAAAGTTGTTTTATATTTAAGTGAAGCAAGTAAACAGGCGAGTCTTTCTATTTTACTATTGGATAATTGTCGGTAATCAAAATAGGGACAAACAATAAGATTATTTTTTTTATCTATGGCAAATTCATTATCTAGCCACGTTAAATTTGCCGATAACTTTTTGCTTACTATTAGTTGATTTGCATAGGTTTTTCCACAAATAATATGCAGTGTGGTTTTATTAATTGAAAGTTGAGGGGGTGAAAATAACAATGCTGTATGTGAGCTTTTTTGCAGTAAAAAATTTTCACGGTACTTCTGCCAAGTCGTTTCGTTTGATGAATAGTTGAAATTGCTTGTATCTAGGGCGTAAAGCAATTTTGCATACACATTAAATACTTTGCGCCATCCATTGCCGCAGGCGGCATTGATCGCTTTTATTTCGTCTGAAAATAATGGCGTAATACTTGTTAACTGTTGATATTCAGGCATATTAGGCTTGTTTGCTATATATACAGCGATAGTGAAATTTTTACAGCCTAAACCAATATTGTTCAATTGATACTACCTAAGTTAAAGAAGGCTTTTAAAGCGTAATTTGTATTGTAAAGTTTAATAAAGGGAAGTAAACCCTGTTTTAAAAGTTGTTGACGATATTTGAAACAGGGACTTGCAATTTATATCTTAGTTTTACGTTAGGCTTTTATTTAATTGAATTAGGAATAGCCACACGATAATCGTTTAATGCACGTTGATACCAAGTATATACCACGTCATCTTTGTTTAAGAAGGTTTTAGTGCTTGAATTAGCGATCCACAAAAAAGTGCCAAGTAAACAAATATCACGATAATCAGGTTCATCACCACCCAAATAGTTTTGTGTGCTTAATGTTTCTCTTACTGAAGCCAATTCATTTTGTAACCCTTGAATGTGCTTTTCTGGTGTTGCGGCAAACGCTTCTAAACTAGTGCCAAGACGGTCTTCCCTTGTTTGACGAAAATACTCTTTATCTTGTTCAGCAAGTAAATTATAAAGCTCTAAAATAAGAATGCCTGGAATATGTTTAGACAACACAGTTGATACCCATTGATTGAATGTATCAGCTTTTTCTTTCACATCATCATCAGCAAATAAACGTGGTGAGTCGGCGTATTTATCTTCTAAATATTCAGCGATAGTCCAGGAGTCATTAATGATACTTTCGCCATCAGAAATTACAGGTAATAAAGATTGTTTAGACATGGCAAATTTTTCTTTTTCAGTAAACCAAACGGCTTCTGTTTTAAAAGGAAGTTGTTTATGTACTAACGCGAGTTTTGTTTTCCAACAATGTGGAGAAAAAAATTGACTACGATCTGAGCCTGATAATTCATAAAGAGTAATGGGCATAATATTTCCTTAAAGTGGGTTTGATATATGAGGCAAAAGATTTCAGTCTTATTTGTGAAGTATATATTGTAAATGCCATCCTTGACAAGTATGTCAAAAATGACAGTAATGTCAACAATAAGTTAAGATAGGTAAATATGAAAATCCACTCATGTAAATAAGTAGAGAAACGATGGTTGGTATACGTAAATTTGACGAAGAAAAAGTATTAAATATTGCTATTAATGTATTTTCAAAAAAAGGCTTTAATGCCACTACTATGCTTGATTTAGCTAAAGAAACAGGCGTGCAACGAGGAAGTTTATACAATGCATATCAGAATAAGAATGTGCTTTTCTTCAAAGCTTTTAGTTATTATACAGATAATTTTTTGAAATTTATTGAAGATGAATTACAGGATTCTGATGCTGAAAAAGCATTTACTCAATTATTTAAAACAATTGCAAATCGTTTATGCAGTGATCAAGAAGAAAAAGGGTGTTTTAGTACGCGTGCAATTATGGAAGCGGCACAAAAATGCCCTGATATTCATGTATGCCTTACGCGCTTTCTTGATGGCCTAGAAGTTATTATTAAAATGCGTCTAGAACAAGCAATAAAAGATCAACAATTTATAGGAAATGCACAATCAACTGCACGCTATCTAGTTGCCTTAACCCGCGGTATAGCAGTAATAGAACGGGTATATCATGATAACGCTAGAATGACAGAAATCTGTCAAACAGCGTTGTCATTTATGCCGTTTAAAAAGGTTTAATATTGAATTGTTAAATGCTATTTTGTAGGGGAATAGCTTATTAAACCGAGTAAATAAAACCTAGTCGCTTTTAAGTGGTACGAGTAGCACGGGTTTTGTTGATCTATTAACAACTTTGTCTGCAACTGAACCTATAAACAAGTTGTTTAAAACACTGTGGGCATGGCTTCCCATCACAATCATGTCAACATTTCTCTCTTCGGCTATTTTAATGATTGTTGAAGCTGGTGAGCCTTCAATAATATCTGCAACAGGCTTACCGCCAGGAAATTCTGCTCCATCTAATTCTTCCATGCAAAATTTATCAATGCGTTCTTTAATTTTTTTGTGTAAATCATCAATAGAACGTTGGTATAAACTCTCAACAGTGTCTTCTGCCATATAAGAATTAATAATTGCAGCTGTGTTCGGGTTCATTGGTTCAATAACATATAAAAAGTGAATTTTCGCGTTATTTTGTTTAGCAAGACTTACCGCCATACGAAAAGCAGGTCGTGTATGTTTGCCTAGATCTGTAGCATATAATATTGTATTAACTGGGGTCATAATAGTACTCATATTTATCTGGAGAATAATTAAAATAAGCATACGAAATAATAGAAAACTTAGTTTGATTTAAATCAATGTTAATTATTACTATTACACTTATTAAAGAAAATGATTATTAATTTAAACTATATAATGTCATTAGCTATTTTGGCCTTGCTAGTTTCATTGCGTTAACTATAGCTTTAACAGAGTTTGTTTCGAACAAATTTTCTAATGAAACAGGTAGCTTTTGTAGCCAATTAGGATGTTCGTCAATTGTACCCGGTATATTTACTTGTTCTTCGCATTCAATTGCATCTTCAAGAGGAATTAATTGAATGTGACTTGGGGAAGCAGCCAAATATTTTTGTACCGCTACGCTTAATTCGGTAGACATGGTTGCTGGATTTTGCACAGGCGCTTTTGCCATATTAATCACTTGCATGTCATTTAGCGCGTCAATAAGCATTGCTCTTTCGCTTGCACGGTTATTTCGCTCGTGTTCTCCAGCTTCTATTGTTGGGTAAAGCTTTAGTTGTTCACGCCATTGTAAGTCGCGCCCTTGCCACCAACCAGTTAATGTTGGTGTGTCGTGGGTAGCAATAGTTACCACAGATTGTTCAGGATATAACCCGGGACGTTTAAATAAGCCCGATTTCCAACGTTCAAAAAACATAACTTTAAAAGATAATAAACCCGCGTTGTGCATTATTTCACTAAAACCATCAGGTACATTACCTAGATCTTCACCAATAACAATGCATTTATTTCGCTGAGATTCCAACGCGATAATTCTGAGTATTTCATCAAATGGAAACGAAATATACATACCTTCGTCCGCGGCCATATTGGGTGCAACCCAGTATTGACGCATTAAGCCTAAAATATGGTCGATACGCAGTGCACCTGCATATTGCATATTGTTACGTAAAGCATTCACTAAAGGTAGATAACCTTTCGCTTTTAATGCAACGGGGTTCATTGGTGTTAATCCCCAATTTTGCCCTAAAGCATTCATTGCGTCGGGTGGCGCGCCAATTGATGCGCCAGCAACATACAAGTGTTGATCTGACCAAACATCGACACCTGAGCCATCACAACCAACGGCTAAGTCTAAATACAAGCCAATTTTCATTTTATTAGCGTGTGCTACTTGTTTTACATTAGCCAATTGACAATGTGCTAACCATTGAATAAAACAAAAATAATCAATACGATTTTTATATTGGTTTTTAAATTGAGTAACTTCAGGGCTTTGTTCTTGTTGGTATGCTAAAGGCCAATCGTTCCAACCATATGCATGCTCATTAATAGATCTAAAATATTCATACAGAGCGTCGAAAGTAGCAAATTTAAGTAAATTTTCACCTTGTTCTTGTTTAAATTGGGTAAAAGCTTGGTGTTGTTTTGAATATAGACTGGTGTATTTATCACAAAAGTCTTCATAGAGTAATGCTAATGCTTCAAACTTAAGTGCTGCAACATCAACGTAATTCACGTGTTTACATGTTTTTGTCTGTAATAGTTTTTGTTGAAAACTTTCACTACTCATTAAATTTATAACTTTTTCGCATGCAGAAAATTGTGCAATGGCAGCGGTTACATCAATATAAAGAGGATTTAAAAAACATCGGCTAGAAGGTGAATATGGGCTTATATGTGAAGGGTTGTTTTGGTAAAGTGGATGTAAAGGGTTGATACCAATCGTTGCTGCCCCATGTTCAGCAGATCGCTCAACCAAGGTATGTAGATCACCAAAATCACCAATTCCCCAATTATTTATACTTTTCAATGAATATAATTGTGCAGTAAAGCCCCAAACTTTTTTCTTACTAGCATCTTTAGGGCTATAACACGTTTTTGGTGCATAAATTAATGGGCAGCTTTCTGTATTTGTACTATGAGTAATTTCAAGTTGATGGTATCCCGCGTTAAGTATGGGTAAGGGAAGTTGATACTGACAATACCTTGTATTATTTATCTCGCATTCATCAATTAAATCTAATGTATCTACCGATATACATTCTGTTATTATTTCAGAAAATTCGGTGATTATTTTATAATCAATATTTACTTGGTTTGTTGTTGCATTGAGACTGACAGGTATACTTATTTTGATAAAATGTTGTGCTTCTTCAAGCTTAACAATATGTGATGTGGGCAACATAGTTTGCCATTGAGCATTTTCTAAATGTTGTATAGAGTTTATAAGAGACTGGTTATCTAATTGGTAACCCATAGCTGACAATAATGCTTGTCTTGCTTGATCTTTAGCAAAGACTTGCTCACCCAAAGTGCCAGTGTAACTTGAATAAAACCCGACTAACTCAGCTAACCTTTCAACTAAATGCATCTGTAATCCTTGTTCATCATGAAATAAAATTTCATTTTTTGTAATTTAAACAAAAAAGAAATGAAAACCACACGGATTAATCCTTGTTATTAACAATAAATATTATAACTACCTTATTAAATGTTATTTTACTACACAAATTATTTGGTAGAGAATGTACATAGTTTATACTTAATGCTCAGGTTTGTTTACTATTCATTTTAGATCAAATAACAAGATTACTGGAGAGGAATAATGTTAACTAAAAAATTTTTTAAAACAAAAGATGAAGCGGAAGTTACTTTTGAATTTAACCGTAGTGATGTTTTATCGGTTGCCTTGGTTGCAGATTTCAATAATTGGCAACCCATTGAAATGAAGTTCAATAAGAAAACAAAAAGTTTTAAAACTAAAGTGAGGCTCCCAAAAGGTAGTTCTTTTCAATTTCGCTATTTGTTAAACAATAACGAATGGCAAAACGATTATAAAGCAGACCAATACTTGCCCAATGTGTTTGGCACTGAAAACAGTGTGGTAACCACATTAAATTAAATAATTTATGTATTTATTGATAAAATAATGCTTAACTAGTTTATGTTATACATTCACACAAATTTTTATCTATAAAATGTTGAATTCAACATATACGAGTTTCCGGTACTTATCTTAATAGCAAGTATGTATGAAATTGGAACGGGAGATTTATGGAAATGTATAAAATGGAACCCGGCAGTGCGTACCCTATAGGGACTACCGTTGATGGTTTAGGAGTAAATTTTTCTTTATTTTCGGCTCATGCTGAAAAAGTAGAATTATGCATTTTTGATGAACAAGGCCAACAAGAATTAACACGGTTTTCTATGCCGCTTTGCGAGCATAATCTGTGGCATGGCTACCTTAAAGGAGCTAAAGCAGGGCTTGTTTATGGTTATCGTGTTTATGGTCCTTATCGACCTGAGTTTGGTCATCGTTTTAACCACCATAAATTATTATTAGATCCCTATGCAAAGGCATTAACAGGGCGTTTTTCTTGGTCTGACCGTCATTTTGCTTATAAAGTTGGCGACATAAGAAAAGATTTATCGTTTGATGAAAGAGACAATGCTGATGTGATGTTTAAAGCCGTTGTTGTTGATCCTTCTGCTTCTGGTATACCAAGAAACCCAATTGCTTGGCAAAACACTGTTATTTATGAAGGGCATGTAAAAGGCTTAACTGCCATTAACGATAAAATACCTAGCGACTTAAGAGGCTCATTTTTAGGCATAAGTCACCCCGCAATGATAGCGCATTATCGTGCTATTGGTATTACCACTATTGAGTTATTACCTGTTCAGCAATTTATTTCAGAGCAGTTTTTAATAGATAAAAACCTTTCTAATTATTGGGGATATAATTCATTAGGTTTTTTTGTTCCCCATAAAGATTATTTAAACCAAAATCAACTAGTTGAATTTCAACAAATGGTTGACCAATTGCATCAAGCAGGTTTCGAAGTCATTATTGATGTGGTGTACAACCATACTTGCGAAGGTAATTGGCTTGGACCAACGTTAAGTTTTCGCGGTATAGACAATAAATCTTACTATCGATTAAACCCAACAGAGCCACGCTATTATATTAATGATACGGGGTGCGGCAATACGCTTAATATTAGTCACCCACGAGTTTTACAAATGGTTATGGACAGCTTACGTTATTGGGTAAATATAATGGGCGTAGATGGCTTTAGATTTGATCTGGCAACCATTTTAGCTCGCGAGGTTACAGGATTTGATCCCAGCAATGGTTTCTTAGATGCCGTTTTACAAGACCCTGTATTAGCAAAAGTGAAAGTCATTGCTGAACCTTGGGATATTGGTCCTGGTGGTTATCAGTTAGGAGCTTTTCCTGCACCTTGGTCTGAGTGGAACGACCAATATCGCGATGCTATCAAACGTTATTGGCGCGGTGATAAAGGTATGCTGCCTGAATTTGCTCGTCGCATTCATGGTTCAAGTGATATTTTTGAACACAGTGGTCGCCAACCTTATGCTAGTGTTAATTTTTTGTGTAGCCATGACGGTAATACTTTGCACGATTTAGTGAGTTATAAAAAACGTCATAATGAAGCTAATGGCGAAAATAATAGAGATGGGCATTCTGAGAATTTTTCGAACAACCATGGTGTTGAAGGAGAAACTAATGATCTCACAATATTAGCTGTACGATTAAGACAAATGAAAAACATGCTAACCACATTATTATTTTCTCAAGGAGTACCAATGCTGCTTGCGGGTGATGAGTTAGGGCGTACTCAACAGGGAAATAATAACGCCTATTGTCAAGACAATGAAATAAATTGGCTTAATTGGAACGATAAATCAGAATTTAGTGAAGAACTTACGCCATTTGTAGCGAGTTTAACGCAATTAAGAGTACGTTTCCCAATGCTTTCTTATCGTCGCTTTATTCATAAAGATGATAAAGATTCTCAAGTAGATATAACGTGGTTTCATCCTTCTGGGCAGCCTATGCATAAAGACCATTGGCATGCTCATCATGCTGCAACATTAGGTTATATGATACATGAGAAATTATCAGGCTCGCCTGTGTTGTTATGCTTATACCATGCAGGAAAAGACCCGATAGAATTTCAATTACCAGAGGTAGAAGATGTAGGCCATTGGCAAGTGATTGTAGACACTAATGCCAGTGCTATTCAAGAAGAACGCCATATACCCGCAGAACGAAAAATTACGATGGTACCTTTCTCAACTATCGTGTTATTAAATGATTGATGCCAGTAATCATAAGTGGCCTTATTAACACTAGGAGTTATTAACTCGTGAAAAAAAAGAATCCAGTATGTGAAATAGCCGAAACCGATAGTAGTGTGTTAATGAATGATCGCACTTTCTCTGAAGATTTAGCGCGTCATTTTCATTTTTCATTAGGACGAGATACAGTACAAGAGTCGCATTTATATCTTTATAATGCACTTGCCATTACTATTCGTGATCGCCTAGTGGCGCAATGGAGAAAAACACGGACAGACAGAGTAGGGCAACGTCGTGTCGCTTATATTTCTCTTGAATTTTTAATGGGTAGAGCACTTAACAACGCTATTTTGAATTTAAATTTAGACAATACCGTTAGAAAAACACTACACGATTATTGTTGTGAACTGGAAGAGGTAAAACAGGCAGAGCATGATGCTGGACTAGGCAATGGTGGTTTAGGACGTTTAGCGGCTTGTTTTTTAGATAGTTGTGCTAGTTTAGCGTTATCTGTTATTGGTTATGGTATTCGTTACGAATACGGCATGTTTAACCAACAAATTAGAAATGGCAAACAAGTTGAACACCCTGACAATTGGCTTCGACATGGCAACCCATGGGAAATTCCTGCCCCAGAAAAAGCGGTCAGAGTTAAGTTTTTTGGTAACGTCGATGTGATTACTCAAAAAGATGGTAAACAATATCGTCAATGGAATAATACTCACGACGTACTAGCCGTTCCTTATGATATGCCAATACCCGGTTATCAAAATGGTATTGTTAATACGTTAAGATTGTGGAAATCTGAAGCAACAGATGAATTTGATTTAGATGAATTTAACGCAGGTAGTTATACCGAAGCCGTGGCTCGGAAGAACCTTGCAGAACAAATAACTATGGTGTTATACCCAAATGACACCAGTGAAAATGGTAAAGAATTACGTTTAAGACAACAGTACTTTTTATCTTCCGCATCACTACAAGATGTGATTAACACTCATATAGAAGTTTATGGCGTTAATTTTGATAATTTTGTAGAGTTTAACGGCTTTCAATTAAACGATACACATCCAAGTATAGCGGTTGCAGAGTTGATGCGAATTCTGATAGACGACTATAGCTTATCTTGGGATCACGCATGGCAAATTACCTCACAAACTATGGCGTACACTAATCACACTTTATTACCAGAAGCTCTTGAAAAATGGCCTGTCAGACTATTTGAGAACTTATTACCGCGTATTTTAGAAGTTATTTATGAAATTAACGCACGATTTTTACAACAAGTTGCCGTTTTTTGGCCTGGCGATTGTGAAAAACAGCGGATGTTATCTTTAATTGAAGAAGGAACAGAGCCTCACATAAGAATGGCCCATTTGGCTATTGTAGGGAGTTATTCGGTAAACGGTGTTGCTGCTTTACATACACAATTATTAAAAGCTGGTTTGTTTCATGATTTTTATCAATTATGGCCAGAAAAATTTAATAACAAAACCAATGGTGTTACGCCTCGTCGCTGGTTATCTCACTGCAATAAATCGTTATCTACGCTTATTAGCAGTAAAATAGGTAATGAATGGGTTGCTGATTTTTCACAAATTGCCAAGCTGAATGATTATGCTGGCGACAAAACATTTCAACACAAATGGCAAGAAAGCAAATTGGCTAACAAAGTAGCCTTAGCTAACTATGTTGAGCAAGCAACAGGGGTAATATTTGATGTTAACATGATGTTTGACGTTCAAGTTAAACGTATACATGAATATAAGCGTCAGTTACTTAACATTTTACATGTTATTGCCCTGTATGATCGAATACGTAAGGGTGATACAGATGATATTACACCGCGCTGTGTATTAATTGGCGGTAAAGCTGCGCCAGGCTATGCCATGGCAAAACAAATTATTAAGCTCATTAACAATGTTGCAGACACAATTAATCTAGACCCTAAAGCAGCAGGATATTTACGGGTTGCTTTTATTCCCAATTATAATGTTTCGGCAATGGAGATTATTTGTCCTGCCACGGATTTATCAGAACAAATTTCAACTGCTGGTAAAGAAGCTTCTGGTACTGGCAATATGAAATTCATGATGAATGGCGCACTCACGATTGGTACATTAGATGGTGCCAATATCGAAATTAGAGAGGCAGTTGGCGCTGATAACTTTTTCCTTTTTGGTGCACAAGCTGATGAAGTAACGGCTATTAAAGAAAATTATAATCCTGGAAGTATTATTGCCAATTCACCCACTTTATCTGCGGTGATGCAACTACTAGAAAGTGGTCATTTTAATTTATTTGAACCTTGTATTTTCGATTCAATTATTCAAAGTATTCGTGACCCTCATGATATGTGGTTAACCGCATATGATTTTGATACGTATTTTGAGGCACAACGTCAGGCTGACCAACTTTATAAAAATAAACCCTTGTGGACACAAAAAAGTATACTGAATACGGCGGCAAGTGGCGTGTTTTCAAGTGATCATACAATCAGACAATATCGAGACGAAATATGGAGATTATAGATAAATAAGGTGGAATAAGTAAAATATAAGCATGTTTTATTGCTTGTAAATACAGCTTGGTTAAAGGAGGCACTATGCCCAAACATGAAGAAAGAAGAATTAGTAGTTTGACTAAAGAAACGTATGCGTTAATTTTAGCAGGTGGACGCGGTTCTCGATTGTTTGAATTAACGGATAAAAGAGCAAAACCAGCGACTTTTTTTGGCGGCAAGTTTAGGATCATTGATTTTCCTTTGTCCAACTGTATTAACTCAGGCATTAGACGTGTAGGAATTGCCACACAATATAAATCGCACTCATTAATTCGGCATGTTAATCGCGGTTGGGGACACTTCAAAAAAGAGTTAGGAGAATCTATTGAAATTCTCCCAGCCTCACAACAAAAGGGCGATGGCTGGTATTTAGGTACTGCGAATGCAGTTTTCCAAAATATTGATATTATCAGGCATGAGCTACCTAAATACGTAATGATTTTATCTGGCGATCATGTTTATAGAATGGATTATGGCCCCTTATTAGCTGAACACGTAGCTAACGGTGCTGATATGACAGTTTGTTGTATTGAAGTTCCGGTAGAAGAAGCTGCTGGGGCATTTGGTGTTATGACGGTTGATGATGAAAACCGTATATGTCGTTTTGATGAAAAACCTGCTGTACCTTCTGAAGTACCTAGTAAACCGGGTATTACCTTGGCCTCAATGGGCAATTATATTTTCAATACTGAATTTTTATTTGAACAGTTAGAGAAAGATGCTGCTTACGAAGGCTCAAGTGGTGATTTTGGTAATGATATTATTCCTAAAATTATCGAATCACACCGTGTGTTTGCTTACCGATTTAAAGATCCTGACAGTAATAGACACCCATATTGGCGAGATGTGGGTACATTAGATTCATTTTGGGAAGCTAATATGGAATTAGTTACGCCCGAGCCACAACTTGATATGTATGATGAGAATTGGCCTATTTGGACATTTCAAGAACAAACGGCTCCAGCAAAATTTGTGTTTGATCAAGATAACAGGCGAGGAATCGCAATTGATTCTACTGTATCTGGTGGCGTTGTTGTTTCAGGTTCTACGGTTAAACGTTCCTTGTTGTTCTCAAAAGTTCGTATCAATTCTTATTGTGAAATTGATGAGGCCGTTATATTGCCTAGTGTGATCGTTAACCGTTATTGTAAAATTAAAAAAGCTATTATCGATCGCAGCTGTGAAATTCCTGAAGGTATGGTGATTGGCTTTAACCATGATGATGATCGTGCCAATGGCTTTAGAGTAACAGAAAAAGGTGTGGTTTTAGTTACGCGAGGTATGATAATGGCTTTAGCTAAAGAAGCCTAATGCAATCCGTTAACTCTGACTTACCAATATATTAGGAAAATATAATGAATAACCTCGCATTAAGTTTGTTAAATGCCAAAGACGTTACTGCATTAATTAATGCGCATCATCATGATGTTTTTTCTGTTTTAGGTATGCACAAACATCCGAGTGAAAAAGGCTTAATTATTAGAGCATTATTACCTGAAGCGCTTAATGTTGATGTTATTGATAGAAAAAATAATAAAGCGGTTGCTTCCTTATCTTTAGTTCATCCGACAGGGCTTTTTGAAGGTAAACTAGGGCAGCGTCGTAATGCTTTTAACTATCGTTTACGTGTTGAGTACCCAAATGACACTATAATGATTGATGATCCTTATCAATTCCCTTCTATGCTTAATCAAGATGACCTCTATTTATTCTGTGAAGGTACTCATGAGCATGTATATCAATGGATGGGCGCCCATCAAATAACAGTTGATAATATTAGTGGCATACATTTTGTTGTTTGGGCACCTGATGCGTCGCGCGTTTCTGTGGTAGGAGATTTTAACTTTTGGGATGGTAGGCATCATATTATGCGTAAACATATGGCTGCAGGTGTTTGGGAAATATTTATTCCTAACATTGCGTCAAATAGCCCATATAAATATGAAATTGCTGATGCTAATGGACATATTCAACCACTAAAGGCTGACCCATACGCCGTTGCAATGCAACATCCCCCTGAAACAGCATCTTTAATTGCTGCCAATAAAAACTACCAGTGGAGTGATAATAAATGGATGCAAACAAGGGCTTCTTCCGCTAATCATTATCATGGGCCTGTTTCTATTTATGAAGTACATTTAGGCTCATGGCGAAGAACTCATCAAGATGAATACAGCACTTCACATCATAATTATTTAAGTTATCGTGAACTAGCTAATCAATTAATTCCTTATGTGCTAGAGCTGGGGTTTACTCATCTTCAACTTATGCCTATCAGTGAATACCCCTTTGATGGTTCATGGGGATATCAACCTGTGGGGCTTTTTGCGCCAACCTCACGCTTTGGTAACGCTGAAGATTTTAAATACTTTGTGGACTGCTGTCACCAAGCGGGACTTGGCTTATTACTTGATTGGGTACCTGGTCATTTTCCCACAGATGCCTACGGAACAGGTAAGTTTGATGGTTCTTGTTTATATGAACATCAAGATTTACGTAAAGGTTTTCATCCTGATTGGCAAACACTTATTTACAATTATGGCCGTGCAGAAGTTCAAAGTTATTTAATTAGTAATGCAATTTATTGGCTAGATCAATTTCATATAGATGGTTTACGAGTAGATGCTGTTGCGTCAATGTTGTATTTAGATTACAGCAGAGAGGAGGGAGAATGGTTACCTAATCAACACGGTGGTCGTGAGAATTTAGAAGCTATTCATTTATTACAACAAGTAAATAGTCGTGCCTATTTTAATTATCCTGGAGTAATGATGATTGCCGAAGAGTCAACGGCTTGGCCAGGCGTTTCTCAGCCTGTAGACAATGGTGGCCTTGGTTTTGGTTTTAAATGGAACATGGGATGGATGAATGACACCTTATCTTACATGAAACGCGACCCTATTTACCGCTCACACCATCATAATGATATGACGTTTAGTTTAGTTTATAGCTTTAGCGAAAACTTTGTTTTACCGATAAGTCACGACGAAGTTGTGCACGGTAAAGGTTCATTATTAACAAAAATGCCAGGAGATAAATGGCAAAAATTTGCTAACTTGCGAGCTTATTACGGGTTTATGTGGACTCATCCCGGTAAAAAACTACTCTTTATGGGTTGCGAATTTGCACAATATAACGAATGGGATCATGATCAAAGTCTTGATTGGCATTTACTTGATGATAACCAAAAGTGTAACCTTCATAAAGGTGTTCAACAACTGATTAAAGATTTGAATCATTGTTATCGTAGCATACCAGCACTTTATGAGCTTGACTGTGATAGCAATGGTTTTCAATGGTTAGACTCTCAAAATAGTGAGCAATCAATACTGATATATTTGCGTTTAGGTCAAACGGGTACGGCTCCAGCATTGATTATTGTTAACCTAACACCTACCACTTATGAAAATTACTGTGTTGGAGTGCCTGATGCTGGTTTTTATCGAGAGTGCCTTAATACTGATAGTGAAGCCTATGGCGGTAGTAATGTTGGAAATAATGGCGGTGTAAATAGCATTCTTAAACCGTATGCTGGACAACCTAACCAATTGCACTTATCAATTCCGCCACTGGCTACTTTACTATTTGAATTGCAAAAATAAATAAACGAATGCAATGTGAATTAATTAATATATTCAACTAGTTACTCTCATGATGGCTAGTTGACTTTAGGGGTAAAAATGACAATTAAACAAATTAAAACTAACGTTTTCACTGATCAAAAACCGGGTACATCTGGGTTAAGAAAAAAAGTAAAACAATTTCAACAAACAGGCTATTTAGAAAACTTTGTTCAGTCGGTATTCAACACCATTGCACCTTGTAAAGGTAAAACTTTGGTTATCGGTGGTGATGGGCGATTTTATAACTGCGAAGCAATACAAGTGATTATCCGCATGGCTGTTGCTAATGGATTTTCTCATTTATTAGTAGGTAAAGGCGGTATTTTATCAACACCTGCCGCTTCTTGTGTGATCCGAAAAAATAAAGCCTGTGGTGGTATCATTTTATCTGCTAGTCATAACCCAGGTGGACCAGATGAAGATTTCGGTATCAAATTTAACGGTGAGAATGGTGGTCCAGCAGCCGAAAAAATTACTGATGCAATTTTTGAACAAACATTATCAATTGAACACTATCAAACTATTGACGCTGAAAGTATTAATCTTGATGAATTAAGCACAACAATAATTGAAGAAACAACAATTGATGTGATAGATCCTGTTATTGATTATGCTGATTTAATGGAGTCTATGTTTGATTTTGATTTAATGAGAACTTTGTTTACCCAAGGTGATTTTCGAATGTGTTTTGATGCCATGCATGCTGTTAATGGTCCTTACGCGAAAGAAATACTTGAAAACAGACTTGGCGCACCTAAAGGTACGGTAATTAATGGTATTCCTTTAACTGATTTTGGTGGCGGTCATCCTGATCCTAACCTAGTACATGCTCATGAATTAGTCGAGTTGTTATTGGGTGATAACCCACTAGATTTTGGCGCAGCATCAGACGGTGATGGCGATAGAAATATGATTTTGGGTAAAAACTTTTATGTTAACCCATGTGACAGCCTTGCCGTATTAACAGCTAATGCACATCATATTCCTGCCTATTCAAAGGGTATAGCAGGTGTTGCTCGCTCAATGCCTACCAGTAGAGCAGTAGATCGTGTTGCAACCGCAATGGACATAACATGTTATGAAACACCAACGGGCTGGAAGTTTTTTGGTAACTTATTAGATGCTGGAAAAATAACTTTATGCGGTGAAGAGAGTTTCGGTACGGGTTCTAATCATGTGAGAGAAAAAGATGGCTTATGGGCAGTATTATTTTGGCTTAATTTAATTGCCATTAAAAAACAGTCATTAAGTGACATTGTTAACGATCATTGGAAACAATTTGGTAGAGATTATTTTACACGCCATGATTATGAAGCGGTAGATAGCGAAAAAGCTCATGCGATGATTGCGCAATTAAAAGAAAAGCTGGTTAATTTACCAGGGCAAAAATTTTCAGGGGTTGAAATAGAAAAGGCTGATGATTTTCAGTATATCGATCCAGTTGATTCAAGCACAACAATTGCACAAGGTGTTAGGCTTTATTTAGATAATGGCGGAAGAATAGTTTATAGGCTTTCTGGTACGGGTACACAAGGTGCTACTTTACGTGTCTATATTGATTGTTTTGAAAGTAATCTAACATTGTTAGCACAAGATACACAACAAGCACTAACAGCGTTAATTTCCATAGCCGATAGCATAGCTGGTATAAAACAATTTACAGGTAGAGATAAACCAGATGTAATTACGTAAATACGTAGTTGCCAAACCAATGCTACATTCTTAACTGGTGTTGATAATGTAGAGTAAAATATCGCCCCTTCATCAGCCAAGAAGTATCGGGCCGAAGTCCAACTTAGTGGTCGTTTAAATTGGCTATTTTTACTGAATAAATATTAAACAAAGGGGAATAAATGAAAATATTGATGGCTGCAGCAGAAAATGATGCTTTCTCTGGTGGTAAAGTTGGCGGAATTGGTGATGTTGTACGTGATATTCCATTAGCACTTGCCAGTATAGACCAACAAGTTGATGTGGTGATACCTGGTTATGGTGTTTTCTCTAAACTTTCAACGGCTAAGCGCGTTGCGGTACTTCAGGTTATGTTTTGCGGGCACCATCATACAGTAGAAGTATTTAAAATTATTTCTGATATGAATAATGTAACTCAATGGATAATTGAACATGCATTATTTTCTCAAGGTGGTGAAGGAAAAATTTATTGCGACGACCCCGATAATCGGCCATTTGCTTCTGATGCAACTAAATTTGCACTCTTTAGTGCTGCAGTTGCCAAAGCCATTATAAGTGATGTTTTTGGTCACATTGATGTGCTACATCTACACGACTGGCATACGGCTATGGTATCGGTGCTTCGTGCCTTTGACCCCGAATACCAACAACTTCGAACAATAAAAACTGTTTATACTATTCATAATCTTGCATTACAAGGTATTAGGCCTATTGCTGATGATGAATCCTCATTAAAAGCGTGGTTCCCTGATTTATCATTTGATCTTAATGTAATTAATGATCCCCGTTATAACCATTGTTATAACCCAATGCGTGCAGGTATTAAGCTTGCCGATAAAGTTCATGCAGTATCACCTACCTACGCTAAAGAAATTTTACTACCAAGTAATGCTGAGCACGGTTACTTCGGTGGTGAGGGCTTAGAAAATGATTTACGTGCTGCAAAAAATGAAGGACGTTTGCATGGCATACTGAATGGTTGTGAATACAGTAACCTACACAATGCTAAACCTTTAAGTTTCAATAAACTGCTGCAAATATGTGAAAACGAACTAATAAAATGGTTAGGAAATAAACCGTTAGTTGATAGTGCACATTTAATTGCCACCACAAGAATAAAACAATTAACGTGTGATAAACCGAAATCCAAGCCGTTAATTCTTACTTCAGTTGGGCGAATAACTGATCAAAAAATACGTTTATTTAAGCAAACTATGGCAAGTGGAGAAAGTGCCTTAGAGAATTTGTTAGGCATACTTGGCAATGAAGGCCTTTTTATATTACTTGGCAGTGGTGACCCTTCATTAGAACACTTTTTAACTCAAGTAGCTGCGAAACACGCAAACTTTATTTTTCTTAAAGGCTACTCAGAAGCCTTATCTGAAAGTTTGTATAGTACGGGTGACTTGTTTCTTATGCCAAGCTCTTTTGAACCTTGTGGTATCAGTCAAATGCTATCAATGCGCGCGGGTCAGCCTTGTTTAGCTCATAGGGTAGGTGGTTTAACCGATACTATTATACATAATGAAAATGGCTTTACGTTTACAGGTAATACTCCTGATGAACAAGTTGAAAATATGTTAATTTGCTTTAAAAAGATATTAAACGTTAAACTAACACAGGCAAAACAATGGCAAGGGATTGTTAAAAATGCTGTTAATGCTCGCTTTTTATGGCAAAACGTAGCACATGATTATGTAAAGTATTTATATTCTGAATAATAAAATAAATAACCTCAATTTAGTTTAAGAAGTTCTTAACTCATTGTAAATTCATGTTTAATTTTTCTACGTTCATTATAGTGAGATAGTTTTGCTTAATTCAAGGCAAATTTACGCGTCAATAGCTGGTCTATTGTAAGTGAATGTAACGAAGAAGGCCGAGCTGCGGTTAAATAGTAAAAGAGGGAATGAATATCTGTATTCTTGTGTATTTAAACTGTATTTATTGTAATTGTCTTTTTGTAAATAAATATTACTAATCAAGAGTATTCATAGTGTTTTTCTATATTTTGGCTATGCTTTAATTATCCCTTTCTAAAATTATTTGGGAGAAACCATGAAACATATCTTATTTATTTTTCTTGTTTTACCTGCACTACTTTCTTGTCAAAATAGCAATAATAGTTACATGAAGGCAGGTAGTCTTGTTAAGCCTGTTTATTTAGACCAACAGTTTATTAATTCCACTTCGTTGCGTGTAGAAACAGAAGAAGAAGTCTTTATGCTTGACGATGAAATGATTCAGATGGTTGAAAATTTCCTTAACACTAATAAAAATGATCAAATAAAAGCCAAGCAATTATTGAAACAAATTTTTTCATCTGAAAAAATTTCATTAAGTTACTCAAGTAATGCTAATCTTACTGCTAGAGAAGCTTTTCATAGTCAAAAAGCGAATTGTATGTCGCTAACGATAATGGCCTACGCTTTAGCGAAAAGAGCCAAGTTAAATATTAATTTTCAACAGGTTGACGTTCCCGAATATTGGGTGAGAAATGGTCAATATAATTTACTAACCGGACATATAAATCTACTTGTTAACCCTAGAAATCCAAGAAAATACATTGTATATGGTAATGATTCTATCCAAATTGATTTTGACCCCTATGCCATTAAACAATCATTTCCTAGAAAAGTAATATCTAAAAAAACAGTCTTAGCTATGTTCTATAACAACAAAGGGGGACAAGCAATTGTTGAAGGAAAATATAATATTGCTTATCAATATCTTAAAGCAGCAGCATCCACTGATACTATGTTGAGCTCTGCTTGGGGGAACTTAGCCGTATTATATCGACTAACAGGTTATTTACCTGAAGCTGAGGATACATATCGGTATGCTATTGCAATTAACCATAATAATTTAACCTCATTAACAAACTTAGCCAAGTTGTTACGAAGCCAACAAAAGAATGAAGAAGCTGACGAAATAGAAAGTATACTTTTACAAAAACGCATCAATAATCCTTATTATCATGCCGTGTTAGCTGATGAAGCTTATTATCAACACGACTACCTTAACGCATTGAAGCATTACAAAAAAGCGTTACGCTTAAGCAACAAAATACATGAAATTTATTTTGGTATTGCAAAAGTTTATTACCAAATGAACAGGCTATCTGATGCTGAAAGGGCCTTAAAAAAAGCACTTTCTCTTAATAATGCAAAATCTATAGAGCACCAATATATTGCTAAATTAAATTTTTTACAGGCAGAAAGAATTCATTAAAAATTAACTTTATATAGTAACCGCAAGTGTTAAACTTAAAAACCTGACTAATTAGACAAATAATTTAAAAAATAAACGCAATCGCGTTATAATAACTAAAAATTTGAATTAAGGTTATTTTCAATGGATAAAAAATTTATTACCGCTCAAGAATTACTTGAAGACTCTTTTAGGCTTGCTGCGAAAGTATACGAAGATGGTTTCAGGCCACAATTTATTGTGGGAATTTGGCGAGGAGGGGCTCCTATCGGTATTGCGGTGCAAGAATTTTTTGACTATAAAAATGTGGAAACAGACCATATTGCGGTACGCACTTCATCCTATTATGGTATTGACCAACAAAGTAAAGAAATTACAGTTCACGGTTTACACTACATTATTGAAAATGCTAACGCCGATGATGGCTTGTTGATAGTAGATGATGTATTTGATTCGGGACGTAGTATTAAAGCCTTAATTGAAAAGCTTAAATCAACCATGAGAAATAACATGCCTACAGATGTACGTATCGCATGTCCTTGGTATAAACCTAGTAATAAACAAGTAGACATTACACCTCATTACACTATACATGAATCAACTGAATGGTTAGTATTTCCTCATGAAATATCAGGTTTAACATCAGAAGAAATTTTTAAAGGTAAGACTGATTTAGCCAATATTAAAGAATTGTTTTAGTTACAGCATATAGCAACTTATTAATATTGTTTAACTGATAACAATTTTACAAAGGAAAGCACATGATACGTTTATTATTCTCTTGTTTTTTAGTGTTGATTCTTTGCGGCAAGGCTTATAGCGAAACGGTTAAACCTGTTGTAATTTTGTTATCAATTGACGGTTTTGCTTATGAGTACCTTCATAAGTATCAACCACCGAATATGCTAGCGTTATCAAAATCAGGCATTAAGGCAAAACTTCAGTCGGTTTACCCAAGCAAAACTTTTCCCAATCACTTGTCTATTATTACTGGTTCTTACCCAATACATCATGGAATTACGAATAATGCTTTCTACAGTCCTGAGATAAAACAACAATACCGTTTAGGTGCAGGTAAAAATAATGCGGCTTGGTTAAAAGCAGATCCTTTATGGGTTTTGGCAGAGCAAAACGACATAAAATCAGCTGTTTATTTTTGGCCTGAATCAGAAGCCCTAGACAAACAGCCAACCTATAACATAGGGTTTAACACTAAAGATTCTAATGAAAAGCGTTTTGCTCAATTACTACAATGGTTAATGTTGCCAAGTGAACAACAACCTCAACTAATTGTTAGTTATTTTTCAATCGTTGACAGTGCAGGGCATACTTATGGCCCTAATTCAAATGAGGTTAAACAAGCCATTAATGACATTGACTTTTTAATAGGTGATTTTGTTGCAAAAATTGCAACTGAAGTACCTTATGAAGTAAATCTTATCATCGTATCTGATCATGGCATGATGCAAACAGATAAAAGTAAACTTGTTAAACCGTCACAGGTTTTTGACGCTTCAATTCTTAATTTAATAAAAAATAATGTAATCACTGTATCTCGAAATGATACTCAAATATATCTTTACTTTACGCAGCCAAATCTGGATGAGCTGAAACAATTAGAAATTACACAACGCTTAAAAAAACAAGCAGAAACTGATTTGAATAAGCATTTATACACCCTCTATACCAAGGGAAATTACCCTAAAAATTGGCAACTAGCTGATAATAATACACTGGTGCCAGATATTATTTTTGAAGCAACACCCCCTGCAACTTTTGTAAAAGAAAATATTGATTTAAATACTTCAAATAATGGCACACATGGATATGATCCCATTAATCAGAAGGGTTTGTTGGGCATATTTCTGGCGACAGGCCCTGATATATTAAAAAGTAAGGAAATATTACTTTTTGAAAATATTCATGTTTTTCCTTTTATCACTGATTTGCTTACCATTACCCCCCCTGCTAACATTGATGGTACAGGTGAAATGTTAAAACCTTACCTTAAAAAATAAATATACCAATATTGCACATTGAACAAAAAAACACCTAAGATAGAATTTTACTCTAGCAATTTCATAAGATAGTGGTAATCTTAAAGTAATTAATTATTAATAATATTGTAAAATGAAACATACTTATATCGCCAGACAAGCCATTCTTAATGAAAAATTAGAAACTATTGGTTATGAATTATTATTTAGAGATAGTTGCGATAATAAGTTCCCTGATATTGAGCACGATGTTGCCAGTTCAAAGTTAATTATTCAAAACCATATTCATGGTGATATAGAAACAATCAGTATGGGTAAATTGTCCTTTATTAATTTTACTGAAAATTGTTTAATTCACAAATTCCCCTTAATGTTTAACAAAGACTCTATTGTTATTGAACTTGTAGGGGCTGAAAAACCCACAAAAAAATTATTGAAAATTATTAAGTTTTATCATGACAATGGTTATATGGTTGCGTTAACAGAATATGATTTAGAGCCTCATTGGGACATACTTTTTCCTTATATTGATATTATTAAAATTGATATTGAGAAAATTAATACTAAACGTATTATTCATGCCGTTGAACGCATGAGACCTTTTAATATTGCAATTGCTGCTGAAAAGGTTGAAACAAGAAACCAACAACAAACATTAGCTGAAGTAGGTTTTGATTATTTTCAAGGTTATTTTTACCATCAACCTGAAATTATTGAAGGGCAGGCATTATCACCCATTAAAACTCAAATGCTTAACTTGCTAAGTGAAACGTTTAACTATCCATTGAATTTTGAATCAGTAGCCGAAATTATAAGTCATGATGTTAATTTAACGATTGGGCTACTTAAAATGGTGAACAATGTTTCAACAGGATCTCGTGTTGAAATAACTTCATTAAAGCAAGCAGCGGCGTATTTGGGTGAAGATAAACTAAGACAATTTGTTTCAATTCTTGCCTTATCTAACCTAACTTCAGAAACCACCGACGAAGTCTGTAAACAAGCGTTAATTACTGGCAAAATGATGCTTGCATTAAGTAATAATATTGTCTTTAGAGCCGTTAATGATTTTGCGTTTATTACAGGATTACTCAGTGCTATTGAAGTCATGTTGTCCATGCCAATGTCAGAAATTGTTAAAACAATGCCTTTGGCAAAACCAATAGAAACCGCATTAGTGAAGCATGATGGTTTATTAGGGAAGTTACTTGATTTAACCACTAATTATATTCTTGGCCATGAAAAGTTAAATTCAAACGAAACATTAGAAAATAGCTTAAAACAATACGCATTAGATAAAGAAGTTGTTCAAGCTGAGTTCTTAAAAGCAATTCAATGGTGTAATAGCCTTAATATTAAAGCAGCATAACTACTAACTGCTTTTACCGTTACAGCTGCTTTAATACTGTTACAATAACCTTACGTCATTCTTTCTAAAGATCGTCTAAACATTGCAAGACTAGCGATAAAGAATACTGCCCCCAACGCTATGATTATAGTAAGTTGAGGCCAAACTAAATCAAACCCAGCACCACGAAATACAACCGCTTGAGAGAAGTCCATAAAGTGTCTTGAAGGTAATAACCAGGTGATAGGTTGAATAATATCGGGTTGACTTTCTATTGGGGTTAAACCACCAGAAAGCATTACCATAGGAATAATGACCATAAGCACTAACAGAGAAAATTGTGCCATAGTTTGTGCAATTGTTCCTAAAAAAATGCCAATGGCAGCTGCTGCAAATAAGTAAGAAGCTGTTCCCAGTAATAATAATAATTTTGAACCAGCGATAGGAATATCGAGCGTTTGTTCGACCATAACTAACATAGACAACGCAAAAGCAACTAAAATAATTAAACCATTAGACCAAATTTTGGCAATTACTATCTGAAAAGCATTTAAAGGCATGACTAGTAAATGTTCAATTGTTCCGTGTTCACGCTCGCGCAACAAGGCTGCACCCGTTAAAATAATTGTTAACATCGTTATTTGATTAAGTAATGCATTGATAGCACTAAACCACATGCCAGTACCATTTGGATTAAAGGCACGACGTTGAATTAATTGTACGGGATAAGCTGTGGTTGCATCAGAACGGTTGGCAAAATGATTAACTTCTTTGGTAATAATACTTTGTATATAACTATTACCAATGCTTGCTTGTGTAACAGCGGTGGCATCAATATCTATTTGTACTGTAGGTTGACGACCTTGCCGTATGTTTTGTTCAAATTTAGGTGGAATGGTAACCACAAACATAAAGGTGTCTTGATCCATACCTCGATCAATTTCTGCTGCTGAAATAAGCGTCGGTGTTTTAAAGTAGGGTGGATATAGCGCGTTTGCGATAGCCCCAGACAATGCTGAATTGTCCTCATCAACAATAGCAATAGACGCATTATGTACTGATTCACTAATAGCAGTAGACTCAGCATAGATAGCCAAACTAAATGAATAAACAATTAACATTAACATGATAACGTCACTCAAAAGGCTGCGTAATTCTTTTATGCCAAGCCAAAATATATTGATCCATGTTTTCATGGTCTAACGTTCCTGCTTTTTAAGAAAAAAGGCGGCAATAGCAATAAATATAGGCCCGAATAAGGCAAGCACAATGATATCGTTTGCTAAATCGAAAAAGCCAAGACCTTTGGTAAAGGCTGCAACACTCAAATGCATATAATATGTTGCAGGCCAAAGCGTACCAATAATATGCCCTGAACCCTCAAGTGTTGAGGTGGGTTGCACAATGCCTGAAAATTGAAGGGTAGGTAGCATGCATAATATGGCAGTAGCAAAAATAGAAGCTACTTGAGACTTAGTTACTGAGGCGATAAGTAAGCCAAAGCCTGTTGCTGCAATGATATAGCACAAAGCGCCTAGCATTAAACCTAAAAAGCTACCTTTTAACGGTACTTGTAACAAATAGACAACCATAATGGTTAAAATAAAAAAGTTAAGCATTCCTATGGCAATGTATGGCAGTTGTTTCCCCATTAAAAACTCGAGTTTTTTAGTAGGAGTTACAAAAAAGTTAGTAATAGTGCCAATTTCTTTTTCTCTGGATATGCTCACTGCCATAAGAATAGCTGGAAACAATAATAACAGCATGGCTGGTGTTTTAGGGCCTATTGAATAGACTGTTCTAAACGTTGGGTTATAACGGTAGCGTGATTCAAGCTTAACATTTGCTAAGGCACTCATATCTAACCCTACATTTTTAGCTAGCTCAGCTATATAACTTAGGTGCACTCCAGTTACATATCCCTCAATGGTACCAGAACGGATAGTATTTGAGCCATCTATCCATGCTGAAATACTGGGTGATTTACCATTTTTTAGGTCCCGCCCAAACCCTGCAGGTATTTCAATAGCTAAGGTTATATCATTTGATCGTAAACGCCGCTCTAATTCTTCGTTACTTTGCACATTTGGCCGACTCACAAAGTACCGTGAGCCTTCAAAATTACTTAAATACTGACGGCTTTCTGGTGTTCTATCATTGTCAAACGCTGCGTAATTTAAATTTTCAACATCAAGTGAAATACCATAAGCTATGACTATTAACAGTATTGCACTGCCAATAAATGCGAACGCTAGGCGTATTGGATCACGTAATACCTGCATAGATTCAAGGTAACTGTAGGCTAAAAGCCGATGAAAACTAAAACGATTATGTTTACCCGAGTCTTTTTTAGATGGTACATTTTCAATTATTACAGGTTGGGCTACTGAAGGCGTAATATCAACCTGATTGTTAGATAGAGAGGCTTTTTGTTTTTTACGCTGAATAGCATCTTCTAAATATTCTATAAATGCCTGTTCTAACGTATTAACATTTTTTGTTTCAATTAACTGTTGTGGCGTACCATAAATTAGCACTTCACCTGCATGCATTAACGAAATTCGATCGCAACGCAGCGCCTCGTTCATAAAATGAGTAGACACAAAAATAGTTACTTTGTCTTTACGTGACAGCTCTACCAGTAATTCCCAAAATAAATCTCTAGCGATGGGGTCAACACCCGAAGTAGGCTCATCTAGTATCAGCATTTCTGGTTCATGAATAACTGCGACCGCAAGCGATAGTCGTTGGCGCATACCCAAGGGTAACGATGCCGCAGGTTCATCCAGGTAGGTAAGTAATCCAAAACGATTAACGAGTTCATCTATTCTAGAGGCTGCTTGTGCGGGAGATAGATGAAACAAACGTGCATGTAAGGTTAAATTTTGAGAGACAGTTAACTCTCCATACAATGAAAAAGCCTGAGACATAAAGCCAACCCGTTGACGCGTTTCTAAGTCATTGGCATCTATTGGTTTACCGAATAAATACGCATCACCACTTGATACAGGCAATAAACCCGTAAGCATTTTCATCGTTGTTGTTTTGCCACAACCATTTGAGCCTAGAAAACCAAAAATCTCCCCAACTTGTATTTCAAAACTAACATTGTTAACTGCAGTAAAGTCACCAAAACGGCGACTTAAATGCTCAGCTATTATGGCAGGGGAGTCTTGCGTCTTTTGATAGGGTGGAATAATAAGTTCATTATGGTTAGCTCGTTTTTTTTCAGGTAACAAGCTGACAAAGGCACTTTCTAAGTTTTGTGCATTAGTTTTTGTTTTTAATTCCTGTGGTGTGCCAATATCAAGCACATGCCCAGCGTCCATCGCAATTAAATAATCAAAACCTTCCGCCTCATCCATATAGGCAGTAGATACCAATACACTCATTATCGGGCGTTCTGCCCTTATTGAGGCAATAAGTTGCCAAAACTGTTGTCTCGACAGTGGGTCAACACCCGTGGTAGGTTCGTCTAATATGAGTAAGTCAGGATCATGGATAAGCGCACAACATAAACCAAGTTTTTGTTTCATACCGCCTGAAAGCTTTTTAGCAGGTCGAGATAAAAAAGCATGTAATTCAGTTGCTTTTGTTAATTTATCTATGCGTAATTTACGTTCAGCAGTAGATTGATTAAATAGTTTTCCAAAGAAATCTAAATTTTCTTCAACACTTAGTTCTGAATAAAGGTTTTTACCTAAACCTTGTGGCATATAGGCAATACGAGGGCCGATCATCTCTCGGTTCTTAGCAGACGTCATATCACCGTTTAATACGATTAATTGTCCTTGTTGAAGTTTTCTTGCACCCGAAATTAATCCCATCAATGTCGACTTTCCAACACCGTCAGGCCCTAAGAGCCCAACCATCAAACCTGCTGGAATAGATAAGTTAATATTGTCGAGTGCCAACGTATTATTATAGTAATGGGTAACACCTGTAATGCTCGCTACTGTTTGCCGAGTTTCGTTCACTTTAGGCGTCCTTTACTGATTGTTTTGCTCAACAGGGCTGCTTTCACTTGATAAAACATCATCAGGTAATTTTTGTAAAAAATCAGGCCAAGGAGAAGGCTTTTCACCTTTTTCTGGTGACAAACGGATATAAGCTACGCCTCTTGCGCCTGTTTTAACTTGTTCAATATGTTCTAACACTAATGCTTGAGGTATACGTACTTTTACACGAAACATTAATTTATCTCGTTCGCTCTGTGTTTCAACTTGTTTTGGTGTGAATTGTGATTCAGGTGAAACAAAGCTCACTTGAGCGGGAATAGCCGTATCAATAATATCGAGTTTTATCCTTGCTTGTGCGCCAATAGGGGTTAAATAAGCTTGTGCTGAAGGCAAGAACATTTCCATATAAATTTCACCAAGGTTGATAATAGTAAGGACTTTTCCGCCGCCCCCTAATACTTCATTTGGTTGTGCTAAACGATAAAGTACACGACCCATTACAGGAGATTTAAGTGTTGCCTCATCAATTTGAGTTTGTACACGCGTGACTGCAGATTTAGCAACTAAAACTGATTGTTCAAGGGTATGCACATGTGCTTTTGCAGCAGTATAAACAGCAACAGCAGTATCTCTTATGGTTTTTGTTTTATCGGCAATACTTTGTGACATTGCTCCTGTTTTAACTAAGGGGGCAACACGTTTTAACTCAAGCTCAGCCAAGGTTAATTCACTTTTTCGTTGTGCTATTAACGCAGCACCTTCAGCTACAGCAGCTTGTGCTTGAGCAACCTGAGCTTGTGTCTGTGCTAATTGAGCATCAAGTTCAGTGGTATCCATTTTAGCAAGTATTTGATTTGGTTTAACTAAATCACCTTCTTGAACTAAAATATGCTTTACCCGCCCTGAATATTTAGTGGTAATATCCACTTGATCTGCTTCAATCCTTCCGTTACCAGAAACAAAATCTTTCGCTAATATTGATTGCTGTTGTTGCCACCATTGCCATGCAAAAGTTGCGCTAACAGCAATAACAACACCGAAGACCAAAAAGCTAATCACTGATTTTTTCATGATTTTTTCCATAAAATTATTTGATTGTTCAAGTAATATCGACAGTTATAATCATTGAGTTCATTATGACTTAAACATTTGAATTTTCTTTACTAACACTTCACTAAAATAGGTGATGGGCATACACTTGTTAAGTAGTATTGTGCTTTACATTTTTAGCTGAATCAAGCGAGATACTGCGTTTAATAGACGCTTATTTGTTTTATATCATTAGAAATTGAAGTAGGGCATTAACATAATAAAAATTGGTTAATTATATGAATGTTTAATGTGCAAGTGTATAAGAAAAAATGTAACAACTACAATACAATTGTATAGAATATAAACAATATTATACTAGTCCAATACTGTCTAGTATTGGACTTAATAAATGAAGCAGTTTAGTATACAACTTAAGTTACTTAACTATTATAATTCAATCGTATAGGAATATGACTAAACCATCTTTTTTTCCTTTATATCCAACTTATGCAGAGTTAATTGAGTTTGAATTTTGCGATTATCCTGAACTTGAAGATAATTTAAGAAAAAACACCCAATGGCATTTGTCGCACTGGCAATGGGGTAAATCGTTTCTTGAATACACTGGTCGCAATAAATCAATTCATACTTATGATCGATTTAGAAATGAAATTGAAAAATTCTTACTTTGGTCTTTTTTAGTTAAAAAATCACCAATAGATGAATTACGCAAAACTGACATTTTAGACTACGCCGACTTTTGTTGGAAACCACCAGTAACTTGGATTGGTACTAGCAACCAAGAACGCTTTAAGTTGAAAAACAGCTTTTTTTCAATAAATGAAGAGTGGCGTCCATTCAAAATGCAAGCGGCTAAAAGTCAAACCTCAAAAGAGGTAGATAGAAAAAAATATCGACCATCACAACAAACCTTAACATCAACTTTTACTGCTATTATCGTGTTTTATAACTACCTGATGGGCGAAGAGTTGTGTTACGGAAACCCTGCGCAAATAGCAAAAAAAGATTGCAGACATTTTATAAGTGATGCGCAAGTAAAAGAAGTAAAACGGTTATCTGGCTCTCAATGGCAATATATTTTAGACACCGCAATTGATTTAGCAAACGAGGATCCACTTTATGAACGAAATTTATTTGTTATTGCCTCATTAAAAACCTTATTTTTAAGAATATCTGAACTGTCTGAGCGTGATAATTGGTCTCCAGTAATGGGGCATTTTTGGCAAGATGAAGACGATAACTGGTGGCTTAAAATCTTTGGCAAAGGTAGGAAGCTTCGAGATACCACAGTGCCTTCTGATTTTATTCCATTTCTAAAGCGATATCGTTTATCTAGAGACTTATCGGCATTACCAACAAGTGGTGACAATAATGTGTTGGTTGAAAAAATTCGTGGCCAAGGCGGTATGACATCAAGACACCTTAGGCGTTTGGTTCAAGATGTTTTTGACCATGCATATACACGAATGAGACGTTTGGAAGGTGAAAACAAATCGATAAAACTCAAAGAAGCCACCACTCATTGGCTTAGACACACAGGTGCCAGTATGGAAATTGAGCGCGGTCGAGCCTTAAAAGATCTATCTGAAGATTTAGGTCATGCAAGTATGGCAACGACTGATACTATTTATGTGCAATCAGAAAATAAATTACGTGCAGAAAGCGGTAAAAAACGTAAAGTGGATTGATACAGAAAAGCATAACATTACTTTGTATACCAATAATATTGTAAAGGACTTAGTTTAACAGAATAGACTAAATACTGACGAATCCCCACTAAATAAGGATTAATGATCGACCTTCATGATTATTTGTGATCAAATTTCTTTACCACAAAAAAACGCACTAATAATCTTGAAAGCTACCGAAATACTATACAAAGATATTGCCAAAGCCTACCCTGAAATTCATAAAACTCGGTTAAATACCTTATTTAACCCCAGAATTACTTGTGATTGAATAAAGCTAGCATGCTCACTTGCATTAATGACCTTTGATTTACGGGCATAAAAATAGGTCATGCTGGTTGCAAAATTGCGGCACAGACAAGCCGCAGGCTATTTGTTTTTCAACAAGGGCTTTCCAATCATTAAAGGTTTTACGAGACATTAGGTTGCTCTAATCAAATAAATTGAAGAAACTTTAGGGGATAAAGTGAGTTAAGAGAACGTGTTACTGGCCGGACGATTACGGTATATGTCAACAACAACCGAATCGTCGCTACGTTTAACACAAGTCACTTGGGCGACTTTACATGGTATTTTGGTAATTGATGGTATTTATGCCGATGCCAGTCAAATAGATACCATGTGCCAGTGTGCTATTAATTTATTTTTAGCAAATACCAGAGCATAGATTACTGATAGATGACATCAGTCATTGCTACACGAAAAAAACTAACAAAAAAGCCAATTACCTAAGTAATTGGCTTTTTAAATGTTAACTAAATGATGGAGTGTTTTGAAGGCAAAACCATCATCACGTTAAGTGTTAGAACTTACCACGTAGTGATAATGCATAACGCGAGTCATTAGCATGGAAGGCTGAGTTTCTTAGCCCCGTCATACGCTGCTGAGTAGCAGTTTTACTAACAGTATTTGTGATATTATTAGCTTCAAGTGCGATAGTAAAATTTTCATTTATATCATAAGCAATAGAACCATCTAAATAACCGGCAGCTTCAGTATAAACTGGTAAACGGTAAACAGGATCAGAATGATCATCTTTAAAACCATTTGCATTAGTACTTACTAAGTACTTATCACGCCAGTTATAAGCTAAACGAACATGAAAATCTGAATATTCGTACATACCTACAATATTATATGCTGTTTCTGAAATACCTCTATAGGGCATATCTTCATCAAACACTTGACCATCTGTATCTATAGGCTGGTTAGTGGGAATAATATCTGTAGAGCTATCAATATAGGTATAGTTAGCTGAAACACCTAAGCCATTAAATGGTTCAGGCAGCGTTGTAAAGAAATGATTTACACTTAATTCAAGACCACTAAGTCTTGCAGTTGCAGCATTAATTGGGCGCTCAACATCATAGCCATATGCTTCCCATGGATTTCCATCTTCATCTTCGCCGCTAGCTGCATATGATTCAACGGTATGACTAATTTGATTATACCCGTCTATATCTTTCGTAAATAAAGCTAAATATGCAGAATTCCCTTCGTCGTAGTACCATTCAAGTGATAAATCAAACTGAGTGGATTTTATTGGCTCTAAGTAAGGGTTAGAGTCGGAGCTTGAAGTTAATACATAGTTATCTGGTCCGATTTCATAAGGTAAATCTTCTCCTGGCTCCAAGTTATCTAGGTCATCCTGAGTTTCTTGGTTATATGCTGCTGATAATGTTTGATGGGCTTTTAATTGCCCATAATCAGGACGAGCAATTGCCATTGCAGCAGCAAACCTTAAGACTAATTCATCACTTAACTCTACACGCACGTTTAAGCTTGGCATAAAGTTACTATAATCATTTTCAGCAGAAATAGCCTCATAAGCTGCATTACCGAAAAATGGGTCATCAGGATAAAGTAAATAACCATTAGCATTATTCTCAGTACGGACATAACGAACACCAAAGTTACCGTCTACAGGATAAGCTAAACTATTTATTTCAAAATCGACCATTGCATAAATAGCAATAGTTTCTTCTTCTTGCTTATTTAAATATTCTGGATTTGAATCAAAATTTCTATCTTCCCAATAGTTACCAGTACCAGCCCATCCATCCCAGGAATTTGGTCCTTCTCCTGTTTTATAATAAGTAAATTTATCACTTAAAGTTTGAAAACCATTAGGATAATCTGTTACCCATGAATCTTTTGGGCCATAGATACTTGCAGGAATACTCGCGCTTCCATTGAAAAAATTATTGAATTGAACTAATTTCATATCAGACTCTGCAACCGTAATATTATCGAGATCTTCGGGTACTATCTGACTTACAATCCAACTTGGTGCTAAAGGTTTCCATTGATACTCAGAATCTAAGTTTTCAGAGTTAGTGTCGGTATAGCGAACACCTACTTTTACAGCGGTAAAAGTTTCACTATCTAAGAAATACTTAAAATCCCCTTGTAAAGCCAACATATCAGCTTCTCGTTCATAGTCATGAGACTGTTGAGAATCCCAAGAGTAGTTATTGGTATCAGCAAGAGTACCTGCATCCGTTGAAACTTTGGGCGTAGATCCTGTAATATCGACAGTCAAATACGGAACATTAATATTAGTAGCAACAGTTAAATCTAGCCCTTCTGTCGTTGATTTCACATATTGTGCTGATGCAGAAAACTCAAAGTCATCATTATAAAAAGAATATTCGAGCGAGAAATCTTCTGTTTGAGATTCTTGATTGGCTAAACCTGTATTGGTCGCCATACCTAAGTCTCCAGAGCTTGTTAAAGAGCCACTTTGAAAAATATTATTTTCCAGCACTGTATCATCTGATATTTGAAGATCGGCAGGGTTAGTACCTGCTATAAAAATAGACTGTTCAACCCATTCCATTTCATACGAACTATTAAAATAAGTAAAAGTTAACTCTTGATTCTCTGAAGGCTCCCATTGTAGAGCAACATATTGACCATCACGTTTACGGTTAAATTCCATACTTCGCCAATCCACAGCTTTTGGAATAGCTACTTCAGTACCTTCATAACCTACTAAATCTGTACGGTAAAAAAAGGGTCTTATGTACATGGAATCATTTCTTGACGTTAACTCAGAGTATGCAATATCCGCTAAAAAGCCTATTCTACCAATATCGGTATCCCAAGTATTACTATAAAGTGCAGAATATGATGGGGTGGTTTCTTTACTTAAATCGCCGTAATTCGCAGCTATATCAAAAGCAAAGTTTTGACCTTCTTGGTGAAATGGTAAGCGTGTTTCTAAATCAATAGTCCCACCTATACCACCTTCTATCTGATCAGCTGTAGGGCTTTTATAAACCATCACTCCTGAAAGTAATTCTGGCGGTACATCACCAAAACTTAGCGTACGACCACCGTTTGCACTGAAAGTACTCCGTCCATTTAACTCACTTCGCACTTGTGTTAAACCACGTACGGCAACGCCATTCCCTTCAACAGAAAAATGTTCAGGGTCATCTTGAGTTAAAAAACGGTCAATGCTAACACCAGCTACACGCTGTAGAGTTTCTGTAACACTTCGATCTGGTAAAGCGCTCATATCTTCGGAGGTGATACCATCCATAATTTTATCTGAATCAAGTTTACGTGCCGCTGAAGCAATAATACTTGAACGTAAGCCGGTGACTTCAATGACTTCTACATCATCAGTCTTTTTTTGGGTGACTTTTTCAGTTGTTTCAGCGGCAAAAGATAGGCTAGGCGTTAGCATTCCTAGAGCACTTAATACTAGCAATGAGGTACGAGTTCTCCGATATTTTTTTCCCAATAAATAAGAGCTGTTGAGCGTGCTATGTTTCATAAAATTCCCCTGTTTCAATGGTTGGCGGTGATCCGCCTTGTTGTAATTTGACAATAGTACTGTCAATTTTTATGTGTTCGTTTAAACGATTATTTAGTTTTGTAGTTAAAATTAAACAACGTAATATGAACTTATAATTACTCACCATGCTATGGTTTGATTTGGTAGTAAATTTGTTCCTTAGCGTTAAATATCAATAATCCTTGTTCAAACTTAGTTGCTATTATTTTACCGGCTTGATCAACAACCGTCGACGAGGCACTTAACGACTGTGCTCTGATGCTAATTGGTTGTGCAAACCTTGATTTAATCTTGGCCGACGCTAATTTACCTGAATGCCATTTCATGCCGACCTCTATGTTTCCTCTTGCTTTTAAGCCCGAAATTTCGCCATCAGGCCATGTACTAGGCAAAGCTGGCAGTAAATGAATCTCATTATTTTGGCTTTGTAATAGCATTTCACTGATGCCAGCCGTTGCGCCAAAATTACCATCTATTTGAAATGGAGGATGGTTATCCCATAAATTCGTTAATGTTGAGTGCTTTAATTGCTCGCTTAATAATTTATAAGCATGGTCACCATCGAACAAACGCGCCCAAAAATTAATTTTCCACGCTTTGCTCCATCCGGTTCCTGCATCACCGCGTGAGGTTAGTGAAACTTTTGCTGCCTGAGCTAAATTCGGCGTTGTTAACGGCGAAATACTATTACTGGGATGTAAGGCAAAAAGGTGAGAGACATGACGATGTTTAGTGGCTTTATCATCCAAATCTTGTTGCCATTCTTGCAGCTGTCCCCATGAACCTATGCGTAAGCCCGGGTCAAGTTTTTTAATCACCGCGCTAATTCGGCCGACCATTTTTTGGTCATCAAGGATGTTGGCTGCTTTTAAGGTATTATCGAGCAACTTAGCGACTATTTGTTGCGACATTGCTGCTCCCTGTGAAAAATCGCCATGTTCTGGGGAGTAACTAGGTGTGACTAAGTAAGTACCACTGCTTTTATCTAACACTAAGGCGTTTAACCAGAACTCACTCGCCTTTTTCAAAACAGGGTATGCTCTATCTTTCAAGAAAATCTGATCTTGGTTAAAGGCATAATGGTCAAAATAATGCAAGGCAAGCCACGCTGCTCCCTCAGGTTGCCAAAATGCTGTTGGCCATGAGATCAAACCGGTAAAGCCCCACACATTAGTATTGAGAAACATGGTCCAACCATTAACACCAAATATTCGTTTTGCCGCTAATTCGCCAGGTTCGACCAAGCTATCAATAAAATCAAACAGTGGCATATTGGTTTCAGCTAGATTAGTCATATCAGCTAACCAATAATTCATTTGTAAATTGATATTCACGTGGTAATCGGCACTCCACGGAGCAAATTCATCTTTGTTCCACACACCTTGTAAATTTGCTGGAAGCGATCCTGCTCTGGAAGACGAGATTAGTAAATAGCGGCCAAATTGATAGTACAAGACCTCTAGTGCTCTGCGCGCATCGGTAGAAAGTGTATCGGCTTTATAGGCCATTAACATTTGATCAATTGGCATCTTCTCTAATTGAGATGCTGTCATTTGGCTGGTTAGGTTAAATGACACCCGTTGGAATAATGCTTGATGATCTGATAAATGACGCTGTTTCAAGTAGTTATAATTATAAGTAAGCGCTTGAGCTATTTGCTGCGATACGTTTTTATCGGGCATTGCTCCGCGGTAATCAGGATAATGTGGGCGGTAATTTGTCCCCGCGCTTACCACGAACCAGATACTATCAGCAGCACTGACTTTTAATTGACCTGTGTTTGTTTGGCTAACTTTACCTTGCTCAATCATTAGCGCTAACTGTGATTCATACGCAAGTTTATTATCGTCGAGTTGTCCTTTGATGGTCATCAAGGCACTGGCCGTTGAATTGTTAGGATGAATTTTAACACTTTTATTTATAGTGCGGTTTTTAGGGGGAGCCAAATCAATGAACAGATTTAATTGATGTGCTTTATCACTTGATAATTTAACTACTATGATGTTTTCAGGGTAACTGACGAAGTATTCGCGGGTAAAAGTTACGCCCTTATATTGATAATGAACATTGGCTATTGCCGTATTCAGATCTAGACTGCGCTGGTAATGGCTTGTTTGTGAAAAATCATGATCAAAAGTGAGTTTGATATCTGCAAAACTTTGATAACTGCCATAACCTAAAGGCGCTCTACCTAATTTTTGGGCGACTAATTTTGGTGCTAATGTTTTGTCATTTTGTAGGAGCTGCTGAACTTTCTGAATTTTTTCAGGATAATTCTCTTGTTGGTTTGGTATACCAAAGTCATAGCCTTGTGTTGAGTTTGGCCCTCCGGTCCACAAGGTTTTTTCATTAAATTGAATAATATCTGATTTAACACCACCTAAAATGCTCGCCCCCAGATGACCATTACCTAGTGGTAATGTTTCCGATTCCCAGTCGGTGCCTGGTTGGTTAAATGATAAAAGCAATTTTGAGGGTAGAGGTGAGGTTGTTGTTTGACTTGTCGACTCAGTTAATTGCTGATTTTGACTATAACCAACAGATGAGTAAAGCACGACTAATAAGCATACAAGTCTTAAAATAAATTGCTTTTTAAAGCAAGCACCATTAATACACATTTGTGCTGTGCTGTTCATTTCAGCAATTAATGTTATTAATTTAAATACCGTCATACTTATCCTAACTATATTTGATATTTCATTACAGGTGAAAACTTTGCCCTGTTGAAAACCAATAAATTTTTTTTCGTGTACAAACCTTTCTAACGATATTACGCTTATAAATTTAGTAAAATATTATCTTATTTTGTAGTTCGATTGTTTTATTTACTAAGCGTAAAGATTAGGGCGTGAATATAAAAAGGCTCACCATAGAGAAGCTGGCGAGCCTAAAACTGTTGAGCTTTAAGTGATAAGTTTTATTGGTTCGCTTTAACCATGGCGTTAATAAGCGTTGTGTTTACCGGGGTTGCGGTTTCTCGGTTAAACAGCCCAAAACTATAATTGCTTAAAGAGCCATTATCCCAATAAAACGGCACTAGGTTATTTTCAATAGCACTTTGGGTTACGTATTCATTCCAATAAACACGATATTTTTCGAAGTCTGCTATTTCATTTCGAGAAATAACACCGAATTCTCCTAAAATAACCCCTATGCCTTGATCGTGAAAGTTCACTCTCATTTTATTAAATTGCGCATCAACATAGTTTTCATTCGCATCACTGACTGTTTTATCTATGTCAGTTGCAATATTACCCCATTGTGTTTTAGTGCTATTTTCATTTAAGGTAAAATCAAAGGGATCATAAAAATGCACTTCCATCATCAAGCGGTTGGCGATAACGTCTTCAGGGATAGTGGCAAAATTTACGGTGTGATCAATATTGGTATTAAACCCTTGAACGACTAACTGACGATAAGCATTGCGACCGCCTGTGGCTCTAACCGCGGTGACAAACGTTTGATTAAAGCTATTTTGCACTGTGTAATATTCTTCGGTTGGGGTATCATAATCATCGGTTACCATTACTTCATTAGTCCCTGCAAATAGCAGTCTGTCATCGTAATCACGAAAGAATTCAGCTATTTGCTGCCACATTATCGCTAAACGATTGTTGACATAATCTTGATCAGCAAAGGTTGGTTGTATCCAGCCGCCATCCCAATGAATATTCATCATCACGTACAAATCCTGACTGATGGCATAACTGACCACTTCGTCGACACGAGCCAACCATTGAGGGTCAATCACAAAATTCTCACTATCGGCGAACTGACTCCAGGCAACTGGTAATCGAATAGCGGTAAACCCTGCGGCTTTAATGGTATCGATCAGTTGTGTGCTAATGGGCGGATTGCCCCACGCAATTTCCCCGCCAACCGCATCCATAGTATTACCAATGTTAAACCCTACGCCCATTAGGTCAGTGAAGTCAGCGCTATCGATGTTTCTCATGCCGGTATTGTTAGGAGGGATTTGATAATTAAAACCTGAGGTTTGTGCGCCGTCTTGATTAAGGGTAATGACTTTAGATAATGAGTCAGTATTAATCGATATATTGGCACTGCGGGCCGCTGTACTTTCATTGGTTGATATCGACATGTTGATATCAACATTACCGCTACCAGTAGATGGTGAAATACTGAGCCAGTTAGCATCAGAGCTGGCGCTCCAATTTTGGTTTGATAATATACTCACTAACGCGGTATTTTCTGATGCGGTAACCGTAATCGAAGTGGGACTCACCGTTAAGTTAGGGCTTTTTTCGGGCGCGCTTGTTGAATTTTCTCCTCCGCTCCCTCCACAGCCTCCTAAAAAGCTAATTGAGAGTAATATCAACAATATCTGATTAAGTAATTTTCTAAGATAGAAATTTTCAAATTTATTGTTTAACTTCATAATATTTCTCTATATTGATCCGGTTTTGTTGAAATTTATGCGCAACTATCCTGCTTAACGCGTGATAAGGGCTAGGTAATAAATTACCAGTGCATCTTGTCCTTGATAAATTGAGTTAATAACTCGGCGTTTTTTTGGTGATGTTTGACGCGAGGGTGTTGCCAAAAATCATCGAAAGGAAAAAAGAAATAATCAATCTTTTGATCGGCCGTATTTTCTTTAATTTGTGCCACCGCCGCTTTAACATATCCTGGCCAGGGCGAGCCCGCTTTCGTGGCATCCATACTGCCTAAGGTAGCGACAATATAGGCGTTGGGGTAAACCTGTCTAAGTTTGGTGACAAAGTCAGCATATGCATTGATGATATCTTGCTGGTTCGGTGCTGGTTGTAAACGTTTTTCTCGATCAATTAACCAACTATCATTTTGAAATAAATTCACCACGACAACATCCGGTTGCCATTGACTAAAATCCCAATGACTGTCGTTATTACCCACAGCATCCAATTGGTCATAAAATTGCGGCATAGTAAAATCAAACCAGCTGATCATAATGCCAATGCCGCTTTGCGAAGTGCTGACATATTCAGCATCTAAATTTCGTGCGGTGATCGCGCCATAAGCGAGAAAGTTATTTTTTTCAGATAAGATATGATCAGGCTCGCCAACCGCCGCTTCGTTGCCCATACCACTGGTAATGGAATCACCAAAAAATTCGATTTTTCGCTGAGGCTTTGCCGGCGGTGCTAGCAAGCGGGCATCATCGTTTAAGCTAATCCCTAAAAATTGCGTTCGTCCTTCTTCACCTTCTGTACGCTTAAATAGGGTAAAGGTATGGGCTTGCTCACTAAGCCCCGTAGCCACCAGATATGTATGTCGACCTTGTTTAGCCGCAATCACCACAGGATGCTGCCAATCCTTATCAATAAACACATTGAAATAGTTTTTCCCCTTTTGGTCATCTAAGGTCAGCGCGAACTTTGTGCCGGTAAATGTGCCAGCGATTGCGCTTCCTGGCCATGACAAGCTAGGGGCTTTAGGCTGATGAAAATCAATACGACCAGTATATTGGAAGTGCTGCTGTGGCGGAGCGATAAACTTATCAGCTAATGCTGACGTTGCCAGTATTAGCGAGATAATTACCAGACAAAAGCGTTTAAAATGAAGTTTTTTAAATAAAATATTTATCATAACTAAACAAGCCCTTGTTATCGAACATATTGATTAATATACGGTGTTAGCTGCTCAGCCCAAATGTCGTAACCATCTGCATTAGGATGCAATAAATCAGGCATAATGCTGGTTGATAGCTCACCCGATGGTGTTAAAAATGCCTGATTAAAGTTGGCAAATAAGACCTGCTCATTGGTTGCGATTTGACTTAGCAAGAGGTTGGTTTTTTCATTGTTGATGCGTAACTCATCAGTTGTTGTTGCGCCACGTGGAAATATGGCTAACAACAAAATATGCGTGTCGGGTAAAGCTTGCTTAAGTTGTTTTACAATCGCCTGAACACCATTAGCAATGTATTGCGGCTGTTCCATACGGTGGCCGGTATTGTTGGTGCCTATCATCACAACCGCCAGTTTAGGCGATATACCCGCTATGGCATTATGTTCTAAACGCCACAGTACGTTTTCGGTTCGGTCGCCACCAAAGCCGATATTGAGCGAGTTGATGTCACCGAAATATTGATCCCAGACCGTTTTTCCTTGCTCATTTTCCCAGTTGTGAGTGATCGAATCGCCGATCATTAATAAATCGACATTGCCTTGTTTGGCGCGCGCCACCTTTTTCTGATGGCGAGGTAACCACCAATCACGTGCCCAATATTCATTTAACATCGACGGCGTAACGGATAACTGGCTAAGGTTAGGGCAAGTGAAGTTTCCTTGCGCCTTTAATTTGAATGCAATATTTGCAATTGCAAATTGACCTTTGCCGCCAGCTTCGAGAGAAAATGGCCGCGCTACTTGGCTAAAGTCTGCGCCATCTTGCATAAAGCATTGCATGGGAATCGCTAAATGTTGCCATCCTTGGCCTTGATAGTTCATCGCCCATTCCCGCAATCTCACTTTGCTATTACACGCGTCGCCACAGTCAATAATAAGATCGAGGGCGGAATCTTGAATGTCGTCAAGGCGAATATCAAAACTGACCACGCCTTGTTCAACAAAATCGTTTAAATTTAACGGCTTGCCATAGGCAAAGTATAGACTGCTCAACCAGGTATCCTGATAAGAAAAGGTTAGGGCGTCTTCTTGAACGTTTTTGTCAGAAGTTATAACTTTCACTTTACCGTCAGTCAATTGTGCAAAAGCACCACTTAAAACCTGATCTTTATCTGGACCTTTTATCACTACGTGCCAGGGCTGTAAAGGACGACCTGAATAAAGCTCAATATCTTGTGCTTCATTACTGGTAACTCCATTAACTTTTTCCGCTAATGGTTTAATGTCAACCTGATCCTGATAGCTTAAACCGTAGCCAAATGGGAATAGCGGATCATAATTTTGATCGCCGACATTTAATTGCGCTTGCAGCGGCAGCTTAGGCCAGGAAAAAGCGAGTTTCCCGGTAAAATCAAACGCTGAGTTACCATCGGCATTCGCCATCAGCACCTGAGCAATACCTAACCCTTCACTGCCTGGCAACCAGGCAGCAACAAAGGCATCGGAGGCATTTAATTCAGGATTAACCCATAAAGGACGTCCAGATATAAACACAGAGACCACAGGGATGCCTTGTGCTTTTAAGGATTTCAGCAGTTTTAAACTGGTTTTATTGCCGGCCTGAAACTCCAGAGTGTTAATATCACCTTGTCCTTCGGCATAAGGCAGCTCGCCAAACACGACAATTGCCACATCAGGTTTTTGCGCAAAGCTGCCATCAAGGGATAATATCGCTTGACTGCCGTTTGCTTTGGCCATGGTTGCAATGCCTTGATAAATGCTGGTTGCGCCAGGAAATTGTTCATTGTTTAAACCACTTCCTTGCCAGCTGACACTCCAGCCACCAGACTGCCGTCCAATACTGTTAGCATGAGAGCCTGCCACTAAAATGGTTTGTTTAGGTTTCAAAGGAAGCAGGTGTTGGTTGTTTTTTAATAACACTAGGCTTTCACGAACGGCTTGACGCGCCAGATCTCGGTGCGCTTTGGCACCTATAACCTTATTATTTGCCCCTAATTTTCGCTGTGACGGTTTAATATTATCAAACAAACCAAGGCGCTTTTTCACTAATAAAATCTTTTCGACAGCCTCGTTCAAACGTGCCTGACTGATGTCGTTGTTTTTTACCTGAGCGATGGTATTTTCAATGGTCTTTTTCCAATCATAGGGTGCCATTAACATGTCGACCCCCGCGTTGACTGAGGCAGCACAGGAATCATTGGTACAATTGGGTAATTGGCCGTGACCATTCCAGTCACCGACCACAAAGCCGTTAAAGCCCATACGTTGTTTTAATACATCATTAAGCAGGTAGTGATTACCGTGCATTTTCACGCCATTAAAGGCAGAAAAACTCGCCATGATAGACTGAACACCAGCCGCTATTGCTTTGGGATAACCGGCATTATGAATAGACACTAACTGTGCTTCAGTTAATATCGCATTGCCTTGGTCGTCACCGCCATCTGTACCGCCATCCGCCAAAAAGTGTTTGGCGGTGGCGGCGACATGACTTTCGTCTAAAAAGCTAGTGGTATTAGGGGTACCCTGTAGGCCCAATACCATTTGTTCGGCAAAGTTAGCCACCAGTTCCGGAGACTCAGAATAACTTTCATAGGTACGTCCCCAGCGATCATTTCTTGCCACCGCTAGTGTCGGGGCAAAGACCCATTCGATCCCCGAAGCTCTTACTTCTTTTGCCGTTGCGGTGCCAATCGCTTTGATTAATTGTGGATTTCGGCTTGCCCCTAAACCGATATTATGGGGGAATAGGGTGGCTCCTGTAAGATTACCATGGCCATGCACCGCATCTGTGCCCCAAATAATAGGAATACCGGCGCGTCCGTTCGATTTATCTATCGAGGCGAGATAATATTTATCAGCCAGTTCAGCCCAATCTTGTGCTGTAGCGCTAGTGTTTCTGTTAGGAACCGAACCGCCGCCATTTAAAATTGAGCCAATATGATACTGCTGTGCTTCTTCAGGCGTGATCACTTGAATTTCACCTTGTACCAATTGACCGACTTTCTCTTCAATGGTCATTTTAGCAAGCAAGTTATCAACAAACGTTTGTTCTTCTTGGCTGGTGATAATAGGGGATGAAACTTTAGGCCACAGACGTATATCATAGGGCGGGCTGTCTGCTTGATTTTTTGCTGTAGATGATTCGCCGCTCGTTGAACTACAAGCAACTAATGTCGTTAACATAGACATAAGAATACCTACACAGGTTAACAACCATCTTTGATTAAATTGCATATTAATAAACCTTGCTTTTGACTATGTGTTTTCATCGAATGAAAACGGGATTGTTTTGAACGCTAAACCAATAAATAGCTTTAAGAGATCAGTAACTGTTAGTATGCTTAGCGGTGGTTAGTTAGCGGAAACTTGATGTTGCCGCTAACTAACCAATAGGCTGAAGCGCTTGCTTAACCTTGTATCGTGAGTTTTTCTCCCGAGTAAACCACAGTTTTGTCAGGCGCAGCATCAAAGTTAGCGGCGTCTTTATTTGCACCAGAAATAAAACGGATATTAAAGGTGCGAGACTTCACCATATCGTTAAATTGACCTTGTCGTTCACCAATGGTGACTGTTTTGGTTGCATCATCATAGCTAATATCGATGTTAGTAAATTGGCCTTGTTCGTAGTCATATGACTTACCGTCATCGTTATATAAGCGATAGTGACCATTGGCTCCGGTATAAATGTTTAAAGTGATCGGCGCGTCCAAATTATCATAAACGAACTGCTTTTCACCGCCGGTGGGAACGATGGCGCCAGCTTTAACAAATAGTGGCATATGAGACAAAGGAGCATCGGCATCGATGGATTGGCCGCCGGCAAATGATTTACCTGTGTAAAAGTCGTACCATTTTGTACCGCTTGGTAGATAAACTTTACGACTGCGCGCTTTGAACTCGTATACCGGATTGACTAAAAGTGCCGGACCAAACATGTATTGATCATTTAAATTTATTGCCGTTTTATCATGAGGGAAGTCCATGACTAAGCCGCGCATAAGCGTGCTATCCTCATGATACATTTTACCGGCTTCGCTGTAGATGTAAGGCATTAAACGATAACGTAACTTAGTGTAATAAACTAATGCGTTATAGACCTCTGAACCTTCGTCGGCGAGATTATAAATTTCTCGATAAGGGTTTTGCCCATGCGAGCGAAAAAGAGGGACAAAAGCGCCAAATTGGAACCAACGTAAGTTTAGCTCTTGCCAGTTCTCAACATCTTTGTCATCAAGCCCGGAGAAATGACCGACAAAGCCCTTACTGGAATTACGGTACTGATTTTCGGGGGTAAAACCACCAATATCAAAGGTCCAGTTTGGCATGCCCGCTAATCCAGCACCGATCCCGGCACCAATTTGCTCTTTCAGGTTGGTCCAACGAGGGACGGTATCGCCACTCCAAATAGCAGAGCCTGTGCGTTGAATGCCAGCAAAACCAGAGCGAGTTAAGATAAATGAACGCTTGTCACCGTCAGTTGCCCGTTCGCCCTTATAAACGCCTTCGGCATTAGCCAGGGCGTAGGAATTAAAGTATTCTGCCCCCGAGCCTACCGATAATGGGCTCATGATCTCTTTACGTTTGCTAAAGGATAAGTTGGAGTGAATGTCAGGCTCAGAGGCGTCTAACCACCAGGCGTCAAAACCAAGGACATTAATGTTTTCTTTTAATTGACGCCAGAAAATCTCCTGGGCTTCTTTGGGATAGGGATCGTAAAAACCGTTCAAATAGCCTTTGCCAATCCAGTCGAGGTTTGCTTCTGGATCGACATTTTTCGTTAACATATAACCTTTTTCAGCGAGCTCTTTGTAGTTGTCCGTTGTTGGATAAAACTTCGGCCACACTGAAATCATGATATTGGTATTTAGCGTATGTACTTCATCGACCATTTTCTTTGGATCGGGGAAGTTGTTTTTATCAAATTTGTGGCTGCCCCAGGCATTTTGCGGCCAATAGGACCAATCAAGTACAATGTTATCAATAGGTATCTTACGCTCGCGGTACTCTTTAACCACATCAACCAACTCGTCCTGATTCATATAACGCTCACGGGATTGCCAGAAACCATAGACCCATTTCGGTAACATCACTGACTTACCGGTTAATTGGCGATAACCAGAGATGATGTCATCGGTATCGCTACCGGCAACAAAATAGTAATCAATAGCTTTGCCGGTTTCAGAAGCAAATGATAAGGAATACTGCTCATCGCTCGGCAAAGGGTCATTATGGACTAAATTAAAGAAGCCACCTTGTGAGTCCCAGTCGATTGTTATCGATTTTTTTTCGCCTGCGCTTAATTCTAACTGGGTATTGTGGTACCAAGGGTTCCAGTTCATTCGCCAGCGATCTAGCAGGGCTTTACCGTCGATATTCAATTTAGCGTAACCGCTTGAGTACATTCTAAATTTATGCATGCCCGTTGATTTAGCTTCGATATAACCCTGCCAAACAATACGCGGCTCTTTTACTTTAGCTAGTTCTTCAGGAAAAGGGTTTTCACGTTCGCTATTGTTTGCATAAAATTGATAATCAACGTCTTTTTCAACACGGGTTAGTAATAATTTATCACCGTCATAATAGTTAGCGGTTAAACCGCCTTTGTTGCCTTGTGCGTCATAGAGGATTAAATCTTTGCTTAAGGGCTGAGACTTCTTTGGATCGCCAAACTGGGTCACTGAGCTATTGTCCCATAACACCCCGTAATTCCGGCTAGAGACAACAAAAGGGATGCTAATTTCAAGATTATAGGTGGTTAACTCGACGTTCTCTCCGGCGTAGTTAACTTGATTGTTTTGATGTTGCCCTAAACCAAAAAAGCCCTCATCTGTGCCTTTATTCCATTGCTGACGAACCGCATAAGAATCGGCATCAGGGGTAATGGGATCTTCCGTTACCTCATTAAAACTGCGTTGAGCTTCTGATAAAACGGTTTCACCTTTATCATTTATAAAACTTACTTTACCGTCAACAAGAGATACTACGGCAGTGACCTTAGCCGTTTTAACGAACAATTTATCATTTTGTCTTTCAGTACTAAATGCAGTTGTTGTGCTAAGCGCATTATCAGCGAGCATGATACTTTTTGACAAGGCTAAAAAGTTATCGTGAGGTATGCTGGTGACACGGATCACTTTATCATTGATTACTTGCAACCGTACATTCTTAGCCTGCTGGCTAGCTTGCTGAGTTAAGCTAACAATAACACCATTTGCTAATTGTTTAACGCTTGCCAGACTCTGCTGGCTGGCTGGTGCGTGTTGAGCCGTTTGACTCACCTCATCATTACAAGCTTGCAACAAAGCTAAGGGGAGCAAGCTTATAGCAAAATTGCGACTTGCTGATTTAAATACTTTCATTGTTTTATTTAACTCCACTGATTTCATTGTTTTAATTATTTGTTAAGGGTTGTAGGTGGCCATTTTTACTTTCAATAACGTTGGCTTAGAGGTGAAATTTAAGCCCCAATCCGTTTGATCACCATTCCATACTCGTTCAAATATCCACTGGCCGTTTTCAAAATGTCCTTCTTCTACGCGCTCAACCATATGATAAGGTGCGCTAATTTCATCCGATGGCGAAAAGCTGATCCGTGCACGATAAGCCGTTACTAAATATTCATTATCAGCCAGCTTAGCGATTAGAGCTCCGCCTGACGCGGGTTTATTGCCGGTCGGCGGCGCGATCCAAAACATTGGACGACCGTAAGTTACTTCGGCATTCCACAAACCTAAATCTAAATGCTGCGTATAACGGTGGGCATTTTCTTTCGCTGATTTGTCTGCAAACTCATCTTTTTCTGCCTGCGTAGCCTCGGCATTCCATACTTTGGGCTGACGTTTTTCGCTGTCAAATGGCTCAGATACGCCCCATACTTCATTTTCAAAACTTAACTTGGCCCATACATCGGCAAAAGGTTTAACTAAATTATAATTTTCTGCAAACGGAGCAATAGCTATTTCATCAACATGCTTAGCACCAAGCGGATAGTTAGTATATTTGCTGTAGTCTAAACCAAAAGGTGAAAAGCCAATGCCTTGTTGGCCGAGTGTAGAAAAGAAATATCGCGCATAGGGCTGGTCATTGCCAATTTCCGCGACAAATAACGGGTTATCGTCTCTGGAATAAAGTTCTAGTACCTTAGTGGCTGTTTTGTGATCTCTAAAATAGATATCCGGGCTGATCATATCGATAGCTGGAGCGGCAATTTTCCATAAATCAATCACGTTATCGGTTGGCCCGCCCATGGAATAACCTTCTCCTGGATAAAAAGGATTACGCAAAGCAACATTCACATTCATTGGAATATCCATTACTACCTTACCGGCAACGGCCACCTCCTGACAATAACGAGCAATATGCCAAGCATGGAAAAATTCATCCGCATTTTGACCAAAAACCTGTGACCAGCTGCCATGTTGACCAAGCTTTAGCCCTTCTATTAATGCTTGTGGAACCGGCTGTTCAAACACGGCTTGCGCCATAGGAGAAAAATCACGCTTACTACCATAAGTACCCACTTCATTTTCTACTTGCACCATAATGACAGTATGCTGAGGATCGTTAACTTTTAAGTAGCGCATTAATTCGACAAAAGCCTTTTTATCGGCTTGTAAGGTATTGGAACCCAACGGTGACATTGAATTGAGCAAGGTACCATCTTTTTTCATTACACGAGGAAAGCGTTGATTATTTAATTTAACCCAGCTTGGTGCATAATGCGGCGCATTATTTTTCCAAGTGGCAAACCATAATAGCGTCAATCGCACCTTATTTTCTCGCGCTTCTTTTAACAATGTTTCTAGAAAACTAAAATCAAATTCTCCTTCCCTTGGTTCAATTTGCTCCCAAGCCACAGGAATACTTAAGGTATTGGCATTAATCTCTTTTACCGCTGGCCAGACATATTTTAGTGCACCGGGATAATTGGCCGAGTTATTAGTCTGTGTCCCTAAGATAAGGTAAGGTTTACCATCAACAAACAAAGCATGTTTGCCATTTTTAGTGACTACTTTAGGTAATGTCACGACAGATGTTTTTAATTGGCTACTTGTAGTACTCTTTAATGAACAACCGTTAAGTAAGGTGGTAGCAAAGGTAATTAAAGAAAGTACGATAATTTTTGTTTTCATATTGAAGTTCGCATTTAGTACTGAAAATTTTCACTTGATTAAAATACTATCGACAAACGTAATTTAAGTACATCAATCTAAGCGTGGTTAAAAAAATTCATAACTCTTAAATTGATTTTTATAACAAATATAAAATTTAATAATGCCAATGTGAAAATAATTTGTTGCACAAAATCGCGAGACAGCATAGAAAACCTTAAACTTAAAATAGAATAATTAAAATTAACAATGGAAGAGCGTGTGGAAAATATAAATATAAAGACAACCCATGAAAAAGATAATTTACTGTTTATTGTGCTTATTAGTTTAGTCGCCACCATAGGCGGTTTCCTCTTTGGATTCGACTCAGGAGTTATCAATGGCACCGTTGACGGCTTAGAAAAAGCCTTTAGTTCAGATAGTATAGGTACGGGGTTTAATATTGCCAGTATGTTACTTGGTTGTGCGATCGGCGCTTTTTTTGCCGGTCGGCTAGCTGATTTATATGGCAGAAAAACATTATTAGTTATTGCTGCGGTATTTTTTATTATTAGCGCATGGGGCTCAGGCATCTCAATGAGTTCTAATGAGTTTATTTTTTATCGTATCCTCGGCGGCTTAGCCGTAGGTGCGGCCTCTGTGATGGCGCCTGCTTATATTAGTGAAGTTGCATCAGCCCGTTATCGAGGTTTACTTACTAGCATTCAACAAGTGGCAATTATTTCTGGATTGTTTATGGCATTTGTTTCTAATTACTTTCTTGCTAAAACCGCAGGTGTTTCCACTGCCTTGTTATGGCTGGATATGGAAGCTTGGCGTTGGATGTTTTGGATTGAATTAGCACCCGCCGTGTTTTTTTTAGTTGCCTTGTTATTTATTCCTGAAAGCCCTCGTTTTTTAGTTGTTAGTGGAAAAAAAGAAAAAGCGGCTAAGGTGTTATCTCGTTTATATGGTCAAAAGTCTGGCCAAGAAAAGCTCCTTGAAATCGCTCAGTCATTAGCGAGTGATCATCAACCCCGATTTTCTGATTTGATCAACAAACAAGGTAATAATGGCCGAGGCAAGGTTAGAAAAATTGTCTGGGTTGGTGTTGGTTTGGCAGTGTTTCAACAATTAGTTGGCATTAATGTGGTGTTTTATTATGGCGCCGTGTTATGGCAAGCGGTGGGGTTTTCTGAAAGTGACGCATTATTGATCAATGTTATCAGTGGCGGAGTTAGTATTGCTGCTTGTATTATTACTATGCTTTATGTTGATAAAATCGGCCGTAAGCCGTTATTAAAGTGGGGCTCAATTGGCATGGCAGTGACATTAGCCATTGTTGCTTTCGCATTTTTTGGTGCCGAAGTTGATGCTAATGGTAGCTTAATTTTAGGTAATAAAGGTTCACTCGCGTTAATTGCGGCTAATGCTTATGTTTTTTGTTTTAATTTTTCTTGGGGACCTGTCATGTGGGTGATGTTAGGGGAAATGTTTCCGAATCAAATTCGAGGTTCTGGACTTGCCGTTGCAGGGGTAGCGCAATGGATGGCAAATTTTGCCATAACCATTACTTTTCCTATTTTACTTGCTTCTATTGGACTCGCAGCGGCCTATGGCTTTTATGCATTGAGCGCCGCTGTGTCAATAATCTTTGTCGTTAAATATGTTCATGAAACTAAAGGTACTGAACTCGAAGATATGCAAGGGTAATTTTTAACATTAGCTGGTTATTTGGTTGTTAAATGAGCGTTAGTTTGCTGGTCAACCTCAAAATGCAACCATTGACGAGCTGGTGAACCGTCCTATGGTTGAAAAAAACTACCGCTAAAGTAGTAAAAAAAGTTGTTCACTTTGAAGAGTTATTAGCTCTGAGTTGGGAAGAAATTTAATCAAATTGGTATGAATCAAATGCCAGAAAGCGTATACGCTTACTGGCAATCTCTCTTCTTCTTGGCAATGAGGTTCGCATCAATATCGCCAAGCGATTATTTCATTATAGCGCTTTGTGCATGACGCTGTTTTCTGCTAGTGCTTCTCGCTCATTTATAATCCCTTTGGCCTTCTCGCGATAATCTATTGGCGTTTGAGAAAAGTGTTTTTTAAAGATCGCATACATATATTGTAGCGAAGGATAGCCACAAATATTTGCTATTTCTGCCGTTGATTGGTCAGTATTTTTTAACATGCTGCAAGCTTTTCTTAACTTTTCTTGATGAATTTCATTATGAATACTATGACCACGTTCTAATTTAAAGCGTTGTTCTAAATTTGAACGAGAAAGGCCGACATAATCCAATACTTGATCTACTTTTATGCCACGGCAGGCATTCTGTCGAATAAAGTGCATGGCTTGCATCACTTGAGGATCTTTAATCGCTTTAAAATCGGTAGATTGGCGTTCAATAACCTTCTCTGGTGGTACTAAAAACGGCTTACTAGCACACTTTTTTCCACTTAATAAACGGTGTAGTTTTTTCGCCGCTTGAAAGCCTATTTCAAAACATCCTTGGCTGACCGAACTTAAACTGACGCGATTCAGAAAGCGTGCAATTTCATCATCATCAATACCAATAACAGAGAGTTGATCCGGTACTAATATGCCACTATGATCACATACTTGTAATAAATGCCTGGCTCTAGCATCGGTCACGGCAATCACGCCTATTGGCGTCGGTAATGATTGTAACCAATCAGATAAACGTTTAACGGTATTTTGCCATGTTTCTGGTTTAATGGGGTGTCCTCTATAGACCTTACATTCATAGCCGTCAGCGGTAGTAATATTAATAACCGCTTTTTCACGTTCGTGCGACCAGCGATGATAATCATCTTGTGGAGTGCCATAAAAGGCAAATTGTTCTATGCCTTTGTGGCGCAAGTGCTGGTATGCTTCATTGACCAACGCATAATTATCAGTTGCCACATATGGCACATCTGGATATTTATTGGGATCGGAGTAAGAACCACCAACACCGACGACAGGAACAGAAGTGTCTAATAATGCCGTTTGAATTTCAGGGTTATCAAAATCAGCGATAATGCCATCCACGCCCCATTCATCTATATTGTCATATCGTGCGAGAAAATCTTCCTCTAAATATAAATCCCAATCTACCTTGGATGTTTGTAAATAATTTCCTATGCCTTCTATCACCTTACGGTCATATGTTTTACTCGCATTTAAGATAAGGGTGATTCTGTGTTTATAGTCAAACATAAGCGCTACCATTGCATCTTTTATCAATTCTACACTTGACAGATATAAACACATAATAATCAATTATCATAACTATTTTTTACGTTTTACGGTTGGTTTTTTTATCATTAGGGTTATGTTTTTCGTTTTTATGTGCACTAATCTCTCCTGTTCTTTGTTACTTGAATTAACCATAGAATGATTATGCAATAATCCAAGTGGTGCGATCAGAAGTCGTTTATCTTGAACAAAATTCAACCGCTCCTAATATTTTCAATAATTAACAAAACCTAAAAGAAATTTCATAATTGCGCAGTCGATGCATAACATGAATGATATAACTTTGAAGGCAAGCAATAAGTACTTATTATGTATATCGGTATTGATTTAGGTACCTCTGGCGTTAAAGTCATTTTAATGACAGAAAGAGGCGAAATACTCGCCACAACGCATCATTCATTAATCGTTTCTACACCACATCCATTATGGTCAGAGCAGGAGCCTGCACATTGGTGGCAAGCGACACAGAATTGTCTTGACCAATTAGGGCAACAGCATGATTTATCATCGGTATTGGCAGTCGGGCTCGCGGGTCAGATGCACGGCGCGACGTTAATTGATGACCAAAACAAGGTATTACGTCCTGCTCTTTTATGGAATGATGGGCGTAGTAGTGAGCAGTGTCGTCAATTAGAACAGGCAGTTCCTAACGCCCGCAATATTACTGGTAACTTAGTGATGCCCGGATTTACGGCTCCGAAAGTACTTTGGGTCAAACAAAACCAGCCTGAAATATTCAAACAAATAAGTAAAGTTTTACTGCCAAAGGATTATTTACGCTTATGCCTGACTGGAAATTATGCCTCAGACTTATCAGATGCAGCAGGTACTAGCTGGCTTGACGTAGAAAAACGTTGCTGGAGTGAAGCCATGCTCAAAGCAACCGGATTAACTCGCCAACATATGCCAACATTATATGAAGGGAGTGAAATTACCGGACATTTATTACCTGAGCTAGCAAAACGCTGGGGCATGGGTAAGGTCGCCGTTGTTGCTGGTGCTGGTGACAATGCCGCAGGGGCTATCGGCGTTGGCATTATTCATCCAGGCCAGGCGATGTTGTCTTTAGGCACGTCTGGAGTATATTTTGCGGTGAGCAATGGATATAAAAGTAATCCTGAATGTGCTGTGCATAGTTTTTGTCACGCACTCCCAAGTCGTTGGCACTTGATGGCTGTTACCTTAAGTGCGGCAAGTTGCCTGCAATGGTATGCCAGTAATAGTGGCTTAGCCAATGTTGCGGCTTTATTTGACGAAGTAGCCACTCAAACAGCAGTAAACGATGTTAATGTCCCTTATTTTCTGCCCTATTTAACTGGCGAGCGTACTCCGCATAATAACCCAAATGCGACGGCAAGCTTTAGCGGTATTACTGCTCAAACGACACGAGCCCAGATGAGTCAGGCGGTCATTCAGGGTGTATCAATGGCGCTAGCTGAAGGTATTGATGCGCTGCATGAGGCAGGAGAAGAAGCATTTACGATAAGCCTTATTGGTGGTGGCGCTAAAAGCATCTACTGGCGACAATTACTTGCCGACGTGATAGGGAGGCCAGTTAGTTACCGCCAAGGAGGTGACGTGGGGCCAGCATTAGGTGCGGCGAGATTGGCACAACTTGCTATTAATCCTACCAAAGATATCGCCGATATTTGTCCTGAGCCCCCGTTAGTCGAAGAATATCATCCAAATCTTTCATTAAGCGAATATTACCGGCTTAGAAGAGAAAAATTTCACTCACTTTATCAACAGTTAGAGAATTCTTTTTGACCGATAGCTTAGTAAATTCAGTAAAAAGACAAAAAAAAGAAATAGCGAGTAAAAATCCATAATTGTTGATGGGCTCAACAATGCTCATTATGTGGTGATTAAACTTATTAGCTGAGCCGAAAGACGTTCAGGTACATACATTTAGGAGTGACAATGTCATCTTATTTTTCCCATATCAGTAAAGTTCAATATGAAGGGCCAAGTTCAACTAATCCTTTAGCATTTAATCACTATAATCCTGACGAAATCGTACTAGGCAAATCAATGAAGGAACATTTACGCTTTGCTGCATGCTATTGGCATAACTTTTGTTGGAATGGCGCTGATGTATTTGGTGCAGGCACATTTAATCGTCCTTGGTTAGCTCCAGACTCCCTTATGGAACATGCTATACAAAAAGCCGATGTTGCCTTTGAGTTTTTTGAAAAACTCAACATTCCCTTTTATTGCTTTCATGACATTGATGTTTCGCCTGAAGGTGACTCAGTTAAAGAATACGTCGAAAACTTTGCTCGTATGGTTGATGTACTAGCTAAAAAGCAAGAGCAAACGGGGGTTAAGTTACTTTGGGGCACAGCAAATGTTTTTAGTAACCCAAGGTTTCAATCTGGCGCCGCAACAAACCCAGACCCTGAAATATTTACTTATGCAGCGACCCAAGTATTTAATGCCATGAACGCCACTAAAACATTAGGTGGTGAAAACTATGTGTTATGGGGAGGGCGAGAAGGGTATGAAACCCTGCTTAATACCGATCTTAAACGAGAACGCGCCCAGTTAGGTCGCTTTATGCAAATGGTGGTCGAACACAAACACAAAATAGGGTTTGAAGGCTTATTATTAATAGAACCTAAGCCCCAAGAGCCAACTAAACATCAATACGACTATGATACAGCGACCGTGCATGGTTTCTTGCAAGAATTTGGTTTAGAAAAAGAGTTTGCGGTTAATATTGAAGCCAACCATGCCACTTTATCAGGACACTCTTTTCATCATGAAATAGCGACAGCGTTCGCCTTAGATATGTTTGGCTCGATTGATGCTAACCGTGGCGATCCACAATTAGGTTGGGACACCGATCAGTTTCCTAACAGCGTCGAAGAAATGACATTGATTTGTTATGAAATACTCAAAAATGGTGGTTTTACCAGCGGTGGCTTAAATTTCGATACTAAGCTGCGCCGTCAAAGTATTGATCCAGAAGACTTGTTTTATGGGCATATTGGCGGTATGGACACTTGTGCAGCGGCATTGAAAAAAGCAGCAGCCATGATTGAAAATGACTTTATTAGCCAGGCAAAATCTCACCGTTATCAAGCTTGGAATAATCAGTTAGGACAAAGTATTTTAAGTGGCGAGCAATCATTAGCGTCATTGGCAGCTATCGCGCTCGACAATAAGCTAGCTCCTCAACATGTTTCGGGACAACAAGAGTTGCTTGAAAATCAAGTTAATGGTGTTTTGTTTAAATAAACTTTAGAGCAACACGCTCTAATGAGAATGGGCATTATCTTCTGGTAACTAAAAGTCCAAAGTTGTTTTTACTTTGGACTTTTTCTATCTAGCTTTGAGCTATTTTGACGACCGAGGCAACGCGAGCCATAAATGAAACAAGTCAGCATTTTTATATTAGCCATCTTATTGTCCAAGACGGTTATTGCGCAAACGGATCAAGGGATCAATGATAATTGGTTATTTAAAAAGTTAAATTTTTCCTCTCAGCCTTTTAAAACTATACAGCTTCCTCATACGTTCAATGCCTTTGACGCAGATGATGGGGGGCAGTATTATCGCGGAGCTGCCTTGTATCAGAGGCATTTTTCGAGTCCTTGCACGGGAAATGAACTGCTGTTTATTGAATTTGGTAGCGCAACATTAACAGCACAAGTCAGCCTAAACGGTCACTTAATTGGCAGGCATCAGGGAGGCTATACCCGCTTTCGCTTTTTGTTACCCAAGGATTATCTTGCTGCTGAAAATGAATTGCGAGTCAAGGTTGATAACAGCCCTAACAAGCACATTATTCCGTTAGGAGGCGATTTCAGTGTCTTTGGCGGGATCAATCAGGGGGTCAAATTGTTGTGTCGCAAGCCACTTCATTTCGATCTTCAAGATTTTGGCAGTGACGGGGTTTATATTAAGTCCGTTATAACCGATAACAAGAAGGCAAATATTGAAGTTCGAAGCCGCATTAATAACAGCCTAGCTAACCCCATCAACGGGGAGCTTAGGTTAGAAATTATCGATCCTGACGGCAACCCCGTTGCCGATACTACTATGCCGATGAGCTTGGCAGAAAACACCACCACAGAAGTACTTCAAACCGTTGTTATCAATAATGCCCAGCTCTGGCAGGGAGTGGTAGCGCCTGCTCTGTATCGCGCAAAATTAACGATTGTCTCTGCCGATAACACAATTGCAGATGCTAAAGCTATTACATTCGGGGTACGCACCATTGAGATCGATGCGGAAAAGGGCTTATTTCTCAATGGTAAAGCCTATCAAGCCCATGGCGTTAATTTACACTTAAGTCAACGACCAGGAAAAGGCCCCGCAGTCAGTAAACAGGAACAATTGGCAGACTTTCATATTCTAGACGAATTAGGCCTTACCGCCATTCGTTTGTCTCATTATCCTCATCCACAGGAGGTTTATCAGTACGCTGATAAAAATGGTTACTTACTCTGGTCAGAAATTCCTGTTATTGCAGAGGTCGATGAGAGTAAAGAATTTTTAGCCAATGCCATTACTCAACTAAAAGAAATGATCAGGCAAAATTATAATCATCCCAGCGTGTTCGTGTGGGGCTTAGGTAATGAGGTGTATCGTTCTGATAAGTTAGTTAATCGAATCTTTGAAAAACTTCAGAGCGTTGCCAAGCAAGAAGATCCTGAGCGCTACACGGTTTACGCTAATTGTTGTGTGCCGGTAACGCAAGCCATCGCCAGCCATACTGATTTAAACGCGAGTAATATTTATCACGGTTGGTATGCCCAGCAAAAAGGTGATATGTCAAAGTGGTTAGACGATGCTCATGCTGCGCTTAAAGGGCGAGCATTAGCGGTGAGTGAATACGGCGCTGGCGGCAGCGTTCTGCAACAGGAAGATCCTCCACAGCGGCCAAAAACAGACTCAAACTGGCATCCTGAGCAATACCAGTCATTGGTACATGAGCAGAATTGGCGAGCCATAAAGTCAAAAGAATATCTATGGGCCAGTTTTATTTGGGTGGTCTTTGATTTTGCCTCTGATGGCAGAAATGAAGGGGATCGCGCGGGCATAAACGACAAAGGCTTAGTGAGCTACGACCGAAAAACCAAAAAAGACGCTTTTTATTGGTACAAAGCAAACTGGTCGTCAGCGCCCGTAGTTTACATCAGCTCGCGCAGATTAGCGCAACGGAATATTGGCTATACTCCTATCAAAGTGTATTCGAATCAAGCACGTTTACAGTTGTATTTGAATGGTCAGCTTATATCTGAGCAGCGGGTAGATGAGCACATCGCCCGCTGGAATGTAGCACTTCGTCAGGGGGCAAATCATATCAAGGTAGCAAGCCTTGATGGCATGGTGAATGACACCATTGTGTGGTTCGGAATTAATAATAAAACCGAGATGATGGCGCCAAAATAAGTGATTATCCTTTGGCAAGCTAGATGATTTTTAAACGTTATTAGAGAGATTTATGGATACAATTTTTGACCCAACAGAGCATCCGCATCGTCGTTATAATCCTTTGATTGATGAATGGATACTGGTGTCTCCTCATCGTGCTAAACGACCTTGGCAAGGACAAGTTGAGGAAGTAGACGAAGACAAAAAACCAGCTTACGACGCCGATTGTTTCTTATGTGCAGGAAATGCCAGAATCAATGGTGAAATAAATGATAACTATAATAAAACCTTTGTTTTTACCAATGATTTTGCTGCGTTAAAAACAGATACGCCGCAAATTGAATCAAATGATCCGCTTTTTAAAATGGCCTCTGAGCAAGGAGAAAGTCGTGTGGTTTGTTTTTCTCCTGATCATAGTAAAACACTCCCTCAATTAAGTGTTGATGAAATTGCTGAGGTGGTAAGTACCTGGCAGGCTCAGTGTCAGGAATTAGGGATGACCTACCGTTGGGTACAGGTTTTTGAAAATAAAGGCGCAATGATGGGATGTTCAAATCCTCATCCTCACGGTCAAATTTGGTCACAACAACAATTACCCACGTTAGTGAATAAAAAGCAAACTGCGTTTACAAAGTATGCTAACGAACACAAGCGTAATTTATTACGAGATTACGCACAACGGGAAGCGGAGCAGGGTGAGCGAGTAGTTGTTCAAAATGACGATTGGCTAGTTGTTGTACCTTATTGGGCTAAATGGCCGTTTGAAACCTTATTGCTCCCCCGTTTTGTCATTACTCGAATGACTGACTTAACAAAGGAGCAACAATACTCATTAGCGGATGCCATTAAGCAAATCACCATTAGGTATGACAATTTATTTAATTGTTCATTTCCCTATTCAATGGGCTGGCATGGCGCGCCCTATGATGGCGAAGCGCATCCTGAATGGTGCTTACACGCAAGTTTCTTTCCTCCTTTATTGCGCTCAGCAACGGTGCGTAAATTTATGGTGGGCTATGAAATGATGGCTGAATCTCAACGAGATTTAACTGCTGAGCAAGCGGCGAAAAGATTGCGCGATGTCTCTAGCATTCATTATAAGGAGGCTAAATAATGTCAAGAGAAATGATGATCACACAGCAATTTTTCCAACATTATCATTATGCACCGCAGCAAGTTTTTCATGCGCCAGGTCGGGTTAATTTAATTGGAGAGCATACCGATTACAACGATGGTTTTGTTTTGCCTGTCGCAATTAATGTGGGTACCGATATCGCCGCCAAATTACGTTCGGATCGCACTGTAAACGTATTAGCCATTGATTGTAATGGTGAAACCAATAGTTTTAACCTTGACGATATTCATTTTAGTCAGCAACAAATGTGGATTAATTATATTCGTGGCACCTTAAATGTTTTATTAGATAGCTACCCTGATATAAAAGGTGCGGATCTTGTTGTTTCAGGGAATGTTCCTCAAGGCTCCGGGCTCAGTTCATCAGCAAGCTTTGAAGTTGCCATTCTCAAAACATTTGCCACATTAAACAATTTACCGATTGATGGTGTTAAAGCGGCATTGATGGGGCAGCAGGCTGAGAATGAATTTGTTGGTTGCCAATGCGGCATTATGGATCAGCTTATTTCGGCAATGGGTAAAGCAGATCATGCCATGTTACTTGATTGTCGCAGTTTAACGTTCGAACATGCGGTAATTCCTAAAGGAATGTCGTTGGTTATTATTAATTCAAATGTAAAGCGAGGGTTGGTCGATAGTGAATACAATACCCGCCGTGAGCAATGTGATCGTGTTGCCAAATACTTTGAACAACGGGCATTGCGCGATGTGAGTTTAGCGCAATTAATCGCGCAACAACCCCATTTGGATCCTGTGATCTTTAAAAGAGCTAAACATGTTATTAGTGAAAATGAACGCACAAAGCGTGCATTAAGCGCGTTACATGCGAATGATATGGCAACTTTGAGTGATCTTATGGCGCAATCTCATTTCTCGATGAAAGATGACTTTGAAATTACTACGCCTGAATTAGATTTTTTAGTTGAAATTATCTCACCAATATTAGGAAGTCGTGGTGGGGTAAGAATGACAGGAGGTGGTTTTGGTGGGTGCATCATTGCGTTAACACCTGATGAGTTGGTTTGCCATGTTAAATCTATCATCAACGAAAAGTACTTGCTTGAAACGGGGCTAAATGCCGATGTTTACGTATGTAATGCTTCAGATGGCGCTTTTCAGTAATAAATTAAGGGTTGTTGGACATCAATAACCCACAACAATAAAATATTCTACAAGGTTTAACATATGAAGTTAGCAACACTCGATATTAGTATTTTTATCGCCTATGTCATGGGGTTATTAATATTAGCGCTATGGATATCACGTGAAGAAAAGGGAGTCGACAAAACTACAGAAGATTACTTTCTTGCTAGTAAAGCTTTGCCATGGTGGGCAATAGGAGCATCGTTGATTGCTTCTAATATTTCGGCAGAACAAATTATTGGTATGTCAGGCTCGGGTTATGCCATAGGTTTGGCGATTGCTTCTTATGAATGGATGGCTGCGATCACTCTAATCTTAGTCGGTAAATATATGCTACCCATTTTTTTGAAAAATAAAATTTTTACGATGCCACAATATTTAGAGCAACGCTTTGACGTAAAAGTAAAAACCACTTTGGCCTTATTTTGGTTAGCGGTTTATGTGTTTGTTAATTTAACCGCGGTACTTTGGTTAGGGGGCTTAGCAATTGAAACGGTTGCCGGTATAAATTGGATGGTCGGCATGATCTTCTTAGCAATATTCTCGGTTGCTTATTCGTTATATGGTGGTTTGAAAGCTGTTGCGTATACCGATATCTTACAAGTTATCTTATTAGTTTTTGGTGGTTTACTGTTAAGTTATTTAGCACTTAATGCTGTCTCTGATGGTGCGGGCGTACTAGCGGGTTTTGGTGTGTTAACTGAGAAATTTCCTGGGCACTTTGATATGATTTTAAGCCCAGATAGTGAAAATTACCCAAGCTTACCGGGTATATCCGTGTTGATCGGTGGAATGTGGATCATGAATTTAAGCTATTGGGGTTTTAACCAGTATATTATTCAACGAGCATTAGCGGCCAAAGATATTAATGAGGCGCAAAAAGGTATTGCTTTTGCTGCTTATTTAAAGTTGTTAATGCCGTTAATTGTAGTATTACCTGGTATTGCTGCGGTCGTTTTGTATCCACAATTAAGCGCTTCTGATCAAGCTTATCCATCAATGATGGACTTAATGCCTGTAGGTATTAAAGGCTTAGTATTTGCGGCACTAGTTGCTGCTATCGTATCGTCTTTAGCATCAATGACGAACAGTATTTCAACCATCTTTACCATGGATATTTATAGCAAGCTTAAACCGGGTAAATCACAGCGCCATTACGTTACCATCGGTCGTTTAGCGGCGCTTATTTCTTTGGGACTCGCGTTGATAGTGGCCAAGCCATTATTAGGTAATTTTGATCAGGCATTCCAATATATTCAAGAATTCACCGGCTTTTTTACACCGGGTATTGTGGTTATTTTTATGATGGGTATGTTTTGGTCGAAAGCCAGTGCCGCAGGTGCATTTTCAGCAGCCATTGGCTCCGCCGTATTTTCTGCTCTGTTAAAGTTTTACGGGGCTGAATTACCCTTTATGGATCGCGTAGGTGTTGTTTTCTTACTGTGTTTAGGTTTATGTGTCATTGTTTCATTATTACAACCCGATCATAACCAAGATACTAGTGTGAGCTTAGATGACATCAGTTTTGATACTTCGCGTAATTTTAATGTGGCGGCATTGGGCGTGGTTATAATTTTAACCGCATTATATGCAACTTGGTGGTAATGACTCAGTGTTATTAACAAGCACAAATATATTAGACTAGTCGCCATTGCTTAAAGTATTTTCGATGGTGATTATTCCAGGAAAAATAACGGTTGATAAACCTACCGCTTATCAAGTGGCAACGCTTAGAGCAAGGGATTTGTCCGTTTTTGTTGTTCGTTATTATTGAGGGCATCAATTGAATTTCTGCTCACTTCTTGTCAATAACCTTAATCACAAAAAATTAACGTAACATCGTTTTGACATTTCATAAGTGCATCCTTTCTTGAGCTTACTGTAGATTAATATTTCAGCTATGTATCAAAGATAACTGTAACTAATAACTATACCCAAGCAACCTGAAGATGCAGGATTCAGCTGGAATTAGAAACGCTTTAGGCAAGGCATTGATTGCAGAGAATGGTTATTCCATTGTCAAAATCAATAACGCAGCATAAAGCGTTTCTAAACTAAACCAGCCTATAAGGGACGCCAGAGTATACCATGCTCGTCGTTTCATCTTTTTCTAAGGGAGTAACCATTAAAAAAGTGCGCCTGGATCATGATTCGCTCTGACGTCCTGAAACAGGCATCTTCAAGTTGTTTGGGTATTATAATAGAGGAAGACCTATGATTAAAAAGCTAATGTATTTTTGTTGTATATTGATTTCGATAAATTGGGTGAATGTCACTTATGCGGGCACGGCCAACGGACGTTATGTGTTGGTTAACAAACACAGTGGTAAGGTGATTGATGTCTCTGGGCGAAGTCAGAGCGACGGAGCCAATGTTATCCAGTGGAGTTTAGGCTCAGGCCTGAACCAACGCTGGGATATCGCTGCTCTGGGTAACGGCTATTATTCAATTCGCGCCGCCCATAGTGGAAAATCTATCGATGTCGGAGGTAATAACCGCAGCAATGGTGCCAACGTTCTACAATGGACTTATCAAGGCCAATCAAACCAACAATGGCAAATTGTTAGTAATGGTGATGGCTACTATCGGATACTCTCTCGCCTCAATGGCAGGGCGCTGGAAGTTGCTGACGCAAGTAGTAGTAATAACGGCAACATTCAGATGTGGGACTTCTCGAGTGCCGACAACCAGTTGTGGAATCTACAACCCGTTGGTGCGTCTGGTGATGAAAAAACCGCCTTTGAGATCACCAATGATATGGACGCAGGTTGGAATTTAGGCAACACATTAGACGCCGCCGGAGGTGAAACGAATTGGGGCAATCCCTTTACCGAAAAATACATGATTGATGCTATTGCTGCGCGTGGCTTTAAAACTCTGCGCATCCCTGTTACCTGGGACGGACATTTGTATGGTGGTAGCAATTACGCTATTGAAAATGCGTGGATGGACAGAGTCGAGAAAATTGTCAACTATGGTTTGGACAATGGCATGTATGTCATCATCAACATCCATCATGATGAATGGGTGGAGCCAACCAATAGTGGTAAAAGTAGTTCGTTGGCCCATATCAATGCAATTTGGTCGCAAATTGCCACACGCTTTAAAAACTATAACCAATATCTGGTTTTTGAAACTTTGAATGAGCCCAGAGCTAACAAGGGCACCTCCCTTGAGTGGTCAGGTACTCAAGAAAACTACAGTGTTGTTAATGAATTAAACGCCGCTGCTTTAGCGACCATTCGCGCTTCAGGAGGCAATAATGCCAATCGTTTGGTGATGGTACCCGCTTATGCCGCAAGTCCATGGAATGATCAAGGGGATTATTTCACTGTGCCAAATGACAATATGGTGGCAGTGTCAACTCATGGTTATATTCCTTATGACTTTGTGGAAAACCCAACAGGTTCCAAGGTTTTCACTCAAGCAGACAGGGACTTGATTGACTATGTATTGGATAACTTAAACGCCAAATACATTAGCCAAGGTATTCCCGTCGTAATGGGGGAGTGGGGCACCGTAGATAAAAGCAATACCTCTGAACGTATTGACTATGCTCAATTCTATGCCACTAAAGCGAAAAATTCCGGTATTCCCATGATAGTTTGGGATAACAATGCCTTAGGCGCTAAACATGGCTATCGTTTATATGACCGTACCAATGATTCTTGGCCATTTGGTGATATCGCCGATGTGATTATTTTAAATTCAAATTAGAGGATTTTTGTTGTTAATTGGGGCTCATTGTGCTTTTAACACGAGCCTTTTTTTTAACGTCGGTTTATTATGAAAAAATCATAGAAAGGCGTAAAATTTCAAAAATATATTAATCTAATTAAAGGATTCCATTATGGGGTATTTATCAACAGTCATTGTTGCTTTTGTCGCGTTAGAGCATATTTATATATTAGTGTTAGAAATGTTTTTATGGACAAAGCCAAGCACACAGAAAATCTTTGGCCTTAAAAAGAGCGACGCTGAAACCACTAAGCGACTTGCGGCTAATCAAGGGCTGTATAATGGTTTTTTATCTGCTGGTTTAATTTGGGGGTTGATACATCCAAGTACTTTAATAGGCACCCAAATTCAGGTGTTTTTTCTTTTATGTGTGCTAGTCGCTGCTTTATATGCTGGTTTTACTGCAAAAAAATCAATTATTATCGTTCAAGGTCTTCCTGCAGCATTGGCATTAAGTAGCTTATTTTTTGTCTAAATACTTAGGAGCTATTGATCTTTTATGTTTGAATTTTGTTCGAATTAAGTGCTTTTTGCGCAAGGCGCGAGTAATGTAGCAATAAATCGCTGTGAAAAAGCACAGAAAAGATCAATACGCCTATACACGATTTGTTATGTGGATAAAGCGTCTTATACCAAGCGAAACACTAAATCCAATACTAAAAGGTATCGGACTTAGTCGGCTGTATAGATTCTAGTGTGGTTATCCCTGCATTTGTGTTACTTTTTACAATTCAACCCAGTCTGGAATGTAATTAAGCTGGCAACACAAAAAATTACTTTCATAGAACATGTTTTTCAACCTATTGGTGCTGTTTGTATATCTAAGGTAAAAAACGTAAAAGACTCAGATAGTTTTTTAGATATTGAACGAGAAATTTTATCAGTCGTTGTTGATGGCACTTGCCCTATTTGCAACCACAAATACAACTTAAAAAACTCTGTTCAACTAGAAAGTCAGTCGCTATTTAATAGACGTATCATAGGTAAGTGCTTAAATAACCCTAAAGTGCATAGGTTTACTTTTGATAAGGATTTAATGACTGGAAACCCACTCAAAAGTTAGGTTTTAGTGAGGTGCCAACCATTTCCAAAAATACATTCATAAACTCGTAAATGTAAACCGCTTTTAGCTGTTTTTCCTTAAGAGGTTTTCAAGCTTTTTCTTCGATGCCTCATCATCTAATGACAATGCTTCATATTCGTCAATCAGTTTTGTTAACCCTGGGTTTTTCTCACCACGAAAATACTCAAGGTTACGCTCTATTTTCTTTAAGATTTTGCTTAAGCTAACATCATCCACCAATGGAGCATCTTCTTTACCTACAAACAGATTGTTATCTTGTGGGAAGTTAACAAAATAACGTAAGCCACGCTTACCTTCACCTGATGGATAAAGTAAGCCATTATCAACCAATGATTTTAAATCTCTTGTAGCGGTTGCTGGTGGCGCACCAGTAATCGCTCGATATTTCTCATTAGTTAAACCATCACGCACAAAGCCGTCAGCGCCTACTGTAAAGATTTTTTTCATCACCTTATCTTGGCGTTGAGGCTGTAGAATTTCTCCAAAGTAGAAAATCACAGGTTAAATTTATGTTCACAGAGTCTCTAAAAGGCAAGTTTTAATGTATTATTGTCTCAGATTTCACGTAGCAACGTGTTTTGAGGCTTAATTTTGAATATTTTTTGTGGCTGTTTTTTCAAAAAGAGAAATTCTACAGGCTCGTTGGTTGAGCTTGACCTCACCATATTCCGCCCAAAATTTTGATTTTTGCAAGACAAATTCAACAGACTCAAGTGACTTATCTTGCGAAGTTTTCACTAGCTCAACAAACCAGGCTATCCACTCATTAATTTGCAAACTGGAATTGGTGCTTCTAAGTTGCTGGTAATACTCCATGCGATGAGCATTTATCATGCTCGACATACTAAAAAGCGGTGGTTTCGAAAAATCTTGAAATAAGGCATGCTCAGCAATCGCTCTACCTACTCGGCCATTACCGTCTTGAAACGGCTGAATAGCAACAAACCATAAATGAGCAATTGCAGCTTTTATCGGTCCTGAACAATTGGCGTTGTTATACCACTGTATAAACGCACCCATTTTCCGTTCAACCTCAATGCGATTATTACCTGGTGCTTTGTATATGATTTCACTGTCACCGTATAGATCTTCTCTTACGACATCTATGGACGAGTTACGATAATCGCCTTTAGTTATAGGGGTTACATAGTAATCTTCACTTCCGTGCAGTAGAAGCGTGTGCCAATGACACAGTAAGGTTTTAGACATGGCGCTTTTAATGCTCTTACGCACATCAACCAACATGGCAGCAATGCCTTTTTTTTTAGGAAAGTAGCCACCACGCTCCGGTTCTTTTAATCCAAGAAAACGTGCAACTGATGAGCGCACTTCCTCACGGTTAAGATTCTCACCTTCTATAGCGCTAGTACTCAATGCTTCTTCTACCAGCAAATGAACAAAGGCATAGTTATGGTCATTTGTGGGAATTTGCGATAATGCCCCTTCAATGCTGTAGGCCTTTTTCGAATACTCGCTGACACTCGACTCAAAGCGTGCCGCATCATAATCAAATTGAGGCCAGTTTGTATGTTGCCAGTGATACATATGATGTAAATCCTTACTCGTTATAAATCACTTTATAGCGTATTCTGATTTAAGAGTCCGTGGTTTATAAATCACTAGACTCATTATTTTGATTTATAAATTACAAGGGTTTAAATCATCTTAATTATTTTGAGCAAACGGGTGCGTTTTCTGATGCTCTTCTTTTAGTCCACTAATGGTTACTTAAGTAAACAAAGCCTTAGTTCGTCGATATAACATTAGCTCTGATTCGGTGATAACTTTAGCAGGGCTGTTTCGCCAATCATAATAACCATCTAGATGGATTATTGGTCAAGGCCAATACCTTACTCATTTTATTATCACTTTGTCTTTGAATAGTAACTTTTAAGTCTAACCTTCAATATTCCGTACTGCACTTATATGTGGTAGTATAAAGTAGGAATATATACTTACGAGGTGTCTATTATGGCTATGGTAAAGAAAAGTATCACTGTAACTGATCAACAAGAGTTGTGGTTGCAATCGCAACTTGCTACAGGAAACTATGCAAGCGATAGTGAGTTGTTACGTGATTTGATTAGAAAAGAACAAGCACGCTCTAATGAAATTGATATTATTAAAAAAGAGCTTATTAAGGCCGAACAAAGTGGCTTTAGCTCTCGTTCAGCAGAAGATATTGTTAATGCAGTAATTGCACGAAAGCAAGCTAATGGCGAACTATAAATTAAGTAGTGCTGTGGATAAGGATTTCGAACAGCTTTTCGAATATGGTATTGATAACTTTGGTTTATCAAAAGCCAAATCATATGTTGATGGTTTAATTATTAAATTTCAGTCCATTGCTGAAAATCCACTTCATTATCAAGCTGTGGACTATATACGTTCAGGGTATCGGCGCAGTGTTTATGGCAAACATACCGTTTACTACATGATTTCAAACGACTGTGTCGATATTATGCGAATATTAAGATCTGAAAACTTAGCAACAGCTTTTGAGTAATCAATTTGTCTAGCTCACAGAAAAAAAGATTATCGCAAATAGATAGTAGACTTCGACAACTTGTTGAAGAGAAAGAGCTACTGATAATGAGCGAAATAAGATCTTGGCTGAGGAAGAAATTGAGCTTGCTAAACACTTCAACCAACATGTCTCACCAGAAGCGAAAATCGATTTATTCATTTCATATTTTAAAGGTAGAATTGATGTCTATCCATTTAGGTGGGAGTCTAAAAATGGCAGAAGCGGTTATTCACCGGCCTGTTGGAATGAATGGAAACCTAAGATCTGTAATAAGCCGCGCGTAAGTTGCACTGAATGTTCGAATCAAAACTTTAAGCAATATGATCAACAGTCAATATTTGACCACCTTAAAGGGAATCAAACAATTGGAATCTATCCACTTCTAGAAGATAATACAACTCACATACTGGCAGCAGATTTTGATAAAGAAGATTGGATTGAATCAGTCCATGCTTTCGCTGAAGCTTGCGAGTTTTATAAAGTACACCATATCGTTGAAAGGTCTAGAAGTGGTAATGGCGGCCATGTATGGATTTTCTTTGCTCAACCTGTTGAAGCATCAAAAGCAAGAAAGCTAGGTAACGTCTTATTAACTAAAGTGTAGTAGCTCAGACCTGATCTGACAGTTACCCGATTTTTAGGGTGCCTTGTCAG
>CBDLPA010000011.1:0-144767 GCA_965305135.1 uncultured Colwellia sp.
AAAACTAACCCACGAATTTAGAGGCTAGCACTTTGTGGGGAGTCATTATGTCTAGCTACCAATGAATAAGGTGTAGTATGGAAATCATACCTAGAGAAATATGGAAACAAATTGATTTTGAAAAATTATCAGATATCTTGAGAGATCGGTTAAGTGAAAATGATATCCCTTTGGGGCAATTAGCTGAAGAATTAGAAATGTCTAGGGCTATGGCTGCATCAATAGTCCATGGTCAAAGAAGACCATCTGGATCTCGACTTACACAAATAATTGATTATTTGAGTATTTCACAAGATGAATTACCACTTGCAGAGCCAAATAAGCCTAAAAGTAAAGGGAATAAAATATTTGTTAGTTATAGCCACAAAGATAAATTATTTCTAGACAGGTTAATGGTTCACCTTCGTCCTTTACAAAAACAAGGGTTAATCGATCCTTGGGTCGATACTCGTCTTCAAGCTGGTGATAAATGGAAAAAAGAAATTGAAACAGCATTAAAAGATGCAAGAGTAGCTATCTTATTAATAAGCGCAGACTTCCTTGCCTCCGATTTTATTATTGAAAATGAGCTTCCACCACTTCTACAAGATGCAGAGAAAAAAGGAACAGTTATTATTCCTGTGATATTAAAGCCTTGCAGATTTTTAAGAGAAAAAAACCTTTGTGAGTTTCAATCTATAAATTTACCTGATGAGCCCGTTAGTGTAATGAGTGAGAATAGTCGAGAGTTAACTTACGATACTGTAGCTCAAAGAATTGAAGATCTGTTCGATGTAAATGGTAGCTAATAAATAAGAATAGGTGTCGCGTCAGCCGACACCTTATTCGGGTGTTGAACAAGCCCGAAGCGCTACTTATAGTGTAAATAGTGATTTTTTTGTTGAAGGGTTCACAAGCAATTGCTTGAGCGCAAGATGCACGAAGTTAAGACGTAAAATAAAGGCTATTTTTCGTCTGATTTTCACTGAATTTTTCTTTACTGTCTCATAGGGACTTTCTTCTTTTCCTCGTTTTTGGTTTTCATTTTAGCCATTATCCTTATACTATTCGCCTTTCGGCTACCTCGTTCGCGTGATACCAATACAATGCATTTTATGTTGGCAGCAAGGGCATATTCTACTGGCGCGGGTTATTACCTCATTATTTGGTGTCAGCCAATTTTGGTTAGGCATTAACAGTAATTGAATCAACAATCGCAGCTTTTTAGCGCCTGACGATAACAACCCGTAATCACGCACGCGCTGTAATCCTTTGGGCAGTACATGTTGTAATATCAGCAGTAAAAACTTGAGTACGGGCAAGGTGCGTTTGATTGTTTTGTTCGTAGTACTGTTTTTATATCGAAAAGTCACCGACTGTTCGTCATACGCAATAATGTCTTTGTCAGGCAACACCCCACGATACAAGTATTTTAAGGCAGGTAAACCATGACCAACTTTTGTACAATCCACCACCCATTTCTTAGGTATTTTGTTAAGTGTCACTTGCGACAAGTCAGGGTGTTGTTTAATCGCCTCAAAAACACGCGCTCGCCACACTTTGGCCAGTGCAAATGCGTTAAACAAATAACCTTTTTTGCCTTTACGCCATTGTTTTCGTGTTGGGTTGTAACCCCCATTAGGAACAACAATATGTAAATGGGGATGCAATTCACGTCGCCTACTGTGGGTATGTAACACCGAAGTAAACCCGATATTGCCCAAGCCCTGACGCGCAGCAAAGTCTTTTAAGATTGATGCAGACACCCTAAACATCAGTTGATACAAGGCTTTTGGTTGTCGCCTTGCCAATACACGTAACTCAAACGGTAACGTAAACGTCACCATAAAATAATCAACGGGTAAGCGCTTTGCTTTTTGTCTCGTTAGCCACTGTGACGTGGTGTTTTGTAAACACTGTGGGCAATTGCGGTTTCCGCAAGACAATGGCGTTTGCTCATGGTGCGAGCAATGATGACACGCCCACAGTGATTGACGCTGCTGCGTGGTTTTACACACCAACATGGCAACACCACCAGAAACATTAGCCTAAAAAGTAATATCAACTAATAAAGAACAAACCACCAAGCATCAATTATCGATTGGCCGTTTATTGTACCTAGCGTTTACAAAAACCTAAAATATACTCACATTTTCGACAGCTTAGGTGAGTTAACCTATCTAATCGACACCTTATTTTGAAAATAGAGAAAAGTTCATCGATTGCATTTGGTAATATTTGTAATTTAATTGGATGTCCTTATTAATCTATGATAAATTAATTAAAATCTTTAACTTGTTGTTTTATTAGTTATTAAATTTACAAAATGGCAGTGTTTTCTCGAGAATAGAGAAATTCTACAGTCTCGTTATATGCAAATGGAGTTCGCATGAAGTATTTATCACTACTAATCATTATCCTTATATCAGGCTGTTCATCTCAACCTGTTAGTCATCAAGTTGCTAATGTCATCTTGGGGAAGGTTTTTGAAAAAACTACAAGTACTAAAATAAGTCACAATGCTTCAAGTTGTCCTAATGTAAAGCGAACCTGTTCAAGTGGTAATTACCAAGAGTGGTATCAAAAAAATGGCAAAAAGGCTTGTGCTTGTAATAAGTAACTGCATATAACATATATGAGCCCATCTCGCGTCAATAGTCAATAGTGTTCTGTTAGCTACCGCTAGGTAGCTAATTGTTTTCAATCAGTAAATTCGTCTTCTTCGTTATGTCAGTTAGCCATTAAACGCTCGTTTACGGCAAACACATATTGAGGCTCTCTTAGTGTGATCTCATCACTGCCTGCTTTTCCTTAATCCTTTTCGGTAGCAGGGGCACTAGACATTCATCGGTTAACCTTTTGTTGGCACTATTCAAGTAGGATGATTACTTGGTGTTAAACAGGTCTCAGTTAGTTTCAGGCTCAGTTAAGGTGTAAACGAGTTTACTCATTGCTCTTATAAGGTAATGCGCACCAATGGCGTGCCGAATCAAGACAACGTGGCTTGAACTACATGGCATAGTAATCATCATGAACAACAATTGGCTTGACGATTAATATGATGCTCTTTTTCATTCAGTTAGGCGAGAAGCTCACGCCATTGTGCTACTTAACCTTTTAAAAATTTAGTTTCATCAAATACAGTTTTATCCTTAAGCATGAAATAAATACAACGATACGCCGACAATAACATCGTCAATATAAGGTTCGAGTAATCGCAGTAAAGCCTTTGGGGATAAAGCTCAATAAGTATTAAGTCATTCAAAAGGACAAAAAACAGTTGGTTTTGCTCCTGCGCCGCTTGTTTTAACCAACTGTTTTCAATCACTTTACTTTTTATTAAAGATTAAGCTAAACGAAACAGGCACTGTTGTACTGATTGATGGAAGTTTTGCAATATCACGTAGTTTGTTAATACCTTCAGCTAAATTATATTGCTCAGCATCAATAATGATTGGGGTTAATGAGAATGCTAGCAATTTATCTTTCGTTAGTTTTACAACGCGTATGTTGGCAGTGATTTCTTTTGATACACCATGCAAGGATAATTTGAATTTAATTGGGTTAGTGTAGGTATCACCAATGTTAAGCGCATTAAGTTTTTTAAGGTCTAAATTGGCAAGAATATTTGCTTTGGTAAAAGAGGTCGTTTCAAAAAGTATTGTTTTTACACGTTCATTACGAATTGGAATATTGGTTTCCACACTTGCTAAGTCGATATCTATAGATAGCGAACCATTATCATTTAATGTTCCGTTAAGCATATTAAAGTGATTTAACTCACTTACTTTTGATGATTTTATAGAAATATAATTAACCGTTGATTCATCATTGATGAGACTCCACTGTGCTAGAGCGTTTGAAGAGATAAGCAGCGTTGAAAATATAAATATATATTTTTTAAACATTATTTTTTCCTTAATTTTTAATGTATTTGATTCAATTTAGTTTAAATGAAAATAGTGTTAGTATCCGTATAAATGATAATTCAGATAGATCATTTAGATAATAAGAGTAAAAGAGCATAGCGTGAGTGTAAACTCTTTTATGTTACGTGATGTTACGTGATGTTACGTTACGTTATAGCGTGTTGCTCTTTTAAAGTGTCTAAACCATGTTGTTTAAGTAAAGCAACTAATTTTATGAGCGGTAAACCGATAAGCGTATTGGGGTCATCACCTTCTAATTTTTTAAATAGGCAAATGCCTAAACCTTCACTCTTGAAGCTACCTGCGCAGTTATAAGGTTGTTCTGCCTTTAAATAGCTTTCTATTTCTGATAATGACAACTCATTAAAATGTACAATAAAAGGTTCCACTAATGATTTTACGGTATTTTCACTGCTATCATAAACACATAGACCAGTGTAAAAAATAACACTTTTATTACTAAACTGAGTTAACTGTTTTACGCCGTTATCAAAAGTATGAGGTTTACCTAAAATTTCACCATCGCAAACGGCGACTTGATCTGAACCAATAATTAATGCATTTGAAAATTTATGTGCAACAGCTTTTGTTTTTTCAATGGCTAATCGTTCAACTAACGCTTGTGGTGACTCATTAACTAACGCTGTTTCATCAATATCAGGTTTAGCACATTCAAAAGGTAAGTTAAGCTTTTCTAAAATACTTTTACGAAAAGGCGAGGTAGAGCCTAAAACTAAGGTTTTCATAAAGATCCTTAAAATAAATGATATAAGTGAATCAGTTGCTCATTTTTGATACAAAATATAACAAAAATGATTATTTAGCTGCTATTATTGGGTCAATCTATCGTTTTTAAATGAAATATGCTAATTTTCTTTTGACACTTGCCGCTAGGGGCTTTATTATGCGCGCCTTATGCAGAATCTTAAGCTTCCGATAACAATTAGCCCAACCCGAAGCGCACAACGTAGGCTTGTGTGTGAAGGTATTTTTAACGTGTCGGAAATGACTCGACTGCTTGCTGTCAGCGAAATGCGAAGCGAGCATGTTCAAGTTAGTGTTAAGTTTGATGTGGATGAACGTGGTTTGACAGTAATGTCAGGTACAGCATCGGCATTAGTTGCATTAACTTGTCAGCGGTGCAATGAACTTTTTGATACTGAATTGAAAGTAGATTTTGTTTTCAGTCCTGCAAAAAATGAAGAAGCCGCGATGAATATTCCATCATATTATGATGTAATAGAATTAAATGAAGATGGTGAAGTAAACTTGCGAGATCTAGTGGAAGAAGAGTTATTACTCGCAATTCCATTAATTCCAAGGCATGAAATCGAAGACTGTTCAGCTGATGCTGATAGTGTTTGGGGTGAATTGCCAGAAGAGCTTGAGAAGCCGAACCCATTTGACGTATTAAAACAACTTAAATAGTTAAGCGCATTAAGCAATTTAACTAATAACCCGATTTAGGAGTAACTCATGGCAGTTCAAAAAAGCAAAAAGTCTCGTTCAAGACGTGGCATGCGCCGTTCACATGATGCTTTAACAGCAGAAAACTTATCAGTAGATCCAGTATCTGGTGAAACGCATCGTCGTCACCACGTAACAGCCGATGGCTTTTACAAAGGCGTTAAAGTAATCGCTAAATAAGCGATTACATTTTAACTCCCTATTTTAAGCTCATAGCTACTACAGTTAAGCTTGAATAGTCAAAAAATACTAACCTTAGCGTTAGATGTTATGGGGGGCGATAAAGGCCCCTCTATAACAATTCCCTCTGCGGTTATGGCAATTAATCATTTGCCTAATTTGCATCTGATTCTATGTGGTGATAAAAATATCATTGCAGCAGAGCTTGCCCTATTAAATATTTCTCAACACACATTAGATCAACATAAACAACTCTCTGTTTTTCCAACAACTGAAGTGGTTGAAATGGATGAAAAACCAGCTTTTGCGTTACGAGCTAAAAAAGATTCGTCTATGCGTAAAGCATTAGACCTTGTTAATGAGGGTAAAGCGCAAGCCTGTGTGAGTGCTGGTAATACTGGTGCTTTATTTTCGATGGCACATTTTGTCTTAAAAACTCTCCCAGGTGTTGAACGACCTGCATTAATATCTTCTTTACCAACACATAATGATGATAAACATGTATTTATGCTGGATTTAGGCGCAAATGTATTTTGTGATTCTCACGTGTTGTATCAGTTTGGTGTTATGGGATCTGTTATGGCTCAACAAGTTGATGGAATAGAAAACCCTCGCATAGCCTTGCTAAATATGGGCGAAGAAGCTATCAAAGGAAGTGATCATATTAAGCAGGCAGCACTTGAACTATCTGAAAATAAAGCGATTAACTATATAGGTTTTATTGAAGGCGGCGATATTTTTTCAAATAAAGCCGATGTCATAGTTTGTGATGGTTTTGTGGGAAATGTTGCATTAAAAACGTGTGAAGGAGTCGCTCGTTTGGTGTTTGATAAATCTAAAACACTGTTCAAACAAAATATTTTAGTTAAAATGTTAACGTTTATTATCAAGCCTAGCTTAAAAAAATTGTTTAAATCAATGAACCCCGACCAGTACAACGGTGCAAGTTTGATAGGATTGCGCGGTATTGTAGTAAAAAGCCATGGAAATGCTAATTCAAGTGCATTTTTTTCGGCTATTTTAGAGGCAGTTAAAGAAGTTGAAAGGCAAGTACCTGAAAAAATAAAGAACTCTTTAGAACAAGGTTTGTTAGTACAATAATTGTTTATAGTACTGTTTACCTATTCATCTACATTGTCGCCCACATTGTTTTATATAAAAGCGTAATTAATAAAAGCCTAATAAATAAAAAAGAGTAACAACAAAAATGCAAAATATATCCTTACAAGGTAAATTAGCCTTCGTATTTCCTGGCCAAGGCTCTCAAGCTGTGGCGATGTTAAGTGATTTTAGTGATAACACCATTGTTCAAAAAACTTTTAGCGAAGCATCTGACGCGCTAGGTTATGATTTATGGCGACTTATTGCTCAAGGGCCTGCAGAGCAGCTCAATCAAACACATATTACTCAACCTGCATTGTTAACGGCAAGCGTGGCGTTATGGCGCGTTTGGCAAGCTGAGTCTGACGTTATTCCCTCTATTTTAGCTGGGCATAGTCTAGGCGAATATTCAGCGCTTGTTTGTGCTGGGGTGTTATCATTAACTGATGGTGTTAAATTAGTTGAAAAGCGTGGGGAGTACATGCAAACGTGTGTTCCTGCTGGTGTTGGTGCGATGGCAGCTGTTATAGGTTTAGAAGATCAAGCCATTATTGATGCTTGTACGCAAGCACAAGCTGATGAAGTGGTATCAGCCGTTAATTTTAATTCGCCAGGTCAAGTCGTGATTGCGGGTCATAAAGCGGCTGTTGAACGAGCAGGTGAATTATGTAAAGCAGCAGGAGCAAAACGTGTATTACCTTTGCCTGTTAGCGTTCCTTCTCATTGCGCATTAATGAGTGATGCTGCTGATAAATTAGCGGCTGATTTGGAAAATATCACCTTTAACGCACCTACCATTAATGTCGTTAACAATGTTGATGTGTCTATCGAAACTAGCGGAGAAGCAATAAAAGCAGCTCTAGTTAAACAATTATACAGCCCAGTACGTTGGAGCGAAACTGTCAGCCAATTGGGCGAGCAAGGTATTACTCAAATGGTTGAAGTAGGGCCTGGAAAAGTATTACAGGGGTTAGCAAAGCGTATTAATAAATCTATTAGCTGTGTATCTTTAAATACGCTTGATTCGTTAGAACAAGCGAAAGTGTTAACACAAGCAAGCTAGTAATTATCCGTTTATTTATAAATAACGAAGAAATAAAAATCAATAGGAAATAGTATGTTTTCATTAACAGGAAAAGTAGCCCTTGTAACAGGCGCTAGTCGTGGCATTGGTAAAGCGATTGCAACACAACTAAAGGTATTAGGTGCAACGGTCATTGGCACAGCTACATCAGCTAATGGTGCTGAAAAAATTGCTGAATATTTAGGTGCTGGTAATGGTTTGGTCTTAAACGTCACAAGTGACGATTCTATTGCTGAGGTCTTTACTGCAATTAAAGAAGTGCATGGTGGAGTTGATATTTTAGTAAATAATGCTGGTATCACGCGTGATAACTTGTTTATGCGTATGAAAGATGATGAATGGCAAGATATTTTAGATACTAACCTTACTTCTGTTTTTAAAGTTAGCAAAGCTGCAATTCGCCCCATGATGAAAAATCGTAATGGTCGAATTATTAATATCGGTTCTGTGGTTGGTACTATGGGAAATGCTGGGCAAGTTAATTATGCTACTGCAAAAGCTGGATTATTAGGTTTTACTAAGTCACTTGCTCGTGAAGTTGCCTCTCGTGGCATCACTGTGAACACTATAGCGCCGGGCTTCATTGATACTGACATGACAAAAACGTTAACAGATGAACAAAAAGAAGGCATTTTTTCTCAAGTGCCAGCAAATCGTTTAGGTAAACCTGAAGAAATTGCGAGCACAGTTGCGTTTTTAGCCTCAGATTCTGCCGCATATATTACGGGTGAAACAATTCATGTTAATGGCGGTATGTACATGGTGTAAGCCTTTATAATTAAGGGCTTCGTTGTTATATATGAATTTTTTTGTGGTGAAAACAGGTTAGACCACAAAAAAAAATAATCGCTTAGGCTTGCATGGCAAGCTTTTGGCGAATACACTACACGCAATTTGAAAAAATATACTTTCAGTAAGTAAAGGAAAAAAAATGAGTACTATCGAAGAACGCGTAAAAAAAATCACTATTGAACAACTAGGTGTGAGTGAAGCAGAAGTTAAAACTGATTCATCTTTCGTTGATGATTTAGGTGCTGATTCATTAGACACAGTAGAGTTAGTAATGGCGTTAGAAGAAGAATTTGATACTGAAATTCCTGACGAAGAAGCTGAAAAAATTACTACAGTTCAAGCAGCAATCGATTACGTTAACGCTAATCAGTAATTGTTGATAAGTAACGATGGGTTATGTTGAGAAACATAACCGTAAAATGTAATTGAGAAAGAGCGGTATACTTATCATTTAAGTGACCGCTTTTTTTATATCTCCTATTTAATCTTTTTGAGGTAGAACACAATGAGACGTGTTGTAGTTACCGGTATTGGTATGCTTAGCCCGTTAGGTAATACACCTGAGGCTACTTGGGAAAACTTACTGCTTGGTAAAAGTGGTATTAGTAATATTGATCATTTTGACACCACGGAATACAGCACGAAATTTGCTGGCTTAGTGAAAGATTTTGATGCACAAAACTATATGGAAAAGAAAGAAGCCAGAAAAATGGATCTTTTTATTCAATATGGTGTTGCGGCTGGTGTACAGGCAATTAAAGATTCAGCGTTTGAAGTGACAGAAGAAAATGCACCCCGTATTGGGGTCGCCGTAGGTTCAGGCATAGGTGGTTTAGGTTTAATTGAACAAAATCATGAAAAAATGGTAAAAACAGGTAGCCCTAAAAAACTATCGCCATTTTTTGTACCTTCTACCATCATCAATATGATCTCAGGTCATTTATCTATAATGTTTGGCTTACAAGGTCCTAATATATCTATTACCACCGCTTGCACAAGTGGTGTGCATAATATCGGTCATGCTGCGCGAATGATCGCCTATGGCGACGCTGATGTGATGGTGGCTGGAGGTGCTGAAAAAGCATCGACAACTTTAGGTATGGGGGGCTTTGGCGCTGCTCGTGCTTTATCTAAACGTAATGATGACCCTCAAGCTGCTTCTCGTCCTTGGGATAAAGACAGAGATGGCTTTGTTTTAGGTGATGGTGCTGGCGTTGTGGTTGTTGAAGAATACGAACATGCGAAAGCGCGTGGTGCAAAAATTTATGCTGAATTAGTCGGTTTTGGTATGAGTGGTGATGCGTATCATATGACCTCGCCACCAGCTGATGGTGCTGGTGCAGCACGTGCAATGCAAAATGCACTCAATGATGCCAAACTTAATGCAAATCAAATTGGCTATATTAATGCACATGGTACTTCAACACCTGCTGGTGATATTGCTGAAACCAATGCAGTAAAATCAATTTTTGGTGCTGATGCATACAATGTAATGATGGGCTCTACAAAGTCGATGACTGGGCATTTACTTGGCGCAGCGGGAGCTGTTGAGAGTATTTTTAGTATACAAGCGTTAATCAACGGTTCAGTGCCTCCTACCATTAACTTAGATAACCCTGATGAAGGCTGCGATCTAGATTATATTAAAGGTGGGGCTCGTGATATTCATTTAGATTACGTTCTGTGTAACTCATTTGGTTTTGGCGGAACAAATGGCTCATTGATATTCAAAAAGATGTAAAGTCGCTTGAAATTATATAATTAAGCCTGAATACTTGATGCAAGTATCAGGCTTTTTTTCTGTTACTTTCTTTTTCCAATAATTAAAGAGATAACGTTATGAAGTTTTGCTGCGTTAATGGAATACAACAAAATCATATGGATATTGAAAGTCGTGGTCTTGCTTATGGCGACGGATTATTTACTACTGCAAAAATCATTAACGGTAACGTTCAATATTTAGCACAACATATCGACAGATTAGTTTTGGGCTGTAAAAAATTAGGTATTACGTCTCCTTCCTCAAGTCAATTATCAAAGCAATTAGCCATTACAGCCAAAAGCTATGCTTTAGCCGTACTTAAAGTTATTATTTCAGCGAAAGCTGGGGGAAGGGGGTATGGGCGCTCACCGTGCAACAGCCATGATTTAATTATTATGGTACATGATTACCCCAAACAGTATGATGAACAAGTTCTTAATGGTATTTCACTGGGTCTAAGTGAACAAAAAATAGGGCTTAACCCTATGCTTGCAGGTTATAAACATTTAAACCGCCTTGAGCAAGTGTTATTGAGGAATGAACTGTCAATAAGAACAGAAGATGATTTATTAGTGAGTAACTTAAATAATGATGTGATTTCAGCGACGAGTGCGAATGTATTTATTAGCCTAGATAAAAAATTATATACACCTGACTTAACGCTAAGCGGTATTAACGGTATTATGCGTCAAGTTATTCTAAAACATTATCCAAGTGCTATGGTAAAGGCGCTTTCTGTAAATGAGATATCTCAGGCTCAATCAATGTTTATCTGTAACAGTGTGATGGGCGTAATGCCAATAGCTAATTTTAATGGACGTTTATTGTCAATAGATTTACCGTTAGCTATTCGGGATGAAATTAATGATAAAACGATAGCAAAATAATAGTGAGATAATGGCTTTTTAATGAAAAAAATTCTTTCCATTTGCATTAGTAGCATACTTGCTTTGTTGTTAGTGTTTTTTCTTTTATTAGAAAAAAACATGAATCAACCATTACAGGTTACACAACAGCAATTGTTTACCGTTAAACAAGGCACTTCCGTTGCTTCTTTTTCAAAAAGATTAGTTAGTAATAAGTGGTTAAATAATCGCTTTTGGCTTCGAGCTTATGCGCGTTTATACCCTGAAAAAGTCGTAATCAAAGCTGGAACTTATCAAGTTGTGCCAAATATAAGCTTACTAAACCTCTTAGCACTTATTACTCAGGGAAAAGAACATCAATTTAGCTTTACCATTGTTGAAGGGACTACATTTAATCAATTAATTGCGCAATTACAAAATCAACATCAATTAACCCATACATTAACGTCGTTCAATGGTGAGCAAATATCTAAACGCTTAGGTATTGAACAAAAAAATCCAGAAGGTTGGTTTTTTCCTGAAACCTATGCGTTTACTCAAGGCACTACAGACTTTAATATTTTAGTACGTGCACATAACGCAATGAAAACCACCCTGAATGTACTGTGGCAAGAAAGAGCTATTGCTTTACCTTATGAAACAGCTTACCAAGCGTTAATCATGGCATCAATTATTGAAAAAGAAACTAGCCACATACCTGAACAGCCATTAATAGCCTCCGTATTTATTAATCGATTAGCTAAGAACATGCGATTACAAACAGACCCCACTATCATTTATGGATTAGGTGAACGTTATCAAGGGGATATTACCCGAGCCCATATAAAAGAAAAAACAGCATATAATACTTATAGAATAAATGGCCTACCGCCAACCCCCATTGCTATGCCTGGCTTATCAGCAATTAAAGCGGCACTCACCCCACAAACAAGTGATTATTATTACTTTGTTAGTGATGGCAATGGCAAACATATTTTTAGTAAAACATTAAAAGCGCATAATGCGGCGGTTAGAGACTTTTTGAAAACACAGAGAAGTAATGAATAAAAATCTTGTTTATTATATGCTTGTAAACATACTTTACTAAATTGAGAAAACGATGAATAAAGGTTTTATGGTTGTATTTGACGGCAGTAATGGTGCTGGTAAAACAACTGTTATTAAAAGTGTTGAAAATTACCTTGTTTCTAAAGGGTTTGATGTTGTACTTACTAGAGAACCAGGTGGTACACCTATTGGTGAGAAAATTAGAGATGTGATTTTAGATCCCTCAACGCCAGAAATGTCTTTTATGACTGAGCTTATGTTGTTTGGCGCTGGGCGTGCGCAACATATTCAAGAAAAAATAATTCCAGCACTAGAAAAAGGCAAAATAGTACTATCAGACAGATTTGACGCAGCCACGTTTAGTTTTCAGCACTTTGCTCGAGGTATTGATTTAGATACTATCATTAAAATTAATAATTTAGCATTAAACGGCTTTAGCCCTAGCATGAATATCATTTTAGATTTAGAACCGTCAGAAGGGCTAAAACGAGTACGTAGTCGTGGAGAGGGGCTTGACCGTTTAGAAGATGAAAAGTCAGATTTTCTAATCAAAGCTAGGAATGGTTATCTAACGCAAGCGGCTCAATCACCTGAGAAATTTACTATTGTTGATGCAGCACAATCGAAAGAAAAAGTTTTAGAAGAGGTAATACAAATTATAGATACGTTAATTGATAAGTATCGATTCAGTTCGCTTCCACAGAGTATAAATAATTAAAATGCAACCTTGGTTACTTTCATCTCAGCAGATATTTAGCGATCAATACGGTCGTGATATTTTACCCCATGCAATTCTTCTTAATGGCGTTACAGGGTCGGGTAAATCTGAATTTGTACAGTGGTTATTACATTTATTAAGCTGTCAACAGCCACAACAAATAATGAATAACGAGGTTACTTTTTTACAACATTGTGGTGTATGTAAAACATGTTTGTTGATGCAGAGTAATACCTATCCTGATCACCTGAGTTTAATTGCCGAAAAAAATAATTTAGGGGTTGACGACGTTCGTTATGCTAACCTATTTTTGCAAAAAAAAGCGCATTTAGGTAAATTCAAAACAGTATTAATTGAAAATGCTGAAACAATGACGATTGCAGCCGCTAATGCATTATTGAAAACCCTAGAAGAACCCAGTGAAAATAGTATTATTATATTATTAACCAGTGATATCGACATATTATTACCGACAATCGTGAGTCGGTGTAGGGTTATTAATATTAAACCCAATGTTGGTCAAACATTATTGCAAAATATATCAAATCAATTAATACGTAATGAAACACAGTTTAATGTGAATAATGCTTTTACTAATATTACTCAGTTACCAGAATTAACAGATAAGGTATTAAATGAAGCATTCGAAAGCTTTAAAATAGATTACTTTAACTTTCTTACTGGCCAGCAAACAGCATTACAGTTACTTGACCAACTATTGAAAAACGAACACGGATTACGTTGGTTAGAGCAATTGACGGTTAACTTGTTAAGAAAACAATTTATTAGTACAACAGAACCTGTAAATTATCCCATTTTAAGTGCTGAACTATTGAATAAAATCTATAAAGTTATTATTAATGGGTGTAAAGTAACAAAATCTTATGTACAAGCAAACAAACAGTTTGTTTGTGAGCAACTTATCCTGAAGATAAGTGATGAAATTGAGCAAACTAATATAAACACGCAGGAGACCTAGTTTGATTCCAATTAATATTGAATTTCATTCTGAACACGACTTATACATAGCTTATATGCCTTTTTTAAAAGAAGGAGGCCTATTTATCAGAACAGCTAAACATTTCGAATTAGGTGCAGAAGTTGAATTAAATGTATTATTACCAGACTCTTTAGAACCGTCTTTAATTACGGGTGAAGTATGTTGGTTAACACCATTAGGTGCACAAAATGGCACACCTCCTGGTATAGGTGTGAGTTTTACAAGTGATCCAGATAAAATACGGCATCAAATTGAAACGGCTATAGCTCGGCAACTAAATTCATCAGAGCCAACGTTAACAATGTAACGTATTACTTTTAAGTACTATTCTACTTAGCCCATTTATGGGCTTTTTTATTTATAATACCAAGTTGATTAAGTTCTTTCCCACTCAGCGAGAATTAAAAGCTCTGAGTTGGGAAGAAATTTAATCAAATTGGTATAACGTATTAATTTTGGAGTGTTCTGTTGTTTATTGATTCACATTGCCATTTAGATCGGCTTAACTTGTCACTGTATGAAGATGACCTAGCGAATGTTGTACAAGCGGCAAAAGAGGTCAAAGTAAATAAACTTTTGTGCGTAAGCGTTACTTTAAAAGACTTTCCTGCTATGGTGGCGAAAACTCAACAGTTTGATAATGTTTTACTTTCTTGCGGTATGCACCCACTTAATCAAGAAGATGAAGTCGATATTGATCTACTTCGGCGCTTATCAGATGATCCCGCAGTCATTGCTATTGGTGAAACAGGCTTAGACTATCACTATGCGCCAGAAACTAAGGCCATACAGTTAGATTCTTTTAAAAAGCACATAAAAGTAGCACGTGAACTTAATAAGCCATTGATTATTCATACACGTTCTGCCCAGCAAGATACGCTTGATATGTTACGCGCAGAGGAAGCAAGTAAAGTAGGCGGCATTTTGCACTGTTTTACTGAATCTTGGGAAATGGCTGAGCAGGCAATAGCACTAGGTTTTTATATTTCTTTTTCTGGTATTGTAACGTTTAAAAATGCAAAAGAATTAAGAGAAGTTGCTAAGCTTGTGCCTGATGATAAGTTTTTAATTGAAACCGATGCACCATACCTTGCGCCTGTTCCGCATCGAGGTAAAGAAAATCAACCTGCTTATGTGGTTGAAGTTGCTAAGCACTTGGCCAGCATTCGCGGTCAATCAGTTGAAGACATTGCTAAGTTATCAACCGATAACTTTAACCGCTTGTTTAAGTTATAGATATTTTATGAAAAAAAAGCCCAAACGATAAATTTGGGCTTAAAGGAATGGCTCAAAGGGGTTTGAGCCGTGCGCTATTCAATTTTCAATACTGATTAATTAACTTAATATATTTATATTAAGCTAGGTTGCTGCGAGCATTTCTCTATTGCAAAATGCATAGAGAGGAAATATGGTGATTACCGGCTACTGCTACTCGTAATATATTAGCGATGGTATTATTCATAAAATATTTACAGTAACATCGCAATAATTACTCGGTTCACACAAACTCTATATATTAAAGAGTGATTCCTTGTAACAATTAAGTGTAGTGTAAAATTACATTAACGCTAATTATTTTTGTTTGTTTTTTAGTCTGTTGAATAAAAAGGTTTTTTTAGGTTATTTTTTACAATTTATGTTTTTATGAAATATTTTTCAACAACTTTAACATGTTTTGTTAATAGGTTTGTCACAGGTTATGCACAAGGTGTTTTTAGGCTTTAATACTACTATCTTCTATCAATGCCATACTTTCATCTGCAAAACCAACACCCGCTTCATTGTAAAAGTTAAACACTTTGTCAATTCCGAATTCTTCTAATTGCAGACGTTCATCATCGTAGCGTGCTATTGCCGCTATTTTACCTCGGTAGCCAGCAGACCTTAACTGGTCGGTTATACTCATGCTATCAATCACTTTGGGAAGAGCGAGTAAAACAAGGTGAATGTTAGATAAGTTTATACGCTCCCAAAAAAAAGCATCCTCAGCATCACCGTTATAAGCTTCTATGCCTTGTTCTGCTAACCAAGTCACTTTTTCAGGCTCAGCATCTAACCCCCAAACAAGTTTGTCACCATGCTCTGTTATTGCTTTATAAGCTCCCAAACCTACACGACCTAATCCTATAATAACAATAGGAGCTTTAGAGGGTTGACAGAAAATATCCTCAGCCAGAGGTTGTTGACGTTCAAATTGATGAAAAAACCCTTTAGTGTGTGCAAAAAAGGTGTGGGCATAACGATATGAAACAGTAGTCAGAATAAATGACATTGAAACGGCTAATGCCAAAATAACAAGCCATTCATTACTTAACCAGCCATTAGCGACACTAATAGCAGCAACTATTAACCCAAATTCACTAAAATTACTTAACGCTAAAGCAGATAAATAAGCGGCTCTACAACGAATTTTTAATAGACTTAATATGCCGAAAAATAAGGTAAATTTGATAGGGATAATCAAAACAAGTAATATGGCTAAACCTAGCATCTCTAAAGTAGGAATTGCGCTGAAGCCGATAGATAAAAAGAAACCGATAAGAAACAGATCTTTAAAACTTAATAATGATTTATTTATTTCAGTTGATTTAGCATGTGAAGAAAGGAACATGCCAATAATTAATGCACCTAAATCACCCTTGATATTGACTAATTCAAATAATTCATAACTGCCTAATGCAATAAAAAAACCTGCTAACGGTAATAATTCACCATGTCCCACGTGGTCTATAATTTTATTAATTAAAGGTTTTAAGACAAATAAAAGTAATAATGCTAAAGCCCAAATTGAAGGTGTTTTACCTGTAGCAAATACTAAAAAGCTAACAGCTACAATGTCTTGTATTACTAATATACCAACGGCCAATTTTCCATGACGAGTACGCATTTCGCCATTCTCTTCTAATAATTTAATAACACATACAGTACTACTAAAACTCAATGCAAAGGCAATAAGGCCTGCGGTAAATACATCTAACCCTGAAAAATAACTCAGTGCAGATATCGCTAGTAATTTAATAATAATAATGGTGACAATTAGCCAACTAATGGTATGAAGTGAGCTTGTTAACCAAACCTCTTGCTTGAATAAACTGCTCACATTAAGCTTTAAACCAATAGTGAATAGCATCAAGGTAATGCCTAAATTACTTAAAATAGATAAGCTATCATCAGCTTGATAACCAAAGAAATTTAATGCAAAACCAGCTAAGAGATAACCAATAGAGGGGGGGAAAGAACTTGATTTGGCTGCTAGGCCACAAAGAAAAGCAAAAAAAATCCAAATAAAATCCATAATTAGGCTCTGATATGTTGCGAAAATGTATGTGCATGTTAAGGAAAAGTTTATTTTTAAATAGCAAGCTGTAACCATTTAAACTATAAAATTTAGTTGCTTAGCATACCATTAAGTTGCTTTTTTTTATATTATTATCACTTTAATTTTTCAACCATGTATTAATTTCTTGGTACATAAAATCTCTAATAATAGGTTGGGCTTTTGCGTTTGGGTGCAAGTTATCGTTTTGCATTAAGTCTGCATCTATTGCAATTTGAGTCATAAAGTAGGGCATAATATAGGCTCCCGTTGCTTTTGCAACTTTATGGTAACTGTCAACAAACATTGTTGTATACCTAACCCCTAAATTAGGTGGGATTTGAATCGCCATTAAAGCCACTTTTGCGCCTTGTGCTTGACTTTTAGTAACTAGCTCGGTTAAATGTTTTTGTAATAATGAAATTGGAAACCCTCGGATACCGTCATTACCGCCAAGTTCAATCAATACATGCGTAGGTTGGTATGTTTTAAGCCATGTATCTATTTTTAATAATGCATTATCAGTGGTTTGTCCGCTAATAGCGGTATTGATTAAAAGAATATCAGTATCGTTTTCATCATACTTATTTTGTAACAAATGAACCCAAGCTTGTGCTTGCTCTAATCCATAGCCTGCACTTAAGCTATCACCAATAAGTAATATTTTATCTTTAGCTAATGTTGTAAACGAGAAGCAAATTAGTGTGATTATAAAAGCTAAATATAGGAAAAAACGTGTCATGTCAGTACTTTCTCAGTTGAATGTTATTAGAGTTTCAGGATTAAGCAAACGTGTAAATACGTATGAAGGCAGTCTTACTATCCTTAGCGATATTAACTTTTCTGTCAAGTCTGGTGAATCTATTGCTATTGTCGGGGCATCAGGATCAGGTAAATCAACATTATTGAGTTTATTAGCTGGGTTAGATGTGGCTAGTGAAGGTGAAATTTATTTAGACGGTGATGCGTTAAGTACCCTTAATGAGGAAGATAGAGCACGTATTAGGGCAGAAAAGGTAGGCTTTGTTTTTCAATCTTTTATGTTAGTGCAAAGCTTAACCGCACTTGAAAATGTTATGTTGCCTGCCGAACTTGCAGGTAAGCAAGATGCTAAAGAACAAGCATTAGCCTTATTAGAAAAAGTGGGGCTTTCAAGTAGATTATCACATTACCCTTCACAACTGTCTGGAGGAGAACAGCAGCGGGTAGCTATTGCACGTGCATTTATTGGTTCCCCTAAAATACTTTTTGCTGATGAACCGTCTGCAAATCTTGATAGTAAAAATGGTCATTTAATTGAAAAATTGTTATTTGATTTAAATAAACAAAATGGCACAACCCTAGTTTTAGTAACGCATGACGAGCAGTTAGCGAAACAATGTCAGTCTATTCTTCATATTGAAGGTGGGCAGCTTGAAAAAATTAGTAATGGGGATGCTACTCATGTGGGTTAATTTAGCACTAAAGTTGTTTACACGTGAGCTTAGACGCGGTGAGTTAACAATTATTTTTGCTGCTATCGCACTCGCTGTGCTAACCGTGTTTAGTTTATCGTCAATAACCGAACGCATTGGTTTGAATATTGAACAAAAAAGTAGTGATTTTATTGCGGCAGATAGGCGGCTTTCAAGTAACCATGCTTTTGAACCAGCAATACTGAATAAAGCGCAAGAACAAGGCCTTAAAACAGCGCAGATGTTGTTTTTTGATACCATGTTATTTGCCAATGATGCGTTAGTTTTAGGTGCCGTAAAAGCCATTACTCGGTCTTACCCTTTACGGGGAAAAATCACTATTAAAGACAGTTTATCAGGCCAAGCATATGAAGTTGATAGCGGACCTAAGTCTGGTTCTGTTTGGTTAAGTGAAGGGCTGTTTTATCCTCTTAATGTCAGTGTTGGCGATAAAGTCGAGCTTGGCGCTGGAACGTTTTTAATTAGTAAAGTGTTGGTTAGCGAGCCAGACGCCCCTTTTTTTTCGTTGTCAGGTAATAAACGTGTATTACTTAACTATGACGATATTGCGATAACAAAAGCAGTTCAAGCTGGCAGTAGGGTGTTTCATCGATTACTCTTTGCTGGCACAGAGCAGGAAATTAAAAATTATTATGCTTGGTTAAAACCACAACTTAAAAATAATCAAAACTGGGAAGGCATTAAAGACAGACAATCACCGTTAGGAAATAATTTAGAACGGGCAGAGCGCTTTTTGCTGTTAGCTGGTTTATTTGGCATTATGTTAGCCGCTGTAGCGATGGCTGTATCTGCTAAACGTTATTGTGAACGGCAGTATGACCCTGTTGCTATGATGAAAACGTTAGGTGGCAGTCGTACCACTATTCGAAATATTTATTTACTTCATTTGAGCTTAGTCACATTGTTTTCTATCGCTATTGGCTTAGCTATCGGTTTTTTACTGCAATATATTGGGAGCGGATATTTAGCCAAATTTATGGGAACAGAGTTACCACCATCTGGTATTCGGCCTTGGTTGTTATCATGCTTTGTTGGCCTTGTGTGTGCCTTAATGTTTTCGTTAAAACCTTTGTTAGATTTATTTGATATTCCACCGCTACGCGTATTACGTCGTAACTTGGGCGATTCATTAGCATTAAGCCGTATTCATATTACGTTATCATTACTTACCATTTTTGTTTTGATGTGGTTATTTAGTGGAGAAATGATCACAACACTAATATTGTTCGGTTCAACTTTATTAGTCATTGTTCTTTTGTTTGGGCTTTCAAGAGTGTTTTTCTCTGCAGGACGTCGATTAGGACTTAGACCTGGTACAAGCTGGTCTTTAGCAATTGCAACGTTACAAAAAAGAGCGAATGCAAATGCTATTCAACTGATCAGTTTTGCTTTAGCAATCAAACTTATGTTGTTTTTAGTCGTATTAAAAAATGACATGATTTCAGATTGGCAAATGCAAATACCAGCAGATGCACCGAATATGTATATTATTAATATTGCTAAAGCAGAAGTGGCCCCTATAAAGCAATTTTTTGAAGATAAAGGCATTATACACGAAGATTTCTATCCCGTTTTTAATGGCAGAATTGATGCCGTTAATGGTGAAGAATTTGCTCGACGAATGTCAAAACAAGAAGGTGAGGAAAATGCTAAAGATGCGCGGAAAGGAGTAAGGCGAGAACCTAATTTAACTTGGTTAGATACTTTACCCGAAGGTAATGAAATAACAGAAGGCGAATGGTTCTCTAATACCAATGAAAAGGTAGGTGAAAATAGCGATGTAATCGAAGTCTCGGTATTTGAAGGCTGGAAAGATGACTTAGATTTAACGTTAGGAGATACATTAACTATTTTAGTGAATGAACAAAAATTTGATGTGAAAGTGACAAGTTTTCGACGAGTGAATTGGGGAAACATCAAGCCAAATTTTGTGATGATTTTAAGTCCTAACATGGCAGGAAAGGTGCCCGTTACTTATTTTAGTGCTGCGCAGTTACATGAAAAAAATATTAAAGATATTAGTCAACTATTACAACGTTACCCAACAGTTAGTATGATAGATATTAAAGCGCAAATGAAACAAGCCCAGTCAATTATTTCACAGGTCACTTTAGCTATTGGCTTTGTCTTATTTATTGTATTGATCAGTGGTGCTTTAGTGCTTATTTCTCAGGTGCAAGCGAGCTTGGCTGAACGTATGCAAGAAGTTGTGATATTGCGTACATTGGGTGCTAAAGGGCGCTTAATAAAGTTAGCGACACTATATGAATTTTTATTGTTAGGTGCTATTTCTGGTTTGGTTGCTGCAATTGTTAGTGATATTACTTTGTTGATTATACAGCAACAACTTTTTAATCTTGACGGAAGGTTGCATCCCTATATATGGCTGCTTGGTCCAGCAAGTGGTGCAATATTTGTAGCCAGTATTGGTTATCTTATGGTTGCGCAAACCATGCAACAAAATACGCAAGGTTTATTAAGGAAGATTACATAAGTTAATTTGTATAAGTAAAGTCAACTTTACTAGCTAGTGAATACTATGGATTTCAGGTATATTGGTGCGATAAGTACGTAAGGATTAATTTTCATGGGTTCACTAGCTAAAAATAGCTCTTTAGTAAAAGGTTTTGTTACTGTTGCGGCTATATTTATCATATTCGCAGGCATCAAAACCGCAGCACATATTTTGGTGCCATTTTTATTATCTTTGTTTATCGCTATCATTTGTAACCCACTTGTGGCTAAAGCCAGTCAGTTTAAAATTCCTAAAGCGATTTCTGTCATTTTAGTTATTGTTATTTTTGTCACAATAGCGTTATCTTTAGCTGGTTTAGTTGGTAAATCATTAAACGAATTATCTGAACTTATCCCTGTTTACCGATTGCAATTTAGAGAACAATTTACTTGGATTACAAATTTTCTCGCTAGCTATAATATCCAAATATCCTCAGCTATATTACTTGAATATTTTGACCCTGCAGCAGCCATGGGCATGGCAGCTAATATGCTTAGTGGTTTTGGTTCGGTAATGGCAAACCTATTTTTGATTATACTCACGGTTATTTTTATGCTTTTTGAAGCATCTTCTTTTCCGCTTAAGTTACATTTTGCACTAGACGACCCTGAAATGCGTTTAAAACAAATTGAACGTTTTTTGGAATCAGTTAATCATTATATTGCTATCAAAACTATGGTAAGCATTGCGACAGGTTGTATTGTATCTCTTATGCTTTGGATTTTTGGTTTAGATTTTTATTTATTGTGGGGCGTGTTTGCTTTTCTGTTAAATTACATTCCTAATATTGGCTCTATTATTGCGGCCGTACCTGCGGTAATGCTTGCTGCTTTACAGCTAGGTTTAGCCGAGGCTGGCTTTATTGGTTTAGGTTATGTTGCTATTAACATGATTATGGGCAATATGGTTGAGCCAAGGTATTTAGGAAAAGGTCTTGGTTTATCTACCCTTGTGGTATTTTTATCTTTAATTTTTTGGGGATGGTTATTAGGAACTGTAGGGATGTTGTTAAGTGTGCCTTTAACCATGATATTAAAAATTGGTTTTGAAAGTTCACAGGGCGGGCGTTGGCTAGCTGTATTGCTAAGTGATGAGGAAAGCGTAGAGCAAGAAATAGAGCAGGCTCAAACTCAAATGAGTAAGCAAGATTAATACTATTTCTTTGTAACAATCAACAATGCTTTTAAGGAATTTTACTTAATTCATCTATACGACTTTGTGTTACATCAATATAACATTTTTTATATGCTAACTCAGCTCCTTTACCCGGAGATATGGCAAGATATTGCCATCGACAGTCATTGTCACGAAAAGTAATAAAATCGTTTTGTGATCGTTTAAACATTTTTAATGCAGCGTAGCGCCCTGTTGATAACGCCTTTTCTTCTAAATTAAAAACATGGTTGTTTACCCATGTTTGTAACTTTCGGTCAAGCTCTGCTTTTATATTATCCAAACAACGAGATTGGTTCTTTGGTGTTGCAGACATTTTTTTACATTCGTCTACTGAATTTTGAGCAAATACAATGGGTGATAATAGGTATTGTGAAATAATAAAAACACTTAATAATAATATTTTATTTGTCATATGCTTATTACTGAAAAATAGGGAAATGTTCATGCTGCTATTAGCATTTTTAACCTGCTAATAGCATAGTTGATAATGTTAAATATAAAAAGTTAGGCGAATAGCTTACACATGAATTTTTATAGTATTAATTTTTATTGCATTAATATTAAGCAGGAAGGACTTTTTTATAGGGTTTAACGATAACTTTTTCATAAACACCTGCGGCAATATAGGGATCTTCGTCAGCCCATGCTTGTGCTTGAGCTAAGTCATTAAATTCCGCAATAATTAAAGAACCAGTAAAGCCAGCTTCACCTGGATCATTACTATCAATAGCAGGGCAAGGGCCAGCAACGAATAATCTACCTTCATTTTGTAAGGCAGTTAAACGAGCCAAGTGATGCTCTCTTACAGATAGTCTCTTTTTTAAGCTGTTGGTAACATCTTCACTGTAAATTACATATAACATGAGTTTTCCTATATTTTGTCATTGTCTTTATTATGTTGGGGTTTGCTTATTACATTTGAAGTTATCTCAACACTGTCTTCAATTGCATCGCTGATGTTATCACTGTCATTAGTCATATACTTACTTAAAGATAATATTGTGATAATTGAAAAGGCAAACATAAGGCCTGTGAGTCCAAATACTTTAAAGTTTACCCAGGTTTCTAAAGCAAAATTAAAAGCAATATACCAGTTTAATGCGCCACAAAAAGCAAAGAAAATTGCCCACGCAAGGTTTAACTTAACCCAAATAGAGTCAGGTAGAGATATTGATTCTGAAAGAAATTGTTTAATAATATTTTTCTTGAAAGCGTAGTAACTAATAAGTAATGTTAAGGCGAATATTTCATTGATTATCGTAACTTTCCATTTAATAAAAGCATCATCATGTAAAAAAATAGTCAGTCCGCCAAAAACAACAATTAAACCAAAAAATATCCAATTACGAGTAGGTACTTTTTCTTTTTTTACATAATAATATAGTATCTGTAACGCAGAAGTGACTATTAATGAGGCTGTAGCCCAATAAATATCAACAAATTTACTGACAATAAAAAAAATGACTAAGGGGATGTATTCAAAAATTGCGTGCATATTACAACTATTTTAAAGGAAGGTGCTTATACATTGATTTTAACTAAACTTTCTTAACTTTAAAAGTTAAAGCTTATATCTTGTAGAAATAAGCTAACTTTCACCTTTCAATGATCCTTATCAATTAAGCTGCCGATCTGATTTGAACTTTAGTGATTGCTGAGGTATTTTACCCACAAGAATTTTTATTGAGTTAACTAATGACTATGACAACTAAAGCGCCTTTCTACCAAGAACAAGGTAATGAAATCACATTGTTCAATCACGCCTTTGAACATCAGCTACCCGTTCTAATTAAGGGGCCTACAGGGTGTGGTAAAACACGTTTTATTGCCCATATGGCTGCAAAATTAAATAAACCATTATATACCGTAGCTTGTCATGATGATTTAACGGCTGCTGATTTAGTTGGTCGTCATTTGATTGGTCCAGAGGGAACTTATTGGCAAGATGGCCCATTAACCCGAGCGGTGCGAGAAGGCGGTATTTGTTATTTAGATGAAGTAGTAGAAGCACGAAAAGATACAACTGTTGTGTTACACCCTTTAGCTGATGATAGACGTGTGTTGCCACTAGAAAGAACAGGTGAATTACTTGAAGCAGCCCCAGGTTTTATGTTGGTTGTATCATATAACCCAGGGTATCAAAATTTACTTAAAGGAATGAAACCAAGTACCAGACAACGCTTTGTTGCGTTACGTTTTGACTATCCCACGGTGGAAGTTGAACAACAAATACTCATTAATGAAACTGGTGTTGATGCCCATTTAGCATTTAAATTAGTGGAGTTAGCTGGTGCACTTCGAAAATTAGAACAAAATGATTTAGATGAAGTTGCTTCAACTCGTTTGTTAATATACGCAGCCCGTATGATAAGCACAGGTATGAATGTTTTAGATGTTTGTCGCTGCTGTTTAGCTGAGCCGCTATCAGATGACCCTCAAACAGTGAAAGCGTTGATGGATGTTGCTAAAATTTATTTTGATGAATAACTAAACTATGTGAAGTGGCTAATGGCTGGAGTTACCTTTGAATAAAACAATCAGTGCTGATGCACTATCTTCTGAAATTGAAATAAACCAATCTTCATTGTTGCTAAATCGTCTACCGGGTGATTTAGCAATGTGGTTTTTTATTTTAGCTGAATTAACAGTGTTTGCTATTTTATTTATTGGCTTTGCTGTTTCTGAACAATTAAACCCTGAAATTTTTACCCAAGGAAAGGCAAAGTTACATCAAACATCTGGCCTTATTAATACGCTTACACTTATTACCAGCAGTTATTTTGTTGCGCTTGCGTTAGCAAAAATGCATCAAGGTAGGGGAATGCAAGCAACTAAATTATTGATTATTGCTAAGTTAGTCGCTTGCATCTACATCGGCGTAAAAATATGGGAATATTTATCTTTATTTGAACAGGGTATTGGTATTGAAACTAATACCTTTTTCACGCTGTATTTTATGATTACTTTTTTTCATTTAATGCACGTGTTGTTAGGTATGGTAATTCTTGTTTTTGTTGCGATAAAAGCAGCTAAAAACGAATATAACGCAAGTAATATTTCAGGGTTTGAATCAGGTGCAAGTTATTGGCACATGGTTGATATGCTTTGGATTATATTATTTCCTTTAATTTATGTGATTTAACGCTGATGTCATCAATTAATATGAATAAAAAAAATACGTTAAGTTGGCTTTGGCTACTAGCTTTAACTATCCTTTCTGTTTATGTAGGTACAATATTTGAATTGTTTAATGCGCAAAAAAGCTTGTTTATTGGTGTTGTTTTATTTATTGTTTTTTTAAAAGGCCAGCAAATAATTGATGTTTTTATGGAGCTTAAACATGCGCCTAAACTGTGGCGACGATTATTATTAGGTTATGTTATTGTACTTCCTATTATAATAGGCATTATATATTTGGTATAAGTTCTTTATTCGGTTTAAATCTATGGGGTAAATAAACATGAAATCCAATGAAGACAACAAGCCAGCTATTATTTATCAATCGCTTTATTTATCTAATTTACTTCTTATTCCATTAGGAAGTTTTTTGCTTCTTGTGTATTACCTTTTTCAAAGTAAGTTAAATGGTGCTAAATCAAAAAAAATTTCAAATTATAATAAAATACACTTGATTCGCAGTATTCAAGTGTCAGCATTAGCAGGTTTAATGTTGGGGGTAGCGCCTATTTTTTATATTTTCTTTTCAGACCAGTTTGATGTCTCAATTATGATTACTGTTTTTTACTTTGTCACCTTGCATGCCTGTTTTGTATTGGTTGGTATGTTTAATTTAGCACGTGCTATGGCACATAAACTGCCGATTTTTTAATTTTCTCTTAAATACATACTATGTACTATATTAATCTTGACCCAAATCACACACAGAATGAGATCATTTGATACAATCGTGATATTACTTATTAATTAAATGGTTTTAGGGTTATGGAAGAATGGGTTGGTGGCCTGTGGCACAAATATATTACGCGAAAGGCAAACCCTGAATTTGATCATGCACGAGTATCTTTTGATGAAATGAACAAATCAGTAGGTATGATCTTTCGTGCTTTGGGTGGTCATGCTGTTAAGCGCATTGAGGCTGCTACAGGACGAGAATATTTAAGCCGTAGAAGTTTTCTGCAAAAAATCTCTGGTGATACACAACTGGTTAGCTTAGCTTGGCAAGATGAAGAAAGTTTACGTTTACCTGAATCACTTGCCCTATTTAATGACAAATCTTTAAATTATGATTTATATATTTGGTTAGCGGTTTTAGCTTCGCAGCATACTGGTTGCTTTTCACATTGGGCGACAGATAATCAACTCTTAGTAGTTGATGTTTTAAAAAAATTTCCTGCATTACGTAACCGCTATACACGATTAGCACAAGCTTTTGTGGCAAGTAGACCCGATGTAAACACATTGCCCAATGCTGAAAAAGAAATGGAACAAGCCATTGTTAATGCCATTTTAACACCGGGTTCCGTTACTGAATTCCCTATGGTGAATTTTGCCCCTAAAGCAGTTTATTTGTGGCTTTATCCATCATCTTCTTCAGATGATGTATTAATGTCAGAATATCAAGAAGTTGAAGGTGAAGGAGAGGATGAAGCCGAGAAAAAAAATTCAGTAAAAAAATCTCAAACTAGTCGCAAAGAAGCAGAGCGTGTCGATTCGCCTGATGAACGTAATGGCATGATGATTTTTCGTCTTGAAAGTTTGTTTTCTTGGAGTGAATTTTCAAAACTTGATCGTGGTTGTGACGATAGCGAAGATGACGAAGATATGTCAGGCACGGTAGAAGATCTTGATAAAATTACATTAGCAAAACAGCAAGAACAACAAAGAAGTGGGCAGATTAAAATCGATCTTGATTTACCATCAGCTTCAGAAGACGATATTCCTCTAGGTGAGGGAATAAAATTACCTGAATGGAATTATAAAAAGCAAACCTTAGAAGAAGACCGGTGCTTACTTCAGCCAATGCTACCAAAAGATGCTAAAGCTGAGAAACTACCTGTACGTTTACAAAAAATATCAAAACTTATTCAAGCACAATTTGAACAATTACGCAGTGTGCGATATTGGTTAAAAGCCCAGCCTCAAGGTGAAGAAATTGATTTAAGTGCTTGGTTAGACTTTCATGTAGAAAGTAAAATAACCCCGAGTGCTGAAAAAGGCTTATTTAGATCTTTTCGGGGTAATAATCGTGATTTATCTTGTTTATTGCTGGCAGATTTATCCATGTCGACCGATGCACACTTAGATAATGACAACCGTGTTATTGATGTTGTACAAGACAGTTTATTATTATTTGGTGAGGCACTTCAATCAGTAGGCGACAATTTTGCTATGTATGGTTTTTCGTCTGTGAAACGACACAATGTTCGTTTTACAATGCTTAAAAACTTCAATGAAAATTACACTGATCACGTTAGAGGGCGCATTCAAGCAATTAAACCAGGGTTTTATACCCGGATGGGAGCAGCCATACGACAAGCAACGCAAGTTATTAATGAGCAAAAAAGTAGTGAAAAATTACTGCTCATTTTAACTGATGGTAAACCTAATGACATTGATCACTATGAAGGTCGTTTTGGTATAGAAGATACTCATAATGCTATTAACGAAGCGAAACGCCTTGGTATAAAACCTTTTTGTATAACTATAGATACAGATGCACAAGAATACCTACCTTATCTTTTTGGGGCTGATGGTTTTACTGTTATTTTAAGACCAGAACAATTACCTTTACGTTTGCCTCAGTTATATCATCAATTGACCTCTCAATAAGGAATTTAGGATGAATGAAGAAGTGAAAAAGTGCCTTTATTGTCAGGGTAAAAATAAAGCGACTGATAGCCACTGCCAACATTGTGGTATGGCATTGCCAGTAAAACATCCACACAGTAAACGCAGTAAAATTAAGTTTTTTGTTAAAGTGTTTTGGGCTATTGTTATTTTTTGTGTCATTATGATTTTTTATTTACCGAGGTAATAAAATTTAAGTTTGCTTAATGTTATTTGTGTGAATTATTTTCAAGTAATAGGATGTTTTTCTTTAGCTGTATTTTAATTTGCTTAACCATGCTAATAACAATGAAATATGGACAGAAACTAGCTCTATAACGCTTAAAAAATAAACGCACACATCATGCATATAATAGATGATTTACGAGTGATTATGTCGTATTGTTAAATGAATAGAAAATTATAATGTGTGGTGCTTAAATGGAAATTTTGAATAAAGTAAAGCAAAATACTAATCCACTTTCAGACAATGAATTACATCAACTTAACGCTTATTGGCAAGCTTGTAATTATATTGCCGCAGGCATGATCTTCCTTCAAGACAACCCTTTATTACAGCAACCTTTAGCCCGAGAACATATTAAAAAAAGGCTTTTAGGGCATTGGGGCGCTAGTCCTGGGTTGTCCTTTATGTATATTCACATGAATAGGCTTATCAACAAATATGACCTTGATGCCATATTTCTTGCAGGGCCAGGACATGGGGCGCCAGGTGTATTAGCACCTGTGTACTTAGAAGGTACTTATTCTGAAATTTATCCTGATGTGAGTTTAGACATTACTGGCATGAAACGACTTTTTAAACAGTTTTCATTTCCTGGAGGGATTGGTAGTCACTGTACCCCTGAACTACCGGGCTCTATTCATGAAGGAGGTGAACTTGGTTATAGTATATCTCATGCCTTTGGTGCGGCATTCGACAACCCAGATTTAATTGTAACGGTTGCTGTGGGAGACGGCGAGGCGGAGACTGGGCCTTTAGCAACGTCTTGGCATTCAAGTAAATTTATTAACCCTATTCGCGATGGGGCAGTTTTACCTATTTTACATTTGAATGGTTACAAGATAAATAATCCAACATTATTGTCACGAATTCCACACGACGAACTTGAAGCCTTATTTATTGGGTATGGCTGGAAACCCTACTTTGTCGAAGGGAATGATCCAACACTGATGCATCAAAGCATGGCAGAGGTAATGGAAAATTGCATTAAAGACATTCGTGCTCATCAAAAAGAGGCACGCACATCAGGTAAAGCATCACGTGTGCATTGGCCAATGATCATTTTACGTTCTCCTAAAGGTTGGACAGGACCAAAAGAGGTTAATGGCAATAAAGTAGAAGGGTTTTGGCGTGCGCATCAAGTGCCTTTAACAGGAGTACTTTCTGATACAGAACAATTTGCAATGTTAGAACAATGGTTAAAAAGCTATCAGCCCGATAGCTTATTTAATAAAACGGGACGGTTAATACCTGAATTAGAGGCACTAGCACCCAAAGGCTTACGACGTATGAGTGCTAATCCTCATGCTAATGGCGGTTTAATAAAACGAAATTTACGGATGCCCGATTTTCAAAACTATGCCGCAAAAGTAGATAAACCTGCACAAACCAATGCAATGAACACTAGACCGTTAGGTGAAATGTTACGTGATATTATGCGGATGAATCATGATAATTTTCGAGTGTTTGGACCAGACGAAACATCATCAAATAAATTAGAAGCCATTTATGAAGTCAGTAAAAAGTTATGGTTATCTGAATATTTACCTGAAGATGATAATGGTGGAGAACTGAGTCCTGATGGTCGTGTTTTAGAAATGTTATCTGAGCATACTCTTGAAGGATGGTTTGAAGGTTATGTGCTAACTGGACGACATGGTTTTTTTGCTACCTATGAGGCTTTTGTGCATGTAATTGACTCTATGTTTAACCAACATGCGAAATGGTTGGCTATCAGCGAAAAATTGTCTTGGCGCGCACCTATTTCATCTATTAATTTATTAATTACTTCTACCGTTTGGCGTCAAGATCACAATGGCTTTACGCATCAAGATCCCGGTTTTTTAGATCTTGTTGTTAATAAAAATCCCGACGTTACCCGAATATATCTGCCGCCTGATGTTAATTGCTTACTTTCAACAGCAAATCATTGCTTGCGTAGTGAGAATGATATCAATGTGATTGTTTGTGATAAGCAATCACATGTACAATACCTTGATATGGATAGTGCCATTAAGCATTGTACTAAGGGTTTGGGAATATGGAGCTGGGCAAGTAATGACCAAGGTCATGAGCCTGATGTTGTCATGGTAGGATGCGGCGATATACCAACGAAAGAAGCGTTAGCAGCAACAGCCTTACTAAGAGAGCATTTTCCACAATTAAAAGTGCGTTTTATTAATGTGGTGGATTTGTTTCGTTTAACAAGTGAAACAGAGCATCCCCATGGTTTATCTGATAATGATTTTGATAGTTTATTTACTTTAGATAAGCCCATAATTTTTAACTTTCATGGATACCCTTGGTTAATCCATCGGTTAGCCTATAAACGCAATAATCATAAAAACCTGCATGTACGTGGCTATAAAGAAAAAGGCAATATAAACACACCGCTTGAGTTGGCGATTGAAAATCAAATTGACAGATTTAGTCTTGCCATAGATGTGATTAACCGTGTACCTAGCTTGAAAGTGGCTGGAGCACATGCAAAACAATTGTTTAGAGACCGTCAAATTGAATGCTGCCAATACGCCCATGAACATGGCGTAGACTTACCCGAAGTTAATGATTGGGTTTGGCCTTATAGTTAAATTAAGCTTAATGTGAAACTGAAACTGAAACTGAATAGTCAATACACTTAATTAGCGATAACCTACTATAAAAAGCATATTGTTGAATAATGGTGAGTTTACTAATCTAAGCAGACCGATTTTCAATAATATGTTCTTTTAAAAAGTTGTAACCTTTTTTCTTGGGTAGCATCAAATAATTACACTAACGAATATTTATCTAAAAATTACTATTTAATATATCGCTTTTTTATACCAGTTTCATTAATTAGGTGATCTACTTTATACGCAGGAAAAACAGCCAAATACAAGGCATTTATTTTAATAACTAGTTGTTCTAATTATTAAATAAATAACGCCGTAGTTGGTTGTTTTAACCAGTAGAAATGATCACATAGTTAGTGAGATTGGTATTAAATAGTTTTTGCAAGGAGTAGACTTTGAAATCATACTTAATAAAAATCCATACCTTACTAAATAAAACCCAGCAACTTGATTTTTTAGCACCTTTTATGTTGAGGATGTACTTAGTACCTGTTTTTTGGATGGCAGGCACTAAGAAAGTTGAAGGCTTTGAGGGGATTGTTGAATGGTTTGGAAATACTGAGTGGGGTTTAGGTTTACCATTTCCTTTTTTGATGGCTATTTTGGCTACAGCGACTGAATTTTTTGGTGCGATAGCACTTTTTTTAGGAGTTGCCGTTAGATGGTTTTCAATTCCGTTGATGATTACTATGATTGTTGCCGCAGGAACAGTTCATTGGGACAACGGTTGGCAAGCTATAACTGACCCTAATGCGCCTTTTGCTAATGAACGCGTGATAGAAGCCTCAAATAAATTGGGGATTGTAAAAGAGGTATTACAAGAGCACACAAACTACGATTACATAACCTCTTCAGGCAGTGTTGTGATGTTAAATAATGGTATTGAGTTTTCTGTGACTTATTTTATTATGTTATTAGCTTTGTTGTTTATGGGCGCAGGACGTTATGTCAGTGTTGATTATTGGCTTGAGCGTGCTTTGTACAAAGAGCAAAAGGCGCTTTCCTCAAATGAATAACTAGTTTATTGCAAGTAAATTGAACGATGAAGTTAGGAGATAGCCGTGAGATAAGCATGTATTAAGCCTACCTTAGTTATTCAATGGTTAAACTAATATCTGTAATAGGTATACAACAGCAAGGTAAAATTTCATCTTCGCCTACATAAGCTAAAGGTTCGCCGTTGGGATAACTTACTTTTCCTGACGTTAACGTGACACGACAAGCGCCACAAAATCCGTCTCTACAATGATAATGTACCTCGACTTTTGCCTGCTCTAAACATTCTAATAGGGTTTGCTTATTTTCCGTAAACACTATTGTTTTTCCATTGGCGCTAATTTTTGGTGTTAGCTCCGAAGGCTTAGTTAAGGCAGGCATAACAGGGTATTAAAATACTACTATAAGTCAAAATCATCAAAGTCATCAGCTTCAATGCTCGAATCAACTTGTCCAACTAAGTAACTTGATATTTCAGTTTCTTGTGGGGCAACTTGTACATTATCACTGACTAAATACGCATTCATCCATGGTAACGGGTTGCTTTTTATATTGAATGGCGCATTAAAGCCTATAGAAGTAAGTCGTTGATTTGATATGTACTCAATGTATTGATTTAATATTTCAGCATTTAATCCAATCATTGAGCCATCTTTAAATAAATATTGTGCCCATTCTTTTTCTTGATCGACAACATCTAGGAATATTTGTAAACCTGCTTGACGCATGTCTTTACTGACTTCGGCCATTTCAGGATCATCTTTTCCTGACATCCAAAGATTCAATATATGTTGAGTACCCGTTAGGTGAAGTGCTTCATCACGTGCAATAAGTTTGATTATTTTTGCATTACCTTCAAGTAATTCTCGCTCAGCAAAAGCAAAAGAGCAGGCAAAACTTACGTAGAATCGTATTGCTTCAAGGGCATTAACAGAGCAAATAGCAAGGTATAAACGTTCTTTTAATTTTCGGGTGCTTACTGCAATTGTTTTTCCGTCAATCTCGTAACTCCCTTCACCTTGCGATTGTAATAATTGGGTTGTTAAAATCACGTCATCAAAGTATTTAGCAATGCTACTAGCGCGTTTTAAAATAGCAGGGTTAACGATGATATCATCAAAGACTTCGCCAGGTTCAGTAAATAAATTTCGGAGAATATGCGTATAAGAGCGTGAATGGATGGTTTCACTAAAGGCCCAGGTTTCTACCCATGTTTCAACTTCAGGTAAAGAAACTAAGGGGAGCAAAACAGCATTAACAGAACGTGCTGCCATTGAATCAAGCAGGGTTTGATATTTTAAGTTTGAAATGAAAATATGTTTTTCAGATTCAGTTAATCCTTGCCAGTCAGATCTGTCTTTCGATACATCTACTTCTTCTGGGCGCCAAAAAAATGAAAGTTGTTTTTCAATTAATCGTTCAAAAGCAACATAGCGTTGTTGATCATAGCGAGATACGTTAACACTATTACCTAAAAACATAGGTTCGAGTAAAGCATTATTGGGTGTTTGATTAAACGTGGTGTACGTCATTAGCCATTTTTCCTTAATATATTGCTACTATTTTGTCTTTAAATTGCTCTTAAGATAGTGGGCAATAAAGAACCCAGTAACATGACCAGGTTCATATGATTTTATTGTTTGATTATTGTTTGATTATTGTTTGATTATTGTTTGATCATTGATTGTAAATTACTTGAGAAATATACCGTTTCAAGTATTAAATTTTACAAGCACCACCAGCACAACCATCATCTTCAACTTCTACGTCATCACTCGCGCCATCACGAGTGTTATGGTAATACATGGTTTTTACGCCAAGTTTGTAGGCAGTTAAAATATCTTTCAATATTTGTTTAACTGGCACTTTTCCACCTTCAAACTTTGCAGGATCATAATTGGTATTGGCAGAAATAGTTTGGTCAACAAATTTTTGCATAATCCCTACAAGTTCTAAATAACCTTCATTACTCGGAATATTCCAAAGTAACTCATAGTTACCTTTAAGTTTTAAATATTCAGGCACAACTTGTTTTAGTACACCATCTTTACTTGCTTTAACACTAATTAAACCGCGTGGTGGTTCAATTCCGTTAGTTGCATTTGAAATTTGAGATGATGTTTCTGATGGCATTAATGCAGAAACGGTCGAGTTACGCACACCATGCTTTTGAATGCTTGTACGTAAAGACTCCCAATCTAAATGTAATGGTTCACCCGTGATATCATCAATAGTTTTTTTATAGGTATCAATAGGTAAAATACCTTGTGCAAGGCGTGTCTCATCAAATTTAGGGCAGGCACCTTGTTCTTTTGCTAATTCGTTAGTGGCCTTTAATAAATAGTATTGAATAGCTTCAAACGTTTTATGAGTTAAATTATTGGCACTACCATTTGAGTAATACAAGCCATTTTTTGCTAAATAATAGGCATAATTAATAACACCTATACCTAAAGTACGACGTGATAAGCTAGCATTACGTGCAGCAGGAATAGGGTAGTCTTGGTAATCAAGTAAACTATCAAGTGCACGTACGGCTAAATCAGCTAATGGCTCTAATTCATCAAGTGACTCTATTGCCCCTAAGTTGAATGCAGATAAGGTACACAATGCAATTTCACCTGATTCATCATTAACGTCGTTCATTGGCTTAGTAGGTAAAGCAATTTCTAAACATAAGTTACTTTGACGAATAGGCGCTTTACTAGGATCAAATGGACTATGTGTATTACAGTGATCAACATTTTGTAGATAGATTCGGCCTGTACTTGCACGTTCTTGGGCAAATAAGGTGAATAACTCAATAGCTTTAATACGCTTTTTACGAATTGAATCATCATTTTCATATTGAATATAAAGTGCTTCAAATTTTTCTTGATCTTCAAAGAAAGCATCGTAAAGTCCAGGCACATCGCTTGGGCTAAATAATGTAATATGACCACCTTTAATCAAACGTTGATACATAACTTTGTTAAATTGAACACCATAATCTAAATGGCGTACACGGTTTTCTTCAACACCACGGTTATTTTTAAGTACCAGTAAACTTTCTACTTCTAAATGCCACAGTGGGTAAAATAATGTTGCTGCGCCACCACGAACACCACCTTGTGAACAACTTTTAACGGCTGTTTGAAAGTGTTTGTAAAAGGGAATACAACCCGTGTGAAATGCTTCACCATTACGAATAGTACTACCTAATGCACGAATACGCCCAGCATTTACACCAATGCCAGCACGTTGAGAAACATATTTCACTATCGCACTTGACGCAGCATTTATGGAATCAAGCGAATCATCACATTCAATTAACACACAAGATGAAAACTGACGAGTTGGTGTACGAACCCCAGCCATAATCGGGGTAGGTAATGATATTTTAAAGGTTGATATGGCGTTATAAAAGCCTTCAACATAACTTAAGCGAGTTGCTTTGGGATATTTAGCAAATAAGCAGGCTGCGACTAAAATATACAGAAATTGTGCGCTTTCATAAATTTCACCGTTAACGCGGTTTTGTACAAGATATTTACCTTCAAGTTGTTTAACCGCAGCGTAGCTGAAATTTAGGTCACGGCTGTGATCTAAAAATAACGACATATGCTCAAAATCACTTTCGTCGTAATCTACTAATAAATGTTGGTCATACTTACCAGACTCAACCATATTAACAACATGTTTATAAAGAGAGGGGGGCTCAAATTGTCCATATGCCTTTTTACGCAGATGAAACACAGCAAGCCTAGCAGCTAAATATTGATAATCAGGGGTTTCTTCTGATATTAAATCAGCAGCGGCTTTGATAATAGTTTCATGAATATCCGCCGTTTTAATACCATCATAAAATTGAATATGTGATTTTAATTCAACTTGAGAAACTGACACATGCTCAAGGTTCTCAGCAGCCCAAGCGATAACGCGGTGAATTTTTTCTAAATCAATGGGTTCTTTTTCGCCATTCCGTTTGGTAACAAAAAGCTTATTATTCATGAAAGACCTGTGGTGTAAATTATGGTTGTTTTCTTTAGCATGAATAACATATGTTTTGCTAAAGAGTGTTTAATTAGTTCTACTTTCTAAATACTTTTAAAAAATATGCTAGTTATGTGGAGTACACAACATCTAGGGTTTTTTATAAAGATAGACACAAGATAGTGAGGTTTTGTCTTTATTGCAAGATATAAAAAGCGCTAAATTTTACTATAATTTTATTTGTCACCGTTAGGTTAGCAACGACTAACCTAGTAACGTTAAAAGCTTTAGTAACTTACCAAAATCAATCGTTTTTTGAAAAAAAATTTTTAAATGAAATTATTTTAATTAATTTTTACAAGTTTATATACTTATTAGTAATATATAAAATTATATCCTTATAAAACAGATGGTTATAATGTTGCTTTTAGTTTGAACAACTTGGGTAAAAAAGAGGCAGGCAAACAAATAATTTAATAATTTCTAAAGATCTTTGCTAACTAGGAAAGCTAATTAAAAGTTAGAAATTGAATTTACTTTCACTATATTATCAATCGTTTTTTCCGATTACACTAATCAGTTTTAATCATTGTAATTCTTGTGTTGTTAAGCTTGTATTTAAGTTATATTAAGTTTATCTAATTTAGTTGTTACTACTACACAATGTAAGGCGTAAGGCATAATAACGTAAGGTATGAATTATGGATGACGACTCAAAGAACACACTAGATTCTATCTTATTTTCAGTTATCGCTAATTACTATTGCGCTAACACTCATCGATTTCGTAAAAAGTGGTTGAATAACTGATGTTTTGATTACTTATTCAACAGTTAAGAAATGGTCGCTTTTTGATTAACACTTACAATATATATTTTTATTTCAAGCGTAAAAAAAAGTAGCACACAGCACAAGCATAGCAAGGAGATTTATTAATATGATCAGTGAAACTCTAGTTGAACTATCTCGGTGGCAGTTTGCTGTTACTGCGTTATTTCATTTTTTATTTGTTCCTTTAACTTTAGGGTTAACTTGGATTCTATTTATTATGGAAGCTGTCTTTGTTATGACTGGCCGCGAGATCTATCGTGACATGACAAAGTTTTGGGGAAAGTTGTTTGGTATTAACTTTGCCATTGGTGTTGCAACAGGCCTAACAATGGAATTTGAGTTTGGTACCAATTGGTCATATTACTCGCATTATGTTGGTGATGTCTTTGGTGCGCCACTAGCAATTGAAGGGTTAATGGCTTTTTTCCTTGAATCTACTTTCGTCGGGATGTTTTTCCTAGGGTGGGAACGTTTAAGTAAACGACAACATTTATTGGGCACTTTCCTGATGGCATTAGGTACAAACCTGTCAGCCTTATGGATATTAATAGCCAATGGTTGGATGCAAAACCCTGTAGGTAGTGAATTTAACTACCTAACTATGCGTATGGAGCTGGTTAGTTTTAGCGAAATTATATTTAACCCAGTTGCACAAGTTAAATTTATACATACCGTAGCAGGAGGGTATGTTGCAGGGGCAATGTTTGTTTTAAGTATTAGTAGTTATTATTTACTAAAAGGCAGAGACGTTGCCTTTGCCAAACGATCTTTCTCTGTTGCGGCAGGCTTTGGTATTGCTGCTATCCTTTCTGTCATATTATTGGGTGATGAATCGGGTTATGAAGTGGGTGAAGTACAAAGAGTAAAACTTGCCGCGATTGAAGCTGAATATCATACAGAAGAGGCACCAGCAGCGTTTACTATTGTGGGGATGCCTGACGATGAAGCCATGGAAACGCATTATGCAGTTAAAATTCCTTATGCTTTAGGGCTTATAGCTACTCGCTCGCTAGACGAAGAAGTGATTGGTTTACGTGATTTACAAAAAGCACATGAACCTCGAATACGTAACGGTATGATCGCGTATGCGTATTTAGTTAAGTTACGCAATGGCGAAGAGACACCTGAAAATTTGGCTAGGTTTAATGAAACCAAGCATGATCTTGGGTATGGATTACTACTTAAGCGATATACTGAAAACGTTGTAGACGCCACTGAAGAGCAAATTCAAATGGCAGTTAAAGATTCTACACCGCCGGTGGCCCCTGTTTTTTGGGCATTTCGTATGATGGTTGCTTCAGGTTTTATAATGTTATTGCTATTTGGTTTAGCTTTTTACTATAACGCTAAACGTCAAATAGAACAAAAACGTTGGTTACTTAAATCGATATTTTTTGCTTTACCTTTACCTTGGGTAGCTATTGAAACAGGTTGGTTTGTCGCTGAATTTGGGCGTCAACCATGGGCAATTAGTGAAGTGTTACCAACTTTCTTATCTACCTCAGATTTAGCCGTTGGTGATGTGTTATTTTCTCTTGTCGCTTTTATCATTGTTTATACTATTTTATTTATTATTGAAATGTACTTAATGGTTAAATTTGCTCGCTTAGGTCCAAGCGCATTACATACAGGACGCTATCATTTTGAGCAAGGTTCAGCATTAACTTCTGGTCTTCGCAGTCAGAATTTTTAAGGAGAAGTATTATGTTTGATTACGAAACATTAAAGTTTTTGTGGTGGGGTCTTATCGGTTTTCTGTTTATTGGCTTCGCAATTACTGATGGTATGGATATGGGCGTTGGAGGGTTATTACCCTTTGTTGCGAAAAAGGATGTTGAACGTCGGGTGGTGATTAATACGGTAGGTGCACATTGGGATGGCAACCAAGTTTGGCTTATTACAGCAGGAGCTTCGTTATTTGCTGCATGGCCACTAGTTTATGCTACAGCATTTAGCGGTTTTTATTTTGCCATGATGTTAACCTTATTCAGTTTGTTTTTACGCCCACTTGCTTTTGATTATCGTAGTAAAATTGAAACGCCAAAATGGCGGAATAATTGGGATAAAGCCTTATTTGTTGGCTCTATGGTACCGCCATTAGTTTTTGGTGTTGCTTTTGGTAACTTACTACAAGGTGTTCCGTTTGGGTTTGATTCATTAATGCGTGTAACCTACACAGGCTCATTTTTCTCATTATTTACACCGTTTACGCTGTTAACTGGTGTGGTAAGTGTGGCAATGGTGTTAATGCATGGTTCAACTTGGTTAGTTATGCGAACTGATGCGAATGTTGCGCAACATGCCGTTAATATCGGTCGTATTGTCGCTATTGTTTTGTCGCTTGCTTTTTGTGGGGCGGGTGTAATGGTTTGGCAAAATATTGATGGTTATATAGTGACTAGTGTTATTGATACGATGGCACAGGCACAACCAAAAACAAAAGAAGTAACTATAGCTACGGGATCTTGGTTAAATAATTATGAAAGAACACCTATTTTGTGGTTAATTCCTGCTATGGGAATTGTTATGCCTTTATTTGTTTCGTATTTATTAGGTAAAAAGAATAAAACTACGTCAATCAAAGTGTTTGCTTTTGTCGGCAGCTCTTTAACTATTGTTAGTGTTATTTTGACCGCTGGTGTTGCTATGTTTCCGTTTGTTATGCCATCAAGTAGTCAACCAAACCATAGTTTATTAATGTGGGACGCGGTTTCTAGCGAAACAACATTAGGTCTTATGTTTATAGTTGTTGGCGTTTTTACGCCTATAATTCTTGGTTATACTTTGTGGTGTTACAAAAAAATGTGGCGCACGGTAACTATAGCTGAAATTGAGCAAAATAATCACACGGCCTATTAATACTGAATAAATACTATTAAGTAAGGTTAGTAAAGTGAATAAAATGGATACAAAAAGAGGAATATATTATGTGGTATTTTAGTTGGATATTGGGTGTATTACTCGCAGTGTCATTGGGGATTATCAATGTGATGTGGTACGAAATGCAACAGCATGTTGATAATGTTTCTAAAGATCAAAATAGCGATGATTAATTATTGATACCGACAAGTCGCCATATCGTAGAATGACAATATTTCAAACGCTGAAGTATTACGCTTAATAGATAAGCCATAAAGCACATTGAAAAGTAGATTAAGATGAAAAAGAAGCATGATCAGCAACAAAAACACGTTAATCATTGGCTTAAATCTCAAAAAAAATATGCTCATGGCAAATTAAGTCGTGCTATTGCTTTCGGGGCTGTGAATGGTCTTTTAATGGTAGTGCAAACAGCAATGTTTGCCTACCTAATAAACTTGGTGATATTTCCACAAGATAAGTTAGCGATAACGGATGATTTAAATACACCTAAATTGCTTGATAATGATACTTTTACGCAGGAATTATTCTCCAATAGTTACTTCTCAGACATTACGCTAGCAATTATTGTTATTAGTTTTATCATCATTTGTCGTGCTCTATTAGGTTATCTTAGTGAATGTTATAGCCGCCGTGGGGCTATGGATATTAAAGCTAATATTCGTTCGCGAATACTAAATAGGTTATTACAACTGGGCCCTTCATACACTCAAGCGAAAGGCGGGGCTAAAATAGGGCAATTATTATATCAGGGGATTGATTCATTAGAAGATTATTTTGCTGGATATCTTCCTGTTATTGCTTATTGCACTGTTATCCCTCTCGCTATACTTATTGCTGTGTTTCCCATTGATTGGCAATCTGGATTAATCTTATTATTTACTGCGCCAATGGTACCCTTTTTTATGATCCTAATAGGACATAAAGCACAACGCTTAAACCAAACGCATTGGGCGAAACTACAGCGCATGAGTAGTCATTTTTTTGATATTATTCAAGGTATAACACAACTTAAAATATTTAATGCATCACGAAGGGAAATCGCTGCGGTAAAAAAAATTAGTGATGATTATGGTGATGAAACAATGGGGATTTTAAAAGTCGCTTTTCTTTCTTCATTTGTTTTAGAGTTTTTAGCTTCAATTTCAATTGCTTTGGTTGCAGTGGTATTAGGTTTTCGTTTGTATTATGGCGATGTAGACTATGTATTTGCTTTATGGGTTTTATTGCTTGCTCCCGAATTTTACTTGCCATTTAGGCAGCTTGGTACTCAATATCATGCCAAAATGGCTGGTGTTACTGCAGCAGAAGATCTGGTTGAAGTTCTTAGCCAACCGCAAATAAAAAATGCTTCCACACAACTATTTACAGCGCCATTCAATATTGGTTTACAGCAAGTTGATTTTGCTTACCCTGAGCGTAGCAATACATTGTCCCAAATCAATATACAATTTTCTTCTAAAGGCTTGTATGCGCTTATTGGCGAAAGTGGGGCGGGAAAATCAACCTTGGTGGATATGATATTAGGCTTCGTTCAACCAAGTTCAGGTCAAGTCCTGATAAACAATAATGCGTTAACCGCTAAAAACCGTGATAACTGGTTACAATATTGTGGCTGGATATCACAACAAGTAGAAATTTTTCATGGTTCATTAGGGTTTAATATTGCATTGTCAGAAAATTACGATCAACATCAAGTAGTTGAGGCGCTGAAAAACGCGGGGTTAAACGATTTTGTTAATACACTAGAACAAGGTGTTGATAGTGTTATTGGTGAATCGGGAGCAGGGCTTTCAGGTGGCCAAGCACAGCGTTTGGCCTTAGCCCGAGTATTTTATCATAAACCTGATGTATTGATTCTTGATGAGCCAACTAGTCACCTTGATCAAGAAACTGAAAAAATTATTACTGCCTCTATCAAAGCTTATGCAGCCGAACATCTAGTTATTGTTATAGCACACCGTTTGCATACAGTGATTGATGCTAAAGAGATTATAGTACTTGAACAAGGTAAAATCATTGAATCAGGCTCACATCAAGCGTTGTTATCGCATAATGGTTATTATGCCCAGCAGGTGAGTATTTAGATGAAAGTATTTTTTCGTTTACTTGGCTTATTTAAACCACAATTGCCTTTAATGTTGCTGGGAGCATTAGTTTCTGTAATGACTATTTTAGCAAACATCAGTTTGTTAGCCCTATCAGGCTGGTTTATTACGTTGATGGCGATTGCAGGTGTAACAGGTATAACTGTTAATTACTTTACGCCAGCAGCCATTATTAGGTTTTTGGCAATAGTGCGTACAGCAGGTCGTTACACAGAACGTATGCTAACACATAGAGCGACATTTAATGCGTTATCACATTTACGATATTATTTTTATCAACAGCTTGAACCTCTACTGCCTTACTACCGTGTTGATTTACGCTCAGGTGATTTGTTAGCGCGACTTCAGCAAGATATTGATAATTTAGATAATTTTTATTTGCGAATTTTATTACCTATTGTTGTTGTTTTTATATCTGTACCAATTATTTGTTATGCTCTGGCTATTTTATCTTCAACAATCGCTTGGGTAATGCTAGTTGCACTATTATTGGTCGCTTTTATTTTACCAATGTTTAGCTATTTGGCTTCAGCAGGGCTAGCTAAAGAAAAAGTTAATTTAGAAAGTGAACTTACGCAAGCCTTGATTGTAGGCGTTAATGCGATTAAAACCTTGTTAGTTTATCAAGTCGCTATTCCTTACCAGCGCTCAATAGCAAAGATGACAAAACAATATTATGATCTAAGGTATCGTTTAGTAAAAATTAACGCGGCTACCAATGTGTTAATATTTTTACTTATTCATTTTTCAGCACTAGGTTGTTTAATTATTTTATTACCTCAAGTAGCAGCTAATACAATTGATATTAAATATTTAGTGGCAATACTATTATTAGTTCTTGTTAGCTTTGAAAGTGTTAGCACAATGCCATTAGCTTTACAGTTATTGCCGCAAAGTTTAGCCAGTGCTGCACGATTATTTGAAATTATTGATAAAGAAAAACCAACACAAACACTAAGTAAAAAAGGAGGGGATGTTGGTAAGGGGTTGCAATGTGTGAAACAGGGCGATATTCACTTTGAAAATTTAACCTTTAGTTACCCAGAACAAGAAACAGCGAGTTTGTTTAATATAAATTTATCAATTAAGGTTGGCGAAAAAATAGCGATTATTGGTGCAAGTGGCGCTGGTAAATCAACTTTAGTCAACTTGCTGATGGGATTTTGGCCTACAGGTGCAGCGCTTGTGAGCAAAAATTCAGCTTTGAATGATTCTGCTAAAGTTAATAAAGGCAGAATTACTGTAGCGGGTAGCGATTTAAGTTTGATAGATCATGAATCTTTACGACAACATATTGCTTTAATGAGCCAACAAGGTCATCTCTTTGATGCCAGTATTGCAGATAATTTACGTTTAGCTAAAGCAGATGTGACGTTAGATGAAATGCGTGAGGTGTGCGAATTAGTTAATTTAACTGACTTTATTAATAGCTTATCAGATGGTTTTAACACTTGGTTAGGTTCTACAGGTATTGGGCTATCAGGTGGGCAAAAACAGAAGTTACAAATTGCTCAGTTACTACTTCGTAACGCTAGTGTACTTATTTTGGATGAACCAACTAAAGGGTTAGACAGACGTAATGAAGAAAAGATAATGGCTAATATCCTAATTCATATCAAGGCGCAACAACAAACGTTAGTGGTTATTACGCATAAACCTTTGATGTTAGAAAAAATGGATAAAATTGTGGTTATGGAACAAGGAAAGGTTATTGCTGAAGGTAGTCATTCATCCTTATATAGCAATAACGACTATTATAAAAAGTTACTAAATTATTTTTAAATACAGCTGTTTATGTTAAGTATTAAGCAGCGCTGTAGAACGCTGTGAGGGCATTATACTTTTTGACAACATAAAATATAGTTAACTTCTAAGCTTGAGGTAAGCTTATGATTTTCAGAAATAGGATTGTAATGAATACCGCTAGCATCAATACAATTTAATCCACTTTCAGCGGCCCACTGAATAAGCTGAGAAGGTTTTATAAACTTTTCATGTTCATGCGTGCCATCAGGTACTAATTTAAATATTTTTTCCGCAGCCAAAATAGCAAGAAGGTAAGACTTTATGGTTTTATTTAACGTGGAAAAAAACACTAAACCACCTGGTTTTACTAAATTTGCACAGGCGTTAACAATTGACGCTGGGTCAGGCACATGCTCTAACATTTCCATGCACGTTACCATGTCAAATTGTTCGTGACATTGTAGTGCTTTTTCTTCAGCTGTTATTTTTTCATAGTTTATGCTTAAGCCTGATTCAAGCGCATGTAACTTAGCAACATTAAGGGGTTCATTGCCCATATCAATACCCGTAACATTTGCGCCAAGTTTAGCGAGAGATTCTGACAATATACCGCCACCACAACCTACATCTATTACGTTTTTAGAAAAAAGTTCACTTTGTTGTTCACTCATGTGCTGGCAAATAAATTGTACTCTTAACGGGTTCACTTGATGCAAAGGTTTAAAGTCACCTGATAGATCCCACCATTGACCTGCTATTTGTTCAAATTTTTCAATTTCAGCTTCATTTACATTAGGCTCATCATTAATTTTTGTCGTGGTCATAGTCATGGATATGTCTGGTTGATTCTTGATTGACATGATTCTAAACGAAAGCAGTAATTAAGCAAAGAGGCAACAATGAATAAAGAAACGAAATAGATCAATTATTCGTGAATTGTGCTGCTTTTAGCATCACTTTTATTATGACACCCCACCTCCTTGTTATTGGGCGAATAAAGCAGTTTGGCATCACTCAAATTTGTGCTAGTATGCTGCGTTGATTTACATCTTTTTTATGAAAAGATAATAATAAAAATCGTGTGATTTTAAAGTTACATTTTAAGTTAAGGGAAACGTCTATTTATGTCAGATCTGGCCAAAGAAATAGTTCCAGTAAATATTGAAGATGAGTTAAAAACCTCCTATCTAGATTATGCTATGAGCGTTATTGTTGGGCGTGCGTTGCCTGATGTGCGTGATGGATTAAAACCTGTTCATCGCCGCGTACTATTCGCAATGGATGTTTTAGGTAATGATTGGAACAAAGCTTATAAAAAATCGGCTCGTGTGGTTGGTGATGTAATAGGTAAATATCACCCGCATGGTGATACTGCTGTATACGACACGATTGTTCGTATGGCACAACCGTTCTCTATGCGTTATATGCTAGTGGATGGTCAAGGTAATTTCGGTTCAGTTGATGGTGATAGCGCGGCGGCAATGCGTTATACCGAAATTAGAATGGCTAAAATTTCACATGCAATTTTGGCAGACTTAGATAAAGAAACGGTTGATTTTGTACCTAACTATGATGGTACAGAGTTTATTCCAGCCGTTATGCCAACACGTATTCCTACATTATTAGTGAATGGTGGCTCAGGTATTGCTGTTGGTATGGCTACCAATATTCCACCACATAATTTAACAGAAGTGATTAATGGTTGTTTAGCATTAATAGAAAATAGTGATATTACTTGTGAAGAATTATTAACGCATATTCCAGGCCCAGATTTTCCTACCGCAGCTATTATTAGTGGCCGTGCGGGCATTGAAGAAGCATACCGTACAGGTCGTGGTAAAATAAAAATTCGTGCTCGCGCTGAAATCGAAGTGCATGAAACTTCTGGTAAAGAAACAATCATAGTGCATGAATTGCCTTACCAAGTGAACAAAGCGCGCCTTATTGAAAAGATGGCAGAGCTTGTTAAAGAAAAACGTCTTGAAGGTATTTCAGCTTTACGTGATGAGTCAGATAAAGACGGCATGCGTATGGTTATTGAAATCAAACGTGGTGACGTCGGCGAAGTTGTTTTAAATAACTTATATAAACTCACTCAAATGCAAGTGTCTTTTGGTTTTAATATGGTGGCATTAGGCAATGGCCAACCAAAAATATTTAACCTGAAAGAAATGCTTGAAGAGTTTGTATTACATCGTCGTGAAGTGGTTACACGTCGTACTATTTTTGAATTAAGAAAAGCCCGCGACAGAGCCCATATACTCGAAGGTTTATCAATTGCCCTTGCCAATATTGAACCGATTATTGAATTGGTGAAAACCTCACCTTCAAGAAAAGAAGCAGAAGAACAATTAGTTGCCCAAGGTTGGGACTTAGGTAATGTTAGTGCTATGTTAGAACGCGCTGGTACGCATGCTGCTCGTCCTGAATGGCTTGAACCGCAATTTGGCATTCGCGATAACAAATACTATTTAACACCAGTACAAGCAAAAGCGATTGTTGAGTTACAACTTTATAAATTAAGTGGCCTTGAACACGAAAAAATTCTAAATGAGTACAAAGAGTTATTAGACCTAATTGCTGAATTAATGCATATTTTAGGCAGTCCTGAACGTTTAATGGAAGTAATCTGTGAAGAACTTGTTGCGATCAGAGATGAATTTGGTGATGAGCGTCGTACTGAAATTACTAATGCTTCTCATGATTTATCGCTAGAAGATCTCATTACAGAAGAAGATGTTGTTGTTACGCTTTCTCATGAAGGTTATGTAAAATATCAAGTATTAAGCGACTATGAAGCACAGCGTCGTGGTGGTAAAGGTAAAGCTGCGACTAAAATGAAAGAAGAGGATTTCATTGAGCGTTTGTTAGTGGCCAATACTCATGACACTATTTTATGCTTCTCTGATAGAGGTAAATTGTATTGGCTTAAAGTGTATCAGTTGCCATTAGCAAGTAGAACTGCGCGTGGTCGTCCAATTGTCAATATTTTACCATTAGAAGATGATGAGCGTATTACTGCTATTTTACCTGTACGTGAATACGCCGAAGATAAATATATTATCATGGCGACTGCATCAGGTACGGTGAAGAAAACAGCATTAACTGCATATAAAAACCAACGAGCTAACGGTATTATTGCCTTGAACCTTCGTGATGACGACACCCTAATAGGTGTTGATATTACCGATGGTAATAACGACATTATGCTGTTCTCTGATGCCGGTAAAGTGGTTCGCTTTAATGAAAAAGTTCGTGATAGTGAAACAGGCGAGATTAAACTTGATCCTGAAACGGGTGAACAACGTTGGGCATTAAAACCTATCGGTAGAACGGGTACAGGTGTTCGCGGTATGAAACTAGAAGAGGACCAAAAAGTTGTGTCTTTAATCGTGCCTAAAAAAGATGGACCTATTTTAACTATCACGGAAAACGGCTTTGGTAAACGTACTGACTTAAATGAATATCCTGCGAAAAGTAGGGCAACCAAAGGGGTTGTTTCAATTAAAGTGAGTGAACGTAATGGCAAAGTTGTTGGTGCAGTACAAGTTGATGAACTTGACGAAATCATGGTGATTACGGATAACGGTACATTAGTACGTACGCGTGTTAATGAAGTGAGCGTTATAGGCCGTAATACTCAAGGTGTACGCTTAATACGTACTGTTGAGGGTGAACATGTTGTTGCATTACAGCGTATTGATGAAATAGAAGAGCCTGCTGTTATAGCGTCAGAAGAAACCCCTGATGGCGTTAGCGAAACCGATGTTTCTGCTGTGGCAGATGATTCATCATCACACAACCCTGAGCAAAGCGCCCAGCAAGTAGATGACGAAAGTACATCGGGCGACGAGAAAGAATAAAGGTCGCACACTACTGAAAGGCGGCTAATAACCGCCTTTTTTTATGTTTAGAAAAAAGGTATATCGAGCTAATTAAACAAGTTTGATAATTTATATTTACCCATTTGAGAAGAAATCATGTCAGAAGTTTTTAATTTTTGTGCGGGCCCCGCAATGTTACCTACACCTGTAATGGCAAAAGCGCAAAAAGAATTTATCAATTGGAGCGATACGGGTTGCTCTGTTATGGAACTGAGTCATCGTAGCGCTATTTATATTGAAATGGCAGCACAGGCCGAAGCCGATTTACGTGATCTTATGGCTATTCCTGACAACTACAAAGTCTTATTTTGTCATGGCGGTGGTCGTGGTCAATTTTCAGCGGTGCCATTAAACTTATTGTCTGCTGGAAAGTCGGCTGACTATATTGTTAATGGCTCATGGTCGAAAGCTGCGGCAGCAGAAGCGAAAAACTTTGGCGATGTTAACGTGATCAATATTCGCGAAGAACACAATGATGGCGAAGTTAGCCTAACGCCAAGCGAAAAGTGGCCGCTTAATAGCGATGCAGCCTATGTACATTATTGTCCTAATGAAACGGTTGATGGTATTGAAATTAATGAAATACCAGATACTCACGGGGTACCGCTTGTGGCCGATATGTCATCAACTATCTTGTCACACGAAGTGGATGTATCAAAATTTGGTTTAATTTATGCTGGCGCACAAAAAAATATTGGCCCTTCAGGTTTAACTATTGTCATTGTACGTGAAGATTTACTTGGTAATGCTCAAAAAGCAACACCTTGTATAATGAATTATAAAACGACAGCAGATAATGACTCTATGTATAACACACCACCAACGTATGCTTGGTATTTAGCGGGTTTAGTTTTTCAGTGGCTTAAAACGTTAGGTGGTGTCAAAGCTATTGCAAAAATCAATCAAGATAAAGCTGAGTTATTGTATAGCGCAATTGACAGAAGCGATTTTTATCAAAACAATATTGAAGCGCATTATCGCAGTAAAATGAATATTCCTTTTTGGTTAAAAGATGAAAGTTTAAATAAGTTATTTTTAACTCAAGCAGAAGAAAATGGTTTGATGGCGTTAAAAGGCCATAGAAGCGTAGGTGGTATGCGCGCTAGCTTATACAACGCGATGCCCATTGAAGGCGTGCAAGCACTGGTTGATTTTATGCAAAAATTTGAAAAAGGAAACACATAGCATGGAACAGCTAATATTAAATCCAATAAATAAAATTAATGGTGAGGTTTTTTTACCTGGTTCAAAAAGTTTATCTAACCGTGCTTTATTAATTGCCGCGTTGGCTAATGGCGAGACCAAAATAACCAATTTACTTGTCAGTGATGACATTAAGTACATGTTGGATGCCTTAACAACCCTTGGTGTTAACTATACGCTGAGTGATTGTGGCACAGAGTGTACGGTTAATGGCAACAATGGTTTTTTCAACGTTAGCGACCCTGTAGAATTATTTCTTGGCAATGCGGGTACTGCAATGCGCCCGTTGTGCGCAGCACTGGCAGCAAGTAAAGGTGAATTTATTTTAACGGGTGAACCAAGAATGAAAGAAAGGCCTATTGGTCACTTGGTTAATGCATTAATGCAGCTTAATGCAGATATTCAATATTTAGAAAATAAAGATTATCCGCCAGTAAAAATTAAAGGTACCTCCTTATCTGCAAGCACCGTGACTATCGATGGCTCTATTTCTAGTCAGTTTTTAACGGCAATATTGATGATAGCGCCATTATTAAAAACAGATACTAGGATAGACATTGACGGTGAATTAGTTTCTAAGCCCTACATTGATATAACGCTTGATATCATGAAAAGATTTGGCGTAACAGTACAAAATAACAGTTATCAATCTTTCATGGTAAAAGGTAATCAATCTTACCAAGCTGTTACCAAATATATGGTAGAAGGTGATGCTTCTTCAGCTTCGTATTTCTTAGCTGCAGGCGCAATTAAAGGTGGAGAAATAACAGTACACGGTGTTGGCAAGTTAAGCGTTCAAGGCGATAAATATTTTGCTGATGTACTTGAAAAAATGGGCGCTGAAGTAACGTGGAATGATGAATCAATTACTGTTGTAGGAAAACCATTAACGGCGGTTGATATGGATATGAATCATATTCCTGATGCTGCTATGACAATTGCGACAACAGCATTATTTGCAAAAGGCACCACAACTATTCGAAACATTTATAACTGGCGTGTAAAAGAAACCGATAGATTAGCCGCAATGGCAACAGAACTAAGAAAAGTTGGTGCAGAGGTGGTTGAAGGCGAAGATTACATATCAATTACGCCACCCAAAGCATTAATTCACGCTGAAATTGATACTTACAATGACCATCGCGTTGCTATGTGTTTTTCGCTTGTTGCGCTAAGTGACACACCAGTCACAATTAATGATCCTAAATGTACAGCAAAAACATTCCCTGATTATTTTGATAAATTGTCACAAGTTTCTTGCTAAAATAGGTAAATATAACTAAGAGCAAGGAATAAACTTAATCACATTGGTATTAATCTCTAGATCACGTATAATGCCGCCGATTTTTGACATTAGGAGAGATATGTATGCAGGAAAGTGTTCCAGTAATCACAATAGATGGTCCTAGTGGCGCAGGCAAAGGAACTGTGGCTAGAATTGTTGCTGAACAACTTGGATGGCACTTACTTGATAGTGGCGCTATTTACCGTGTTTTAGCGGTTGCAACACAGCACCACCACGTTAGCCTTGATAATGAAGAGCCACTGATCCCAATGGCAGCTCACCTTGACGTACAATTTGAAATTAGCAGCCAAGGTGAAAGTAAAGTAATTTTAGAAGGTGAGAATGTTACTGATACTATTCGCAGCGAAGAAATTGGTTCATTAGCCTCTAAAGTTGCTGCATTCCCACGCGTTAGAGAAGCCTTATTGCGCCGTCAACGTGCGTTCAGTGTTGCGCCAGGTTTAGTTGCTGATGGCCGAGATATGGGCACAATTGTTTTTTCTAAAGCCCCTGTAAAAGTATTTTTAACTGCAAGCGCTGAAGAGCGGGCTGAACGACGATTTAATCAGTTGAAAGAGAAAGGCTTTGATGTTAAAATCGGGCGCCTTTTGGATGACATACGTCAGCGTGATGAGCGTGATCGCAACAGAGAAGTTGCTCCACTTATTCCAGCAGAGGGTGCGTTAATTATTGATTCTACTAGCCTTTCTATACAAGAAGTGGTTAATAAAGTCCTTTCATTTGCGAATGGAAAATTAACATAAAACCTTATCATTTACTTATATTTAACTTAAGTTTAAGTAACGGTAATTTATTTAAAGCCTACGTCAAGGATGTACCGAGGCTACTTTAACAACCCCATGAAACAATGATGTTGATTGGATTAATAACTGAGTTAATAGACAAGTTATGACTGAAAATTTTGCACAACTTTTTGAAGAAAGTTTAAAAGAAATCGAAACTCGCCCGGGTTCAATTATCCGTGGCACAATCGTAAAAGTAACCAAAGACAACGTAATTGTTGACGCTGGCCTTAAATCTGAGAGCGTGATCTCAATTGACCAATTTAAAAACACTGCTGGTGAAGTAGAAGTTTCTGTTGGTGATGAAGTCGATGTATCACTTAAAGCGACAGATGATGGTTTCGGTGAGACTGTGCTTTCACGTGATGACGCAAAACGTCACGAAGCATGGCAAGTGCTTGAAAAAGCCTACGAAGAAAAAGAAACTATTATCGGTGTTATCAACGGTAAAGTTAAAGGTGGTTTCACGGTTGAAGTTAGCAATATCCGTGCTTTCTTACCGGGTTCATTAGTTGATGTTCGTCCTGTACGTGACACAGCTCACCTTGAAGGTAAAGATTTAGAATTCAAAGTTATTAAGCTTGATCAAAAGCGTAATAACGTCGTTGTTTCACGTCGTGCTGTAATCGAAGCTGAAGGCAGTGCAGAACGTGATGAATTACTAGAGTCATTAGCAGAAGGCCAAGAAGTTAAAGGTATCGTTAAAAACCTTACTGACTACGGTGCATTCGTTGACTTAGGTGGCATTGACGGCCTACTTCACATCACAGATATGGCTTGGAAACGCGTTAAGCACCCAAGTGAAATTGTAAATGTTGGTGATGAAATTCAAGTTAAAGTATTGAAATTTGACCGTGAACGTACTCGTGTATCTCTAGGTATGAAGCAGTTAGGCGAAGATCCATGGGTAGCAATTGCTAACCGTTACCCAGAAGGTTCTAAACTTTCTGGTCGTGTAACTAACTTAACTGACTACGGTTGTTTCGTTGAAATCCAAGAAGGCGTTGAAGGTTTAGTTCACGTTTCTGAAATGGATTGGACTAACAAAAACATCCACCCATCTAAAGTTGTTAACTTAGGTGACACTGTTGAAGTACTAGTATTAGAAATTGACGAAGAACGTCGTCGTATTTCTTTAGGTCTTAAACAATGTATCGCTAACCCTTGGGAAGAGTTTGCTAAAAACTTCAACAAAGGCGACAAAGTATCAGGTAAAATCAAGTCAATTACTGACTTTGGTATCTTCATTGGTCTTGATGGCGGCATAGATGGTTTAGTTCACTTATCTGATATTTCATGGGCTGGCGGTGAAGAAGCTGTTCGTGATTATAAGAAAGGCGATGAAATTGATGCTATCGTACTTCAAGTTGACCCAGAACGTGAGCGTATCTCGTTAGGTGTTAAACAAGCTGAAGACGACCCATTCAATATGTATCTGACAGATAAGAAAAAAGGTGCTATTGTTACAGGTAAGGTAACTGAAGTTGATGCTAAAGGCGCTACAATTGAGTTAGCTGAAAGTGTTGAAGGTTACTTACGTGTTAGCGACATCTCTGTAGAACGTGTTGAAGATGCATCTACAGTATTAAAAGTTGGTGATGACGTTGAAGCTAAGTTTATGGGTGTGGATCGTAAGAACCGTACTATTAGCTTATCTATCAAAGCGAAAGACCAAGCTGACGAACGTGAAGCTATGGATAACTTAAACCAAGTTGAAGAAACAGGTTTAAGCGCAATGGCTGCAGCGTTTAAAAACGCTAAAAATTAATAACTTGTAACAAGAAATTAGTTATATTTCTTTGCACTTTTTCTAGTTTTTATTAAACTAAGAAGAGACTAGGGGAGGAGAATGTATAATTCTCCTCTTATATTAACCTCATTAGCGCGAAGCTAGATGAATACTGGAGGTCTTATGACCAAATCAGAACTCATTGAAAAACTAGGTGATAAATTAAGTCATTTGTCAGCTAGAGATGTAGAACAATCGATTAAAGAAATCTTAGAGTTAATGGCACAATCTTTAGCTAAAGGTGACCGCATTGAAATCAGAGGGTTTGGTAGTTTTTCATTACATTATCGTGCACCTAGAGTTGGTAGAAACCCTAAAACAGGTGAATCAGTTGAGTTGAGTGGCAAATACGTACCTCATTTTAAGCCTGGTAAAGAGTTACGCGAAAGAGTTAATCTTTCAGGAGTTTAATTAAACTTAGCTCACTATATAGCGCTTTAACTAGAATACGCTTTTAAATGTACAGTTTTTTTTTATGTACAAACAGTAGTGTATGTTAGCCCTTATATTGCATATTAAAACGGTCTATACATTTGATAATAAATCAAATTTATAGACCGTTTTTTATTTATGTATTATTTTAATTGTTTATCTTAAGTGTATCGTGCGCGGTTTTTAACTAAGCATTTATATTTTCTATAGTCTTGATCGCTTTCATCTTATGATCATGAACAAAATTTGAGTCTTTAAACACATTTCATGTTAGAAATACGTAATTAGTTTAGACTCATTTCATATTGGACAAGGCTCTGCATTGCAAAAATATTAAAAAAAATAGATAATATATAGCATCTATTTGGTGTGCCGTAATCTATCTGCTATCCATGCTATAGTAACCTTTACCAATAACTTCTAACCGAGATTAATCAACGTGCGTCTTTATTTCACTTTACTCTTAGTTTTACTTTTACTCGCAATCGCTTTTGTTTTTGGTAGTCAAAATGAACAAATTATTTCTTTAAATTATATGATTGCACGAGTAGAACTGTCTATTGCTGCTGCGGTTAGCTTGTTTACCGCGATAGGTTTTCTGCTTGGGCTTCTTGCTACAATTATATGGCGATTAATTCGTAAAGGGAAAAAATCCTTAGCTAGAAAACGATCAACCGAGACTTAAGCCCAAGTGATAAAATGATAGAGTTACTCTTCTTACTACTTCCTGTCGCCATGGCTTATGGTTGGTTTATGGGTAGAAACAGTATTAAACAAAAAGACCAAACCATAAAACAAGACTTGTCTATTAAGTACTCTACTGGTTTGAATTACCTTTTGTCGAACCAAAAAGATAAAGCAATAGATTCACTGCTAGATGCATTAAAAGTTGAAGATGATAGCGTTGAAGCACATTTTGCAATGGCCAATCTTTTTCGTAAACGGGGTGAACTTGACCGTGCATTAAAAGTTCATGAACATTTAGTACGTCATGGCAACCTGCCCACTAAAAACAAACAACAAGCTGTATTCGAGTTAGGTAAAGATTTTTTAAGTGCGGGTTTATATGATCGCGCTGAAACTATGTTTAACAAGTTACTAAAATCGCCAGATTACGGCTTAAAGTCATTAACCTACCTTTTACAAATTTTTCAATCTACCAAAGATTGGCAACAAGGTATTAGCCACCAAAAATTGATTGTAAAATTAAATGATAAACGTTTATTACACACCTTAGCCAATTTTTACTGCGAACAAGCCACCAGTGCTTTTGAACAAGATAAATTTATTGAAGTAATTGAATTACTTGAACAAGCCCTTAAACTTGACCCTAATTCATGTCGAGCTAATTGGTTAATGGCAAAAATATATGAAAATCATAAACAATGTGAATTAGCGTGTAAGTGTTATCAAGACATTTACCAACAAGATAAAGAGTTTTTTCCTGATGTTATTGACCAAATGTATCAATGTTATCTTGATCTTGATGCCAGCGATGAATTCTTTCGTTTTATCAAAAAAGTGTATGATGAAACAGCAAGTTCTAGTGCATTAATTTCATATATGAGTCATGTAGAAAAAAAGCATGGTAATAAAAAAGCAAAAGAATTTATGTTATCGGCACTTAAGCGAAGACCAACAATACGCGGTTTTAAGCATTTAGTTAAAATGGAAATGAAACAAACTGATGATGTTGAAAACAATGCCAGTTTAGATTTAATAAAAGAATTAATTGGTGAGTATTTAAAAATTAAACATAGATACAGCTGTCGACATTGTGGTTTTAATAGTTCAACCCATTATTGGTCTTGTCCATCGTGTCACGAGTGGGAGCAACTTAAACCAGTTCGGGGCCTCGAAGGCGAATAAATAATAGCTTCTTTACTACTTTCATCAATATTTTTGTCAACCGTACTCACTGACTAAAGTCAGCTCCGTGCGCTTTCCTCAATCTTGAAGAAACTAGCTTTGAATCTAACATTTATTAATGTAATTTATATTGTAAAGAGACTGACTCTACTAATAAGTAGTTAGTTATAGAAAGATTTGAAAATAGGAAATCCCATGTTAGATCCAAAAGTAGTGGTCGCTTTAGACTTTGATAAGAAAAATGATGCTTTATCGTTTGTTGATAAAATTTCGCCAAGCGATTGTAAACTAAAAGTAGGCAAGGAAATGTTTACCTACTTTGGGCCTGAGTTTGTAAAAACGTTAACAGGGAAGGGGTTTGATGTTTTTCTTGATTTGAAATTTCATGACATTCCCAACACTGTTGCCAAAGCAGTTACCGCAGCGGCTGATTTAGGTGTGTGGATGGTTAATGTTCATGCCAGTGGTGGCAGTCAAATGATGACTAAAGCCAAACAAGCGCTTGAGATTTATGGTAATGATGCCCCTTTATTAATTGCTGTTACTGTACTTACCAGTATGTCAGAAAGTGATTTACGTGGTTTAGGTATTAATAAAACACCCGCTGAGCAAGTGAGCTTTTTAGCAAAGTTAACTAAAGACAGTGGTTTAGATGGTGTTGTTTGCTCTGCAATGGAAGCTGAGCAGTTAAAATTATCTCTTGGGAAAGAGTTTAAACTCATTACACCAGGTATAAGACCAGCAGGGTCAGCTCAAGATGATCAGCAACGCATCATGACACCAGAGCAAGCTATCCGTGTTGGCGTAGACTATTTGGTGATCGGACGTCCAATTACTAAAGCGGTTGACCCTCAATTGGTGTTAGAGCAGATAAATGCATCGATAAGTTAAAAACACTGAAATAAATTATTTGTTATTATCTTAGTAAATAAACTCAAATAAAAAGGCTAAATGGTAACATCTAGCCTTTTTTGATCTAATAGTTTTTTGATCTAATAATTACAAAAGTAATTTCAAAATGATTATTTCAATTGCTTACTTATTATAGTTATGAATATAACTAACTAAGTCTAATACTTTGTTTGAATAGCCAATTTCATTGTCATACCAAGAAACCACTTTTACAAACGTATCCGTTAAGGCAATACCTGCTTTTGCATCAAATACAGAAGTACATACTTCACCAACAAAATCGTTAGAAACAACGGCATCTTCGGTATAACCTAAAATACCTTTTAATTCGCCTTCAGCCGCAGCGCTCATCGCTTGACAAATAGCGTCATAGCTTGCTGGGTTTTTTAAATTAACGGTTAAATCTACAACAGACACATCTGGCGTTGGTACTCTAAATGCCATACCTGTAAGCTTACCATTTAACGCTGGAATAACTTTGCCTACGGCTTTTGCAGCCCCTGTTGATGAAGGAATAATATTTTGACCTGCGCCACGACCACCACGCCAATCTTTAGCTGATGGGCTATCTACTGTTTTTTGTGTGGCAGTAGTTGCATGAACTGTAGTCATTAAACCGTCTTTAATGCCCCAGTTGTCATTTAATACTTTAGCAATTGGGGCTAAGCAGTTAGTTGTACAAGACGCATTAGACACAACGTCTTGTCCTGCATATTCAGTTAAGTTAACGCCACAAACAAACATAGGCGTATCATCTTTGGAAGGTGCTGAAAGTACAACTTGTTTAGCTCCAGCTTCAATATGCTTACGTGCAGTTTCGTCGGTTAAAAACAAACCAGTTGATTCAACGACGACATCAACGTCAATTTCATTCCATTTTAAATCAGCAGGATTACGTTCAGCAGTAACACGAACTGCTTTACCATTAACAATTAATTTTCCGTCAATAACATCAACCGTTCCATTAAAACGACCATGAGTAGAGTCATACTTAAGCATGTAAGCCATGTAATCAATATCAATTAAATCATTAATACCAACTACTTCAATATCATCTCTTGCTGCCGCTGCTCTAAATACAAAACGACCGATACGGCCAAAACCGTTAATGCCAACTTTAATTTTCATGATAAACCTCTTAGAAACCTAATATGTAGTAAAATTACATCATTTTGAGAATAATTCAAGTTAAAAATAGTTATTTGGACTAATTAGTAAAGATTAATTGGTTTTTTTACGTTATTTTGCTGTTATGACACTGATTTCATATAATTGTTTGTATATTTTGTGCTTTTATTCGCTATTTGCATGATTTAGGTATTGCTGCGTGTTAGAATGCAATAAATTTCGTTGTGTGGTATTTATCTTTCGGTTTGAATAACTTGGCTTTTGATCTGAAAGTTACCAAACATTTAATTTACTCACTTTTTATATTTTTTGCACACTGTGACAAAGGCAAGCACTCTGTGTAGTGCATTGATTTAGGAAAATAATTTTATGACACAGAATAAAGTTTTGTGTGACATTGGTTTTATCGGCTTAGGCGTAATGGGCAAAAACCTTGTACTTAACTTAGCTGATAATGGCTATAATATTGCTGTTTTTGACTTAAGTAATGAAAAAGTTCACGGTGTAATTGAGCAAGACAAAGTTGAAAATACTACGGGCGTAGCACGTGTATACGGTTGTTCATCTTATACTGAGTTATTGTCGCAGTTAAAAGCACCTAACCTTATTGTACTTAGCGTACCTGCTGGCTCTCCTGTTGATCAAGTGTGCGAAAGTTTAATAGGTGCAGGTATTAAGCCAGACGATATTGTGATAGACACGGGGAATAGCCTTTGGGTTGATACTGTGGCGAGAGAAAAAAAATATCAAAACAACTTTTTGTTATTTTCTTCGGCGGTTTCTGGTGGCGAAGTAGGGGCAAGATTTGGGCCGTCTTTAATGCCAAGTGGGTCTCCTTATGCGTGGACACGAATTAAACCTATTTGGGAAGCGATTGCAGCGAAAGTTGATGCCAACACTGGCAAACCAATTGAACGCACTAAACCAGGACAAATTGTAAATGATGGTGAGCCATGTGCTGCTTATATAGGGCCAGCAGGAGCAGGTCATTATGTAAAAATGGTGCATAACGGAATTGAATATGCAGATATGCAAATTATCTGTGAAGCCTATCATATTTTAAAAGCAGGCTTAGGATTAAGTGCGAATGACATTGCTGACATCTTTGAGCAATGGAACAATGGATTACTTGACAGTTATTTAATGGAAATTAGTGTTGAAGTGCTTCGTCATAAATCTGTTGATACTGGCACCAGCTTAGTTGACTTAATTTTAGACAAAGCAGGACAAAAAGGCACTGGGTTGTGGACAGCAATGAGCAGTTTAGAGCTTGGTTGTCCTGCACCCACGATTGCTCAGGCGGTTTATGCGCGTTCTATTTCTTCGTTTAAATCGTTGCGTGATAAGGCTTCTCCTATGTTAAGTGGGCCAGAACAAGTTACAATGTCAATTCAAGACAAACAAGCCTATATACTTGAATTACATGATGCTGTTTATTGCGCTAAAATCTCTGCTTATGCTCAAGGGTTTCAGCTAATGAAGTTAGCTGAAAAAGAACATAGTTGGTCACTTAACTTTGCCAGTATTGCTAAAATTTGGCGAGCAGGCTGCATTATTCGCGCTACGTTTTTACAATCAATCACCCAAGCTTATGAACGTAATGAAAATTTAGAAAATTTATTACTCGATGAATTTTTTGCTGAACAATTAAGCGAACGTCAATTAAATTGGCGCAAAGCTGTTTGTGGTGCAAGCATGTTTGGCATTCCCAATGGTGCACTTTCCTCGGCTTTGTCCTACTATGATTCCATGCGTTGTCAAACATTGCCTGCAAACCTGTTACAAGGGCAGCGTGACTTTTTTGGTGCGCATACTTTTGAACGGATTGACAAACCTGATGGTAAAAAATATCACGTTGAATGGTCTACACCAGAACGTAAAACCATTATCATAGATTAATATCATCAATCTAATACGCTAACGTATATTTTAAAGTTTGGAGTAATTACTATGAACGATCATTATAAAAAAAAGCTCAGTGACGAAGCTTACAAAGTGTGCCGACTTGCTGCTACAGAACGCCCTTTTACGGGGATTTATAATGATCATTGGCTCGCAGGTACTTATCTTTGTGCCTGTTGCGACAAACCGTTATTTGAAAGCGCACATAAGTTTGATGCGGGCTGCGGTTGGCCAAGTTTTTATGAGTCTATTGACGACAATGTGGCTTATTTAGATGATATAAGCCACAACATGATCCGTACTGAAATTCAATGTCAGCACTGTCAATCTCATCTTGGTCATGTTTTTGATGACGGTCCTAAGCCCACGGGTAAAAGATACTGCGTAAACTCGCTCAGCTTAATTTTTCAGCCCACTTAATATGGTTTTTATCAATAAATATTTTTGTAACCTATAGAGAATTATTACGTCTTGCATTACAATATGCGCGCAATAAACCTCTACCATAGTCTAGTTTTTTATTTTTAATAATTAGATTATTATGATTACAGTAAATTATCGTTCAATTGATTGAAATATAAGGCTTAACTAATGACGTCTCATCTTGAGGAAGAATATCAAACAAGTTGGCAAGAACGCCAAACCTTCGCAGAAAATATGCAACCCATTATTGGTCAACTATTTAGAAATAAAGGTATTGAAATATCTGTCTATGGTCGTCCACTGCTCAATGCTTCTCCTATTGATATTATTAAAGCGCATAAATCTGTCGCTTTACATGAAGAGAGAAAATTACGATTACGTGAAAGTTTTCCATTTGTAGAAGCACTCAGCAAAATGGAATTATCGCCAGCGCGTATTGATGTGGGCAAATTAGCATATCGTTACTTATTTCAAGGGCAGTCAAATGACTTGTCAATTGATCAATATTTAGAAAAAGAACTAACAGCAGTGAGTGGTGCGAAAGATAAAGCGGCTAGCCAAGATGTTGTTTTATATGGTTTTGGTCGAATTGGCCGTTTATTAGCCCGTTTACTGATAGAACAAACAGGCCCTAACGCCAAATTAAACCTTCGTGCTATTGTTTTACGTCCAAGTAAAGGCGGTGACGATTTGGCAAAACGTGCCAGTTTGTTACGTCGCGACTCCGTACATGGTGCCTTTAATGGTAGTATTACCATTGATAAAGATAACAACGTAATTAAAGCAAATGGTGCTTTTATTAAAGTTATTTACGCTAATTCACCGTCAGAAGTTGATTACACTGAGCACGATATTGAAAACGCGCTTGTTGTTGATAATACAGGTATTTGGTCTGATGAAGAAGGCTTAGGGCAACATTTACAATCTAAAGGTGTTGCTAAAGTATTACTAACAGCGCCAGCTAAAGGCGACATAAAAAATATTGTTTATGGTGTTAACCATAATATGATTTTGCCAGAAGATAACATTGTGTCGGCAGCAAGTTGTACTACCAACGCAATAACACCTGTACTAAAAGCTTTGAATGATGAATTTGGTATTAAAAATGGTCATGTTGAAACGATTCACTCTTATACTAATGATCAAAACCTAATTGATAACTATCATAAAGCACCACGTCGTGGACGTAGTGCGCCATTAAATATGGTTATTAGTACAACAGGTGCTGCAAAAGCGGTTGCTAAAGCGTTACCTGAATTAAAAGGTTTATTAACGGGTAATGCTATTCGTGTACCTACGCCAAATGTTTCCATGGCAATTATGAATTTAAACTTGAAGAAATCGACAGATAAAGACAGTTTGAACAATTACTTGCGTGAAATTTCATTGAAATCTGATTTACAAAACCAAGTAGATTACACTGCTTCAAGTGAAATAGTGTCAACCGATTTAGTTGGTTCACGTTATGCGGGTGTTGTTGATTCACAAGCAACAATTGTTGATGGTGATCGCGCTGTGTTATATGTATGGTATGACAATGAGTTTGGTTATAGCTGTCAAGTTGTACGTGTTATGCTTGAAATGGCAGGTATTACTGTACCTACATTACCTGTTAAGTAGTTATTAACTTAGAAAGCATAAGCTAAGTCATTATTTTAAAAGCGCCAACATTTTTTGTGTGGCGCTTTTTTAATACATAACTGTTACAAACACCGTTTAGGTTTGGGTAAGCCAGCATATTTAGTTGCTTGTTTTGCTGGGCCATCAGGAAATAAACGAAACAGATAACGGCTACTGGCTTTTTCTTCGCCAAACTCTGCTTTCATTGCTTTAGTTAACGCACGAATTGCTGGAGAAGTATTGTAAGTGAGATAAAATTGGCGAACAAAATGAATCACTTCCCAGTGTGCATCAGTTAATGCAACGTTATCTTGCAATGCTATTTCATTGGCTAACGCTTCTTCCCAAAGGGTATAATCTAACAAGTAACCTTGCTGGTCAGTAGCCACTTCATTACCATTAAATTTTATTGCCATGTTATTACTCTGTCGTTATTAAAGGTAAGAGACACTAACGCTGTCATATCAATTTCAGTACAAAGCTCTGTATTTATCGTGATAGCGCGTGCTTGTGCATGGGAAGATAGCACCATTAATTGGATGTTTTTATTCTTTTCGGTGTTCATGGTATTAATTAAATAATGCTGTAGGTTATAACAGCCGTCATCAGCAAAAACAATGCAATCTTTATTGCCCAGTGTTTGTATACATTGATAGAAATCATTCGTAGTAAAAGCACTTTGACGAACAATGTGAAGAGTAGTCATAGTTGGGTTTCCGAAAAACTAAAAAATAACAATGCTAAAACCTTAAAATAGTATGATGAGAAGTCAATTGCGCTGCAAAGGCTTCAGAGCCTAATACCTGTACCGCTTCAATGTGAAAGGTATCGGCTAAGTTGCGTTCAATTAACGAGGCTTGGCAAACATATATCTCCTCAATATCGTAAAACTCAAACGCAGCAAATGTTTTAAGGTAATCTTTAACAGAAACCATGGCACCGTTTTGCCCTTGCACTAATTGCCATACCCCGTCACCTTGAAAAAATAACGACACGGGTTGCTCAAACGAGCCAAACACTAAGGCAATATCCAATGCGTCTTTGCCTGCCGAACTACCGTAGGGGGCCTTACTATTAAGTATGGCTAAGGATTTAACTATTGATTTAACCATTAAAATTGCACCATTCGATCAGCTTTTGATGATAACTCAACTAGCTCTCCCAAACCTGAAACGGTAAAAATAGGATGAATGTTCTGTATATGTTCATCACTAATACCGCGCTTTTCTGCTGCTGTAATACATAGATGTAGTGGTAAACTATAGTGGTTGTATAAACGTTGCCAGCAGGGCAGATATTGAAACTCATCACTGGCAATTTGAACACTTGTGCTAGCATGCATAACACCGTCTTGATAAAAAAATACACCAATAACCTCAACACCTGTTTTAAGGGCTGTTTCAATGTAATCAAGCGCGGTAACACTTAAATTACTATATGGTGGTGTGGTAACAATAACGGCTAGTGTCTTCACTAAAATAATCTCTATTTGAGTTTTATCAATAAACATAAAAAAGAACATAAAAAAGCCCCGCGTTGGCGAGGCTTGATATTATAACGTTTTTTTTGGAGACTAAAAGCGAATTAGCTTAAGCTTAACGTAAGGAATAAAATACCTTGTGTTAATCATCGCCACCAAATACACCTAAAAGGTGAAGTAAGTGAACAAAAATATTATAAATATTTAAATACAATGAAACAGTTGCTCTAATGTAATTACGCTCACCACCATTGATAATACGGCTTGTGTCAAACAAAATCAAACCAGACATTAACATAATAACCGCAGCACTTACGGCTAATGAAAGGGCAGGGATTTGAAAGAAAATATTAGCTAAACTCGCAACTAAAACTACAATCAATCCTGTCATTAAGAAGCCGCCCATAAATGAGAAGTCTTTCTTGCTGGTTAATGCATAACCTGATAAGGCAAAAAATATTAATGCAGTACCACCAAGCGCTTGCATAATAATAGCAGGGCCACCAGGCATTGCAGCGTACGCGTTAAGCATTGGCCCAAGCGAAGCACCCATCAACCCAGTAAAACCAAATATCCAATAAATACCACTAGCAGAGTCGGCTTTTTTGTTTACAACAAACATTAAACCAAAAGCAACTAGCATCATGACAAGCGCTGCCATGTGAGACAAGTTCATTGCCATAGAAACACCAGCAGTTACCGCACTAAACGCTAACGTCATTGATAAAAGCATATAAGTATTTTTCAATACTTTGTTAATTTCAATAGCTGAGCTTTTACTTGCTGTTTGAAAATTCATATTAGTTTGCATAAAACTTCCTTTAAAACTTAATGATAATAACTTTATATAAGCTAAGATAAGGGCATTTACGTAAAGTTCAAGTTATTTGGCTAAACAATCGTCAACGACCTTGTGACATATTATGACATGGTGTTTTTCAAATAGCTAGCTCACAATTGCTGATATTTTTCTAAAATGTGTTTCCGTTTGTAACAATCCAAACTATGGTCATTCACCATACCACAGGCCTGCATATGTGCATAACAAATAGTAGAACCAACAAATTTAAAGCCACGTTTTTTTAAATCTTTACTCCACGCATCAGATTCAGCACTTGTGGCAGGAAAATCAGCTAATGTTTTATTTTCATTAACAATAGTTTTATTACCGACAAACCCCCACATATATTTACTGAAACTGCCAAACTCGTGCTGAATCTTAATAAATAACTTTGCGTTATTAATTGCCGCATTAATTTTACCTCTATTACGAATAATGGCTGAATTAAGCATAAGTTGCTCAACTTTGTCTTGATCAAATGTTGCCACAATATTTACATCAAAGTTAGCAAACGCATCACGATAACCTTGCCGACGTTTTAAAATAGTATACCAACTTAACCCCGCTTGTGCAGACTCAAGGCATAAAAACTCAAATAGCTTGTGATCATCATAAACAGGTACACCCCACTCATCATCATGATAAGCCACGTAATCGGGTTTTGACATATCAAGCCAAGGGCACCGACACACTGTATTGTTATGCTCAGGTTTACTCATAAACAACTCCTCGTTCTGCATATATTCTTGTTTGAAATAAAAGCAAGATGCTTAATTTTCTAGCAAACAAACTTAAAACTAACATAATTTGTAAAATAGTACTTTACAAGCGGTTAGCGAGACTTTAATATTCGCCTCGTTCTCAAGCAAGCATTGTTTTGCTACTTGTTTACTTCAGGTGAGATGGCTGAGTGGTCGAAAGCACCGGTCTTGAAAACCGGCAAGGGTTTGTAGCCCTTCTAGAGTTCAAATCTCTATCTCACCGCCACATTCCAAGAAACCCCGTTAACCGAAAGGTTAACGGGGTTTTTTCTTTTCAGGGTTTATGGAAAAAGAGACTGGGTTTGTAGCGCTAAACCTTTGAGTAGAGTTCAAATCTGGATTCACCGCCACATTCCAAGAAACCCCGTTAATCGAAAGATTGACGGGTTTTTTGCTTTTCAGGGTTTATGGAAAAAGAGAATGGGTTTGTAGCGCTAAACCTTCGAGTAGAGTTCAAATCTGGATTCACCGCCACATTCCAAGAAACCCCGTTAACCGAAAGGTTAACGGGGTTTTTCTTTTCAGGGTTTATGGAAAAAGAGACCGGGTTTGTAGCGCTAAACCTTTGAGTAGAGTTCAAATCTGGATTCACCGCCACATTCTAGAAAACCGCAACTTTAACGAGTCGCGGTTTTTTCGTTTATAGTTGATGGAATCTGCTCTCGCAATTAAATCTCTATTGCTAGATTTACCGTGTAATGCCGTGTAATGGTCAATATACCTTTCATGTCGATATGATAGTACATAGTTTAAATGCAATAACTGCCAAGTTTTATAGATTTACTCATAAGTGTTTATCTATAGGTGGCAACACAATATGGATAGATTGGAGAATACAATGAGCAAACGTCTAGATAACACTAAGGTAACGCCTGAAGAGCATACCCCTAATGCGCTTGTTCATAATACACTAGTAAATAACTTAAAAATTGAGCATGTAAACAATACCTCTTTGTACTGTTTTTTCACTAGAACTGAACGTAATGATGTGACTGCAAAAATTAATACAGAACCCAAAAGACAAGGCAAGTCACCAATTCCTACTCGCGTAACGACTATTATTGATGTGTATAGCCAAGACAAATTAATGAGCAATACAAACCGAAATTTATTAGCACAACCAGAAAGGCCGCAGCCCATTATTAGAAAAATCAATACAGCGTTGTCTAAGCTACACAGACTTCCTAAATCAATGATGTTGTTTTTTAAATAACAAAAAATAGTTAAACGTTTTGATTACTGTTTAACTACCTGTAAGGCTTTAAATAATTTATTGGTTATTGACAACGAGTATCGTATTCAACTTTATCGCCTTTTATAATCTTAAAAAATTTTGATGCTAAACGTATTTTCCCTGTATTACGCTCAATAATATTACTGGTTTCGCAGGTGTTATTGAGTGCTTCTACAAATTGTTTACGAATGCGATAAATTTGGATATTCAAGTGGCTGGCATCTACGCCTAAATCTTTAGCCAATGATTCTGCATAAAGCCATCCTTGTTCGCTATTATCAAATCCTGCTTTTATATCTTTCACTCGTTGTCGTGCTAAACATAGTGTGAGGTAATGATGACTACGTACTAACAGGTCTATATTTCTGTCGCCAGTTTGTATAACAAGATGCGTACTTTCTTCATCAAGGCTTGTTTGAAAAATAAATGTTAGCTCATTAAGTGAGGTGACACTTGGTTTCACTATTTGTGTTTCAGCTAGTGGGCGATTTATTTGTAACTGCCATTTTAAACCGTTAAATATAATATATTCTTGATTACGCAATTCCATAGGCGTTGCAGACTCACTCAAATCATCATCCAATACTTCTTGCCACCAAGAACAGGATTGATTGTTATAACGCAGTAAAATTTCATGGGATTCTTGATTTGGTAATAAATGAAAATACTCAAGTTCAATTACTTCGCTATTATGTTCAATAGGAACAAGGCAATCACATGGAGACTTAATATCAAATACTTCAAACGCATTACTTGAGTTACTAGCAAAATTTATCACATCTCCAACATTTAGTTGAACTACTTGGTTTCGGCTTAGTTTATTACCATTTAACCACGTACCATTACTGCTAACATCACGCAATAACCAATATCTATCGTTCCATTCAATAAAAGCATGAACCTTAGAAACAAATGAATCATCAATAAAAGTATTTACCGAATTTTTAAGCCGACCAAAACTATGGTGGGATTGTAAAAAATAACGCTGTTGCATTTCTTTGTTAAATAAAGTGGCCATAACTTCTTCTTTTAGTTATATCGAATATCGTTAAGTATTTGACTAAACGTATGGTAAGAGACGAACGTAGACGTAACATATCAAGTTAATTAAAACATCTCAACTAACAGAGCCTAGCTAACTGATAATCAATTAATTAAAGGAATTTTTGCTGTTAAATTTTTGTAGGGTTTAACGCGATATTTCCTCACTATTTGTTAATAAATCGCAACGTAAACGAGTTATGAATTTTTCACCCCATATTCATAGTATAGCAATCACTTTGTTTTTATACATTGTACAACGACACGGTGAAAGTACTAATAAAACTAGGTTATATTAATTTTATTGACAAAACCCAAGGCAAAATTAGCCAACAAATGGCATTATTCAAAGTAATGCATTTTAATCGTTTGTAATAAATGGGTTATGAAATACACAAATCCCGCTTATTAAATATTTCATACAGGAGCTTTTCTTTTGCTTGGTAATCGTTTTGAAAATGTAAATTTAAAAGGTGATATCTTTGGTGGTGTCACCACTGCTATTATTTCCTTACCATTGGCACTTGCTTTCGGTGTTGCCTCTGGCGCAGGAGCTGAAGCAGGTCTTTGGGGTGCTATTATGGTCGGTTTTTTTGCCGCACTGTTTGGTGGTTCAACGTCACTAATTTCAGAGCCAACAGGGCCAATGACTGTCATCATGACGGCTGTTTTAACCAGTATGATGGCGAAATACCCAGAAACAGGTATGGCAATGTCGTTTACTGTGGTAATGATGGCTGGCGCTTTTCAAGTATTGTTAGGTACGTTGAAACTCGGAAAATATGTTACTTTAATGCCATACAGTGTTATTTCTGGGTTTATGTCTGGCATAGGTGTTATATTAATTATCTTGCAAATCTCTCCATTGTTAGGGCATTCAGCACCAGCTGGTGGTGTTTTAGGTACAATTTCTGCGCTGCCTGATACCTTGTCTAACATCATATTTAGTGAGCTATTTCTAGGCGTATTAACGTTAGCTGTATTAATTTACTTTCCTAAACAATACCGAAAATACGTTCCTGCACAATTAGTTGCATTGGTTGCTGTGACACTTTTATCTATTTTATTGTTTGATACAGACAGCATTCGCCGAATAGGTGAAATACCCGCGGGTTTACCCTCTGTTGTAATTCCTCATTTTAATGCAGATATGTTTACCACCATGATAATAGATGCGTTAGTTTTAGGCACGTTAGGTTGTATTGATACACTGCTAACCGCTGTTATTGGTGATTCATTGACCCGTAAAGAACATGATTCAGACAAAGAATTACGTGGCCAAGGTTTTGCCAATATGATTTCAGGTTTGTTTGGTGCTTTACCTGGGGCAGGCGCTACTATGGGCACAGTAACCAATATACAAGTAGGTGCCCGAAGCCCTATTTCAGGTATGGTGCGTGCTATTGTATTGGCTTTGGTGGTATTAGTGGCAGGCGGGTTAACTGAACCTATTCCAATGGCAGTATTAGCAGGTATTGCCGTTTACGTAGGTTTAAATATTTTAGATTGGAGTTTTATTCAACGCGCACATAAAGTCAGCATTCAAGGCATGGTAATTATGTATGGGGTAATGTTACTCACGGTATTTGTAGATTTAATCGCTGCCGTTGGGCTAGGCGTATTCATTTCTAACATTATTATTATAGACAAATTAAGCAAAGTACAAGCACGTAAAGTGAAGGCTATTAGTGATGGCGATAATAATGTTGTACCGTTAAGTCATAGCGAACGTGAAATGTTAGATAAAGCAGACGGTAAAGTGCTATTTTTTTACTTATCTGGCCCTATGATATTTAGTGTATCGAAAGCAATATCACGTCAGCATGCCAGTATAGCTAATTACCAAGTGATGATATTAGATTTAACCGATGTTCCTATGATTGATGTAACCGTAGGGTTAGCACTCGAAAATGCAATAAAAGATGCTCTTGATGCCCAATGTGAAGTGCTACTAGTTTGCCCTAATACAGAAACAAGGCAACAATTAGCAAAATTTCATGTTTTAACCTTAATAGCAGAAGAACATCATTATTTAAATAGACAGCACGCTTTGCAAGCATCACTTAAGCATGTTGAGTGTAAACGGGATATAAAGTAATAAGTACAATGAATGGATGATGCATTATTAACAAATAAAATAAGAGAACGTGTCAGTAAAAAATTGATTTTTAATACATACACTTACTTAAACTCGGCGGAATAATAGTTATTTCGCTTCAATATGACCAAACAGAAGACAACGACAAAACCCGAAAAATGTTTGACGTATACGCTAATGAATTAAAACGCTTAGCAACTGATGTTGGCTTATTTACCAAACTAGAAACACCAAAAGAAGCAGACAAACTTGGCAGAAACTACGTGTCATGGCAAACCGTTGTATTACAAATGCCCGACGATGGTACAGGACAATTTTGATTGCTTCTCAATATACGTTTTGATATGTTGAAACAGCGTTATAAATACATGTTAGTAATAGTAACAACCAAAAATAACTATAGAACGGATTCAAGAAGAAGGTACGTATGGACGATTTGTCACCATCAAACTTAAAAAGTATTCTCCATTCAAAACGCGCTAATATTTATTACCTAGAATACTGTCGAGTAATGCAAAAAGATGGCAGGGTTTTATATTTAACAGAAGCAAAAAAAGAAAATTTATATTTTAACATTCCTATTGCCAATACTACTGTTTTGCTTTTAGGCAATGGCACATCAATTACCCAAGCAGCAGTACGCATGTTAAGCCAAGCTGGTGTACTTGTTGGCTTTAGCGGCGGTGGTGGCACACCACTTTACATGGCAAATAATGTAGAGCACGCTATTGAATGGATGACACCTCAAAGCGAATACCGACCAACTGAATATTTACACGGATGGATGCAATTCTGGTTCGATAACGAAAAACGATTAAATGCAGCTAAACAATTTCAAACGTTACGTATTGAATACCTATCCCGAGTATGGAGCAAAGATAAAGAGCTTAAACAAAATGGTTTTTTAATAACCGATAATGCTATTCAAAGTTCATTGGCCATTTTTACAAAACGGACTGAAGCCGCCAGTAAACAATCTGATTTATTACTAACTGAAGCACAGCTCACCAAAGCACTTTATAAGTTTGCTGCCAATAATACCCAACTTGATAATTTTACTCGACAACACCAAAGCTCTGATTTAGCTAATGACTTCTTGAACCATGGTAATTACTTAGCTTATGGCCTTGCTGCTTGTACTTTATGGGTATTAGGTATACCGCATGGTTTTGCCGTAATGCATGGTAAAACTAGACGAGGTGCCTTAGTGTTTGATGTGGCAGACTTAATAAAAGACGCATTAGTGCTCCCTTGGGCGTTTATTTGCGCGAAAGAAAATGCAACAGAACAAGAGTTTAGACAACAAATATTGCAAGCCTTTACCGACCACAAAGCATTAGATTATATGTTTGATGCCGTAAAACAAATTGCACTATGCACTACAAAACCATACCAGTAAACCAATTGAGGCAAATACTTAATGACAAGTTATTGCGCACCGCTTTATGAACTTGAATTGATCGGAACAGAAATAGATGGTGTATTACATAGACAAAGCGACTTCTCATTATGATGGTTACGTTTGTAAGCCAATGTGAAAAAAATGCCCTTAAAAAAACAAGGCGAGTACTCGACGCGTTTGCCAACAGAATAGGTGATAATACCTGGCAAACCGTAATCACTGAAGACGGCCTAATTACAGTTAAAAAAATGCTACGCCAAACCGCTAGTAAAAGCACTGCTGTTAGTTGCCATTGGATACGTTCACGAGCAAGAAGCCAGTTTTTGTGGGTGGTGGGGAATAAGAGTAAGTTCAATAGTGAGGGTATAGTGGCTGTTAACTATACAAGCAACGAGGTAATAATGGATATTAATATCGGAAAACCAATTAAAGGCGTAGTTTACGCTAATACTCATTTACAAACGTTAGTGGAACACCTCTTTGCTGTTGGTTATATAGCAGAGTTACTGCATAAAAAGCTGTTTCCCAACTTAGATAAAAATTCATATAAACAATATGCAACAACAAGCTTTGTTTCAGGTTGCTTACATGACCTTGGTAAATTAGATCCTAATTTTCAAAAGTGGGTTGTAAACCCAAAGAAAAAATCATTTATTGCAGATGATGGACAGCATATTGACGATGCCAAATTTAGTTTTGAAAAACATCCACGTCACAATGAGTTATCACTGTTGTTCTATCATTTGTTAGATGATAGAAAACTTCAATTTGTTAGTACAGGAAATAAACGAACTATTCGTCATGCGATTTATTGGCATCATGCTAAAGCTTATCGTAATGATAAAATTGCAAAAGAGTTTGATACTTATAAAGGACTGGCTAAAAAATTCTTAACCAACAATAAAGGTAAGGTGCTATCAGATTTTATTGAACAAGCGAAAACTATATTACAAAAAGTCGTCGAGTTAGAAATCAATTATCGTGGGCAAGAACAGTCTTTGTTACAAGATGCTTTTTTAAATGAAGCGCTTGATGGTTTAGAAGAGTTACTACCAAACGCACCTATATTACCTGAATATAAAGAATATGAATCAGAAGACGATACTGAAGATTACCAAAAAAACATACAAATAAACGCTAATAATAATATTGCGAGAGCGTGTTTAATAACGGCTGACCGACTTGTTTCTGCTTTATCAGCTAATGATCTACATCAAGCGATTAAAAATAAAACCCTAGAAGATGTAATTGAAAACACATTAGATAACGATTCCACATTATCTACTCATATCACAAACTGTTTAACAAATTTTCCTGACGGCGAGCGAACTCAGAAACAGCATGATATTGCTCAGTTATTAACTAAGGTCGAAGACGTTGGTGTTTTAGCTGGGGCTGCAGGTTGCGGTAAAACTAAAATAGCGCTTGAATGGGCAGCGTTAAAAAACGCTAAGCAAATTATTTGGGTGTGTCCTAGGGTGCAAGTTTGCCAAGGTTTATTCTCTGAATTAACCTCAGAACGTTATTTACCTAATGCCACTATTGAAATAATGACAGGGGAATTTAAATTTCAGAATGAGTGGGGAGGTGATACCGCACCTGAAAGTTACTTTACGGGTGATGTAGTTATCACGACTATTGATCAAATATTAGGTTCTGTGATCAGTCATACCAAAGCGAATACACTGATCGATTATTTAAATGCACATGTTGTATTTGACGAATACCACGAATACATCAATATGTCAGCTTTCAATCTATTATTCGCCGAGTTAATTGCTTGTAAAAAAATGCAAGCAGATTCAGCGAATACTTTATTAGTGTCTGCAACGCCACATTATGTATTTTTAGAAGATGTACTAGATATTTATAAAGACGACATTATCGAAATGCCATCGTTTAATACAAGCCAATATAAATTCGAATTTGATGTTTTTGATGACAGTGATTTAAGTGCTTCAAACCCATTGTTTAAAACACAACAAAACAAAACCTTTGTTATAAGCAATACTGCGCTATCAGCACAAAATAGTTTTATTACTAATCAACAAACTGAAAACAACATACTATTGCATTCAAAATTCAAAAAAAGGGATAAACAAAAATGGTTTACCGAAGTTTATGAATCGTTTAAACAAGATGGAACCAACAAGTATGAAGTACTACGCAGTGGTCCAATAGTACAAGCTTCACTGAATATCAGTTGTGATCATATGGTGGCTGAAATATCTAACCCAGAAAATACCCTACAACGTTTAGGTCGGCTTGATCGTTTTGGTATCAATTCACAAATAAATACTTATTGTTTAGCCGTACCACAAACCATTGCTAACAATAAAGGGCAAAGCTCAGCTTCCCGTTTTTTAAATAAATTACATAGCTTGGCAACAACCCGTGCTTGGTATCAGACGTTAGTAGAGTACTTTGAGAATAAAACCTTTACCTTGCCTGAAATTTACAAAATGTATCGTTTGTTTAACCAACAGACAGCAACTAGAGCAATGATTGAAAGCGATCTGGTCGCGGCACTAAAGGCCAGTGTGTTAGATATTAATAACAAAGTAGTTGACCCTATTGTTATTCCACCTAAAAAACAGCAAGAAAAAATACGCGCAAAAATGAGTAAAAACTCACTGCGTGGTAATAACCGTTTTGTACAAATGGCAGTGTGCGATTTAAGTGTAGTTAACACACCAAAATTTATCGATGAATACGCATACACAATACCGCTAGATGATGTAACACCCATTGACAACTTGACATACTCAACTCCTGCCATTCAGGGATATGGAAAAAGTGATCAAGATTTACTGTCTAATATGTTTAAAAAGAATCACAACATACTCGGTGGTATAAAACCATTCAATGATAACGCTTTGTTAAACCAAGCGCGAGATCCAGAATTACCTATTTATTTAAGCTATACATCGCAAGACCTTGTCGCAGTTGGAGGCGAATCTGCTCGACATAAACACGCAATTTATTATATGACCTGTGACAAACAGCCTATCGGCGCAATGTCACTACAACAACTAAACAATACAACTGAAGATGAGGAATAAATCATGGAAAAAGTAACAGGAATTAAAAGTGTTGATTTTAAAATTACCGCGTTAGGGCATGGTGTGGTGAATTGGAATGGCCCAACTAGTTTAAATGGTGGGGACGGTAAAACGGTTGATAACCATACGCTACCAAAATTACGCGGTTATACAAATTTAACGGGAAAAGTAAAAGAAGAAACAGGTTATAAATATAAAAAAGAAGCGACAGATATCGACTTTAAAGAAACTCCTCTTTATATAAGCCAGAATTGTATTCGTCATCATTTATTTAGACCACAGGCATTTGATATTCATTACGCTAAAAAAACTAATTTAGAGCAAGTGTTGGCTTCGATAACAGGCTTGATCAGAGGTTATGTTGTGCCCGCTACACAAAATAAACGTACAAGTCCTTTATTATTAGAAGACTTTGTTGACCAATTGGGTAATGGTAATTTTGAACAATTTGGTCAAGCAGGAGAACGAGACAGTTCATCTTTTTATTCTAAGACGACCTTTGGTGATACTAAATATATATCTTATGGCTCTATCAGTGTTGAACAATTACAGTTTATTTCTTTAGACAAAAAGTTTGACCGTGAAGCGATGAACGTAAATGAAAACCAAGGTGAACAAGTCGCAGAAGCAGTTCAGGAATTTATTCAAACACTTAACCCAAATTTAAAACCTAAAGCTACTTTTCACACAAATTACGTTAGACGTGGCACCATTTTTGAGGAAGGCGAGAATGGTATTTTATTAAATGATGATGCAATTAAAGGACTAGTTGAATACACCATTACATTGTTATCAGAGCTATCTATCAGACAAGCTAAATCCTACATGTATGTTGATGAAGTGCTAGTTGATTATAACGACAGTACAAAGATGATGCGGATAAAACGTGACGAAAGCGCTATAAATGAACAATTAAATAGTGATTTTGCTTCTTATTTTTACGCTAAATAAAAGGAAGTGCTATGAAAATTTCCATTGAATATGAATCTTCTTGGCGAAATTCATTTTTAGACGGTAGTAATAATGAACCTCTTCCAAATCAAGGGCGAAAATTTGTAGGCTCGATGACAAGTTTAGGTAAATCAGAAAATTTTCTTCAACGTAATATTAGTTTAGATACTGTGATGGGAGTATTAAACCGCTTGATTGGTGATCAACGAAAACTGTATCAATCAAGAAAGTCTGAAAATTATTATTTTAAAGATATAGAAAGCTTAGTTGAATTTGAAGATAAGCCTAAAGTTATCAATCAAGAAATGACTTTTATTCGGAATATAACTGGGAGTGAAGATCAAAACTCATTTACTGGTCTTGTAAAGGTTAATGATCCTATTTTTAATTCTGATTATTCCCAAGAGTTTTGGGGCATATTAGCATTAGATCTAACTCGACTTTGTCAGTTTATTAATAACGATATACCAGTGACGGCATATATAAATTGTGATCCAATCACTATTATTGAAAAACTAGAAGAGCTGAATAAGTTAAAAGTAATTGAAAATTCGGGTGAAGTACAAGAGGCATTTAACAACTTAAATAAATATTTTGATAAATTTAATGGCTTAAATAATAAAGGGTTGGTTTTTCCAATTAGTCTTTATTGCTCTGCGCTTTACTTACAATTAAATCGACTTTCTCAAAAGAACCCAGAAGATTATATGAGTACAGCAAAAACTAAAGCGGGTCGTATTAGTGGTATATCAAACAATAGGTTTACAAAAAAAGACTTTATGGTGCGATATACGACAGGAGCTAAGAAAAAAATATGGGGTAACCCTTATATCCGCGAAGAGTTTATTAAAGGCGAGGGTAAAGTTAAGCATTTAATGTCTAAAGCTAGTGGAAAATTGGAAATTGAAATTAATGTTGGAAAAGAACAAGGGCTAGCAATTTCACAATTAATCGAAAATGCCGGTGTATCTTCTTTTTATCTTGGCAAAAAAGGCTTGGCTTACGTGACTAAAATAAGGGTTTAAGTATGGATAATTATATTGATATTCAAATACAACCTGATGCAGAAATGCGTGAAAATGTATTGATGAATAAGGTGTATACCAAGCTTCATAAAGCGTTATTTGATTTAAAAAGTACCAGTATCGGTATTAGTTTTCCTGAATATAAAGTGTTATTAGGGCACAAAATACGTTTGCACGGCAACCCGTCAATGTTGAATGATTTACAAGGTTTAAACTGGTTAGGCGGTTTGTCTGGTTATTGCCAACTTTCTGAAATATTACCTGTGCCACAAAATGCACAATATCGAGTAATATCTCGTAAACAAAGTACGATGACCAATGCTAAATTAAATCGTCTCATTAAACGTGGTACTATTTCTAAAGAAAACATAAAGGCTTACAAAGCTAAAATGTTCACTAAAGGATTAGATAACCCTTATTTCGAATTAGATAGTACATCAAATGAGCAATTACACCGTAGATATATACAATTTAGTGAGGTTTTATCTGAATCTGTCAAAGGAGAGTTTGACCATTTTGGTTTAAGTAAAACAGCCACTGTACCTTGGTTTTAGTTACTTCTGTATTAAAGCTATGCTTTATATATGTCACTTTGTTATTTAGACTTAACCAATAAACATATGTCGAGCATAGGTTACAAGTATTAAGGAATGAAATGCGTAAAGTAGCTATTTTAAAAAATGGTAAAAAACAAGCTATTCTCAATTGACAATGCGAATAAAGATTTAGAAATCATTTATCAGCATTATATGTTGCGCGCGGACGACAACAAGGTTGCAGATAAACTTCTTTCTGAAATTGAGGACGCAGTAATCTTGCTAGGTTCACAACCTTTGTAAGGAGATTTACCACTCGAATTAAATTTAACAGATAATGATTGCTTAGAAATGTTCACCAAATCATTTCGCCTTATTTATAAAATAGAAAAACAACAAGTTATAATCTTGATAGTTTTACATCAAAAACAAAGTGTTGCTAAAGCGGTGTTTAATCGTTCGTTGCATTAGCTCGCTAATTGTTATTTTGATTATAGAAAACCAAAATAATTGCTCTTTAAAAATTTGATTAAATATTAATAAGTTACAAATAGGCTAAAAATTTAGGGCAAAACACTTTAAATTACCTTAGCCTTTGTTGTAGTTTGTTTTTTTGCTATTATTCCATTGTTCACTGCCGCACAGGCAGCTTAGAAAGATATTTACTTGGTAGAAGCCTTTTGTTTTTAGTTCACTGCCGCACAGGCAGCTTAGAAAATCAAATTGTTAATTAAAAACCCATCATACCACGTTCACTGCCGCACAGGCAGCTTAGAAATTATTTGTGTTGTGCCGAAAGCGCTAGTCCTAGTTCACTGCCGCACAGGCAGCTTAGAAAGCTGAATCAGTTGCACAGGTGTTTGAAGGTAAGTTCACTGCCGCACAGGCAGCTTAGAAAGTTTATACATAAGCACGTTGCCGCAATGCCAGGTTCACTGCCGCACAGGCAGCTTAGAAAACGACTGACAAGTCAAAATTTACATGTTTACCGTTCACTGCCGCACAGGCAGCTTAGAAATAAATGCTGCCAAGTATTAAACGCAAGCGCTTGTTCACTGCCGCACAGGCAGCTTAGAAAAGAATAGCGCAGCTTGCGAAAGCCCTAGGCTAGTTCACTGCCGCACAGGCAGCTTAGAAAGCTATCACAAGTGCATTTGGTTCAGGGCCGATGTTCACTGCCGCACAGGCAGCTTAGAAAGAACGGAGTATACACATTTACGTATACTGGTTGTTCACTGCCGCACAGGCAGCTTAGAAAGACACTCCTGAGAATATAAATAGGCAATCATATGTTCACTGCCGCACAGGCAGCTTAGAAATCGAATATTTTTATCAACGGGCTTTGAGCCTTTGTTCACTGCCGCACAGGCAGCTTAGAAATACTTCAAGTGTTACTGTTGCAGTACCATAACGTTCACTGCCGCACAGGCAGCTTAGAAAACAGTTGCACCGTCAGAAGCGTATAACGTGACGTTCACTGCCGCACAGGCAGCTTAGAAAAACGGGAAAAAATACATCTTTACCGTTTGGGAGTTCACTGCCGCACAGGCAGCTTAGAAAGTAAAGACCGATTTTCGCGCGTACTTGGCACAGTTCACTGCCGCACAGGCAGCTTAGAAAAAATCACGATAGAAATACTAACCCCAACTTACGTTCACTGCCGCACAGGCAGCTTAGAAATAGTGAAGTTGTTAGTTTCTCAGGAACTATAGGTTCACTGCCGCACAGGCAGCTTAGAAAATCAGCTTTTATAATGAAAATATGGTTATTACGTTCACTGCCGCACAGGCAGCTTAGAAATGCATTATTAGGTTTACAAGCTAGCGGTTTATAGTTCACTGCCGCACAGGCAGCTTAGAAATGACATTCCAACAAATGAAGAATCATGCGCTGGTTCACTGCCGCACAGGCAGCTTAGAAAATGACTAAATATGTTTCAACTCTATCATGTGAGTTCACTGCCGCACAGGCAGCTTAGAAATGTTGCTGGTGTTTGCTCTGTATCTACCCAAGGTTCACTGCCGCACAGGCAGCTTAGAAAAGCGTACGTACCTTGATGCGCGTTAGTGTCATGTTCACTGCCGCACAGGCAGCTTAGAAAGCTAATTGAACGGCCAACTGTGCCGTGGCAAAGTTCACTGCCGCACAGGCAGCTTAGAAAATGACAGCGGTGCAACGCCCATACCGCCTGACGTTCACTGCCGCACAGGCAGCTTAGAAATGTTCAGCGCTTGATTTTGCCTGTTCAGATTTGTTCACTGCCGCACAGGCAGCTTAGAAAGTTTCGTGTAACTAACGTTGACTACCATAAAGGTTCACTGCCGCACAGGCAGCTTAGAAAGTTGTGAAATGTAATGATTCGCGTGTCCCCAAGTTCACTGCCGCACAGGCAGCTTAGAAAGAACAGGCAGAGGAACAACGCCAACAGCAAAAGTTCACTGCCGCACAGGCAGCTTAGAAATTTTTACCATCAAATTCAGACTCTACAAAATCGTTCACTGCCGCACAGGCAGCTTAGAAATCAAGCGTTGATGCGTGGCGCGTTAATTCACTAGTTCACTGCCGCACAGGCAGCTTAGAAAGTATGAAAATGTACGCTGTGAAATACATGCTTGTTCACTGCCGCACAGGCAGCTTAGAAAAACGAACCCACTTGTCTTTAGGGTTGCCCATTGTTCACTGCCGCACAGGCAGCTTAGAAAATTTAGTGGCGGAATAAATTCCGCCCTACAGGGTTCACTGCCGCACAGGCAGCTTATTAATCGCCATAGATGAGCCGATTGTTGGTGTGTTATAAATACTTCAATCACTCAATTGTTTAGCTTTGTTTTCAAACAAATATTCTTTGTTGTCTGCGGTTATCACTTTGGCGGTTACTTGGTAGTCGCTTTCAATGTGCAATAAGCCTATGCCACTTTGATTCAGTAATTTTTTATGGTTAACTCTGCGCGCTTTTATCAGCATATCACGTCGTTTGGTAAACCAGTTTAATGGTGATTGGCTGCTATAAAGGTAATGATTACATTTAGCTAAAAAGTTTAATAGTTGTTCAGGAAACTGGTTTTTAATACCGCTACACGTTATTTGAGTAATATGCGGGTTATGCTTGCTGTGTTTAAGGCTTACGTCATAAACAAATGAATAATGTACGTCCCCCGACAAAATAATAAAATTAGGGGGTGTTTTAGAATGTTTAAATATGTTGAGTATCACGCTGGCTGTGCCTTTATGTGCCATCCAGTTTTCAGCATCTACAGTTAGGGCAAAGCCAAAAAAGGTGAAAATACGTTGTATTACTTCAATTAATTTAACGCCAAAAATAGGGGCGGGAGAAACTAAAATAACGGCTTTTTCGTCAAAGAGTTCTCGTTGTAAATCGGTGAGTGATTCCCAGTCCATTAGGCCAGAAGGGCGATTTGCTTTTTTCTCAGAGCGCCATCGCTGTGTGCGTGTGTCTAAAACCACTATTTTAGGGTGTGTTTCAACACAATAATGCCATTGATTAAAGTGCAGTAGGGTGTCTATCAGTTCATCAATGTTATTCATTTTATCAGATGAAAAGCAATCTTTAGCCTGTTGGTATATTTCGTCAAACACTTCGGGTTGATTTCCCCACCCTTGGCATAACCAGTAACCTGTTAGTGCGTTACCTATAATGCGTTTTGAAAAAGGGTGCCCGTAGGCTATTTCTTCCCATTCACGGGTAAGGTTCCAGTCATCGGTAATGTCATGATCATCATGGATCATAAACGTGCGAATATGGGCTAAGGCACGCCTAACTGCAGGTAAACCATGCGCAAATTCTTCTATAAGTTTTTGTTCTTCTTGGTAACGTTGTTGATGTTTTGTTGCTATTTTGGAATGGTTAAATTTAACAAATTGCCAGAGTTCGGGTGACCAAACAAGTAAGTACATCGCGATAACTTCAGCAAATGAAATTAAATGGTTGTGGGCACTAACCGAGGTAAATACACGTTTCTTTTTACCTTTAAAAAAATCTAGAAAGTTGTCGTTGTTACCTTCAAATAAGGGCAATATTTTGTCACGTTGATAATAGCAATTGGGGTTAGACAACAGTTGTTCACTATTTTCAATTTCTTCATTTTGCCAACTACCACTATGCAAACCAAGTAAGGCAATAACTTGATGTATAGCCGACAACATAGGGCCTGCCACATCGTCTATGTAGACTTGATCGCCCGATAACATTAATAAAGTAGGGGCAACAGATTCGCCTTTTAGTGCATTAGCTATTTGGTTATCAACCGCTAGTAAGCCGTCGCTACTTTTATGGTGAGGTTTCCGACATGAGCCATGTAAAACATGATTGGCTTTTTTGCTATACCAAAAGCGCGGATATGTTTGGTTTTCATAACAGAGGTTTTTAAGTTCAGTGCAACTGAATGCTTCTGTATTGTTTTTTAACGTTATATTGTAGCTAACCCAGGTATTGTCAGGCAGTTCATCCATTAGGTGAATGTTGAGTAAATTAATAAAAGCGTGTTTACCCACAGTAATACAGGCATGCTGTTTATCGGTTAAGGTAGCTGAATAAATGCTTTTTTCGTTTTCATCATAAAGTGTTACACAACAATTGTATTGTTGTGATGTAACTAACCAAAAAATTAATTGTTTATTTATTGCCTTACGTACAATAGGCCCCGCTATAATTACAGGTAATACGCTATTATTTATTGTCATATTCTTGTGTTTTAGTCGTCATTGTAGAAAATTAATGTTAACCCTATGCTTTAGATCAAACTGTTTATCTGTGCTTCATGTTACAAAATAGGTAATTAAATTATTACTTATCCTAAATGATGAGAGAAATTAATACCATCGTTTAGTATTTCACAGTAAAGCAATATCTTATTATCAATTCAACTTGTCATTATTCAAATGGGTTTAATAATGATTTTGAGAAGTGATTTGAAAATAAAGTATTAAAAACAATTTGTATAGTTAATTAAAGGAAATTATAATGAGTTCAACATTTTATATGCCATCTTTGAATGTTATGGGCAGTGGTAGCTTAGCTGAAGCTGTAAATTACATAAAAGAGCAAGGATTTAAACAGGGATTAATTGTTAGTGACAGTGTTTTGAATAAATTGGGTGTGGTAAAAAACTTCACCGATTTATTGGAAAAAGAGCAGGTTGCTAGTATTATTTTCGACAAAGCCCAGCCTAACCCAACCGTTGGTAATGTTAATGAGGGGTTAGCGCTTCTTAAACAGCATGATTGTGATTTTGTTGTGTCATTAGGTGGAGGCTCGCCACATGATTGCGCTAAAGGTATTGCTTTAGTTGCTAGTAATGGTGGTAAAATAGCTGACTATGAAGGCGTTGATCAATCTAAACTGCCTCAATTACCGTTAATTGCCATTAATACCACGGCGGGTACTGCATCAGAAATGACACGTTTTGCTATTATCACTGATGAAACACGTCATGTGAAAATGGCGATTGTTGATAAGCATACAACGCCAGTGTTGTCAGTGAATGATCCGTCGTTAATGGTGGGTATGCCAGCATCGTTAACCGCTGCAACAGGTATGGATGCATTAACTCATGCCGTTGAAGCTTATGTATCAACAGCAGCTACACCAATTACTGATGCGGTTGCGCTAAAAGCTATTGAGCTTATTCAAGCGTATTTACCAACAGCGGTTAAAAATGGTGAAAACATCGAAGCAAGAGAACAAATGGCTTATGCCCAGTTTATGGCGGGTATGGCGTTTAACAATGCGTCTTTAGGTTATGTTCATGCAATGGCGCATCAGTTAGGTGGTTTCTATGATTTACCGCATGGTGTTTGTAATGCGGTGTTGTTGCCGCATGTTCAGCGTTATAACGCACAAGTTTGCCCTGAACGTTTAAAAGATATTGCCCATTGTATGGGGGTTGATGTGCTTGGCATGTCAGCACAAGAGGGCGCTAATGCGGCTATTGAAGCCATTGAAAAATTAGCTAAAATTGTAGGTATTCCTGCAGGGTTAACAATATTAGGCGCTAAAGAAGAAGATATTTCTTTATTAGCCGACAATGCTTTAAAAGATGTGTGTGGTTTAACAAACCCTAAACAAGCAAGCCATGAGGAAATTTGCCAAATTTTTAAAGCGGCTATGTAGCTATTCAGTCTTGTAAAACCGAACATGTGGTAAAAATTGATAACCGAGCATCTGTATTTTTGTTGCTCGGTTTATTTTTTGAAGTGATCATTATATTGAACTTAATAAGATACTCGTTTCACTGTTAAGCACCCCGTCTATTGTTCTGACATCGCGAAGTACTCGGTCAAACTCAAGCAAGTTTGATGTTTTAATATTCGCCACTAAATCCCAAGCACCATTAGTTGTGTGCAGTTTTTCAAGTTGTGGTATACCGCGCAGTTTGCTAATTACTTGTGCGGTTGATTTACCAACAACTTCAATCATCATAATTGCTTTAATCAAATCAGTTTCTAATTCGTCGTGCGCTCTAATGGTGAACCCTAAAATTGCACCTGAGCTAATTAACCGATCAAGTCTATTTTGAACCGTACCGCGTGAAACATGAAGCAAGGTTGCCAGCTTTGATATAGAGGCTCTGGCATCCGTACGTAAAATTGCGATAAGTGATCTATCTACTGAGTCGTGCAGGTAAACGTGTTTTTTTACCGTTTTTTCAAAGGTCATTTTTACTTCCTTTTTTACGCTGTATTATCATTTTGATAGTAATATTGCTCATTATGATAAATCTTTGTACTAATTTTGCAATATTTTGCCATTTTGTTTGGTGTGTTCAACCGATAATATATGACTTAAGTAACTAATAGTGTGTAGAACATTTTGTCTGGAAGGCCAGTGCTTTAGTTTTATACAGCAAATTTAAAGGGGTTAAGGTGAAAAATAGTATTAACGAAAAGTCAGCTAACGTAGCATTTATAAGCGTTACCGAGATGATTGCGCTTTTACAACATATTGGAACTGAGCAGTTTATTGCAGGCTTGGTTGAATATTTAGAGCAAGATTATAGACAATGGGAGGCGTTTGATAAGTCACCTCGCTTCGCAGCCCACTCGCCAGAAGGGGTTATTGAATTAATGCCTACGGGTAATGATACCTTATTTGGCTTTAAGTATGTTAATGGTCACCCTAAAAACACCTTGTCAGGTTTACAAACAGTAACCGCGTTTGGTGTGTTGTCTGATGTGGCAACCGGCTATCCGTTATTGTTGTCTGAAATGACGATTCTTACGGCACTAAGAACGGCAGCAACGTCAGCCATGATGGCTAAGTACCTAGCGCCTAAAAATGCATCAACCCTTGCGATGATTGGGTGTGGTGCACAATCTGAGTTTCAAGTGATTGCGTTTAGTTCTTTGTTGGGGATAAAAACGGTGCGTTTATACGATATTAACGCGCAAGCAATTGAAAAGTGTCGTAACAACCTTGCTGATAAAGGGTTAAATATCATTGTTTGTGCTTCGGCAAACGAGGTGGTTCAAGGGGCAGATATTATTACTACTTGTACTGCAGACAAAAAAAATGCGACGATTTTAACCAGTGATATGGTTTCAGACGGTGTTCATGTAAATGCGATTGGTGGTGATTGCCCAGGTAAAACGGAACTTGCTGCTGATTTATTAAATCGTGCCGATGTTTTTATTGAATATGAGCCGCAAACACGTATTGAAGGTGATATTCAGCAACTGCCTGCAAACTCGACGATTACTGAAATGTATCATGTTATTCGAGGTGAAAAGCCCGGTAGAACTTTTGATCAGCAACTGACCATTTTTGATGGAGTTGGTTTTGCGGTTGAAGATTATTCAGCGCTTAGGTTCGTTTATGATCTTGTGAAAAAACAGGGTAATTGTGCACAGCTTGAGTTGTTAGCAAATCCAGAAAATCCACGAAACTTATTTGGTTTAACGGTATAAGTGTTGTCAACATCATCGATTACGGGAGAAACCATGTCATTATTTCCACAGGCGCCTAGTGCGGTTGTTATGATTCGTCCGCATCATTTTTATCCAAATGAAGAAACGGAGCTCGATAATAGTTTTCAAGGGAAAACGTTATTGAATAAACAACAAATAAAAACACAAGCTTACGAACAGGTGTCAGCCGTGGGCAAAATACTTGAAGCTGAGGGTATTACTGTACATAGGTTTGAAGACGAAGGCGAAGAAACACCAGATTCAGTGTTTCCTAATAATTGGTTTTCAACACATACAGGGGGGCAAATTGCTATTTACCCTATGTATGCTAAAAACCGCAGAAAAGAACGTCGTTCGGATATTATTGATCTGTTAAAAAAAGATTACCGGGTTCAAGATATCGTTGATTATTCGGGGTTGGAATATGATGACATATTTCTTGAAGGTACGGGGGCAATGGTCTTAGATCACATAGAACGTATTGCTTATGCTGTTCGGTCTAAGCGAACAGATTCCCATGTGCTTGAGCGTTTCTGTACGCACTTTAATTATGAACCTATGGTTTTTGATGCACAAGACTGGCAAGGGGTTTCTGTTTATCACACCAATGTTTTAATGTGTATTGGCAGTGATTTTGTGATGGCTGGGTTTGAGATGATGACTGATCCAAAACGACGTGCGCAAATTATTCAACGGTTTGAAAGTGCAGGTAAACGTATAATTAGTTTAACTGAACAACAAATAAATGCTTTTTGTGGTAATGCCCTTGAATTAACTGGGAAATCTGGCCGTATATTAGCACTTTCAGGAAAGGCTTACGCTGCGTTAACCGTTGAGCAAATAGCCCTGCTTGAAAACAGTGTAAAGCTAGTACCACTTGATGTTTCTGCAATTGAACTTGCTGGTGGGTCAGTGCGATGTATGTTGGCTGGAATACATTTATCAAAAAGATAATTGTATTCTTGTTAATCTATATTATGATATTTTAAATTTAGTAATATCTTCAACTGTCTACATCGCTATATCATTGTAAACTGGGGCTTAGTGTATGAAGAACAACAAAAAATAACAATAAAAGAGGAAAGTAATGATTAATGAAATTGTAAGCTCTATTAACAATGTGCTATGGGGCCAAGGTCAAATATTAATTTACTTGCTACTTTTTGCTGGTTTTTGGTTTTCGTTTAAGCTTCGTTGGATCCAAATATTACAATTTAAATACATGTTTACGGTAATGAAGGGCAGTACTCAGTCTGACAAGTCAGGAATTAGTTCGTTTCAAGCACTGTGTACTGGGCTTTCTGCCCGTGTAGGCACGGGTAATTTAGCGGGTGTTGCCATGGCTATTTCATTAGGGGGCAGCGGCGCAGTATTTTGGATGTGGGTAATTGCCATGTTAGGTATGGCAACTGGCTTTGCAGAAAGTGTGCTTGGTCAGCTGTATAAAGTGCGTGATGAACACAAAGAATTTAGAGGCGGTCCTGCCTATTATATTCGTTCTGGGTTGAATAAACCGTGGCTTGCTGTGCTTTTTTCATTGTGTCTTTTTTTAGGATACGGTTTAACTTTTAGTGCCATGCAAGCCAATACTATTGCCGATGCGTTAAATAATACGTTTACTATTCCTCGTGAATATTCAGGGGCTGTTATTGCCTTACTTGCGGGTAGTATTGTAGTGGGTGGAATGCGTAGTATTGCTCGCTTTGCAGAACTTATTGTGCCGTTTATGGGGTTAGCGTTTGTTGGTACGGCTATCGTTATTACGTTGATGAACATTCAATTGTTACCTTCTATGTTCATGGATATTTTTTCATCAGCTTTTGGTTTAAATGAAGCAGGTGCAGGCGCATTAGGTGCGGCTATAAAAAATGGCATTCAACGTGGCTTGTATTCAAATGAAGCGGGTGCGGGTAGTGTACCTCATGCGGCGGCAGGTGCTTCTCCGGTTCCTAATCACCCTGTTGCTCAAGGTTATGTGCAAATGTTAGGGGTTTTCTTAGACACTATGGTGCTTTGTAGTTGTACCGCTGTGGTTATTTTGTTGTCAGATATTAGTATTAGTGGTGAAATGGAAGGCATAGGCATGACCCAAAATGCAATGACGAGTCATTTTGGTGCTGGCGGTAATTACTTTGTTGCTGCCGCTATTACCTTATTTGCGTTTACGTCTGTTGTTGCTAACTATGCGTATGCAGAAAGTAACTTGCATTTATTTAAATTAGACAATAAAGCTGGGCGGCTTTTTTATACAAGTATTTATTTAATTATGGTGTTTTGGGGCGCAAGTGCCACGTTAAAGGAAGTGTGGGGTTTAGCTGATATGGCCTTAGGATTAATGACCTTGGTGAACATATACGCCATTATTTTACTAACGCCTACGGTGATTAATTTAACAAAAGATTTTCGGCAAAAGCTACATTCAAGTGATAAAATTACTTTTTCATTAGATGATGTAGAAATACAAGGAGAAACTGAACCAGGTATATGGCCAAAAAAATAAAAAAATAGAGAGAATTAAACTTTATGTAATTTATCAGTTTTATAATAGTTTCATATTCATTATTACATTAACTCATTACTATTAGAGTATAACTATGCGCAAAGATAACCAAGCATTAAAAAGAACACTACTTCCCAGCTGGCAAGCACTGGTTGAACACGCGAATGAAATGAAAACACAACATATGAATGATCTGTTCACGCAAGACAGTGAACGCTTTTCAAAGTTTTCCATTCAACTTCCGTCATTATTACTCGATTATTCTAAAAATCTGATAACAGATAAAACCATTGCTCATTTAATTGATTTGGCAAAAGAATGTGAAGTAGAGCAGTGGCGCGAAAAAATGTTTAATGGTGATCGTATTAATAGAACCGAAGACAGAGCAGTGTTACATGTAGCGCTTCGTAATAGAGATAAAAAACCGATTATGCTCGACGGTAAAAATATTACGCTTGATGTTGAAAAAGCGCTTGAAAAAATGCACGCGTTTACCGAACAAGTTAGGCAAGGAAAATGGCTGGGTTACTCTGGAAAGCGTATTACCGATATTGTAAATATTGGCGTTGGTGGTTCAAACCTTGGTCCTCAAATGGTTACCGAAGCTTTAAAGCATTATAGTGATCACAGCGTTCAGGTACATTATGTGTCGAATGTTGACGGTACTCAAATTGCTGAAGTGCTTCGTCCTTTAAATCCAGAACGCGTGTTATTTATTGTGTCGAGTAAAACATTTACGACCACTGAAACCATGACCAATGCTATGACGGCGGTTAACTGGTTAACGTCGTCTTCATTTAGTAAAAAGTCGGTAGCAAAACATTTTGTTGCCGTTAGTGCTAATAAAGAAAATGCGATGGCCTTTGGTATAGATAAAGACAATATTTTTGATATGTGGGATTGGGTTGGCGGACGGTTTTCTTTATGGTCTGCTATTGGTTTACCTATTGCGCTGGACATTGGTTTTGAGAAGTTTCTTGAGGTATTAGACGGTGCGCATGAAATAGATGAACATTTCTGCCAAACCCCATTAGAACAGAACGCACCCGTAATTTTAGCCTTGTTAAGCGTGTGGAACTGTACCTTTTTGGGCGCGCAGTCTCAGGCAATATTACCTTATGATCAGCATTTACATATGCTGTCTGCTTATATGCAACAGGCAGAAATGGAAAGTAACGGTAAATCAGTTACTTGGGATGGTGAAGAAATTGATTACCCAACCGTGCCGTCAATTTGGGGTGAATTAGGTATAAATGGGCAACATGCTTTTTATCAATATTTACACCAAAGTAATAACGTTGTGCCAGCCGACTTTATCGGGTCGGTAGAAAGTGTTACGCCAGTGCAAGGTCATCATGAAACCTTAATGGCTAACTTTTTTGCACAAACTGAAGCCTTAATGTCTGGGGTTAATGAACAGCAAGTACGTGACGATCTGGCGGCAAGAGGCCATCCTAAATCTTATATTGATAAAGTGGCTCCGCATAAAGTTCACAAGGGTAATCGTCCAACTAACACCTTGTTAATGAAGCGTATTTCACCTAAATCATTGGGCAGTTTAATTGCTTTATATGAACAAAAAATATTTGTTCAAGGGATTGTTTTACAAATATGTTCGTTTGATCAATGGGGCGTTGAATTGGGTAAAGGCTTAGCCAATGAAATAGTAAAAGAGCTTTCTACCAATACAATTAAAGAAACTCATGACAGTTCAACAAAAGGTTTATTGAAATACTATTGCTCTTCTCGAACAGCCAGTGATAATTAAGTTTTAAAACCAATGTAGGGGGTAATTTATTGCCTCTTTTGTCGGGTTAAAATCCAACCTACTGTAGGGGGTAATTTATTGCCCCCTTGACCACGTTGCCGGATTGAAATCCAACCTACTGTAGGGGGTAATTTATTGCCCCTTTTGTCGGATTGAAATCCAACCTAAAGGTTATAGACTAGAAACCTTCCAACACTATTTTACCTATCGATTTACCTGACTTAAGTGTTCCATGTGCAGCACTTAAATTTTTAGCATTAATTACACCTAAATTTTTACCTAGGGTGGTTTTTAATAAACCTTGATCAATTAAGTCAGCCACTTTATTAAGCAAATTATGTTGTTCATTCATATCTGTTGTTTTGAACATTGAGCGCGTAAACATAAACTCCCAATGCAAAGAAATACACTTAGGCTTAAGTTTAGTAATATCAAGATTTTGTGGATCGTCAATTAAGGCGATTTTTCCCATTGGGGTTAATATCTCAACATAGCTGTCTAAGTATGAATCAGTATGAGTTAAGCTAGCAATGTGTGTTACTGGTCCAATACCTAATTGTTTAATTTGGCTCGCCAAAGGTTTAGAATGATCAACTACGTGATCAGCACCTAAAGATTTTACCCAAGTTGCAGAGCTTTCGCGTGAGGCTGTTGCTATAACTGTTGCCCCCGTTAATTTGCTCGCTAATTGCACTAAAATTGAACCAACGCCACCTGCGGCACCTACAATTAAAAGCACCTCATTTGACGACGTTGTTATGCTCGGTTGCGTTGCTTTAATTGCTAAACGTTCAAAGAGTAATTCCCAAGCGGTAATAGCGGTTAGTGGTAAGGCTGCTGCTTCGCTATTCGATAGACTTTTAGGTTTGTTACCGACAATGCGTTCATCAACTAATTGATATTCTGCGTTACAGCCTTGACGATTTAAATCACCAGCATAAAAAACGTTATCACCAGGTTTAAAATTTTCTACTCGTTCACCAACGGCAACTACTTCACCAACAGCGTCCCAACCAAGTACTTTGTGTTGACCTGATTCAGGCGTAACTCGTTTTCGGATTTTGCAATCCACAGGATTTACAGCAACTGCATTAATGCGTACTAATAAATCATGGCCTGATGCTTGAGGTTGAGGAAGTTCAATATCAATTAAATATGCAGGATCTGTTAGAGGTAAAGCTTGATTATAGCCAATTGCTTTCATGATGTTTCTCCATTGGGTTAGCAGGATTGCTTTAAGACGTTTTATCTAATGACGCTATAATAAAGCTTGTAAGGTAAAATAAAAACAGCATAATAATTGAATCATTATCAATAATTATTTGACAATTATGCAATTAGAAGATTTAAACGTGGTTTTGAAAGTGGCTGAATTTCGTAGTATTACGGCAGCGGCCGAATGTTTGAATATGCTTACAGCAACTGCTAGCGCGGCAGTTAAACGAGTTGAAAAGTCGCTTGGTGCAGAGTTGTTTATTAGAACAACCAGACAATTGCGACTTTCTGCCGCAGGTGAACGTTATATTCCCAATTGCGAACAAGCGTTACAGATGCTTGATTTGGCACGACAAAATGTAAAAGAAGATTTAGATATTGTTGACGGTGAGTTAAGAATTTCGGTGCCGTCTGATTTAGGGCGCAATATCATTCTACCTTGGCTTGATGAGTTTATGCAGACATATTCGGGGGTGAGCGTAAAATTACACATGAGTGATAGTAAAATCGACTTTTACCGTGATCCCGTTGATATTGCTTTTCGATATGGTTCGCCTGATGATAGCGGCTTATATGGTTTTAAAATTTGTAATGTACCAAGAATACTTTGTGCCACACAAAGCTATTTAGATAAATTTGGTGAACCGACACACCCCAATGATTTAATTAATCATAATGGGCTTTTATATCAATTACGTGACATGGTGAATGATGTTTGGGAATTTACTCACCAAGATTATGATGGTGTAATTAGCGTTAAAATGAAAAGTGATCGTATTTCAAATGATGCTGAAATAGTTAGGCGTTGGTGCGTTGCTGGTAAAGGAATTGCCACTAAATCAAGTTTAGATTTGTCTACCGATTTATTAGCAAACAATATTGTACCTATTTTAACGGGGTTTAAGCCCAAGCCGACCGAACTATGGCTTATTTGTCCCAGTAGGCAATCAATAACACCAGCCGTTAGATTACTTAGGGAACATTTGAAACTTAAGTGCGCTAATTTATTAAAACAACTTATTGATAAAAGCATTTTGAACAATAATCAAATTTTATAGTTTACTTGAAATTTGATTGCTAAAAATTATACTTTACCTTTAAAGCAAAACAGCCCAAAATAGTTTCAAACAGCTGATAAATAGATAACACAGGGAGTGTAATGGTTAAGGTTATGAACTATAAAGAAATTAAGAGTATACTTTTTGTCTGTATGGGCAATATATGTCGTTCACCGAGTGCGGAAGCTGTTTTTAGGCACAAAGCTAAATTACAGGGGGCGTCTTTAGCAATCGATTCGGCAGGTACTGTTGGGGCTCATGCTAGGGAGAAACCTGATCACAGAGCGCAAAAAGTTGGCGTTGAACGTGGTTATTCTTTCGACGGTATTAAAGCACGCAAAGTAACAGCTCAAGATTTTGAAACCTTTGATCTTATATTAGCAATGGACAATGCTAATCTTGAGGATTTACAGAAAATAGCGCCTAAACACCTACACCATAAAGCCATGCTGTTTTTAGATTTTGCTGAAAATTTTGAAGAAACTGAAGTGCCAGATCCCTACTATGGTGGCGCAAATGGTTTTCGTTACGTGCTAGATTTAATTGAAGATGCAAGTGATGGGTTACTCGCTAAGCTTTAATTACACCACATAATGTAAAAACACTCTATTTAAACATCGTATATCTGAATATTGTGTAACTCAACATTGTATAACACCAAATTACACAGCTAAAAAGGAAGGCATTAACCTTCCTTTTTTATTAGCTTATTTATCACTGCCTTCAATTAAAGTTGCATCTGGTAACTCATCTAAATATATAGACGCCATAATACGTTCTTGAGATTCAAGTGCATGCTTAGCCCATTTTTTGTGTTTGTCAGAGCGATCGACTCTGTGTCTAAATTCTACCTCTAAAAAACTAGTTTTACTTAAGGGTAAGCAGCAAAAGTCACTACGAGAAAGTCTGTTATTTCTGACTTCTTGATAAAAAACCCAATCGGTTTGATTGAATGTTTTAAGGATGCCTTTAGGTATAGGCGGTTTGCCACGATTATTGATAATTAATTTTATTTGGTTTTCTAATGCTTCGGGTGACCAAGGATTAGCTCTTTTAATTGATTGTGCAGCTGTGTCCTTGCGTATTTTGGTATTTATACCATTGGAACCATTATGATAATCATCATACTCTTGTATAACAAAGCATGCTAAAGCTTCTTTGTCTAAGACATTAATTTTATCGGTTTGTTTAATACGTAACTGACAACTAAACATACCGTATTCACAACTTGGCAGGACTGCAATTACAGGCATGTACATCCAATTTTCAGTGATCATATGAACATACAGATGTTGGTCGTAACTTTCCCTAGTATTTTGTTTAAACCAAACAGATGAATTATGTGGAAAATAAGTATTTAGAGTACTTGGTGCGGCTACCACATTACTGTCAGGTATAGTAATAGATAATTGTTTATCCTCTAATTGAAATCGATGAGTGATACAGCGATTAAAATCTGGCCCTCCAACAAACCCGCGCCAAAAAGCTTTAATGAGTTGTAATAGGTTTATCATAGTCTACTATCACCTTCAGGTAGTTTTTTTATAAACTTTCTTACTTTGGTCGCTGCGGGAATATTACCAGATAATTGCAATTGGTCTGCATAGGTTTTTAGCCCCAAAAAAGGTAACGTATGCGGGCTAATGCCAGGATCTGCTACGAGGTATTTACCAAATTTAATTGATCGGGCTAAGCTACTGCCTGATAAATCATTTGTACCACCAATATTAGCCACTGGATCATAAGGGTTGTTACGAATAGAGTTAATCGTCATCCCTGTATTGTGTGCAACACGTTGAAGTCGATCAAGGTTAGTACCAGAGCCATGTATAGCTAGTTGTTGAGTAGTTAGCGGCTTACCATACTTAATGCGGTAGTGCTCTAACGCAGAACAAAATATAATAGCCCCTTGGCTGTGCGCCACCCATTTAACTTTCTTACCTTGCTGATGATTTTGCGCTAAAACTGCCGCTAGGTGTTGGGCATTATGTGATGTTTGCCCTTGGCTTTTATCAAAGATACATTCAACTATATCTAAGCCAAAATTATCAGTCGGATTATGAAATAGCGTATAGGCTTTTATATTGTCACTTTGATAGGCTGTATCTAAATGTGTACCCATTAACCACGCTGCTTTATCTAACTCATTTAGCATACCATTAACAGCCGCGTGAGTTGTGTTAATTTGATGTGTGGGGGTAGGTGCTCTATTCCATGCACCTTCTAATGTTTTGAGCTCTTCCTTTTCCATTGCTTTGGTATATGTCGCCGATGTTTGCCTGTCAACTTGATAAAGCATGGTGCGTTCTGCGGCGAAGTTACTTTTTGGACCGTTTAATTGTTCATCAAAAAGAATATCTTCAATATTAATCTGGTTATCTTTCTGTATGTATTCCAATAAATAATGGTAATTACGGAATGGATATTTAGTGCGCCATAAACGACGTAATGGATTTCGACTATGTTTCAATGAGTTTTTAGCATTAGGGTGTGCACAGATGTGTTCTATGTCTTTTGCCACCATATGCTGGTCGTAATCGTTTAACTGAGCTAGCATTGCCAAGGCTTGGCAGGTAAATTTAACTTTATGAAAAGGAAAATTATAATCTAGCTTTACGCCATAATCTCGACATGAAAGGGCATCTATTGCCATCAGTGAATTTGCATTAATTTGTTTATTAAGTTTTGTCCAAGACATAGTAAATTCCATTTAAGTTAAGATTCCATTGCCGTTAGGATATTAGGAAACTAAATCTTTGTAAAGTAACGATAGCCAGCAATCTAAAGATTCACGTAAGTTTAGATAGGTGACGTTGTATTATTTGATGTTGCTTGTTCAAGTATGGGATGGTCATATTATTGTTTATTAGATTTTACATACTCAAGTGGGTATATATACGCTAAAATAACAAATAATTCTTTATAGCTTTGAACCTTTATTTAATGACCTCTACCAAAACACTCGCCAATTTTAATGAACTTGGTCTTATTCCACCTTTGTTAGCACGATTAGTTGAATTAGGCTATCAAGAGCCAACGGCTATTCAAGCGAAGGCTATTCCCAGCATTTTAGCAGGACGAGATTTAATTGGTGGGGCTAATACAGGCTCAGGAAAAACTGCTACGTTTGCCTTACCACTGTTACAGCAATTATCTAATAATCAAACAAATACAGCACAAGCGAAATCTAATAAAAGCAATACGGTAGCTAAACTTATTTTAGTGCCTACGCGCGAGTTGGCTAAGCAAGTGGCTGATAGCATCAAATCTTATGCGGCACACTTTAACGGTGCGATTAAAACGGTGGCTGTGTTTGGCGGTGTTTCAGTAAATACGCAAATGCTGGCTTTACGAGGTGGCACCGATATTTTAGTGGCAACGCCAGGTAGGTTACTTGATTTAATTTCAAGTAACGCTATTAAACTTGATTTAGTCAACACCTTGGTGCTTGATGAAGCTGACCGAATGTTAGGTTTAGGTTTTACCGAAGAATTATCAGCATTGTTAGCGTTATTACCAAAGAAAAAGCAAATGTTACTATTTTCAGCAACGTTTCCAGAGCAAGTTCAATCGTTAACACAAACGTTACTTAATAATCCTATTGAAATACAAGTGCAAAGTCGCGATGCCAGTACTTTGGTGCAACGTGTGTTTACCGTTAATAAAGGCGAGAAAACAGCGCTGTTGGCGCATTTAATTAAGCAACACCAATGGCGACAAGCACTGATTTTTGTGAATGCAAAAAATAGTTGTGAGCATTTAGCGGGAAAACTCGCCAAGCGTGGTATCGCAGCAGAGGTATTTCATGGTGATAAAGGACAAGGGGCGCGTAATCGTGTGCTTGATGCGTTTAAAGCCGGGGAGATTGATGTATTAATTGCCACAGATATTGCTGCCCGTGGTATCGATATTGAAAAGCTACCCGTTGTTATTAATTTTGACCTACCCAGAAGCCCTGCAGATTACATGCATCGTATTGGCCGAAGTGGTCGTGCGGGTGAAATTGGTTTAGCTTTATCGCTGATTGATTATGAAGATTATCATCATTTTAAGGTGATCGAAAAGAAAAACAAAATACGCCTCGAACGTGAGCAAGTGGCTGGTTTTGAAGTTGATGAAGAAGCTGTTTCTCAGCACTTAGCTGAAACTAAACCGATGGCAAAGCCTGAAGGCACAGGTAAGAAAAAACGTAAAAAGAAAGCTTCGGTTAATGCGGACATTTGGTTGAATCTATCAAATAATGATTAACTACCCTTGCAACAAACTCTGTTGCTAGGGTAGTTATTGCACTATGTGATTAGCAAAATACTGTTCAGTAATATATTGTTCAGTAAGATGCTATTCAGTAAGGACTTGGTAAATAGTGACAGAACCGCTGACTTCATTACCAATAATTAATAATGGTTTGCCAGTAGGGCTGTCATCAGCACTGACAAACTTAATGCTTTCAGGGCCTAAATCGCCTGCACTTGAAATCATTGTGCAATCCATGCCTTCGTTAGGATCGCATGGGTTGTCTAAGTCGTCATCTAACTCAAAATCAACGTTGAAATCTCGGTTGTTGTAGAACGCTGAAAAGCTAACGTTAAACGGGTTGGTAATATCATAAATAAATAAGTCACCTGAACGCTCGCTAGCAATAAAGCCATAGGTTCTTTCGCCAACTTTTCCTACAGCAATGGCTTCTGGTTCTCCACCTTTATCATCAGAGCGATTATCGCCTTTATTTTCAGTGTGAGCACTATTGAAGTTATTGCCTAAAACCGAAGCTGAAATTTTCCCAAAGTCATCACCTGAATCATAAACTAAATTAATATTTTGATCCCAGATAGAAAACGAGCGTGCACCATAAGTATATAATGCCTCGTAAATGCCATCGTTATCCGCATCGCCAAGTGCTGTTGTTACTTTCAAACGGCCCAAACCATCGGAACCGCCACTTGCATCGTAAAATGCTTGTAGGTCAGGAGACAAGGCTTTGTTTAGTTCGTCAACGTCGATGATGTCTTTTACTCTAACTTCCTCAGAGTAGCCGTCATAATCTCGTGAGTCGCCTTCATTAGCAGACAATACAAAGGTGGCTCCGTTCCATTGATACGACGTAATCGTATCGGGTTGGTACATGCCGAATAAGTTTTTAACGTGACTAAATGAAGCAATTTCGTCTTTGTTGGTGAAGTCTAATTGAAATTCATCCCAGTTTTTAAAACCTAATGGTTTAATTTCAATTGTGTTGTTGTTGAGATCAATGATGCCAATAGCATTATTCTCTTGTAAAGACACAAATGCTGTTTGGTTATCTTCACTCACGCTAATATATTCAGGCTCTAAGCTTTGAGCTAAAGTTGTGTGTACAGGTCCAGCTAACTTTAATCCGCTTTGTTTGAGTAATGCTATTCGCTCTGCATCAGTGTCATAGTCATTAGCAGACAAAAGATCACTGCTAAAAGTAATGTTAGTTGATAAATTTATGTTGTTAGCGAGATTATCGGGCAAATTATTCGTTATCGAAATAACAGAAATAGAGCCCTCAGGGTCAATGGTATAATCGGTATTTGGCTCACCTTCATTTGCCACCAACACTTTTTTACCGTCGTGAGTAAATGTGACCATGTCTGGTAAAGCACCAACTTTTACTGCTTTAATGAAAGTACCAACGCCTTGATTATTTAGTTGATAAAACAATACAGCTCCAGCGTTGGTTTTATCATCAGCTTCTACGGCAATAGCTAAGGTGTTTTCGAATATAGCTATAGAGTTGGCTGCGCCCAAAGTAATGGTTTCATTTGCATTATTTGGCAATAATACTGTTACTTGATTTGGAAACGTAAATGCCGTTGAGGATAAGCTAGTATCGGTAATTGGATTACCTACCTCGGTTGTTGGCAGGTTAGCTAAGTTAATGACTTCTATTTGATTAAGTGCACTGTTTACTGCAAAAGCCGAATTGGACACTTGATGAAATTGAACAATTTCTGCAGCGCTTTTACCTGCTATTTCGCTTCCGCCTGCGCTAAATCGTCCAACCACTTCAACTTTTATATTTTGTATTGCATTTTCGCCATCAAGTCCTTGTTCTCCTTGCTCACCTTGAATGCCTTGCGAACCTGTTGCGCCTATTTCCCCTTGATCACCCTTATCACCTTCAAATTGACAAGCAGACAATAATGATATTATTGACAAAGCAATGACAGTTTTTCTTATAGACATGGTATTCCTACTTTTTAATGAGTTTATGATTTTTAAAACCCAGCAAGTGTAAAAGTAGTAAGTGACATTTTTATGTTAGATAAGTGAAGGAAATATTACATGAGGGGTAAGCTTTAATTTGAGAACAATAGGTAATTATACTAAATCAAAATAATATGGGCATATTTTTTACGGTAGACTAGTGGATGCAAAAGGCACTAAAGCGGAGAAGAGTAATTAGCTTGGATATTCTATCCTTTACGCAAAATATATCTTGGTTTTAAACTGGAGGTTAGCGCTATGGACAGGTGTTTTTGATGAAGTAATATATTGATTTTATTATTTATACTGTTAAATCATTTTCACTTTACAACTTTAGGTTTAATTGCTTAGAATAGTATCTTCTATTTTGGTGTAAGAATGGAGTCAAGTTTGCTAAGTAGTACCGCAGGTCGATATTTAGACAAATTATTTCTATTTTCGGATAATGATACACTGCGTAACAGTATGCCCAATTGGCGTATAAGCTCGTTAAGAATTATTTTGTTTTGTGCGGTGCTTATAACTTTAATAGCTATTATTAGCACGTATAACTCAGCTTTATCTCTTAATTTACTTTATGTAGTAGTGATAACAATTGTTTTTTTTTCCGTTTCTATAATTTTATTACTGGCTAGTAGATTATATTATATTTTTTGCGCACATACCTTACTACTTTTAATAGTCACAGCAAGTTTGGTTATGAATTTATTCTTAACTGATATTGAATTGGCTAAAGTAGGTTCCATGCTAATGTACACTTGCCCAGTTATAGCGTTTATTATAATAGGATATAAAACGGCCATATTTTATGCCTTATTGAATATAATTCCACTTTACTTGATTGTTAATAATATAGATCTTTCTGTCTATAGCGGTGTTACCAGCCAATTACCAAGTGCTGATAGAATTATTAATATATTATTATTTTTATTTTTCAATATTTGTATTCCGCTTGCTGTTGCTCGTACTAGTATTGCGGCAAAGCGTCTTAATGAAAGTACACTACGTTCAGCCTACCACCTTAAAGAAAAAAAAGAGCTATACCGAACTTTTTTTACACAATCAAGTAAAATCAAAGTTGTTGTTGACGAGTTTGGAAAAATTGTAGATTTTAATAATCAAGCAAGGAAACTTTTTAACCTTTCAAAGCAACCAAATGGTCATAATGTAACTCTAGAGGAAATATTATTTAATTTCAAAAAAAAATTTTCAAAAGCGAGTATTCCGTTAATTGAATATAATGGTTCTTACGTACAAGTAACGAGTCATAAGGTAATTAGGTCAAACTTTATTGTTTATGAATTTAATGACTGCACAAAAGAAGAACATTTGAAAAATGATTTATTAGAAACTGAGCAGGAAAACAAGCGTTTACGCTATTTTGACAAGCATACTAGTTTGCCTAACAAGTTATGGTTTGAATTAAAATGTAAGCATCTTCTTAGTAAGTATCCCACCTATAAAAAATATTCATATATTATTGTATTGCAAAATGCAGACAACGAGTATTTTCAATTAAAATACGGCAAAAATGCGTCTAAAATAATGATAGCTGACGCTTACAAACAGTTAATAAAAAAAGTTGATGATGTATTAGCTTGTGCATATATAGGTTCAAATCAGCTTGCTTTATTGATGAATACTCCATCAAAGAAAGTTCTTAAAACTAAAATTCTTAATCAGATTAAGCCTGATCTAGATTCTAGTTTTGAGTTTAAACATTCAAAGTTTAAACATTCATTTATATTTGGCTGTGATGCTTTTTCAGAAAAGGTTCAAACTTGTGAAACAGTTCTTAATAATGCAATTAGTGCTTTAAAACAGTCAAATAAAAATAATCCATTTAACTGTTATAACGAATTAAAGTCGAAACTCTTTATAGAGAAGTATGAAATATCAATATTGCTTGATGAAGCATTAAAATCAGATGAATTAGATATTTTTTATCAACCCAAAGTGCTAGCCAATGGGAAATGCATTGGGCTAGAAGCATTAACAAGATGGAATAGCTCCACAATTGGAACTATTTCGCCCGCCATATTTATTCCGATAGCGGAAGAGTACGGTATGATTGATCGCTTGACTGATTTTGTAATAAAAAATGTATGTTCTCAATTATCAACATGGAATAATGACGGTGTAGAAACGGTCACTGTAGCAATAAATATCTCATTGATTAATTTTAATAAACCTAAATTCATGTCAAATTTAGTGAAAAATTTAGCTGATTTTACTATTAATCCACAACAAATTGAGTTAGAGCTAACTGAAACAGCTCTTGAAACGAATCAAGAGTATTCTATTAACTTATTAAAGTCATTGCAGTCTTGGGGTTTTATTATTTCAATAGATGATTTTGGTGTTGGTTATTCAAATATATCTAGAATAGCTGATTTCCCCATTGATAAACTTAAATTAGATAGATCTTTAATAAACAAAATTACAACGTCTTCACGACAAATTAAGTTAGCCAAAGTTATACTTTTTATGTGCAAGGAATTAGATATACAATGTGTAGCTGAAGGCGTTGAAACTCAAGAACAAGTTGAAGTTATGTCAAGTATTGGTTGTCAAGAGTTTCAAGGGTTCTATTTTTCAAAACCTTTATCTGTAGAAGATTACGAGAAACATATAAATCAACATGGTTTGATTTTTGATGAAAGTACTAATTATATGATGGTAGAGGAATAGTAAATAGACGTTAATGACAAATAAAGGCTCTTGAATAGCATCATTTTAATAATTAGTATTATTTACTAGGGTTAATAAAATCATTGTTATGATATTTATCAACCCTGCACAATATTATTGTTTTTGTTTTACCGCATCAGCTAATAGGACTAATATTTCTTCACTCACGGTTAAATCAATACAAGCATCCGTAATACTCTTACCATAAACCAGTGGGGAATCTGCTTTTACTGTTTGATTTCCTGCTTCAATAAAACTCTCAATCATAACGCCAAACACACTGTTGTCACCTTGTGTGATTTGTTGAGCAAGTGAGCGAGCAACATCAATTTGTTTGTTATGATCTTTGTAACTATTACCGTGACTACAATCAACCATAATGCCAGTATTTAGTTCTGCTTTTGTTAATTTATCACGTGTATCTTTTATATCTTCAGGATGATAGTTAGGTACTTTACCTCCGCGTAAAATCACATGCGAAAAAGGGTTGCCATGGGTACGATAAATACACATTTGACCACTTTTATCTGGTGAATAAAGTACGTGAGGAACGCTTGCCGCTTTTATGGCATCTAAGGCTATTTTAACATTACCGTCAGTACCATTTTTAAAACCTACAGGGCAGGAAAGTGCTGAAGCAAGTTCTCTGTGTACTTGGCTTTCAGTGGTACGAGCGCCAATAGCACCCCAGCTGATGAGATCAGAGATATATTGACCTGTAACCATGTCTAAAAATTCAGTGCCTGCAGGCAAGCCCATAGCATTAATATCAACCAATAATTGGCGGGCAAGGTTTAAGCCTTTTGCTACATGAAATGATTTGTCTAAATCAGGATCACTAATAAGGCCTTTCCAACCAACAGTTGTACGCGGTTTTTCAAAATAAACACGCATAACAATTAATAATTCGTTATTATATTTATCTCGTAATGTTTTTAGTCGTTCAGCATAGTCAATAGCCGCTTTGGTATCGTGTATGGAGCAAGGGCCTATTATCACTAACAAGCGTTTATCGTCACCACTAATAATAGCTTCAACTTCTTGACGACTTTTCATGATAAAGTCTGCTGTTTTTTTAGTAAGGGGAATTTGCTCTGCTAGTTGGGCTGGAGACACTAAGTTTTCAATCAAACTTGTTCGTAATTCATCTGTTTTAATTGTCATATTATTTTTTTTTTATTGAGCACTCTCTTTTTGAGTATTCTTATTCTCAAAAAAGAACAAAATATTATGAAATATTAAGAGTGCTTATGCATGTAATACCAAGTAGATTAATAAATAAAATAAGTATTATTTATTAATCAATAACTTCCCTTTAAGCCTTTTAGCTATCACTAAGAGGGGATAAGAGGGAAATAATTCAAGTGATTTGGTATAAACTAAATTATGGGCGCTAACATAGCTAAATTTAACGATAATGTGAAATATTTTAACAATATAACGTCTTAAAAGTTGATATAGTTTGAGCGTTTTTTTTCAATTTAGTATTTATATCTTTGCAGTCCTGTTTCATTGAGAATTTTTGCAGTGATCTCTTCTACTGAAAATTTAGTGGTGTTAATGAAAGGAATCTTTTCTTTTTTATAGAGTTTTTCTACTTCTCTCACCTCCATTTTACACTGCCTAGCTGATGAATATTTTGAGTTTGACATTCTCCCTTCACGAATATCAATTAATCGTTGAGCGTCGATGGTTAATCCAAATAATTTCTTTTTATAGGGTTTTAAAAACTCGGGTAGTTTAAGTTCATCCATGTCATCGTCGGTAAATGGGTAATTTGCGGCTTTAATGCCGTACTGAAGCGCTAAATACAATGAACTTGGTGTTTTACCTGATCGAGAAACACCAACTAAAATAACATCGGCATCTTCATAATTGGTTACTACCGAACCATCATCATTGGCTAAGGCATAATTAACGGCTTCTATTCTGTAGTCGTAACTGTTTTCATGAATACTGTGTGTTCTGTGAGCCTTAGGTTTAGCTTTCATATTTAATTTTTTTTCTAAAGGTTCAACAAAATGCTCTAAAAAATTAAAAATAACCCCGTCGCAACTATCTATTATTTCACGAATATCATTATTTACAAAGGTATGAAAAACCAACGCAGGCTCTTTAGAACGAGCTGTGGCTTTATTAATTTTTTCTTTTGTTTCATTAGCTTTTTCGATTGTTTCAACAAAGGAGATGGTTTGATGCTCAAATTCAGTTGGAAATAATGAGAGTAATGCATGGCCGAAAACTTCAGAGGTGATTGCTGTACCGTCAGAAATATAAAATGCAGTGCGCATGTGAATCCTTATAGAGTTATTTTTTGAGATATTCAAAGAAAACTTTTACATTATCTTTCATTTTAACGTTTTGTTTCAATAGTTGGCAGTGTAGAATGTATTTAGCTACAAATAAATAAACAAATTTAACCTTTTACTGACTTCTTAATGGAGAATTGTTGTGCAAGAGAATGTGCTTTGGTATGAAAACTTGGGAATGGGTGATGTTGATCGCGTTGGCGGAAAAAATGCATCACTTGGAGAAATGATTTCAAATTTGGCAAATGTAGGTGTACAAGTGCCGACAGGTTTTGCGACAACGTCTTTTGCTTTTAACGAGTTCCTTGAGCAAAGTGGCATAAATGAAAAAATATACCAATTACTAGATACCCTTGATGTTGATGATGTAAATGCGTTAGCAAAGAGTGGGGAAACCATTCGTCAATGGATTATCGACACGCCATTCTTACCACAAATGCAACAAGATATAGAACAGGCTTATAATAAGTTAGCGGGTGATTTTACTGCCGATGCTTCTTTTGCTGTGCGTTCGTCGGCAACAGCTGAAGACATGCCAGATGCTTCTTTTGCTGGTCAACAAGAAACTTTTCTTAACGTGCGTGGTTTAGATGCTGTAATGGTTGCCATTAAACACGTATTTGCTTCGCTTTTTAATGACCGTGCTATTTCATATCGGGTACATCAAGGTTATGACCATCGTGGCGTTGCTTTATCTGCGGGTATTCAACGCATGGTGCGTAGTGATATTTCAGCTTCTGGCGTTATGTTTACTATTGATACTGAATCAGGCTTTGAAGATGTTGTTTTTATCACCTCAAGTTTCGGTTTAGGTGAAATGGTAGTGCAGGGTGCTGTTAACCCAGACGAATTTTATGTTCATAAACCAACCTTAGCTAAAGGTAAGCCAGCAGTAATTCGCCGTAATATTGGTAGTAAAGCTATCAAAATGGTGTATACCGAGTCACAAGAACACAATAAACAGGTTGAAATTGTTGATATTGATGAGCAAGACTCAAATCGTTTTTCACTAACAGACGATGAAGTACAACAATTAGCAAAACAAGCGGTGATTATTGAAAAACATTATGGTCGCCCAATGGATATTGAGTGGGCAAAAGATGGCTTAGATCAAAAACTTTATATTGTTCAAGCACGTCCAGAAACAGTAAAAAGTCGCGAAAATTCAAATGTAATGGAACAATTTCAGTTACATACCAGTGCAAATGTGATTTGTGAAGGTCGTTCAATTGGTCATAAAATTGGCAGTGGTGAAGCAAAAGTTTTAGCTTCGTTAGATGAAATGGACAAAATTTTACCTGGCGATGTACTGGTTACTGACATGACAGACCCTGATTGGGAACCTATCATGAAACGTGCATCAGCTATTGTAACTAACCGTGGTGGTAGAACTTGCCACGCGGCAATTATTGCACGTGAAATGGGTATTCCTGCTGTTGTCGGTTGCGGTAATGCCACCAGTTTAATTGCTACAGGTGATGATATCACGGTGTCTTGTGCTGAAGGTGATACTGGTTTTATTTATCAAGGAAAACTTGATTACACGGTAACAACATCAGAAATTGATGCTATGCCAGAGTTACCACTAAAAATTATGATGAATGTGGGGAATCCTGACCGTGCCTTTGCTTTTGCTAAATTACCTCATGCTGGTGTTGGTTTAGCCCGTTTAGAATTTATTATCAACAAAATGATTGGTATTCACCCGAAAGCGTTATTGAATTTTGATGAACAATCAGCAGATTTAAAAGATGAAATCAGTGATATTATTGCAGGTTATGACAGCCCTGTTGAGTTCTATATTGCCAAATTGACTGAAGGTATTTCTACGTTAGCCGCAGCGTATTCACCTGAAAAAGTGATTGTGCGTATGTCTGATTTTAAATCAAATGAATACGCTAATTTAGTTGGTGGCGAAGAGTATGAGCCAGACGAAGAAAATCCCATGATTGGTTATCGTGGGGCTGCTCGCTATATTTCTAAAGATTTCCGTGATTGTTTTGCACTTGAGTGTGAAGCCATTAAACGTGTAAGAAACGAGATGGATTTAACCAATGTTGAAGTTATGATCCCGTTTGTGAGAACATTGGAAGAAGCGTCACAGGTAATTGATATTTTAGCCGAACATGGTTTAAAGCGTGGTGAGAATGGGTTGCGTATCATCATGATGTGTGAATTACCTTCAAACGCCTTGCTTGCGGATCAATTTCTTGATTACTTTGATGGTTTTTCAATAGGCTCTAATGATTTAACCCAACTAACACTTGGTTTAGATAGAGATTCAGGATTAATAGCTCACTTGTTTGATGAACGTAACCCTGCGATAAAAGTTTTATTGTCTATGGCTATCAGTGCTTGTAAAAAACGTGGCAAGTATGTTGGTATTTGCGGTCAAGGACCGTCAGATCATGAAGACTTTGCTGCTTGGTTAGTTGAGCAAGGAATAGACAGTGTGTCACTAAATCCTGATACCGTATTGCCAACATGGCTATATCTTGCTGATAAATTAGCTGGAGAACAGTAACGCGTAAAATAGTGAGTATAAGCGCTAATATGCTTGTAACCACAGTTGTACTTAAATTAGTTTAAAAAACATTTTGATGAAGGTGAGTGCAATAAAAAATTACACTCACCTTTTTTGATCATCTTTGTATAGAGTGGAAAACCAATTAATATTGATTCTTTGGTTATAGACTTAGATTATTGGTTAACTTGCCAAAGTTCTATTTCAAGGTCAGGGTAGTGTCCAGAAAGGTGGAGTGCAATACCGCCACTTGCGTGTAGTTTTAACCAATGACTATTTTGTTTGTCTAGTTGGAAATAATGATAACCAGCATGGTAAGGTACTTGTCTTGGTGCTACCGGTAACGCAATAATACCAATACCAGGAAGTTGATTATTTACGAGTTCTCTTATGCTTTCAACTGAGCCTATTTTGATTTGCGCAGGTAAACGTTTGCGCACTTCTTCGTTTGGTAATGCAGCTTTTACTGCAATGATAAAGTCAGCATGTTCTAAAGAATTTTTATCATGTATTGGTGTAAAATAAATACCGTATTGGCTTTTTTCTAATGGTAACTCTATAGCTGTTTGTTCTAATACCGTACTTAAGCTTTGTGTGATACTTGCCATCACATTGCTAAAAACATAACAAAGGTTGTCATGCTGATATTTAGGAAATTCAGGAGACCGTTTGTCTGAGGCACTAAAGGTTGCTAACTCACCTGAAAAAGTAATGATAGTACGGTATAAGGCTTCGGGATGAATACCTGACATTAAGTTATAATGCTCAAATAATGGCTGGTATTTGTTTAGTAATTGCAACATTAAAAAATCTGATATAGAACTTGAAGAGCCTTGTGCTTGGCAGAGTCGTGCGGCTATTGCGTCTGCGCGTTGGTTTATCATGCCTTTTATCTCTCGCGTTACCTTGACTAGCCCCTGAATATTGTCAATAGATAAACAGGCGGGAATAAACTTCTTATCTAATGAGATAACACCTTCTTCTGATACTTCAATAATACGGGCGATTGCAATGGAAACATAGCCAGAGCGGTCTTCATCTTGCAACTTAAATTGGCAATGTAGTTTACCTATCTGTAGCACTTCAGTCGCGTCAGAGCCAATCGTTGTATCGATAATATTATGATCATGATAATGATAACGAGTGATTAAGGTTTCTTCTCCATTTGAAATATTTAAACCAGTACTTTTGCTGATGGGCAATACTAGGTAAATTAATTGATCTAACGTGCCTGAAGGTATACTAATGGCTTCAGGTAACAAGCCCTGTTCGGGTAAAATAGCTAGTGTATTGTCTGGAAAAAGACACTCAACACTATTGAGTCGGAACTGTCCTAAAGAGAGTAGACTGTGATCAATATCGAGATCAAATATTCCCCAAGAAAAAGGGGTTGTTTTGGCGTTAATTCTTGCTTGTTGAAACTGCAGATAGCGTTCTTGTTGTTGCATATGCTGCGGACGTAAGAACATTCCTTCTGTCCATGCTACTGGGCTGAAATCACTCATAAAATCCTTCTTTTACTTTATTTATTACTGTTATAAATAGCTAATTTTTCAATATTCATCGTGAAATTATCGTAGCCCGTTGGAGAAACCTCAATAACTGAACGCCAACGAGAGCTATCAATGTTTCGATAAGCAACAACAAAACCTACATAACGCGTATTTTTATTTAATACCATTTTATATTGCTGTAACTCTTCAGGTTGTAGTTCTAATTCATCTTTCTTAAGTAAATCTGGTCCCAAAATGTCTTCAGGTGATTCATATAGTGTAAAAAAATCTTGAGTATCAAAGATTGTACGTGAAGATAACTCAAAAACTTTGATGACAACAGGGGAAGCTCTACCGTTCATATCTGGATTGATATCAGCTGATGCGTTAAAATTGATATCGGTTGATGGTGGTATGATTGCGTTTATGGTCGTACAACTTGCAATTAATATTATATTAATTGAAACGAACAGGGTTAGAATTATATGTTTTAAAGTCATTTTTACCTACTAATACTTATAATGATTTAATTTTCTTATCATATGCTCTTACGAAGTCATCTGATAACACTGAACTGCCATTAGCAGCGATTTCATTGACCATGTCCTTATGTAAACTTTGATATGTTTTCCAGTAACGTAATTGTTTTTGGCCTGGAATTAACTGATCAAATACAGAATCCTTTAAGTCTTTTTTCTCTATTTCGGTTGGCGCAAGTTGCTTAAATATGCCTTCAATAGCGCCCATTGTACCTGCCGTAAGGGCTATGTCGTGTTTTTTTGTATCATTAAAGGCTTCTGTAATTGCTTTTGATGACGGTAAAAAACTTGAGCTTCGTTTTAAAAATAAATTATGAAAAACGTCGTCTATTGTCGCTGAAAATTTTAGTGGATTGTTCTCTTGCTGTTGAAAAGTGGTTTGGTTAATTCTAAATTCACTTTTTAATGCTGAACGAGTTCTTAATGACTCAACTAAACCCATTAACATTAATTGCATACTTTGACCCATTTCAAAGAGCAGTTCATCATCTAGTTGTTCTGATTTGATTAACTCAGAAATACCTAACCCCTTAATAAAGGCGTCAAAATTTGTGTTAGTTGCAGCAACGGGGCTTTTATATTGCTTTTGGGTGGTTTCTACTGGTTTAACAGGTATTGCCGTTTCTGTATGTAAAGGAGCCGAAGGTGCACTGGCTGGATTAACTGGTTCATCAAAAACAGGGTTATTCGTCATTTTAGATTTAAGAATATTTGTGTCCCATTCTTCAGGTATAGGTTGCGGTACATCAAAATGGTCATTTAGGTCATTAGTCACCAATATATTCGATGCGTTATTTGGTACTAATGGTTGATCACCAAATAAAGTACTCGGGGCAATACCTTGAACAGGAGAACTTATGATTGGTTTGTTACTCTGGGTTAATGAGGGTTGAGCAATTGATGGAGTACTATGTATAGCTTCATTAGTTACTGCTTTATTTACAAGCGAAACTGAGACTTCATAGTCACCAAAAGTTAATAAATCACCTTCACACAATTTGTGAGTATTTGTAGTACCAAGCGCTTCTACAGCTCTGTTGATGTATAAGCCATTGGTTGATAAATCATAGATATAAAAACCGTCTGCTCGTTTTTCAACACGGGCATGATGTCCAGAGACAATTTTCTCTGGATCAGGTAAATGCCAATCATTATTTTCAGAACGACCAAAAGTAAGGGTGTTACTTATACTCATTTTTGAAGTTTGTTCGGGAGAAAGTCGATGATAACTAACTATTTCAAAAATTAATTCCATGAATTTTTATGCCTTATAAAGTAGTGCGTACAATAGCTTATGTGCACTATTAAAAATTATTATTCCATTGACATTAATATAAATATATTACGGTTTTATATTAATTAATAAGTGTATAAAGTTCATTGCCTCTTTTAATTAATTGTCTAGCTGTTTTGAAATTCTTTTTCTCTAAATATTGGTTACCATAATTAAGATACGAACCTGCCATTTTTTTCTTAATTGCGATTAAGGGGGAAAAATCTGTTGGTAGTTGTAGCTCTAATTCACCAATTTTGTCATCAATTTTCATTAACTCTTTTGGATTCACAACCAGTGAAAGTTCATAGTTAAACTGAGTAAATGTTGACTTGTAAAAAACTTCAGCAGCTTCGTAGGGGTAATCGGTAGATCTTCCGACTTCAATGTCTTCATTATACTTAGCTAATTCAGCAACGGATGACTTCATTTTTTTGCCAAAATCTAATAGGGGTTTGGCATCAGCATAATGAGTAAAGGCAAGTTCACCCACTGTAATTAGTAAGGTAATTCTATCAACATTATGCTCTGTCAACGCTAGATTAAAGTTGTCGTTATAAATAGCAAAAACTTCTTCTTCAGGCTTAAACTTAAATGTAGGGTCTACAAAGCTTAAATCATTGATTATTTTTTCTATGCTATTGTCGTCTTTTTCGTTATATCTACCTTGAAGTAACAGTAAATTTAGGCGTTCGGACAATGCATCAACTATAGCTATGCGGCTTGTGCTGGCTTCATTTTTTAATTGATTTAATCGAACAGAGTCAGGAAAAATGTTAAGAGCATTAGCAAGAATAAAATCAACTTGATCGTAATCTTTGTATATTCCACTAGGGTCTTTTGCCACGTTCATGATTCGTTTTTCAGAAATATTGATAATTGATTGTCGGTGTTCTCGAAGTAAGCCTTGTTTTAATAGTCTTTGTTCTGTGGGAATATTATCTAATTGCGCTAATAAATCGATTGTTGACAAGTTTTTAAATGCATTCAATTTACTTTGTTCATTATCGTTTAATGTGATAAGTACATTAAGGTTTTTTATCTCATTTTGTTGGGTTTGATAAACTTGAAATGTTGCCGTTGCAATAATAATAGCCGCTGATGCCGTTAGCACTTTAGGCCAAATTATTTGAGAAAAAGCATCATTTATTTTTTGAATATTATCGCAACGTTGTTCTTTATGTATTGCTAGGCCTTTTTTCAAACTGGGCCATAAAAGCCAATTTAAGTGTTTTGGTTTTTTTAATGGTGTTTTAGTTAAGTCTACTTTATTTGCTGCTATGCGCTGGTAAGGGTGTTTACATGATAAAAGCTCGTAAATAATACAAGAAAAAGCAAAAATATCATCAGCTGCACAAGGCGCTTTACCTTCTAATTGTTCAAAACTTGCGTAAGCGGGGGTAAACCCACTTAACGGAGATGAAAGGTCATTATTTTGTATAGCATATTTATCAAAGTTTAATTGCAGTGCGCTTGCAACACCAAAATCAAACACTTTAATATTACCTTGTCTTGTTAAAATAATATTAGAAGGTTTTAAATCTGTATGAACAATCCCCATTTTATGAGCATAAATAAGAGCCGCCCCAATTTGTTGAATTAAATTATTAGCGCCTTTAAAAGGTAATCCCATAGGTTTAGAACGTTTAATTACTTGATCGAGTGTTTCACCGTCTAACCACTCCATGATAATAAAATGAAAACCATCATGTGAATCTACATCATAAACTCTAATAATATTTGGATGAGAAAGTTGCTGTGTTTTTTTTGCTTCTTTAATTAAAATTTGTTTTGCTTCTGGAATAGATGAAAACTGTTGCAGTAGCACTTTAATGGCAACATAAGGCTCATTAATTCCGGCTGTTTCTAAATGTAAATCTTTCGCTCTGTATATATCGCTCATTCCACCAGAGCCGATGAGTGATTCTATTAGGTATCGATTTTTGAGACATTTACCAATTAAATTGATAGGCGCAGTGGTTTTTCGCGGTGAAACGCCAGCGACGAGTGTTTTATCATCTGCAATAGGGGTGTTTGTATGAGTATTATCCATAATTTAATCATTAGTCCTTTAAAAACATTTATAGGCAATAAGAAGTGTACCTAATGAAACAGCAGCAATATTCTGCAACTTAAATGAGAAAAATTCAATAAGAAATAATTATTACTTTAAAAATAATAAAAAGAGGCTTGTGTTCTTTAGGTTGGTTTTGTAAATTTGGATCTATCGATATTAACATTCACGATTAAGATGCTAATCTAATATTTTAGCTTAAAGATATAGCTAATACCAGCTTCATTAAGTTTGTGATCTTGTTGTGCGTAGGAAAAATAAATTAGAGCAAGGCGCGTGATTGAGCAATAGCAGGCTATTAGGATTGAGAGCAACGCCGCCATAGAGTATTTTAACCAGCACAAGTGGGCAATAATTTAGTGAAATTGGTATAAATATAAACATGGAGTTGTTATGGGATTAATTTTAGGGCCTATTGTCATTGTGTGGTTTTTGATTGCCATCTATGCATTGAAAATGGGCTATTCGTTGATGGTAAGTTATTCAGTTGTATCACATTCAGTAATACTGATTCTAGTTGTTCTTTGTTCATTGTCCTTATACCTTTTTATTAGCTTTCTTGGCTTTAAAGATAGCCAAGAATTGTGGGTATTTGAAATAGCGACCTATTTCATTCTAAGTAAACTGCCTTATTTATTTTTAGTACTAGCTATTTTTATTCAATGGTTTCTGGGGACATATCTTGATAATACTTATCTAAAACCTTTGCCATTCATTATTATATTTACGCTATCGTTTGGTGGGCTTATTGGTGTTTTTAGTGCTGATTTGTTTATGGATAAATTTAATATTACACGTACCCATTGATTTTATTTATTATTGGAAAATTTAATGTATCGATAACATCAGTGAGAACTTGCACTTGAAACAACACATTTTTTCTTTTATATTACTCTCGCATTGTAATGCTAATACATTGCTTTTAAGCAGTAGCTTAAAAAATAAAGGAATATCAAGTAATCAAGGACGACTATGGCTTCTGCTTTCTCTCATCAAAAACGCTTTTTCGTTATTGTAATACTTGCTGTTTCTGCGCTTCTTTTTTTACTTTCGACACAGGCAGCCACCACTATGTTTGGTTTATTTAAAAAATACGATGTTCATTTATCCCCTGAAGTTCACGGTGTTATTACTAAAGAAGGTAAACCTGTTGTGGGTCTAGAGATTTTCAGGGGACTAACCTACGTCGGTGATAAAGAGCTTCTTGATAAAACAGTAACTGACAAAAACGGGGCATTTTCTTTTGCAGAAAAAAATATACGTTCCCGAAGACCTAGCTCTATGTTTCATGAGGCAAGAATTCGCCAAATTATAGATGTCGATTATCAAAATGCGCGATACCTGTTATGGGCAGCTGTTATGACAGGAATTGCACCAAGTGAAGGCGTAGCAAAAAAGTTATCTCAACTCAACTGTGACTTGAGTGATTCAGAAGAGTATTACGAATTTGACAATATTGAGTCCCCTGATAACCCGCATGGGGTTGAGAGCATTTGTCGTTGGGAACTGACTAAAGATTGATTAACTTAAAGATATTATAAAGGACTTAATATATGAAAAAAATTACCCCACGATTATCTTCTCAACTTGCTAACGTTGTGTATCAAATAGAGACCCCAGACAGGGCAGGAAAATACAACCTTATAGGCAAAGAAGCTATTTCTGTAAAAAAACATTTTAGTTTTGATCTATCCAACGGTCCCGTAAAAGGGGTATCAGGAGGCTTTCTTTCACATCTTTTTAATCGAACCACGGGTTTTGCTTTGCTTGGTCAAGGAAAAGGTACATATAAAGGCGACCATGTAATTGCTATTCGAGGAACAGACATATCACGTGATTGGTTAACTAATTTTCATGTCGGTTTGACAAGTTCAGAAAATGGATCGAGTGTACATGCAGGCTTTAATAAGACCTTTAACACGATGAAACCTGCTTTCCAGCAATATATTACCCAAGCAAAAAAACAAGGTGCTATTGGTACGGTACATTGTGTTGGTCATAGCTTAGGGGGCGCTTTGGCAGGATTAACCGCTGATTGGTTGAAAAGTGAATATGGTATGCCAGTAAATTTATATACCTTTGGTGCGCCACGTATAGGTTTAAATGGTTTTTCAGCCCAAACAACTGCAAGAGTTGATAACATATTCCGTTGTACCCATGGTGCAGATCCTGTGCCTAACGTGCCTTTATGGCCATTCGCTCATGCGCCTTATAACGGCACCGAATATCGCTTGAATAGTGGTCAAGGTTTTAGCCCAAGTGCGCATAAAATGGGAACGAATGGTAATCCTGGCTATGTTAACTCGGCTAAAGGGTATGACTGGGGAGCATTACAAAAATGTTCTGATAACTTTTTAAGTACTCCCGTGCGCCTCGATTATGAAAACCGCAATCAAGCTTCTTACAGTGCCTATTGGGCCGATAAAATTAGTGCCGCGCTGATTACCTTGTTGAAAGATGCGGGGTATTATCATGCCATAATGGCACAAGCAACGGCTTCTTCGGCATTAACTTTTTATGATCTAATTTCCAGAACCTTAGTCAAAGTTGCACAGGCATCGGTTAAGCGTTCCAAACAAGTTGCTGGTTTGCTTGGTCATATGTTGGTATTTGCAGGGCAGGTTGCTTATAAACTAGCAGAGTTGACATATGAAGTAATAAAATGGGTTTTTGATAAAACCTTAGGGGTGTTATATCGCTCGGTCAGAGAAGCTATTAATAGTACTTTTTAGATATTATTAGGTTAATTATAAACGGTTTGTAACATTCTACTTTAGATTGTATGAATTATTAAAAACAGCTCGATAGCTGGACCTTGTTTATTGATGTTTTAATCAATAAACAAGGCTAGAAAAAGGTAGGGTTTTTATTGGTATTAGGTAATAAAAATGAGTTTTAATCTTATGATGATGGCAGTATTTTTATTAATACCCATCATCATTTACAGCGATTACAAGTCAGTTGATTCAATAAAGAAGCAAAATAGTGAGTTTATTTTGGCAGTTACTCCGTTATTGGCATTCTTCTACTGTGCGCAGTTTTTTTATGCATTACTAATATTAATGCTGCTTGTGATATATGGAATAGCTTTAAAAGTTGTAGCGCATAAATATCGATGGGTTAAATTTGACCTTGAACTCATGAAAAGTTACAGCATTGGCAGTGTCGGCTTGGCTTTATTGGGGTATGGGCTATATAAATTAGTGGCTTATATGAGATCTTTATTCGTGTCAGTTGAGTTTTCTGATATGGCAAAGCCCGAAATATGGTTTAACAAAACAAACACGATAATTACGGGGTTAAATCATTGGCCATACCTAACCTATGTTGCACTTATTCTTGTTATGTTATTAGCCACTCTATTTGATCGTTTGCCTGAGCGACAAGAGAAAGATGAGTTTTCTGTATTTTTTGTACTTTTTCTTATACCAGCATCCCTAGTGTTACCTTGGTTTAGCGATCATTTTTGGTGGTTTTTACTCGCTACGTTTATTTTTATGCCGTTGGTGGTGTTTTTTGTTTATGGATATAAAGAAGAAAATAAACAGGAAGCCATTGATATAGCAAGACTCTTTAGCTATGTCTATTTTGCTCTAAGCCACTTAAATGTACTTTTTTACTGGTTGTTCTATTAGTTTGATTGAAAGAGTTATTATGGAAAATAGCCCTAAATTTTTAGCACAAAAGAATTTTTCATTATCTTTTGTGCTAAAAATTTAAGGTTTTTAAAACGTAAAATATTTTGGTTTTAGTTATTAAATTAAGGATTGATATTACTGTGAACGATAAAACTATAGTAAAACCACGGCCAGGACGAGGTGCTGGCTCGTTTAGTAAAGTAGATAGCTCCCCGTCAGAAAATAATGTTAAAACCATTGTGCACGAAGAAAAAGTTGATAGTAAAGCTTCCAAAGCCATCTTAACAATGACGAATAACCCTTTAGTTGATAACGCGGGCGCCATACTCTCAACTTGCATCAAATTAAGAAATACTCAAGAGTACGATGATGTCAGTACCTTAAGACTTCAATGCATAGATTTAATTAAAAATTACGAACATACATTGCGGGTTGCTAATGTCAGCGCTGAAGATATTCAATCAGCACGTTATTGTTTATGTAGTTTCATGGACGAAATTATTTTAAATACGCCTTGGGGGGGCGATAGTGTGTGGGCTTCAGAAAGCTTATTATCGACCTTTCATAGTGAAACTTTTGGTGGCGAGTATTTTTATACCTTGCTTGAAAACGCTTTACAGTATTCCTCTGAAAAGTACCATTTACTTGAACTTATGTACATTTGTTTAACACTAGGTTTTGTTGGAAAGATGAAGGTAGAAGTGCAAGGTGAACAGAAGCTGGAGGATTTAAGAGAAAAAGCTTATCACAGCGTCCAATCCTTCAAAGGTGATTTGCTACGTGAATTATCACCAGGTTGGCGAGATAAAGTAATTCACAATACCGAATTTCAGCAACCTTTTCCATTATGGGTAATTGGTGCCTTGTTTGGTGTGTTATTGCTTTTTATATATATGTCGTTCAGCTATAACATCAATAGTTACTCTTCTAGTGTCTATAAAGAATTAGTCTCTTTAGTGCCATGGCAAGAACCTGAAAATACACTTAGCCAAAGCCTTAGTCGTGACGAAGCCTTAATTTTACAACAATTATTACAAACTGAAATAGATAAGAACTTACTAGAAGTTGATCAATTGTCTGATCGAATCAGAATACGCATTGGTGCAGGCGCATTGTTTGCGTCAGGTAGCACGCAACCTAGAGCCGATTTTGAAGCGATATTAGCCAAAATTGCTAGAACACTTGAGAGTACAGAAGGAAAAATATTAATCACAGGTCATACAGACGACGAGCCAATATTTACGACTAAATACCCCTCTAATTGGCATTTGTCGTTAGCTCGAGCCACATCAATCGGTAATTTTCTCGCTAATAATGCTTCGTTAAAAGGACGTTTATGGCCAGAAGGTATGGGGGAATCTCAACCCAGATTTGATAATAGTAACGAACAGAATCGCTCATTAAATCGTCGAATTGAAATAGACTTGTTGTTTTAGTTGTTTACAGGGAATTGTTATGTCATTTAAAGAAAATTTTAATAAACTTATTACCAAATTAAAATCTAAAACAGTGATTACTATTTTAGGGTTTGTCTGTTTGGCATTATTAATTTGGTTTGGTGGGCCATTAATTGCCATTGCTGGTCATGAACCGCTGATTAGTATATCTGCTCGTATTATCCTCTTATTAATTATTGTAATCATTTGGGGAGCAATAAAGTTTACCAGTAAAGTTAAAGATAAAAAGCAAAGTGAAGAAATGGTTAATAACCTCATTAATGGTGAGGAGGGTAGCGCAGAAAGCTCAACTGATGATACCGTGAAGAGTGAAATTGATGTCTTACATAAAAAGATGCTGCAAGCGTTAGATATTTTAAAAGCAACAAAGTTTGCTAATAGTAAGAATATATACGAACTACCTTGGTATATTATGATTGGTCCTCCAGGTTCAGGTAAAACTACGGCCATTCAACATTCAGGTTTAGAGTATCCGTTAAAAGAAAAAATGGGTATAGACATGATACAAGGCGTAGGAGGTACTCGCCATTGTGATTGGTGGTTTACTAATAAAGCCGTATTAATTGACACTGCAGGCAGATATACAACACAAGACAGCCATGCAAAACAAGATTCACGTGCTTGGCAAGGGTTTTTAGGTTTACTGAAAAAATTTAGACCACTACGACCGATTAATGGCGTGATCATTAGTATGGGAATGTCTGAGTTATTGAATCAAACTAAAACTGAAAGAAATTTACATGCTCGTGCAATAAAACAACGTTTGCAAGAGTTACAAAACCAACTTGGTATGACTTTCCCCGTTTATGTTTTATTCTCTAAATCTGATTTAATAGCTGGCTTTAATGAGTTTTTCGATGATTTTGCAAAAGAAGATTGCGAGCAAATTTGGGGCGTAACATTTCCACTGACAATAAACAATGATCAAGAGAGCATTGTTAGTACTTTTAATAAAGAATTTCATACGTTATTAAGTAATTTAAACGCACGAATTAACGCTCGATTAAAAAATGAAAGAGATCTTGATCGCCGTGCTGCAATATATGAATTTCCAAAGCAATTACGTTTATTACAAGGTGCGGCTGATGATTTTTTAAAAGAAATCTTTTCACCTAATGCTTATGAAGAAGCACCTTTATTGCGTGGTGTTTACTTAACCAGTGCGACACAAGAAGGAACTCCCATTGACCACTTGTCGTCAACATTGGCTGCTGGAGGTAAAACGCAGTTAAAATCTAGTGAAGTAAAACATCAACGTAGTTACTTTATTAAGCGTTTGCTTGAAGATGTTATTTTTCCTGAAAAAAACTTAGCTTCGGTTAATCGACAACATGATAAGCATAACTTATTACTAAGACGCGCTACGGTCGCTATTGCCTCAGTGGTTACTGTTTTCTTTATTTATGGTTGGTGGTCGAGTTATTCTTGGAATACTGAACTCGTCGATCATACCAAAGATGCCCTTGAGAAGTATCAAGAAGTTACCGCTGGTGGGTTAACTGCTCAATCTGAAATTATCACGTTAACTAAAGGCTTATCGACATTAAGAAACTTTCCAGTTGGTTACGCCCATGAAGAAAGCGATGATGCTCGTACCTTAGGTTTATACCAAGGTAATAAATTAAAGCAACCTGCGAAAGCTGCCTATGAAAGAGCATTAGATGCCTATTTATTACCTTATTTAACCAAGACATTAACGCAAGAAATGTTAGATAATTCATTACATTTAAACTATGTATATGAAACGCTTAAGACCTATTTAATGCTATATAATCCTGAATATTACCAAGAAGAAGATATTAAGATTTGGTTCTCGGCTTATTTTGACAGAAATATACCTGGAAAAATTAATACAAGTATTCGTAATGAACTTAATCAGCATTTATCAACTTTATTGGCTAAGGGAACGCGAGGAAATGAATATAATGAAGAGGCTGTTTTACAAGCCAGACGCACATTAACTATGTTACCGTTAGTTGAAAGAGCTTATCAACGGCTAAAAAGCGATTTTGTTGATAGCAGCATTCCTGATTTCAAATTAATTGATATTTTAAGTATTGATAGCCTTCAAGGATTTGCTTTTCAAAGTGGACGTAGTTTTAACGACGGAATTCCCAGTTTATATACCTATAATGGTTTTCATGGGATTTTCAGCATAGAAAAAAATAGAATTATAAAACGATTAATTGAAGATAGTTGGGTTTATGGTGATGATTTAAATACACTTGATGAGGCAACTAAGTCGCAAATAACAACCCAGTTAGAACAGAAATATATTCGAGATTATATTTTCTATTGGGAAGATTTTTTAAGTGATTTAATAGTTAAACCAATGAATTCTTTGGATGAAGGAGCTGATGTCACTCGCGCCTTGTCAAGTTCAGATGCACCTATTAAAAGTATTATTGCCGCAGCACAAAAAAATGTACAGTTAACCAAAATACCTTTGTCAAAAAATGGTAAAGCAGCGGCAGAAATTGCTAAAAGTACAACAGATGTATTATTTGCATCTAAAAAGTCCCGAATTAGTCGTTTACTACCTGATGAGCCGATAGAGCTAGATATTGATTTACCAGGCCAAGAAGTAGAATTTGCCTTTACTGATTTACTTTCGGTAGATATTAGACAATTAGATGATGTACAAGGAACTCTTAGATTAATTAATCGTAGTATTGGCAAGATAGCCTTGTCTTCTCAGGTTTCTCAGCAAAATTCATCTTACATGAATCAGCGTCTAGAAAATGAATTTGCTTCATTGGGTTCTGATTTACAAAAACAAATTGCCGATATGCCATTTCCAATAGCTGGTTGGCTTGAACCCATTGCCAAACGAACCAAAGGATTTGCACAAACCAATCAAAGTCAACGCTTAAATAGTATTTGGAAATCACAAGTGTTAGCTGAATATCGCCGAGCCATTAGAGGTCGTTACCCCTTTAAACGTAGTGCAACTAGAGAAGTAAGAATTAAAGATTTTAGTCGATTTTTTGCTTATGGTGGCACGTTAGATAAATTTTGGAAACAATATTTAGCTGAGTATGTTGACACCAGTAAATCATCTTGGCATTTCACCAAAAACATTGGTATTAGTAATAAGATTTTAGCCATGTATCAACGTGCAAATGTAATTAGAGAGGCGTTTTTTGAATCAGAGACTAAATATCCTAAGGTAGATTTTAGCCTTGAGGCACAATACCTTGATCGAAATGTTAGCCAATTTATGTTGGAAATTGATGGTCAACAACTTAATTATCGTCATGGACCCACCAGAAAAGAGCAATTTATTTGGCCTGGAGCAAGTGCCAATAATGAGACTAGAATTGCTTTTACTCCACCAAACGGTGGTCGTCCACTTAATAAAAAGTATGCTGGCGAATGGTCACTATTCAAATTTTTTGATGACTTAAATAGAGCAAGACCCGAAACTAAAAAGGATGGATTATTAAAAATATCACTTAGTGGATACAATGCTGATGTTATGTTAATTGCTAATAGTGTGAACAATCCTTTTTGGATGGTGAATTTGGAGAGTTTTTCATGCCCAACAACACTATAAGTTCAATCGGATTTTGTGGAAAAATCCCCACAAAAGGGGATTTTGTACAGAATGAATTAAACAGTGAGTTTTTAAAACATTGGAATGAGTGGCTCCAAGCTGTTATCTCGGTTAGCAAAGAGCAATTAGAAGGAGGCTGGTTAAATTGTTTTTTAACCAGCCCAGTTTGGCACTTTTCACTTTCTGCTGGTATTTGCTGTGATTCAGCGATGGTAGGTACTGTGATCCCCAGTGTCGATCAAGTGAATAGACCCTTTCCTTTTACACTTGCGGCAGAACATGAGGGCTCTGCATTACAAGGATGGTATAAAAATAGTTGGTCAGAAAAATTCGAAAAGTACATCCTAGCTGTCCTTGAGGATGATTTTGAATTAGATGCTTGGTATGTCGAATTAACTGACGAACATATTGAAATGAGTAATTTAAAAACGAGTACAGTAAGTTACGAGTCTGATGATAAGGTAAAAAAAGCTTGGATAATTCAAGGAGATGTTTCCCCAGCACTTATAGACTTGCTTCATCAACAATATAGTTGCCATTATGGTTGTTATAGTTTGTGGTGGACACTGGGTTCATACTCAGTCGAACCTTGTTTTATTATTACAAATGGTTTACCTCAGGTAAGTCAATTTGTTGCTATGTTGAATGGCCAATGGCAAGAAAATAGTTGGAATATTACGAGAATGTTAAAGGAATAATTATGTATCTATCAAGCCATGCTCAAACTCATCGGGGCACCGTTAGACAATTGAATGAAGATGCTTTTTTAGAATTACCTCAACAGGGGGTGTGGGTGGTTGCTGATGGTATGGGAGGACATGCTGCAGGTGATGTTGCAAGCCAACTTGTGATTGATACGATTCAACAAGCTGTGGAATATAATCCTGTTGATCAAATCAGTACCGAGTTATTAATTCAGGCACTACAACAGAGTAATGCTAAATTACAACAAATGAGCGAAAGTCAGTTTGCTGGTAATATTGTTGGTAGCACGGTTGTTGTTTTATGGCTCAAAGATGATCATTACACGTTGCTATGGGCAGGTGATAGTCGTGGTTATTTATTACGGAATCATAAATTACAGCAAATAACTAAAGATCACAGCCAAGTGAATGACATGGTAGATGAAGGTGTATTAAAAGCGGAAGAAGCTGAAAGTCACCCGTTAGCCAATGTCATTACGCGGGCAGTTGGTGTTGATGATACTTTAAATATTGATGTAAAAAGTGCACCTATTTTGGTTGGCGATGTTTTTTTATTATGTAGCGATGGTCTTAATAAAGAAGTGAGTGATAATGAAATTGAAAAAGCATTACAGCCAGGTAATATAATTGACGCGGGTATGGCTTTAATGCATGCATCATTGGTGCGTAATGCTAGGGACAACGTCACTTGTATTCTTGTTAAAAATAATTCACTCGAAAGTAATAAAACGATAAATAATAATGATGCCACCATTCCTGTTTTTACTTAAGTTTATGATGATATTTTTTAATATAGATTGTAAATATTAATTTAAATACTCAAGCAATTAGTGAGTAATTCGGTTAAATAATAAAATAATTATTGCTATGCTTGATTCACTTGGTTTAGTATTGTCGAGCTGATTCGATGATGAATCTAGAGAAAATACAAGGAAGTTAAAATTTGTCTATTCATATATCTACAATTGAAGATCTTATTAAACCTATCGATGCTGCTGTCGAAACGGGAATAAACCCTCGAGATGATATATCTCCAACGTCTATTTATTATCTTTTAAAAGATATTCGTAATACTGCTAGGGCAAAAGAACGTAAAGCGTTAGTTAACGAAGAAAATTTACTTTCTATTGCAATTGAATGGCGTCCAATTCTTGAACAAGTACCCGATATATTACAAAATCAGAGCAAAGATTTGGAATTTGTTGCCTGGCTAATAGAAGCGCTATGCCGTTTACAAGGCTTTAAAGGCTTAGCACTTGGTTTTACACTCGCGGCTGAACTTATTGAACGTTATTGGGATAACTTATATCCAACCCCAGATCCAAATGATCTCTCAGAAAGGTTAGCACCGTTAATTGGTTTAAATGGTATTGAAAGCGAAGGCTCATTAATACAACCAATTAAAGCTATTTTAATTATTGAAGGTCAGTCAGAAGGGCCATTTTCTACTTGGCAATACGAACAAGCCTTAGAAGTTGATCGTTTAGATAAAGACAAACAAATCAAAAAATTTGAATCTGGGGCTGTAGCTTTAGAGGATGTTAGTATTGCAATAAAAGAAACGCCAGATAGTTTCTTTATAGAATTAAATGCTGATATTGAAGCCTCAATATCAGCATTTAATCGTTTATCTAAGGTCATGGATTTAGCCATGGGTGGGGAACCTCAACCAACCAGTTACATCAGTACGGCTATTCAATCTTGTTCTACTTGCGTCAAACAACTTGCTGAAAAAATACTTAAAAAAGCGTCAGATAATAAAGTTGAAGAACAAACGGAAAATACTGCTCAGAACGATGACAATCCTGTGACAGAACAAGGTGTCAACCAACACATCAACTCAAGAGAAAAAGCCATTCAAAACTTGGGCACTATTGCCGATTTTTTTCGCAAAACAGAACCTCATTCACCAATGTCGTATGCGATTGAACAAGTTATTCGCTGGAGTGACTTAAGTCTACCCGAATTGTTACAAGAGCTTATTCAAGACGGAGAAGCGAGAAATGGCTTTTTCAAATTATCAGGCATAAAAACAGAAACTGAAACAGAAATATAACACTCAAGCGGTACTACACTGCGTAATTTAATATTTGAAAGGAGATCTCATGAGTATACATGATAAATTAAAAAGAGTTAGAAAACCTAGAGTTCACATTACATACGACGTAGAAACTGAAGGTGCTATTGTTAAAAAAGAATTGCCTTTTGTCATTGGTATTACAGGTGATTTTTCGGGCCATAATACAAAAGATTTGAAACCGTTGAAGGATCGCCGTTTTGTTCAAATAGACCGTGATAATTTTGATGATGTGTTAAATCGTATGAACCCGAAGTTAGATATTGCGGTTGACAATACGTTAGCGGATGATGACACACAATTGAAGGTATCTTTAGACTTTAAATCGCTGAATGATTTTGAACCTGCGGCAATTGTTAATCAGGTTGACCCACTAAAAAAAATGATGGAAACACGTAATAAGTTACGAGATTTGATGACTAAAGTTGATCGGTCTGAAGACTTAGAAAATATTTTAGAAGATGTATTAAGTAATACGGCTAGTTTAGATAAATTGGCTAAAGAATTAGATATTCAGGGAGCAGAATAATGAGTACGGAAGCTGAAGCATTACAACAATCAACTGAAGAAGTCAGTTTTTCTCTTTTGGACCAAGCGATTGATGCGACTAAACAAACGGAATCATCTCGTGCTGAAGAGTTGATTCGCTCCTTAACAGAGGAAGCACTCAAAGGTACGGTACAATGGAATAAAAACCTTACCGTTACCTTTAACCAAGCTATTCAAGCTATTGATGAAACTATTTCAAAGCAACTTGCTGCTATTATGCATAATGATGAATTTCAAAAACTTGAAGGAAGTTGGCGTGGGCTTAATCACACGGTTCAAAACTTAGAAACAAATGCAACGTTAAAAGTGCGTATTATGAGTTTAAGTAAAAAAGAACTACACAAAGATTTAAGTAAAGCGGTTGAGTTTGATCAAAGCCAAACGTTTAAAAAAATATACGAAGCTGAGTTTGGTACCCCTGGTGGTGAACCTTATGGATGCATTGTAGGTGATTATGAATTTAGTAATCACCCCGCAGATGTAGAAACGTTATCGCTAATGTCAAATGTTGCTGCTGCTGGTTTTTGCCCATTTATTTCGGCGTCTGGTTCATCTTTATTCGGTTTTGATGACTGGACAGAACTTAGCAAACCACGTGATTTAGAGAAAGTATTTGAATCATTAGAGTATACTAAGTGGCGCTCATTTAGAGACAGTGATGACTCTCGTTTTGTTACTTTAACCATGCCAAGAGTATTAGCAAGATTACCTTATGGTCAATCAACTCTGCCTGTGGAAGAATTTCGCTATGAAGAATTAGAATTGGATGATACACAAACTCGTTCGAAAACAGCAGACCATGGCAATTACTGTTGGATGAATGCTTCCTATGTTATGGCAACAAACATGGGCAAAGCATTTAGCAAGTATGGTTTTTGTACTGCAATTAGAGGTGCTGAGGGCGGTGGTAAAGTTGAAGGTTTACCTGCGCATATATTTACCAGTGATGATGGTGACCCAGATCTTAAATGCCCGACAGAAATTGGTATTACTGATCGACGTGAAGCGGAATTAAGTAAACTTGGATTCTTACCTTTATGCCATTATAAACATACTGATTATGCGGTATTTTTTGGCTCACAAAGCTGTCAAAAACCGCAAGTATTTGATAGTCATGATGCGACGGCAAATGCCGCAATTTCTGCACGTCTTCCTTATTTAATGGCAACATCACGTTTTGCTCATTATTTAAAAGTAATGGCAAGAGATAAAATTGGTAGCTTTATGGAAGCAGACGATGTAGAAGCTTGGTTAAACCGTTGGATTTTAACGTTTGTTAATGCGTCAGAAGGAGGCGGTCAAGAAATTAGAGCTAAATATCCTTTGGCTGATGCAAAAGTTGAGGTTAAAGAAATACCCGGTCAACCAGGTGCATATAATGCCGTTGCTTGGTTACGTCCATGGTTACAAATGGAAGAGTTAACTGCTTCTTTACGTTTAGTTGCTAAAATTCCAAGTATTGGTTAACACGTAGACTATTGAGCTGACAGGTTAAAGGACATACAAGCATTATGCAGCAGGAAGCTATTTCATTTGTGGAACATGAAGTATTTACCAAACAGGTTGATACTGAAACCACATACTCTTCAGCTCAACAGTTACAAAGTAAACATTTAGTTGATCGCTTTTTACGTGAAACAGACTTAAAAAAATCATTAATGTTATGGCTAGAAAATTCTGGCTATAACATTAATAACATGAAAAAGATCAGTATTCTTTCACTGCTTCGCAAAGCAATATCAGATATTGATAAAAAGATATCCAAACAAATTAATTGCATCATCCACCATAGTGAATTTCAAGCACTTGAATCAGGTTGGCGTGGTGTTTTATATTTAGTTAATCAGAAAGAAAACAACGATAAAAATCAAAAAGTTAAAATAAAAGTACTTGATTGTAGTTGGACAACACTAAGTAAAGATATAAATAAGGCGATAGAATTCGACCAAAGTGAATTTTTTAAACTTGTTTATAACAACGAATACGATATGTCAGGCGGTGAACCTTTCGGGGTATTAATTGGTAATTATCAAATATCTCATCAAAATAGAAAGGGTACACTGATAAATGATATGGAGGTTCTTAAAGAAATTACTCATACTGCAGCAGCTGCTTTTTCACCTTTTATTACGTCAGCAGCACCTTCTTTTTTTGGTGCAGATAAATTTTCTGATTTAGCATCACATATAGATTTTACCTATACATTTAACCAAATTGAATACACAAAGTGGAATTCGTTAAGAGAAATGGATGATGCCCGATTTTTAGGACTCACTTTGCCTTATATCCTGATGAGGGCTCCGTACAAAAACGATGGTAGTCGAAATGAAGCTTTTCGGTTTTCAGAAGTGATTAAAAATCCGCAAAAAGATCATCTATGGGGAAATGCTGCTTTTGCCTTTGGTGGTGTACTAATTCGTGCTTTTGCTGAATCTGCTTGGTTCGGGCAAATTAGAGGAATGCAACCAGGTCAAAAAAGTAAAGGTTTAGTGTGCGACCTACCAGTTTGTCAATATGAAACCGATTTATATCGAGGTAGAAGCAAACCTTCTATTAATCTTCTTATTAGTGATCGCGCAGAAAAAATGTTATCAGATAACGGTTTTATTCCCTTATCAGCGGTTTCTGGCACTGAACATTTGGTATTTTATAGTAATGCTTCAACCCAGAAGCCTATTGAATACGATTCACTGTCAGCAACTGTTAATGCAAAGTTATCATGCATGCTGCAATACATTTTATGTGTTTCTCGATTTGCTCATTATATAAAAGCAATTGGTCGTGAAAAAATTGGTACATACAGAAATGCGGATCTCTGTGAACGTGAGTTACAAAAGTGGCTTTTTCAATATACCACAGCATCAGAATCTGCTTCGGATGCTGTTCGAAGTAAATATCCATTGAAAACAGCACAAGTACAAGTAAAAGAAATGCGAGGTAAACCAGGACATTTTTATTCAACTATTCAATTGCAACCCCATTTTCAGTTAGATCAAATGATCTCAAGTATAAAACTAGTGACAGAGTTAACACCTAAAAATTAACTTTCAAAAGGAATTAAAATGAAAAAAATACAAGAAATGCTGCAAGAAGCACGATTATCTGATTGCATTACATACCTAGAAGTTCAATTGAGAGATGATCCACTTAACGTTGATTTGAAAAGTAGTTTTATCGAATTACTTTGTATTAATGGAGAGCTGGAACGAGCAGATAAACAACTTAATTATATGGTACAAAAACACCCAGACTTTTTAATTGGTGCGGCTAATTTAAGACAGCTAATTCTTGCAGAACAAAGTCGACAAGACTTTTTGATTGGTAAATCAGTACCCCATTTATTCACTCCATCAGACGCGCATATTGAAGCTTTCATGAAACTGCGCGTTGAGATGAAACAAGGTGACCAACAAAGTATAACCAAAAGTGTCTTGGCTCTTGAAGAAGAAAGACCAGAAACCACAGTAGAGTTAAACGGTGAAAGCGTAAAAGAGTTTAGAGATTTAGACGATTCTCTTGGCGGATTTATTGAGATATTTGGTACCGATGGAAAATATTATATTGCACAAATAAAAGATATTGAATATATCTATTTTAAACCCGTAAGTTCGCTTATTGAACAAGTATGGCGTCGTGTTGAACTCAGCATAAAAGATGGGCCAAGTGGTGAAGCACATATTCCATTAGTTTATGCTAATAGTATTACCGATGCTGAAAAGTTAGGTAGAGAAACTGATTGGCAAGAAACTGTACCTGATGTCATGGTGGGTCTCGGTCAAAAAATGTGGTTTGTCAATGATCAAGCGGTACCAGTATCTAATTTTATTAAATTAGCAAGTTAGGTGATTATTGAAAGTATAAAACACTACCCAATTTATTTAAGATTTTAATGCCGTTTTAATTGATAAAAACGGTTTAAATTTTTTTACTTAAAATAGAAAATTATGCTTAACATTTAGTTATTTTATACGTAGAATGATCATTGTTAAATGGATATAGATTATTGGATAAACGTAAACTTAAGTTTGAGAAATATTTCTGCAAATAATTAGGGGTTACGTTATAAGTATTATGGAAGATATTATGGAAAGTGCGTGCGTATAAATAAGCAACAGTTCATTCAAGCCTCTGTTTTAGATAGGCTTATAGATGACTCTCCCCAAACTCCAGATATTAAAGAATCTAATAAAGGCCTTAATTTAAAACAATTACGGGCGAATGTCAGGCGTGACCTCGAAAACTTGCTTAATGCTAAAGTACCTTGGTTAACATGGCCTGAAAACTATAAAGAACTAGATCATTCCCTACTTAATTATGGCCTACGCGATTTTTCGAGTATGGCTGTTGCCAGTCTTGAAGGTAGGAAACTTTTATGCCAACAGGTTGCTGAAGCTATTAGACGTTTTGAGCCTCGCTTTATTGAGGTTGATGTTGAAGCGATAGATAGTGAACAACCCTTAGACCGTATAATGAGATTGCGGATAAATGCGTTGCTTTATGCTGACCCTGAACCAGAATATATCACCTTTGACTCAGAAGTAGAGCCAGTAAATTTAGGGCTAAAAGTAGTTGAGACTATGTAATGAATGAAGATTTATTGAAATATTACAATAGAGAACTCGCTTTTATCCGTCATATGGGATCAGAGTTTGCGACAAATTACCCTAAGCTAGCAGGGCGATTACGTTTAAGCGATGAACATGTTGAAGATCCGCATGTTTCACGTTTAATTGAGGCTTTTTCATTATTAACAGCACAGATTAGACAAAAGCTTGATGACAGTTTTCCTGAGTTAACTGAAGCACTATTAGGACAGCTTTATCCTGATTATCAAGCACCTGTTCCATCAATGACAGTGATTAAAATGGTCACCGAAAATGTATCAACTACGGGGGTTTTACTTCCACAAAATACCAAGGTGGATACACAAGTAGATGGGATGAAAACATGTCACTTTAAAACATGTTATGACAGTTATTTGTGGCCGATTGAAGTTGTTGGTGCTCAATTCCAAAATGCGCCATTCAATGCCCCTGAGCCTATATGGAATACACGGCCAAAAGCAATCATAAAACTTTCAATACAAGGTGAGTTTGAAGATGTCACGATGGCGACATTAGGGCTTAATAAATTAAGATTTTTCCTAAATGGTCAAGCACATCAAACCTATTATTTATATCAATTGTTATTCCAACATTGTGTCGGGCTTGCCATTGTAAAAAATGGTGACTGGTCAACAGTTAAATATTTAGAGAAAAGACACCTTAAAGCGGTTGGTTTCGATGATGAGCATCAGGTAGTACCCTATAGTAAAAAAACCTTATCTGGGTTTCGGTTATTGGTTGAAAATTTTATTTTTCCGGAAAAATTCCTATTTTTTGATATTGATGATCTAGATAAAAAGTGGGTGAATATTGATGATAAATTTGAAATTTTCGTCTATTTAAAAGAAGGCTCTGAGGATCTCGAAAAGCAAGTTAACGTGAATAACTTTTTATTAGGTTGTACGCCAGTAATTAATTTATTCGAACAAGAGCTTGAACCTGTTCGTATTGAGTCTTCTGAATATGAATACAAACTCTCTCCTAGGTATCTTGATGCTGAAGTCGCTGAAATAATAAATATTCAAGAAGTGGTTGCTTTTGATCCAAAAGACAATAAAACGACCGTGACACCTTTTTATGGTGAAACGCATCCAGCATACCTTGATCAAGATCGACTATTTTGGAATGCCCGTCGCGAAGCTGCTAATTGGGCTGGTGGTTATGCTGAATTTGGTACAGATTTATACTTATCGTTAGTTGACCATCAATTTAAAGGTTTTAATGCGCAAGAGGATTATGGCTCATGGTTATTAAGTATAAGAGCAGAATGTAGTAATCGAAATTTACCGGCACATTTACCTTTTGGTACTGATGAACCTAGAATGTTTATTCCCGATAGGGCTGATATTATTAAAAAGGTTAAATGTTTATTAGCACCCACATTACCCGTTAGAGCTGCCTTAAATGAAGCATCAAGATGGCAACTGATCAGTCATTTATCGCTTGATAGTTTTAGTGGTGAAAACGCACTACATCAGTTAAAAGAAGTTTTAAAACTTTATGACTTTAGGTGCTCGCCTGAAAACAAAACGTTAATAGAAAACATTATTGCCATTGATATTAAAACGGCAACAGCAAGAGTAAACCAACGTGGTTTAGTTGGTTTTAGTACGGGTAATGACATTCTACTTACGTTTGCTAAAGATCATTATTTAGGTAGTGGCGTATTTTTCTTTTGCACAGTATTAGACCGTTTCTTTGCGCAATTTGCGGCTATTAATAGTTTTACAAGATTAAGTGTTCAATTTAATAATCAAGATGGCATATACCATACTTGGCCAAGTAGAGCAGGTAAGGCACCGTTACTATGATTAAAGAGAATGATTAAAGGGTATGAGTATTAAAATATGAGTATTCAATCACTGATAGATAACCCAAATGAACATGACTTTTATAAAGCCGTATTCATTTTGCAGCAGCAATTGAATTCAAATAAGTCTAAACACAATAAAGTGGGGCATGACGGTATACCCAAAAGTGAGCTTATTAGATTTAAGGCTGATCAACATTTAGGTTTTCCTGGTCAATCTATTAGTAAAATTACGCTAAAAGATAGTCACGATAAGGATAAAGTTGCTGTAGATATGCATGTTTCTTTTATGGGGCTAACGGGTATAAGTGGCGCATTGCCGCAACATTACAGTGAATTAGTGTTAGAAAGGCTTAAATTAAAAGATACGGGCATGCGTGATTTTTACGATTTATTCAATCACCGTCTTATTTCACTTTTTTATTGTGCCTGGGAAAAATATAGATTTTCTGTAAATTATCAAAATAATGTACAGGATAACCCTGATAGCTTTACCTCAGTGTTAAAAAAACTGTCTGGTGAACAAGCAATAAAACAATATTACGCTGGTTTATTTAATAAGAAAATTAGAACCATTGATGGTCTAACATTGATTTTAAAAGATTTTACGCAATGTGACGTGACGATTAAACAATTTCAAGGTCGATGGCAGAAATTATCAATTACTGATCAAACACGTTTAGGGGGTAGAAAATCTCCTGAAGGGCAGTTTGCAGCTTTTGGGGTTGATGCCACCATTGGCAGTAAAGTATGGGATATCAATGCGGGTATAGTGATTGTTATCAAACCGAGAACTGATACACCAATACGTTCATTTTTACCGGGACAAGAAACAAGTCGCTTGTTAAAGAGTTTGATAAAGAGTTATTTAGGTATTGCTATAAAATTTAAATTACACCTAGAAATACAAACTAGGCAAATTCCAATGGCTCAATTTTCTAAAGCCGCTGTACCGCTAGGACATGGGTGTGGTTTATTATCAAAAAAGAATACAGAATTAAAAATGTGCTTATTACCGTTGTAGTTAGATAATTACACTGTAACAAATTGAATTATAAGAAAATAAAAAATAAGGGACTAACGAATATGTCAGCAATGACCTTAAGTAAACTCGTAGAAAAACTAACACCAGATTGTAGGCAGTCACTAGAGGCTGCTGCAAGTATTTGTCATAGCAGAAGTCAATTTACTGTAGAAATAGAGCATTGGTTACTTGCTTTACTTGAAAAGGAATCGGATGACTTAAGACTCATCATGGCCAGTTTTTCTGTTGATCGTGCTTTGTTAATGAAAGAGCTACAACAAGGTTTAGAAAAATTAAAAACAGGTAATAGCGCTGCCCCCAGTTTATCCCCACATATTGTTAACTTATTGAGCCAAACTTGGCTTAATACTACGATTGAGTTTAATGATAATGCTATCCGCACAGCTTATATTATTTATACATTATTAAATAATGATTCATTAAGTGTACTTATTTCTCGCTCTGCGAAACAGCTACTAAAAATTGATGCGGGACAGTTACTTCATGCTTGGCCACAACTTTCAAATCAATCAAGTGAATCAACAGGTGATAACCAATCTAACAATGATGCTAGGGTAACTAAAACAACCAAAACACCGAGTTTAGATCAATACACGCAAGATTTAACGGCACAAGCGGAATTAGGTAAAATTGATCCTATTTTAGGGCGTGATAATGAAATTCGGCAGATGATAGATATTTTAACTCGCCGCCGACAAAATAATCCCATTTTGACTGGAGAAGCAGGGGTTGGTAAAACAGCTGTTGTTGAAGGGTTAGCGCTTAAAATATCACAACAAGATGTACCCAAAGCATTGAAAAAAGTACGCGTTCATGTATTAGACCTAGCACTATTACAAGCAGGCGCAGGCATGAAAGGTGAATTCGAAAACCGTTTGAAATCACTGATAAATGAAGTTAAAAATTCGATAAATCCTATTATTTTATTTATTGATGAAGCGCACACAATGATTGGAAGCGGTGGACAAGCAGGACAAAATGACGCCGCTAATCTACTGAAACCGGCACTTGCACGAGGTGAGTTGAGAATGATAGCGGCCACGACTTGGGCCGAGTATAAAAAATACTTTGAAAAAGATGCTGCCTTAACACGTCGTTTTCAAGTGGTTAAAATTGAAGAACCAACAGAGAAGCAAGCAATTGTTATGATGCGTGGTTTATTACCTGTCATGGAAAGCCACCATAAAATCATTATTTCTGATCAAGCGCTTCGTGCTTCTGTCAGCTTATCTCACCGATATATAACCGGGCGACAATTACCTGATAAAGCCGTGAGTTTACTTGATACTGCTTGTGCAAGAGTAGCAATGAGTCAGGGCTCAACTCCTGGCGCTGTAGAAAATTTACAACGTACCGAACAGCAAATTCAAGCGCAAATAAACTTGTTAAAACGAGAAGTCAAAACAGGCACAGATCATAAAAAGCAATTACAAGAATTAAGCAAAACCTTAAAACAGACTCAACAAGCTTTATTACCGTTAACAAAGCAATGGCAAGATGAACTTGAACTTGTGAAAAACGTTGCAACACTAGTAACAGAATTACAGCAAGATGATGTTGAAGATTACGATAAAAAGCTGAAAGAGTTAAACAAATTAAAGGATAAATTATCTAAAAATCTTCAACCTATGGTGCACTGGCAAGTTGATGAACAGCTGGTTGCTGAGGTTATTTCTGATTGGACAGGTATTCCTGTTGGTAAAATGCAAAACGATGAAATTGACATGGTTTTGTCGTTAAAAGACACCATGGAAAAAAGAATTATTGGCCAACCTCATGCACTGGATCTTATTGCTAAAACAGTCCAAATATCAAGAGCACAATTAGGTGATGAAAAACGTCCTATTGGTGTCTTTTTACTTGCAGGGCCAAGTGGAGTAGGTAAAACCGAAACTGCACTGACACTAGCCGAGCAAGTGTATGGAAGTGAAGAGAATATTACCGTTATCAACATGTCTGAGTTTAAGGAAGAACATAAAGTTTCTTTATTACTTGGTTCTCCTCCTGGCTATGTTGGCTATGGTGAGGGTGGAGTGCTTACGGAAGCAGTACGTCGTAAACCTTACAGTGTTATTTTATTAGATGAAATGGAAAAAGCACATCCAGGGGTACAAGATGTTTTTTATCAAGTTTTTGATAAAGGAACGATCAAAGATGGTGAAGGTAGAGATATTGATTTCAAAAACACCATTATTATTATGACCTCAAATGCGGGTACAGATACAACAATGACGTTATTTGAAGATGAAAACACAGCACCATCTATCACTGGTTTACGTAAAGCATTACAAGATGACTTATTAGCATATTTCAAACCAGCGTTTTTAGGACGTATTAATGTTGTGCCTTATGTTCCACTATCCGATGAGATGCTCAATCAAATAACTAAACTTCAATTGGCACGAATTGGAGTAAGACTAACCAATCACCATCAAGCTAAATTTACATATAGTGATGATGTAGTGAAAAAAATAGTTTCACTATGTCAAGACGCTGGATCAGGAGCACGTAATATACATAATATTTTGCAAAATATTATGTTACCTGAATTATCGATTAAAATTTTGAATAAGATGACTAGCGATAAGAAAACGACCAACGTGAATATTAATGTTAAGGAAGATGAGTTTACTTATAAAGTTTAGTATTTAGCAATCACGATAACGGATTTATGATGCTTTCCTTATTATTAAGGAAGGCATCTGCCTTATTGCCTTTTTAATGTAATATATTGATTTAATTGCATTTTATTTTGATTTTATTGTTGCGATGTTATTCTTTTTGAGTATAATCTTTTTTTATTTGGTGATAATTTAGCTATTTTATAAACAAACTTTTTATGTACAGTTATGTTGGTAAGAATGAGTTTTTTTATAAAATAGAGTGTAAATTTTTATATTCTATAAAATTTAATTTAATGTTTAATTAAATTAAAAATAGCCTATCCATTAATGGATACAATACATGCAAAAGGAGCATTAATAATGCAAGCAAATACATATTTGGACTACGAAGGAATTAAAGGCGAAACAACGGCTGAAGGATACAAAGACAAAATTACTGTACTTTCTGTTGATTGGAATGTTAGCCGTGAACTTTCTTCATATACTGGTACAGCACAAGACCGTGAAGCTAGCGCAACACGTCTTGGTGATGTAACAATCACTAAACTTCAAGATAATGCATCAACGTATTTATTTGAAGAAGCAACTATAGGTAAAGGTAAAAAAGCAATTTTTTATATCACTAAGCAAGGTGATAAAATTGAAGAAATCATGCAAATTGAATTAACTGATGCAATGATTTCTAGCTATAGTGTTTCAATTCAGGGTGATCGTCCAGTTGAAACTATCACTATTAGTTACACTGAAATGATGATGGCTGTTACACCAACAGACGACAAAAACAACATTACTGCTGCGCTTAGATACGGCTACAGTGGCGTTAAAGGTCAACAAATGTAATTTTTTTGTTACCTAAACCTTAAGGGATTCATCCCTTAAGGTTATTTTTGATTATTGAGGCAAGGAATGCAAAAAGCTACCCAAAAAAATAATATTATCTCTATCTCTACACCCTTAGGTAAAGATACCCTTTATTTAACACATCTTTGTGCCACCGAGGCTATTTCACAACTGTATTCTTTTACAGTTTCTATGTTTACTGTCGGTACAACTATTTCACTTGATGGCTTAGTGGGCAAAAATGTTTGCGTTTCGTTAAGAAATGCTGAAAGTGGTGGTGCTATTCGTTATTACCATGGTGTTGTTAGCCATCTAGAGTCAACGGGTATGCGCACATCAGCACCTGATGATGCTGCAGATTATATTGATTACCAAGCTGTTATTGTGCCAACAGCTGCGTTTATGAAAAAAAGAAGTAACTGCCGTATTTACCAAAACTTATCAGTGATTGATATAGTGGCAGATCTTTTTGGACAGCACAGTGTTGCTTTTCAAGATAAAACTACCAAATCTTATCCCAAATACGAATACTGTGTGCAATACCAAGAGTCTGATTTAGATTTTGTTGCGCGCTTATTACAACAAGAAGGTATTTTTTACTTTTTTGAACACAGTAGCTCAGCACACACGTTAGTTTTAGCTGATGATATTACCGCTTATAAAAAATGTGCTGAAGCAAAAGTTAGATGTTTTTCAGGACATCTTTCCAAACCCCATGTGTCGCATTGGCAAGGTGGTTTGAGTATGGTTAGTGGAGCATACCAACAAAAAGGTTATGATTTTGAACAACCGACGCTTTTTCCAAGTGGCAATAAAGTAACCGCAAGTTTGCCAGCGCAAGGTAGTTTGGAAATATTTGACTATTTAGGCGAATCAGAATTTAACAAACGTCCACAACCCTATGCTAATACCCAGTTAGAAGCATTACAAAAAGACATGCATAAGTGCTCTGGTCAAGGGGATTGCCGTAGTTTTAGTATCGGTAAATTATTTACTTTTGAAGATCATGAAGACAGCAGTTATAAGGGTAAAACGTATTTATTAACAGCAATTCGAACCAATGCAACACAGCCCAATCAATCGGGTGCCAATCAATCGGCGTCTGATAATGTTTTTACTAATGATTTTGAATGTGTACCTAAAGATACGCCATACAGACCAACCGTATCGCTTAATAAACCATTAATCAATGGTGTTCAAACAGCAGTTGTTACTGGTGATCCTGGTGACGAACAACATATTGACAAATATGGTCGAGTTAAAGTGCAATTTCACTGGGATCGTGAAGGTGCATATGACAGTAAAAGCTCTTGTTGGATCCGTGTTGCTCAAAACTGGGCGGGTAATAAATGGGGCGCATTCTTTTTCCCCCGTGTCGGCCAAGAAGTGTTAGTCGAATTTATTAATGGTGATCCCGATCAACCTATTATTAGTGGTGCTATTTATAATGCTGATTTAATGCCTCCATATGCATTACCTGCTAAAAAAACGCAAAGTGGCATCAAATCGCACAGTACTAAAAATGGTGGGGCAGATAACTTTAATGAAGTTCGCTTTGAAGATGACAAAGGTAAAGAACTCTTATTTTTTCAAGCTGAAAAAGACCATGAACTAAAAGTTAAGCATGATCAAAAAGATACAATTGACAATGACAGACTAACGACTATTGCCAATAATGACACGTTAGACGTTGGTAATATTCTTAAAATGACAGCCGGTAGCGAAATAGAATTTAAAACAGGTGGTGCTTCAATCAAAATGACTAGTGATGGTTCTATTACCATTAAAGGGATTAATATCAAAGTTCAAGGAACCGATATAAAAGTTAACGGTACAAGTATCACTATGAAAGCTCCTCAAATTAAGTTGAATTAATAATGGAAGCTTATCAATACCCTAATGTAGGTCGTTCAGGTCGTTTTTGCAAAGGGCATTATGTTATATGTCAGTTTGGTTACCATTATTTGGTTTGTCGTCCTGAAGATAAGCCAGATGATCCTTTATTAAAGGCATCATTAAAAGAATTTTTAGTGAGTAGTACGTATGGTGAACAATTTTTAAGAAATTTACACCCGTGGAAAAACAAAGAAAATATTATTGACCAAATTTTCCATTACCTTGCACATGATGATTACCAGCATTCTACACAAAGTTTAGCTAAATCGATAAAGTGGATTGCACATGAATTATTTATTGGAAACTTGTTAATAATTCCGTTAAGTGAGTCTTAATAATTAGCTTGTTTCACTCAATATCAAGTTACCATAAATTTTAGAATGTACTTAACCTCAAACCAATTAAAAGGAAGATAAAATGGGAATGCCAGCTTCTACTATCACGCATATGCATGTTTGCCCTAAGGTCAATCCAGGAACCCCACCTATTCCTCATGTGGGTGGTCCTATTGTGGCAGGTTCACCCAATGTGTTAATTGGCAGTTTACCCGCAGCAAGAAAGGGCGATAAGCTCGTTTGTGTTGGGCCACCCGACACTATTACTGGGGGGTCAAGTACTGTAAAAATTAATGGAAAGCCTGCTGCTCGTTTAGGTGATGGTACTGCTCATGGTGGGTCAATTGTGGTGGGTAATCCAACGGTGTTAATTGGGTAACCTATATTAGATAAATAAATTGAATAAATTAAAAAAGGATTTCAAGAGCATAACCAATTAAACGGTACATTACTCTTGTGTTAAGTAAATAGTCTTATGGATGAATTAACTGTGCAACTAGCTCAATTAATGGCTCAACGAAATGTTTTGAGTTTTAATTTTTGCTGTTATAAAGACAATATGGTTAATAATACACAAAAATTACTAACAATTGCTCGATTAATTCAGTATGAAAATAATAACCAATGTATTCTTAGTGCCCAAAATGTTGAACAAATCATCACGCATATCAATGCTGAACATTATTACAGTGACGATGAGCTTGCGCTAGTTATAGCGCTGAAATTAATGTTAGAGCCAAGCTTACAAAAACAATTATTACCACGTTATTTAAATAGCGCACAACCGCAATTACAATCTCTGGTATTAGCTGTTGCAAAGCTGCTTAGTGATAAGTTGATCATTACGCTAGATTTTACTCAGGCAACCCAATATATTCTCACGGCAAAACCCAATGAATGTTTGCATCAACAAGCGTTTATTCAGCAAGTATTATTTCATTTGTATTCTCGTAAAACACTCAATGATTATTTAAACGAAATGATACCTAAGTATAAAAATAGGAACGACAGACATAACAATAATAATTTATCGGTAATAAATTGGCTAACTATCGATGTATTATCAAATTGTCTGAGTACAGAATTAAGAGCAGAGTTAGGTACAGAGCTAAGGGCAAATAATCAGTTTGATGTACAAGCAATAACCCAGCAGTTTATACAGAATGATTATATGCATAGTACGTTGTTTGATGTGTATATTTGCTCACTCAATGAACATGAAATAACACAGTTAGTGAACCAGCTTAGCGCTGATGAAGCCTTTATTCCTTACATTACTCATGCCATGGGTATAAGCGGTTATGTCAAATTTATCCCTTTCCTTGCGCAATATTTACAACTAGAAGACTTTGTATTATCGGCTTATCAAGCACTACGGATATTATTGGGCAACAAGTTAGATGCATTAATTCCGTTAGCTGTGCAATTTAATAGCGATATTGACGAACGAAAAATAGATTTACGCTACTACGGAGCAAAAATACTTTATGCATGGCAACAAGGCATGTCCTTTTTGGGGGTAACTTTTGATCATGACCATGACTATGACAATAATGATAAACGAATATTAAATGGTACGGTGTTAACAGCACAGTCAGTAGAAGAAATTTTGTTATCGGGTAGTCAATGGCATCGACGTGTCGCTATGTTATATAAACTTCAATGGTGTGGTAAGCCTTTTATTCAGCACCCGAATGCGTTGGATATTGGCTGATGAAAGTAAAGCTACATAATAGTCATGTTCTTATTGGGGCAAAAGCAAGCACTGAACATGCGTTAAACTTACCGCTTGTTCCGCCTGAAGAATCATCGTTCACTATTAATGATAAACAGTATGTGAATTATTTTTGTTCTTCACTTAAAAGTAATTCAAGTGACAGTTATGCGAATGAAGATAGCCTTAATGAAAATAAAGTAACCCGTTGTATTCATCTAATCAAACAGTTAAATCTACAAGTAGAACAATTAGGGTTATCACTTCCTTTAGATATTCCTGTATTTTGGATATTGCCAGAGTTTACAGAGTCATTTGATAATGCAATTGATGCGAGTAATACAGCAATAAATAATGAAAATACCTTGGCTTATTTTGCTAAAAAATTACAACAGGCATTACCGCAATTATTTAGTCACCCACAAAGTCAATTATTTCCTTTTGGCCGAGCGGCTTTTCCTATTGCCTTAGCTGCCGCTAAAACTTTGTTTGAAAGCGAAAAGGCAAAGACAATCTTATTTATTGCCGTTGATACGCTATATCACGATGTCGTTAATTTAATCACTAATAACACTTTGGTATCGGCAAAAAGTGAACAAGGTATCATTCCTTCAGAAGGGATTGTTGTTACGCAAATATCGCCAGCTGATACGGGAATATCAATCGACTTTATACAAAATAGTGTGGCGCCAAGTAAACAACAAAATTTAGCCGTTACTCAGTTATTTACTGATAGTGTTCATTATTTTGCAGAAAATACAGAAGATAATAAACAACAAACAGCACCCGAGAGACTTTCACATTTATATCTTCCAGGTAATGGAAACGAAACATTACAAAATGCGTGGCTTGATTCCTATTATCAATTGGCAGGATATGTTGATGACAAAACAAGCATTTGCCAAAGTGCATTATTTACAGGGGAATTAGGCTGTGTTACTGGTTTATACAATTTTTTACATATTGTGAATAGTTATAAAACTAAAGTAGTACAAGGAAATGTATTGCAACTTGAGGTGTCAAATGCACTTCATCAAGGCGTTATCTTGTATTCATATGATAACCAGCTTCATGGGGTAAACCATGATTGATAGTGTAATAATAGCAACACTTTGGCTTAATAATTGGCTTAATAAAATTTACGGACAAATAAGGTTTCAGACAGGATGAGCGTGCAGTATTTTCAATTTAGAGGTAAAAATCGACGTATTGTTGTGTTGCTGCGAAGTGCTGAAGCACCCGGTGGTTACACCTTGGTTTCTAGTGGTGGCGATCAAGCTCAGCTATTAGTAGACGAGATTTCGCCGCATTTGGCGAAAGATGTCAATGCATTGGGACACGCCCGTAGTTTGCTACGACAGGTTGGTATTACTGTTACACAACAAGCGCGGCTAGTAGCCCCGAAATTTAAAGAAGCAATTAGCCGTGAGTTATTACACGTTTATGGTGAAAATCCTCAAGATTCTATACATTACTCCACCGAAGAAGCTACGCCTAAAGCAAGCAGCAGTAGCAGTGCAAAAATACCTGCGGTTAAACCGAGTAATCAAAGCAAACAAGCGAGTAATGCTGCGCAAAGTGGTAGTGCAAGTAATCATACGCCAACAGACGTGCCAATTAGCGAGCAAGCTTGTCGAAGTGATCCTGTCTCATTATTGAGTGGCGAAGAAATACTACCCTTAGTTGACTTTACGTATCAAGGTATTGTGCCTATTACGTGGCGTCGTCTTTACCGTTCAAGCAAAATAAATAATAACCTTGATATGGGCTATGGTTGGCGTCATGGGTTTAGTGTGCAACTTGAAGCGCACTATCAACCAGGCCCCAAAGTCGGGCCAAAACAACCGGGTAGACACTGGTTTGAATTGCATGACGAAGAAGGTCGCCGCCATGTATTTGAACAAGTAAAACCGGGCCAAACCAGCTATCAAACCGCAACCGGCTTAGCTTTGTTTCATCAGCTCGATGGCAAACAAATTTTAATTAGACCTGACGACAGCCACTGGACGTTTGTTAAGCATAGTATTTCTGCATCAAGTAATAATGGTCAAGCGAGTAAAAATACTCATGCAAGTAAAACACCAGTAAAGGACGTGTGGCTACTCGATAATGTCAGTAATCATTTAGGACAAAGTATTACCTTGCACTACGACCAAAGGCAACGTTTAGAGCGTCTAGCGAATGGTCCAAAACGTGGTATTGCACTGCAATATAATCAACAAAACAATCTTGAAAAAATCGCTGCTTACGTACTTGATGACAATAACAAACGCATTATTCAAAGCCCGCTGTTAGCACATTACCAATACAATGATGCCCAAGCGTTAGTGTCAGCAACCAATAGCCAACAAAGTACAGAGCAGTATCGCTATCGTCACGACTTATTACTCAGTTGTCGCACACGCGCCTCTGGCTTTAGTCATCACTTTTTATGGCAAGGCGAGGGTTCAAAAGCGCAATGTATAGAGCAGTGGGGCGATAATAACACCTATCATTATCATTTTATCTATCAAGCTAGTGAAGCAAACCCTGCAGAGCAGTTAAGCACATCAACTGACAGTTTAGGGCATACTGAGCGTTTTATTCATAATGCCCAAGGGTTATTAACGGCATACACTAATACCAACGGTGCCACTGAATATACCGATTATGACGCGTTAGGACGTAAAACAAAAACCACCGATGCCATGGGTAATAGCACCATTTTTGCTTATAACGAGCAAGGGCAACTATGCACGGTAACTAACGCGCAAGGTAATAAAACCCATTATCACTACAATGGCCTAGGTAAACGCATTGTTACCATTGACGCGCTAGGACAACAACATAAACGTCGTTATGACGCCACTGGGCGTTTATTGGCAGTACACAGCCCTGACGGCCGCACTCACAGTTATCGCTATACCGAGCAAGGGCAATTACACAGTGAAATTGACTTTCAAGGAGTTGAAACTTTATACCATTGGAGTATTGGCGGTGAATTACTGGCTAAACAAGTCGGCAGTAACTTAACTCGCTACAGTTACGACAACTTAGGACGACTCAACGGTGAAGTCAATGCCCAAGGTTTAGTCACCGAATACAAACGCAATCGTCACGGACAGGTTAGCCAACAAAACAGCTATCCACAAAACGCACCCGAGAAAAAAATCACCACCGCGTATTCATACGACCAAGCAGAGCGTTTGCTGAGTGTACAAACATTAAGTGATGAGCAGCATAACACACAAACAGCACAACAAGCTGATGCCGATATCACCCTGTATCAATACCAAGGGTTATCACAACCAAGTAAAAAAACCTTCAGTGACGGCAGTTGGCTTAGTTATGGCTACGACAGTGAGCGTAATTTAACTGACATTACCCGTAGCGATGGTGCAAGCTACAAAATAGCGTACAGCCCAACCGAAAAACCAGTAGCGCTAATCGGTTTTGATGGTAGAGCGCAACGCTTCACTTACGATGCTAACGACCAACTGATAAGCGTTAACGACAGCGATTTACGCTTTATTAGACTCAAGCGCGATAGTTTAGGTAACATAATAGAGCAAAGTGCCAGTCAAGCGAATGAGAAAAATAAAGGTCAACACAGCCAAACAAATTACTTTCAGTATGACCAAATAGGCCGTTTAGTACGCGCTCATAATAGCGAGCGTACGGTGAGTTTAACTTATCATAAAAATGGAAAGTTAAGCACAAGCCAACAAGGGCATTGGGCGCTTAATTATGACTACAACAACTTAGGTCAACGCAGCACTTTACACTTACCTGATGGCAGTGAAATACAGTATCAGTTCACAGAGCAAGGGCAATTAAGTGATATTCGCCATGTTAATAAAACCCATAACGCGAATAAGCCACAGTCATTAGTTCGCTTCGCCTACAATAATGCAGGCCTTAATACACAACAAACCTTAGGTAATGGTATTGAATTAACGCAACACTATGATGTGTACTCACGCTTAACCGAGCAGTTTTGGCAGGCAAATGAGTACCATACACATATCGCCGCCGCGTATAGCGAATACCGTCGTTATCAGTACGACCATAAGCACCAATTAACCTTATGTGAGCAAGCACCAAGTAAATCGGCAGAGCCAAACCAAAACATACAAAAAACCTTTACCTACAACAGTATTAGTCAATTACTGCAAAGTAGCGTAATTAACCATGCTGATGAAAAAGCACAAACAAGCCAAGCAACACAATACCACTGGGATGCTTTTGGTAATCCGCAAAGTAAAATCGACAGTGCACTTGAAAACGCTAAAACTGATTCAAGTCATGCTGATTCACATAATAATGACATCGTGGTTAAACACGATCAATTACATCGTTTTGCTGGCAACGACTACCGCTTTGACGATTGCGGCAATCAAATATCGTGCTTAGGCAAGAACAACAAACAGCAACGTGTTTATAATGGCTTTAACCAACTCACACAGCTAAACCATAACGGTAAACTCACCCATTATGAATACGATGCCCTTGGCAGACGAAGTGCCAAGATAACCGAACAGGGCCGAATTGATTTTATTTGGGACAACAACCAACTGATTGGTGAGCACCACAACGGCAAATTCACTTGGTTTATTTATCAGCCCGATACGTTTTTACCTGTAACGTTAATCAAGCAAGGTGAACTTTATTATTATCACTTAGACCAACTGGGCACACCCATTTGTTTAACCGATAGCAATGCAACACAAGTGTGGCGCAATGAAAGTGACGAATTTGGTTATCAGCAAACGAATAACGAAGAAAATAGCGAAGATAGTAAGTTTATTAACATCCTTGAAAACCCACTGCGTTTTCAGGGGCAATACTTTGATGAAGAATCAAATCTGCATTACAATCGATTTAGGTATTACGATCCCAAACAGCAGCGTTTCATCAACCAAGACCCTATTGGGTTAGTGGGTGGTATTAATCATTACCAATATGCGCCAAATCCTGTGAATTACGTTGACCCGCTTGGGTTGTTGTGTAAAGAAGGACAAGCTAAGGTTGCTAAAGCAATAAGTGATAACGGTAATATTCCAGCTGAGCTTGAAGCCAAATTAATAGCAATTACACAGTTAGAAGATTCAGGTTATACCGCAGATGAAATGATTGATAATATCAATACAGGTACGATAGAAAACTTAATACCTAAGATATCTGAAGTATCCCCAATAAAAGTTAATTGGGGTGAGTCAGCCCCAGAAGGAATTGAAGTTAAAGATCCTAGAGATTATCCTGTAGGTAAAATTATTTATGAAACTCTTATAGCTAAAGATATGGAACCTGATCTTGCATTAACCATATCACGAGAATTATTAGAGTCAGGGAGTGCTGAGCCAAAAATTGTTACTTTACAACCAGGAGATAAATTGTATAAGTTAGTGCCTAAGAATTCAGGACCACCTAATGAAAACTCTCCATATTTTATGACACTTGAAATGCTTGATACATTACCAAGCGACACTGAAAGTGCAGGGTCGTTACTTGGTTTACCACAAGTACCTGTAGAATATGATATTTATGAGATTAATGCTGAAGAGACAGTAAATGTTTATCAAAGTAAAATAGCCCCGTTTTCTGTTAATAACGATAGATATCGTCGTGAAGGAGGGGGTATTCAAACACTTGTAATTAATAGGGAGAAATTTAGTTCCCCTAAGATGTTGGTGAAAAATGAATAAATTAGATAAATTAAAAAAAGAACGTAGATTTTTAGAAAGTAAACTACTAGCGAAGCGAAATAATAAGGCAGCTAAGGAAGCCTATGATGCGTTACAACCTTTCTTTAAAAAAATTGATGGTATGGATGATTATCAGCCTTTAGGAAGAGTTAGGTTAGTGTATTTATTTTTGGAAAGTGAATTGAGTAATGATAAGGAATTATTTAATTGCTATGGGCGATTTGCAAACCTTATTGAAGGTATTGAAGTTTAATTATTAAATTAATAGAGGTCAAATAAACTACACTCTTTTAAACTTATAGAGTTTAGGTTGGTTTCAAGGTGAGAAAAAATAAAAAGGACAGTCACTCAAAACTGGTTATTTTTTTCAGGTTTACTTTATAAGCGAGTGTCCTAGTTAATCTTTTGCGCCTGAAATTTAAAGTGGCAATGCTTTGTTTTATTTGGTAAAAATATCATTAATAAAAAGATTGGTTTATCTGACATGAAAAATTGCAAATAGGTTTCATAAATGACAAACAATAATACCACCACTTACTCGAGAGTAATAAAATTTCCAACTGGGTTATGGGCTACCGCTTTTAAAATGAACGTTGAGCTATTTGTACACCAAAATTTTTTCTTTGGTAAATCATGGCGTATTAAATTTACTTACTTGGGTCCTGACAGTAGATATAATCCTGCTATTGAAGTGCTTAATCCGTACGATGTAATGAATTTAATTAGCGGTCTAGAGCAAGCTCTAGAATATATCCATCACTCTAAAGAAATTGGTGTATCAGCAACAATTAAAAAAACACATAGAAAGCAGGATAAAGTTTACAACGTTGTAGAACAAAATGAGTGCGAAACTGTTTTGCATTTATGGGTTACCGGTAATACGAATTACAGTTTTTGCTCTACATATTCAATTGAGTCTGTAGAACAGATAATAAAAATGCTACGTAAAGCTGATGCTTTAGGAAAAGAGCTAATAAAATTGAGTAATATCAATTAAATAGATTATTTATATTTATAACGTTATAGAGTTTATAACTATTCTAACAGCTTAAAACACAATACACCTTAATCAAAATATGACAAGACAAGGAAATCACGATGTCAGCACTGAAAATTACTCAATCCGTTGGACTTGGCGGAACAAACGATATAAACGATGTAAAAACGGTACAAACGGCTTTAAATAAACTCTTATCACTGATACCTCCCACAGAAGCCTTAACGGTAGATGGCCTATTAAATACTCGTATAGAAAAATCTAAAACCATAGCCGCAATCAAACTTTTTCAAAGTAAAGTACTTGGTCAAGTACGACCTGATGGCAGGGTAGATCCTAGTGGTCGTACTCATCGAAAAATTAATGAAAAACTTATCAATATAAGCGTTAGGTCAGACGCTATTTTAAAAATGCCAGCAACTTATGCTGTATGGATGAAAACAGCAATTAATGAGCTGGGTGAAAGCGAGGTTGCTGGAACTAAGGCGAATCCTCGAATTTTAGCTTATTTTAAAGCGTCTAAATTTTGGGGGAAGGACGATACAGGCGGAGTAAACGCATGGTGTGCTTCTTTTGTTTCTTGGGTTATGAAACAACATAACATGGAGCCTGTGAAAAACGCTTTTAGAGCAAAAGAATGGGCGAATTTTGGTAAGAAAATTGAAAAACCACTTTACGGTGCTATTGGTATAAAAACAAGAAAAGGGGGCGGGCATGTTGCTTTTGTTGTGGGCCAAAATGTCGATGGTAATTCGCTTTTCATGTTAGGTGGCAATCAAAGCAATAGCGTAAACGTGACAAAATACAATAAAGACGTGTGGGAAACCTTTGTCGTACCGGCTGATTTTGACGAAACGTGCGAGACATTACCAATTTACACTAAAAAAGCCTTGATGGCAGGAAGTGAAGAATAATGAAAAACACTACATTAGCATTATTGTTGTTCTCTTGTTTTTCTTGCTCCTCTATAGCGACACCAACTGTTGCTGCAGAAAATATAACTACAGAAAAATACGCAACAAATTTGGAACTTGATGGTTTTAAAGAAGCCATTAAGCATGTGCACTATCTAGCTAAAATAAAATTAATAAACGTTGAAGTTTTTAGTGAAGATGATGAAACAGATAAACATATTTTTTCTGCCGACGTAATAGAAACGTATAGAGGCACTGCACAAAAAAAAATTAGTTATGAGATGTTTGTTGAAAAAGGCGAAGAAGCGCCTGTAGAGAATATCCCTGTCTATATTGCTTTGTGTAAAGATAGCCAGGGCACATATTATTGGCCTGGAACAGGCTCTCAGTTTTCATCAAGTGATGCAATCCGCGCTTGGTTAACCGAAAATGAAAAGGTCGTACGTGAAATGCCTACAACAGGCAATTGGTGCAATTAACGTCATCGATAAGATCAAACAACAAAAAATAAGCCACAAAATACGAATCATAGAATAGACAAGGAAATTTACTTTATGGAACAAAAACAACGCATAGCACTTTCTAACATCATGAGTGAACTTTATCAAAAGCCAGAAATGATAGAAGAACAATGGCATATTGTAAGCCCCATGCTTACAGAGCTTATAGACACCACACCACAAGGATTTGAAGGTGTCACATCAATGATTAACAAGCATTTCACTAATGCTGCTAAATTTAGTGATGTCAAAATACAAAAATTTGAACTTGAATCTGGCTTGATTAAACTCAATGTATACTTTCAAAAATTAAATGCGTTTAAGCGTTGAGAAGTATTCGTTGTAGATTAAATACTAATATTGGTCAGTAATACCTATTTATAATTCGAAAGTGAGAGCCTGATACAAGAAGTTTAAGCAATTAAAATAATCAACTATAATCAACTAATAGTATATTAGTGACTTAAGGTTGTATTTTTATGAAAGCACGCTATCACAGTTTAACTATTTCTATAAAACGAAAAGCTGATCATTACTTTTTAACTTTTAAAGCTATTGGTAAGTTATCTATTGAAGATTATCAAATGATAACCCCAATCATCACTTCCACGATAAGGGCAAAGCAACAACCTAAACTTGATATCCTGCTTGATATTACTCAATTTAAGGGCTGGACAATGCATGCCGCGTTGAATGATTTTATTATGAGTATAAAGCATTGTGATGAGTTTAAACGGGTTGCAGTGTTTGGCAGGCATACATGGCAGAGAGTATTAACTCAAGTTGGAAGTTGGCTTTTTACCGCTGACATACGTTACTTTGATAATAGAAGTGGAGCCATCAATTGGATTACAAAACAATAAATCATACCTAATTGTGCCTAAATATTGGATTAAATAATAGCTAACCTCAGCTCGGGATAAGAATAAATTAAATTGAACTAAGTGCCCGTTCCACGA
>CBDLPA010000012.1:0-143528 GCA_965305135.1 uncultured Colwellia sp.
GTTATGTTTGGAACGTATAACCTGTGCCTCTAAGCCTTTTAATTCTCGCTGAGTGAGAAAGAACTTAATCAACTTGGTATAATGCCATTGTATTTGGCTTACCGATAAATTACCAAAATTTATGAGAAAATTTACTATGAAACTAAACAAGTTATTGGCGATAATTGCCACGCTGACAATTACAGCTACTTCTGTTATATCTTGCTCTGATAATAGCGAGCAACAAAAAGTAATTCATCAGGCAGTTGCGATGGAGTCAAGTGATGAATGTCATTTGTGTGGTATGTTAATTACCCGATTTGATGGGCCTAAAGGTGAGGTTTTTCGTAAAGAGCAGGGCGATCAAGTATACAAATTTTGTTCAACGCGAGATATGTTTAGCTATTATTTAGATCCAGAAAATCAACGTAATGTATCGCAAATGTTAGTACACGACATGAGTAAAATGCCGTGGGGCAGCGACAGTATAGATGATAAGTATTTTATTGATGCAAAAACAGCATGGTACGTTATGGGATCAGAAAAAACAGGGGCAATGGGAGCAACGTTAGCAAGTTTTAGTCAACAAGCAGATGCTCAAGCTTTTGCAAAAGAGTTTGGCGGTAAAGTCATTAGTTTTAAAGACATCAACCTCGATACTTTAATGTAGAAAGCCTGCTAGCTTAACTTAAGAAGTTTTCTTTGTGTTTTTTAAGTTGCTTCTTTATAGTTGCCAGAGAACTTGCTAGGCTAGAGCAAGTTCTTTATTTTCTAGCTTTTATTTAGCATGCTCAAAAACATTATTATTCCAACACTCTTTTTGATGCTTAGCGCTTGTTCAAGTATTAAAAAAGCAGGCGTTGTATACCAAGATAGTTTTGGTTTTTCCGCTGTAAAAAGCTATAGCCTCTATGATCGTAACTCACCATTTAGTGAAACACAAAGCTTGTTAGACACGCGTCGTAATGCCATTGAAATTGCGATTGAACGTACCATGGCGAGTAAAAAATTTAATTATCAATCACCCGATAAGGCCGATGTGATAGTATCCTATTATGTGTTTAATGGTAAATGGCATGAATATGCTAATTATAATAAAATGGTACGCTTTTGTACGCAATGTTTACGAGCGACTACGTGGAGAACTGAGCAGCAATACGTAGCCATTAGTCAGGGGAGTTTAGTGGTTGATTTAATCGATCCTAAACAAAATCGTTCTGTTTGGCGTAGTGTTCATCCGCTGGGTTTAAAAACAAAAGAAAACAGTGCTGACACTAATGATAGAATTAAACTGGCGGTTTCAACAATGTTGGCACAATACCCATCATAGTTAGAGCGCTATTTTTGTTAAAAACGTTATACTGGTTACTAAGTTGTAAAAAACTATTTTTTAAAACTATTCAAGCGAATGCTCACTGTTTATAATGCAGCTATTCGTTAACATCAATTGTCTCAATGTCTAAAAAGTAGAATAAAATCATGAATTTCCCGAACGATGAAACAGGCGAAGTATTAGCAGAAATGCACCAAGCAGGCATAGATCTTAGTGTGACGCACCAGGTGGTTTTTTTTCATTTATTTGAAAAAGAAGCACAAGCACAAGCAATGGCCGATTTTATTAAAGAAAATATGAAAGGCGTCAGTGTTAATGTACACCCTGATGAGACCCCTAATGTATGGGATGTAGATTGTACTATAACCATAGTGCCAAGTTATGAGGTTGTAAGTAAACAAGAAGCAGATTTTGAACAGTTAGCGACTAAATTCTCTGGTTACAATGATGGTTGGGGAATTGAAGCGTAAAGCTCAATCTACTGCAATTAAAGCCCCGTAAAATGGGAACTGAACAGTTTATTTATAGCAAAAAACTCAATTTAATTACCCTAGATAACACCTGCGTACCACAAAACCAATTTACAAAAAATTACACTTTCCCACATTTAACTAACAGATATGTTTTATTCCATAACCCATAATAAACACTTAGTTATTATATTTATTTTTAATATCAAATCTTTTTATAAGGAGTAATTCTATGAAGCTATTAAATTCAGCTTTGACCACTCTATTGTCTTTATCATTGATTAGTACGGCAGTATATTGTGAAGAAAGTAAACACACTGTAGGTTTAGTTGCGGGCATTGCTAGCGGTGAGTATAAAAACTCAAGTAAAGATGGTGATGGATTTATTCAGTCTTACCTTTTTTATAACTATCAAGTGATTGATAATTTTTCAGTGGAAATTGGCTACAATGGTGCAACCGAATATGATAGTTGGGATTGCAAAGAAGATCATAATGATAATTGGACTTGCAGTTGGAGTGAGAATAATAAAATTTTCAATATGGATGTAGATGACTTTGAGCTTGACGGTTTGGTTGCTGCTATAAAGGGAAATATCGTTATATCAAAACGTAATAGTTTGTATGGAAAAATTGGCGCCCAGTATTATGATTTTGAATTTACTGGTAATGATCATTATATTGAAGGCGATAGTGGTACGGGTTTGTTTTTAGAGGCTGGTTGGCAATATGTATGGGACTTAGGCATAGGCATGAATGTAGGAGTGCGATACCAAGATATGGGAGATTTAACCTTAACCTCATCGAATGTTGGTATTAGTTATTCTTTTTAACCTCAAAAATCAGTCTAGAGGGCTAGGGGGAGGTATCTTTATCTGTTTTATCAATGATATCAAACGCAGGTAATGATACTCGCCAATAAATTGCCGCTAACCTTAATAATAAAGCTCCCAAAATTGCAACAATGGTTGCTTCATTGTCTGACCAACCAAGTAAGTTAAATGTCACAAATAGACTACCACCAAGCATGGCTGCTAATGCATAGATCTCTTTGCTTAAGATCATTGGAATTACATTGCATAAAACATCGCGAATCATACCGCCTGCAACACCTGTAATAGTGCCCATAACAATAGCAACAGGGTAAGGAGCGCCAAGTGCTATTGACTTTTGAGTACCTAAAACGGCAAAAAGAGCCAGCCCTAAAGCATCCGCAATAAGTAAAAAACGTTTTGGAATTCGCTTAGGTTGACGAATAAAAATAATAGTAACGAGTGCAGTGGCTAATATAACGTAAAGATAATAGGGTTTAACAACCCAAAAAACAGGGGTTTGTAGAATAGTGTCACGAATAGTTCCCCCTCCAACGGCAGTTACGCATGCTAGTACAACAACACCAAAGGGATCGAGTTTATATCTGCCAGCCATTAATGCACCTGACAGAGCAAACACGATAATACCAAAAATATCTAAGTAGTAAATAAGCTCTGTCATGTGGTTATTGGTGCGTTATCTGTAAGTATAAACAAATATTAAGGTTGTTGAGTTACAACGGGTAATTTTGCTTCAAGCCAACCATTCATATCACCCGTTAAGTGCTTTAGATTAGTAAAACCATTGGCACTTAATATTTCTTCAGCGAAAGCTGCGCGACGACCTGAACGACAATATACAACCACATTGCTATTTTTGTATTGAGCTAGTTGTGGAAGGTTTTCTTCAATAGTGTTATGGCTAATATTAATGGCGCCAGCAATATGGCCTTCGTTGTACTCGGCTGGTGAGCGTACATCGAGTAGTACAATGCTATTACTCGGTGCTTTAACCGCCGACAAAAATGCTTGTTGCGATATTTCAGGTATTTCGCTCGCAAGTACAGCAGAGATAAAAAGGCTGGATGCTAAGGTGATGCTTTTTAAAATACTAAATGGAGTAACTTTAGACATAGTGTGTATTCCTAGGAGTGATTTGTTTGTGTTATGTTTGTTAAATTTAACTGCGTCTATGTATTAACAGCAATAAATTCTATTGCGGCAGCAAGCAAGATCATAAAAAATAAACTGATATAAATAATACCATGAATTTTTTTATGTGCACGTATAATGTCTGTGGCTTGTGGTTGTCTTGCTAAGTCGTTGAAGCTAGTTTTTCTTAATTTTTCTTTAGGATGTTGTTGATCATCATATAATGCAACCCCACCAAGTTTTACTGCCAAATTGAGTGCTAATAATATTAATGCAATATTATTATTAAGTTTGAAAAAGTACGGGTGACTCAAGCGCCAATAAAGAGTGGCGTTTTTCCCTATACTTGTTAATAACAATATTAATGAAAATACTCTGACAGGTAGCCATTGAATAAGGTTTACTAGGCGTTTACTGTAAAATCCAAAGTTGTGATACTTTATTAGCTTACTGTTCCAACAGTAATGCATTTCTAGTAGTAATCGAAAACAAATTGCACTTAATGAGCCAAATAGCATAAAAATAAATGCCACGGTGTAACCTTGTTGTAAGGTACGTAATAACTGCATTTCAATGTTTGCCTTACTTAAGCCGACTGCAGACAAAGATTCTGTTTCTCTTAGCATCCAAGGTTTAAGCGTTTGTTTGGCTAAATAATTTTGTTTAGTTGTTAATGCTTGCGTAATAATATTACTTGCTTGTGTAATACCAAATGTACCTAAGGCAACATAAAGTAATATTGCTTGCCATAAAAAATTAACCTCAACTAAAATGTCAAACATCCACAGTATAATGGAAATAGGTAATAGTGTGATGACAATAGCAACTAAACCAGCAATTGATTGTTGTTTTGGACTATTCTGAGATTTATTAACTTTATCGCTGAGTTTTTGACAATAAAATTGAAAAAACCGTAAAGGTTCATGAAAAATAAAATGACTAATAATCGCTTTGATTAATATTACTATCAGTAATATGAGGAGTTGGTTGCTAAAAGTAGAAAGCGCTGTAAAGTCAGTCATTTTGTATTTCTATCATCAATAGATTATTTAAGTATTTGGCCTTTAAGTGCATCAAGCATATTAACAACTAATTGTGATGAATTAATAGAGGCAGTTTCTAAGTATTCATCGAAAGAGGCCGGAGACTCTTTTCCTGCAATATCAGACAGTGAACGAATGATAACAAAAGGTTTCTTAAATTGATGACAAGTTTGAGCAATTGCGGCACCTTCCATTTCTACAGCTGCCATTGTTGGAAAATTGGCGCGCGCTTTGGCAATATCATCGTCTTTCGTCATAAAAGTGTCACCCGTGGTGATTAAGCCGACTATGGTTTGAATATCATCAAGTTGTTCAATACCCTTTTGAGCTGCTGTAATTAAAGTTTTGTCAGAAACGTAGGCGGCAGGATTAGCGGGTAATTGACCTATTTCATAACCAAAGGCGGTTACATCAACATCGTGATAGCGTACCTCGGAACTTACTACAATATCGCCAACTTTTAATGAAGTGTCAAAGCCACCAGCAGAGCCAGTGTTCACAATGTAGTCAGGATTAAATTTATCAATAAGAATTGCGGTAGCGAGTGCTGCCGCTACTTTACCAATACCTGATTGTACAATAACCACATCATTGTTATTTATCTGTCCTTGATGAAACGTATAACCTGCGTGGTTACTGGTTTCACAATGTGTTAATTTTGCTTTTAAAATAGCAACTTCTGGCTCCATTGCTCCAATAATACCTGCTTTCATGATTTTCTCTTTAACGTCATAATTGACCAAAGAGTATAACTTGGCTAGTAAAAAAAAGTTAGTCAATATTCATGTGATGGCATTATTAATGTGGTAGTGCTGCTATATTTTGTTTCGATATCTGTTCAGATAAGTGACCAGATAATTGTGGTGACAATTCAGCTTGTGCAGCAGTTGGGCTTAAAACGCCTGTTTTTTTAGAGCGGGCTCTAATCATAGGTGCAGGAATCACTTTTCCTTTAACTTTAGGAGCAGGTATTTTGTTACCTAATAGACGTGAATTGATACAAGCACGAATTTCATCTAGGGTGTAATTCGCTTTTACTTTTATTCGTAAATGAGGCACCGAGGCAGCTTCAAGTGCGCCACTGACAAACCAGTCTTTTTTTACTTTGTAACCGCGGCCTTGTGTGTCTACTAAATCAACAACGCCTAATAATTTCATTGTGTTGCGTTCACAAATGACAAAATCTAAGTATTTTCCTTCAGCATTTGCTGCAGCATTTTGACTTGCGCGACTAGAAACACCTTGACGAATAGTCACGATGTCAGATAACTTTACCCGGTTAATAACGCGATAGTTTGATCCCATCGCTTGTTCAAGTAAATTCAGAAAGTTTTTTTCTGCGGGAGTAAAAACAGAGGTTTTAGGGTCAAAAGGAAAGGGAAAACTATTATCATTTAAGCGACTTGCTAAGACAGCAACAATGACAATCAGGCTAATTAAAGCAAATAAAATAATTTCCATAACATCTCCAACACTTCAAATTATTGACGCTTGATTCCTAAAAACAAATAAAGCGATTACTTAATACTGAATAAGCATAATTTGTGCCAAAGAGATTAATTTGATGGCTTTGGTTTTAACAAAAAGTAGTGCAGCTAATTTGGTTGGTATTTTTCCATCGGGTTAATTGTTTTGTACCTAACAATTAACCCCCCACTAACTTGCCACTATTGGTTATGCACTTGGGTATTTTGCTTCTAATGCCGCATATAGTTGTTGCTGAAAATCATCGGCACTGGCATCAAGTGTTTTAACTAATTTGGCTAACACTTCATTGTCTTCCTCACCATGCCATACTTTAATATAGCTACCTTCTTTATAGCCATGATCTTGACGGAAAAAGTTTAAGGTATTTTTACCCACGTATTGGCGGAATAATTCATCTAAATCCATATTCATTAAAGACATGCAGTCAGCTAATGCTTTTGCATCAAATGATTTTTTGGTTACTGCGGCAGAGGCTAAATTTTCTAAGGCAATTTTAAAATCATTTTCTCCTGTACCTTGATGCAGTTCTTTGGCGAGCTTGCTTGAAATGTACTCAACATTTTCACCTGTCATTAAGCGTAAGCTTAGACCAAAATGAAAAATATCTACTAATTCAAGCTGTACCTGAGGTATGTCAATTTCTTGATGCTTCCACCACTTCCAGCCGTGGTGATCTAACATTTCGGCACATTCAACCCAAATAGCGCGATACCATTCGTAACCGTTACTTCGCCATGTTTCACTAACACGCGAGTTCATTGCATCTTGCATGGTTAACATTTGATTGATTTGTTTTTGTGCTACCGACAAGGCAGTAGATAAATGTTCGCTCATTATGTTCTCTGATAATTTAATTTAGACGGGGTTATTTTGCCTAACCTAGGCTAGTCTGACAAGTATTTGCTGATATTTTGGTGATTTTTACTTTTGACTAAACAATTTTTTACGTACCATGGCACGATAATCTTTGGGTGTTAACGATAAATTTTTCTTGAATAAACGGGTAAGATGCCCCTGATCTTGGTAGCCGACATGGTAGGCAATTTCTTGTATCGATAAATTACTTGATGCTAACAAATCTTTTGCGGTTTCTATTCTTAATTGTTGCCAATATTCGGTTGCGCGAATGCCTGTCGCTTTTTTAAAACGGCGTGAGAATGATCGCTGGCTTAAGTTAAACTGCTTGGCTACTTGAAGTAAACTAATCGTACTACTTAAATTTGTGTGTAACCAAAACTGAATTTGCGCAATTAATTCATCTGCATGCCTATCCACCGCGCCTTCTAAATAGCGTTGTTCTTCGTAAGGTTTTCTAATTTCATGAGAAAAATTACGCTCAACATTTTGTGCCGCTGCTTGGCCATAGGTTTGACTAATAAGATGCACAATAATATCAGCTAAGGCATTTAAACTTGCGGCACAATAAATACGTTCAGATTGAGTAATGAAAAAATCAGGTTTGATCTCTACTTTTGGGTAATCGCGTTTGAATTGTTCAACATAGTGCCAATGTGTGGTTGCGCTGTGATAATCGAGTAAACCAGATTCTGCCAGAAAACAAACCCCCGTCCCTACAGCCAGTAATGTTGAGCCATGCTGCCAACAGTAATTTAGCCAAGAAATGAGTTTTTGATGCTGTTTTAATATTGGTCTTGGGTTTCTCCATAGGCTAGGAATTAAAATAATGTCAGGTCTGTACACTTCATTTATAGTGCTGCTTTCAATTTTTGAGCCGTGATTGAATGTAATATTTTCTAAGGTAATATCAGGTAAAAGTTGAATGCCAGCCCGAGAAGTAACTGCTTTGTTTTCTTGGCTAATTAAGTGCGTTGTTAGTTTAAGGGCAGACTTATCGTAACGTCGACCAAAAGCCTCACCTGCTAATAACATTTCTAGCGGTAAGGTTAAGCCTGTTGCTAATATTTGCTGATAGATCACTAACCCCACTTTTAACTGATTAGTTTTCACACTGTTTTTTTCATCTATTGACATATATTTTATTAAATTCATTATTTTGGCCATTATGGCATATTTTTTGGCTGTAATTGCTTATTATTTTGTTTTTCTTAACGATAAACTAGCATTATTAGAATTTGATAAATTGTTTATCGTAAAGTTAGGTATTTAAATGAAAGCACTACCTGTAGTTATTGGCATGGGGGGAATTAACGCCTCTGGTCGAACATCATTTCATCAAGGTTTCCGCCGTATTGTTATAGATAAAATTAATGCAGAAGCGCGTGAAGAGACCTTTGTCGGTTTAGCTAGCTTAATGAAGTTAATTTCGTATCGGCAAGGCGAGTTGGTGGATCAGCAGGGTAATGTGATTGCTGCTAGTGAAGTAGAAGCTAAGTTAGGGCAACAGATCCTTGATGGTACGCTGATTCGCAAAATAGAAAAGAATCATTTTGATCCAGATGCTACCCATTGGCATCAAAAAATGCATGTGCAACCTATTGATAAGCATATATCTTTTGAACTTAGGGCAAAAGAATTACCTCACCCTTTACCTCATGCTTGGCAAGTTACTGATATTGGTGAAGGTAAAGTACAGGTTGAAATTCCTGAGCACTTAACTATAACTCATGATGCCTACCGCGATAATCCAATTAAGGCGGCGGGACAAATGCCAACAGGTTTTGAGCCAAGCACACTTTATAATAGCCGATATCAACCACGCGGTTTACAGGCCACTATTTTTGCTGCCACTGATGCAATTCGCTCTACAGGCATAGAGTGGGATGCGATTTTAGATAAAATTAGCCCAGATCAAGTCGGTACCTATTCGGCGTCTGTTGTGGGGCAAATGCAACAAGAAGGGCTGGGTGGTTTATTAAAAAGTAGGCTTTCTGGCACAAGGGTAAGTACTAAGCAGTTAGCGTTAGGCTTAAATACAATGTCAACTGATTTTGTTAATGCTTATGTTACAGGCAATGTTGGCACAACCTTTTCTTCGTCAGGCGCTTGTGCCACCTTTCTTTATAATTTACGTTCTGCTGTTCAAGATATACAAGCAGGTCGAATTCGTGTTGCTGTTGTAGGTAGTGCAGAAGCACCTATTACACCTGAAGTTATTGAAGGCTTTGGTAACATGAGCGCATTAGCTAATGAAGAGGGATTGAAAAAATTAGACCGTAGTGATACAGCAGATCACCGCCGGACAAGTCGTCCGTTTGGTGAAAACTGTGGCTTTACTATTGGTGAAGGCGCTCAGTTTGTTGTATTAATGGATGATGCTCTTGTACTTGAAATGGGTGCCAAGGTTATGGCATCTGTTGCCGATGTGTTTGTGAATGCAGATGGATACAAAAAGTCTATTACCGCTCCTGGTCCTGGTAATTACATTACTATGGCGAAATCGGTTGCATTAGCTCAAAATATTGTAGGTAAAGAATCATTAAAAGAGCGTAGTTTTATTTTAGCGCATGGCTCAAGTACCCCACAAAACCGTGTAACAGAATCATTAATCTATGATCGTATTGCATCGAGTTTTGATATTACTAATTGGCCTGTTGCGGCACCTAAAGCGTTTGTTGGACATACAATTGGCCCAGCGAGTGGTGATCAAATGGCAATGGCGCTGGGAATTTTTAATGACAACATTATGCCAGGTGTAACTACTATTGATAAAGTTGCTGATGATGTTTACAACGAGCGTTTAAATATTGCGACAGAACATTGGCATTGTGGTGATATGGATGTTGCCTTTATTAATTCAAAAGGTTTTGGCGGTAATAACGCCACGGCTACGGTAATGTCACCTAAAATAACGCTGGCCATGATGAGTAAACGCTATGGTGAACAAGCCATGATTGAATACCAAGAAAAACTATCATTGGTTGAGCAAGCGCAAAACGTTTATCGTCAACGTGCTAACCAAGGTGAATTTGATCTTATTTATAAATTTGGTGAAGGCTTACTAGATGAAAATATGATTGAAATTAATAATGACAGTTTACGTTTTGCTGAATTTAAACATAAGATTGTTTTACCTACTGAAAATCCCTTTGCTGATATGGTTTAATCAAATAACCAATGTGTGATTTTCTTGATGGAAAATAACTTAATCAACTTGGTATATGTATGTCTAAAATTGAATTTTCTAAAGAGCAACGTGAGAGTATGGTTTACAAATTACAAACCTACTTCAACAGAGAATTAGAGCAAGAACTTGAGCAATTTGACGCGGAGTTTCTGCTCGATTTCTTTGCTGAGCAGATTGGTGCCTATTTTTATAACCGCGGACTTCACGATGCTCGTGCAATTTTTGAGTCGAGAATAGAATCTATAGACGATGAAATTTATGCCAACGAAAAAGAAATTTTGAATTAGTTCCATATTCTTATTTATTCTACTATCTGGTGTAACATGCATTTAGTTCTTATAAGATATTGAACTTATTGTTTTTAGTTGTGTCTATTGTGCATGAACATTAAAAGGAAGAGACAAGGTTTGTGCCAGCGGTATTAGTAATAAAAGGAAATGTTATTGACCAGCCAACACTAGCGTTGGCTAAGCAAGGCAATTTTTCGATGAAAAAGCATTTTTTGTTTTTCTCGATATTAATACACTTTTTTCTTGCTTTGTTGCTGTTTTTAATTGCCGAGTCGGAACAACCTAAACCTAATAAAGTCACCACCAAAACAATTAAAAGTTACTTATATAAAACACCACCTAAGCCTGTGAGTGTTGTTCCTATCACGGCAAAAGAAATACCTAAAACAGTAGAAAAATTACCTAATATAATTGAAGCTAGCCCTCCAAAAAATGAAAATGTGACGGTAAAGAAGAATGTTACTTTACAAAAACAATCAGAAAACCATCAACAAAAACAGTTACCTGTTGTTAAGCAAGAAAAACACACCTTATCATTAAATACAAAAAAGAAAAACACTATGAATACCCCTGGTAAAGCAGGGTTTTCAAGTTTCAAACAATTAGAAAATTTACGAAAGTCGATTAAAGAAAAGGTGATGGCAGAAGGCGTAGTAACACATCAACAATTTAGATCACCTTCAATTATGCATGGTGTTCAAATGCCAGTTACACGTTCGAATAAGCCATTAACTTTGGAAGAAGTCCACGAAAAAAAAACCCTGAAAATGTCAGACAATATATCAATAACTAAACATGATAACGGCACCTGTATAATAGAGAGGGAACAATTTTTAGGTAGCCCCGTAGAAGGTTCTACATCAGCTTTTGCTTGTGGGGAAAGTAAATTTGATAAAAGTTTTCGTGAACATATGCGAAAAGTACAAAATAAAATAATGCCTAAAAGGTAGCTAACGCTATACAGTGGTTTTGATAAAAGCAAAAAATACTGTACATAAAAACAGTTTTTGCGCTATATTATAAATTATCATTTAATAGAACACTTTTTTGATTGAAATTATATATTGCAGAAAAGCCCAGTTTAGGTCGAGCCATTGCCGCAGCATTACCTAAACCTCATAAAAACCATAAAACTCACATTGAAGTTGCTAATGGTGACGTGGTTAGTTGGTGTGTAGGGCATATTTTAGCGCAGGCTGATCCTCAAGATTATGATGAACGCTTTAAAAAGTGGTCTATGGAAACTTTGCCTATGTTACCTCAGCAATGGAAGTTGATACCCATTGCTCGTACTCGTGCTCAGCTAACGGCGTTGCGTCATCTTGTTAAACAAGCTGATATCATTATCCATGCGGGTGATCCAGACCGTGAAGGTCAATTGTTAGTTGATGAGGTTATTGATTATTTTAATGTTTCTACTGCTAAAAAGGCCGCAGTGAAACGGTTGCTGATTAGTGATTTGAATTTACCTGCAGTTAAACGTTCTCTAAATTCACTTAAAAATAATCAAGATTTTATGCCCTTGTCAATCTCTGCATTGGCACGTTCAAGAGCTGATTGGCTGTATGGGCTCAATTTAACGCGAGCATACACCTTACAAGGACAAAAACAAGGCTATAACAGTGTATTGTCAGTAGGACGAGTACAAACACCACTATTGGGTTTAGTGGTAAGACGCGAACAAGCGATAGCTAATTTTGTATCGAAACCGTTTTATCAGGTGCTAGCTCATTTAAGTCTTAGTCAAAACCAAATTAATGATAACGAGTGCTTTACTGCTAAATGGCAGCCTAGTGATTCTTGCCAGCCATATTGTGATGAAGAAGGGCGTGTTTTGGTTAAAGCCTTAGCTGAAAACGTGGTGGGCAGAATTAAAGACCAACCTGCTATTGTAGAAGATATTAGTATTGAGCAAAAACAGCAAAATCAGCCTTTGGCATTTAACTTATCTAGCTTACAAATTTCAGCTGCTAAGCAATTTTCAATGAATGCTAAATTAGTACTTGATGTATGTCAGGCTCTTTATGAAAAACATAAGCTGATTACTTACCCTCGGTCAGATTGCCGTCATTTACCTAAAGAGCAATTGAAGCAAGCCCCCGCCATTATAAGTATGTTAGCAGGCACTAAGTTACCCTGTAATGAACAAGCAAAAAATGCTGATCCGTCTATTCGGAGTTACGTTTGGAATGATAAAAAAATCACGGCTCATCATGCGATTATTCCCACTGAAAAATCGCCTAATAATATTAATTTAAATCCATTTGAAAAGAATATCTACTTGCTGATAACTCGTCAATATTTGGCACAATTTTATCCTGTTTATAAATATCAACAAACCAAATTAACGGTAAAGATTGCAGGAGGATTATTCACCACAAATGCTAAGGTTGAACAACAAAAAGGTTGGAAGGTACTTTTTCCTAGCAATGATAAAGCAGCGCTACAAGAGAATAAGCAACTGCCAATTTTAGAAAAAGGGCAACATTTACACTGTTTGCAGGGGGAGTTAATTGAAAAACATACATCACCACCCGAATCGTTTACTGATGCAACATTGTTAGCGGCTATGACGGGAATTGCACGTTTTGTTAGTGATGAAAACATAAGAAAAGTGTTAAGAGATACCGATGGATTGGGTACAGATGCAACTCGTGCTGGTATTATCGATTTACTTTTTAAGCGTAATTTTTTACAGCGACAAGGAAAAATAATAGTTGCTACCGATATTGGCGTTGCACTCATTAATGCCTTACCTGTAAAAGCAACACTGCCAGATATGACTGCGCAGTGGGAGTCGATGTTAACGGCAATCTCTGAAAAAAATGCTAACTACGTCAGTTTTATGAATCCTTTAATCACTACTATTACCGAGATGATTTCAGAAGCTAGTCAACAGCCTTTTACTGGTTTACCTAAAGTAGATTTTAAACCAAGAAAAGTAAGAAAAATAAAAAAAGATTTACTAAAAAAGCAACAGGGAATGTGAACAGTAGAATACAAGCATGAGAATAATTCTTCAAAGTTCGCATCCTTAGTCAACGGTTCATGATAATTAAATTGAATGACGTGGCAAGATGCTAACAAAATTTCACATTAAATAAACATGATCAACACATTAACATCACAGATTATAACTGTCAGTCTATATAACATAATGTCAACTTTCATTGAGGTAAAGCGACTTAGGAACATATGTGATGAAAAAATTGATTGTACTAGTTTTAATGGCAACAACGATATTACTTTCTGCCTGTGGTAGTTCAGATAAAGATAAAATAACGAAAATAGATGAAGTGCCACAATCTGTTTTTAGCGATTACAATGGTGTTTGGGAGCTTAAAGGTACAGGTGATGTTTGGGTGATTAATGATGAAAAGCTAACAACTTATAATTTTAATAGCTTTGGTTGTATTAAGAACTTGGATATAGAGCTTACAGATATTGAAGAAGCGGTTAATTATTTATCGATTAATGAAGAAAGTACGGAAATTACTTTTGATAATTTAGGCTCTAGCAAAGAGTCTTATCAATTGATTGAGAAAATTCCCAAAAGCTGTAAAACAGACAATTTATTAGCACAAACTGATTTGGCTACTAACTTCGAGTTTCTTTGGCATACCATGAACGACTACTACGCATTCTTTGAATTACGTGATATTGATTGGCAAGGTGTATATGAAGAGTATCGTCCTCAAGTTACATCGACAACAACCAAACATCAATTTTTTGAAATGATGGAAGAGATTTTTAGTCAATTTGGTGATGGTCATTTAAGCTTGTCTGATGGTGAAGAATATGAAAGTGATGGTACCGCATTTAACGGATTTATCCTTGAAGTGTTACGTAGTGAACTTGTTGATGCCGAAGATGACTTTGAAGAGGCATGGCGTAATCTTAAAACGTATAATGACCATGTATTAACAACGTTATTACAAGAGCATAAATTATACAGTCATGAAGAGAGTGATGCTATTCGTTGGGGAAAACTGTCAGACAATATAGGCTACATTCGAGTTGACCGCGTACAAAATATTAATGTTAAAGGCGAACAAGAAGACGCTGATAATTTTTTAGAACAGTTAACGCTTATCAGTCAAGATTTGATAGATACCGATACTATCATGCAGATAGCCTTAGCTGATATCGGTACTAGTGACGCTCTCATTATAGATTTACGTTTTAATGGTGGGGGGTATGATAATGTGTCACTTAAAATAGCGAGTTATTTTAGTCATTCAGCGCAAATCATAGGCACAAAAAAAACGCGTAATAAGTATTTCGAAAGTGCTGAATACCCACTCAATATTGCTAAGTCACCTATTGAAGCATATACCAAGCCTATTTATGTTATTACTGGGCGCTCAACGGGTAGTGGCGGTGAAGTGCTTTCTATGGCGTTAAAGGCGTTACCGCAAACCACCTTAATTGGCGAAGCAACTAATGGTAGTGTTTCTGATATTTTAGAACATTCGCTACCCAATGGTTGGGTTTTATCACTCAGCCATGAAGTATATACAGACGTAGAAGGTACAAATATAGAAAGTATTGGTGTGACACCTGATGTGGAAATGCCCGTATACGCTTCACAAGATTTAATGTATGTTTCTAACACACCTATTGATTATATTTTACAAAAAATTGGCGCTCCATCTTATACCACACCAAGCATATCAGAGGTTGAAGAAGCATTTGAACAACACTTTATACCGACTAATATCCCAGGTATTGCCATTGCCGTCATTAAAGATGATAAAATTGTATATCAAAAATCTTATGGCTTCGCCAACATAGCGCAAGAAATTGAAGTTTCCATGGATACGCCTTTTAATGTGGGATCAATAAGTAAAACAATTTTAGCCACGGGAATTATGCAAAAAGTTGAACAAGGAGCCATCAGTTTAGCTGATGAACTTACTACGATGAATTTATCGTTTGATCCGAACAATCCATTAAACCAAAACAGTGGGATTACTTTGCGCCATTTAGTGACCCATACCTCAGGTATTCGAGATAGTGATGGTTATGGTTGTAGTTACTTTGTTCATGAAAGTGGCGTGTCTTTATATCGACTGTTTGGTGATGAAGATTGCCCTGAAAATGCAACAACAGATCCTACAACTTTCTTTGCCAATGATTACTTTAATGAAAATGGTCGCTATGTGATGGACGGTATTTATAATACTGATGAAGATGGTTTACCTGATATAACCCATGAATACAGTAATGTTGCTTCAGGGCTTGCTGGTTATGCCGTTGAGCAAAAATTGAATGTTGATTTTGCAAATTCAATGAAACAGACTATTTTCATGCCATTAAATATGATTAATACCTCGTGGCGATATACTCAGTTAAGTGAAACTAATCCTAAGGCAGTTCAATATACACTTGATGGAGACTTAGAGCCTATCGAAGTACCTGAATTTAGCTACCCAACGTTTTACGATGGTGATTTAAATACAAGTGCAAATGATTTAGCTAAATTTTTAATCACTATTATTAATGGCGGTGAATATCAAGGTAACCGTATTTTAAATCAAGAAACGGTTGATACAATGTTATCGTCTCAAACCGATGTACTAAATCAGCGTGACGTGCAAGGGGTATTTTGGTATTGGAATGGTGCATTTATTGGGCATGGCGGCGGCGATCCAGGAACGAATGCACTAATGCAATACAACACAGTCACTAAAACAGGTATTATTGTACTGATGAATGGTGAAGATGGTTATTTGGGAAATGAGGAGGCGGGCGAAAAATTATTGCCTTTAATATCTACACTTTACCGGTATGGTTTAGGGCAATAATCAAGCATCAAAGAAAACTGAACATCCTAATTAATGGCTCTTACTTAGAGCCTACAAAGTATATTAAACCACCAAAAATAAAAGAATTGCTAGCATTCTTTTATTTTAACTTCAATTAGTTGGTTGATTACAAAATAGTTAAGTAACCTGAGCTCGGTTTAAGATATTGTTAACCTGTTGAAAAATAGATATTAAATTTTTGGTCCACTTCTAGCTTGATAGTTTTACTTAATTCAAGGCAAATTTACGCGTCAATAGCTGGCCTATTGCAAGTGAATTTAACGCCGAAGTTAGTAAAAATAGCTGCTAGAAGAACATTTATTAAGCCGAGCTCAGGTTAAGTACACATATTTTATACCTAAACCACCTCAAGATGCAGAAACGAGTATCTTGAGGTGGCTTTGGGATATATTGAGATAATTTACTGGCTATATTGAAAAAGCGAATCCCAGCGCTTATCTAGGTGTTGTTTGGCTTGAGCCAAAGAAATAGCTTGATAAATATCGCCTTTAAACGTAACTAACTGCATACGTTCAAGTTTTTCTATTGCATCAGATATTTCAAAATCAAGGTGACAGTTATATTTGCTCATAAACCAAGCCTCAATTTTTTCATCTAGCGCAGACTTGCTTAAGCCTTCTTCACTGTTCAGTAAGAAGGTGTACGCTAGTAATACTTCTTTAAAGTCTTCTTCTTCTGCCGCATCAATTAAGGTATGGAAAACACCTGCGTTATTATCTAAACTTTTAAAGTAAAGGTTATCTGATAATGCTTTCATAAATTTTATTTTTCTATTTTTAAATTTACTCCACTCTTTAAAAACAAAACCAGAAAAAATGGCTATGCCTAATCCCAAAGAAATAAAGTGTTGCTGTGTCATAGCAACAGATTCAGAGCGCCAACCAAGCCAAAATGCTATTAAAGCCCATAGAATTAAAAGAGACGCCCCTAGTTTTGTTACTAAAACTACCGTACCTCCTACCATGGCAGATGCACCAATGATTGCTTTATCGATTGGCCGCATTCTTACTTCACTATTAGGAAAGAGCATTTCTAAATCAGCTTTTGGTACGTTTTGAAATAGTTTGATTATTGTTGAACTAGGCTCATATCCAAAAGGTTGTTTCTTTTTTTGTGCAAAGTAAGCTTTATCTTTGAAGGTAATATATACGGCCACACGATCATAGTTGGTAAAGTTGATGGTTTGCTTACGCAACCCCCATAATGAGGTAATGGTTTCGCTTAATTGTGATTCGCCTCGGCGATAAAAAACGACTTGCTCAAAATCATCAAACTCAACTTCGAGCCTAACTTTGAATAACGACTCTTCGGTGAGTGCTTCTTTTAAGTCTTGTTCAGTAACTTTCTCAAAGTTAGCGGCATTTAGAATTTTTGAAAAATTATCTGCAAAGGCTGCTTGGCACTGCTCTTGTTCTGCTAAACTTAACGTTTCTAACTGCTTTGTGTCTGAATTAGGGTCAAAAGGGGCATAGTTATTTTTTAGTGACTCTAATAATTCATGATAGTCAAAATGCATAACACTGGAAAGTAGCTGACAGAACTGTTGAAAAGAAAGTGTTGTACTTTCATTCATTAATTCTTGTGAGCACATTTCTACAATATCTTGTTTTCTATAAGGTATAAATCGTTCGTTAGGCATATTAATCAGTTTTTTTATCGTTAAATAATGAGAGTTTAAGGTAATTGTCAGCATAGAGAAATAAAAATCGTGAATAGTAAACTCACTTAAAACGAAACATGCTTGTTAAATCTATGTGCAAATAGTGTGAACTTGAATAGACTTCTACTATTTCATCTATGCGATGTTAAAATATTCTTTAAAGTCTATTTTTACTAATAGCCCTTTTAATAAAGGGCGATTAAATCAAAAAGAGTACAAATATATTCTACAAGTGCATAACAAATCGATGGTTTGTCCGATTATCGCTTGCGATTTATCCTGTGAGGAAATATGATTGAGTTAATTAAAACTATATCAATGATAAGTTGAAATAAATCTTTAAATGAAATGGCTGTAAATAGGGTATTGCTTTAAAGATAAAATTTTAAATTGTTCGGGAAATATTAAACATGCGCTTGGCTTTACTTGCTCTAACAGTTAGTTGTCTATCATACGGAACTGTCGCTTATGCTACTAACCCCATTTCTGACAAATCAGTCAATGGTTTAGAAATTCAATTAAATGCTAAAGAGGTTGAATATAATAATTTTATCTCTTCCTTGAGCGAGTTAAATCAAAAGGTTACTAATGGGCAAGAAAAACTTAGTTTGTTACGTGATCAAGGGGCTAAATTGCAAAGTGCCAGAGCACAAGCATTACTTAATATGAATGAGCGATACGAAGCAATGGTTGATAACCCCGAAGAGGATATTGCTCAAGCACAAAATGCCTATCGTCAGGCTATTCTGGATCAAAAGCGTAATAAAGAAGAAATTAAAAAAAGTATTCAGTTACAAGAAGAATTAAAAGCTCAACTTGCTCAAGCCAATTTAGATCGTTTTACTTTAGCCAATGCTAGAGAAGCGTTAATTGAAGAAATTCGTATTGCGCGTGTGAAACGTTTACGTAATGAATTTGAGAAGCAAGATGAATTAAACGTAACGCAAATGGTAACTTGTGATGCCAAAGAAACATTAAAACAATGTATTTCACGTAGCAACCAATTAGCAAAGCAAAAAGCATCTAAAGAGTTTATTGATAATTTATATGCATCGGCAACAGAATCCGAACTAATTAATAATTATAAAAATGAATCTGCCGCACAAGTACGTTTATTAAAGCATAAAGTCATTTCAGGTGAGTTTAGTGGTCAGGGTGACTACAATACCTCAATTACTGTTAACTTACAGGGCTCTTTACCTAACATTGAAGCGTGTAAATTATTAAATTTGTCTGCTCGCTATTGTAGTTATGATACTGAGCATACGCCATTATCCGCAATCGTTGGTGATGATTCAGTTGATAATATCACTTCTGATGATGATTCGGTTTTATATGAATTAACACTTCGCTCTGATCAATATGATGATGAAGTTTTTATTGATGGTGTTAGCTACGGCTCAACTAAAATTTCAGTTATGTTAAGTGCTGGCATGCATGATATTACCATTAGTAAGCCAGGATACCTTGATTACAATGATCAATTACGTTTAGTAAAAAATACAACAATCAAGGCGGAATTAGTCAAAGCCTCCATTAACTTTGCCAATGGCGAAAAGATTCAAGATATTTTGCCAGGTGATGAATTAGGCCCTGAATTAATAGGTATACCCGCGGGGCGATTCAAAATTGGTGATATGAAAGGTGCGGGTTTGTCTAACGAAAAACCAGCCCGAGCTGAAGAAATATTAAAAGCATTTGCTATTGGCCAAAGTCAAGTAACCGTAGGTGATTTTAAACACTTTGTTAAAAGCACTAATTATGTTACCGAAGCGGAAAGTGAAAATGGTTGTGCGGCTTACGTGGATGGCGAACCAAAATATAACAGTGTGTTAAATTGGCGTAATCCAGGTTTTAAACAAACAGATGAACACCCTGTGGTATGCGTTAGTGATAAAGACAGCAAAAAATATTTAGCTTGGCTTACTAAACAAACTGAACGTAATTATCGTTTACCTAATGAGTTAGAATGGGAATATGTTGCGCGTGCAGGCAGCATTGATAATTACTGGTGGGGGAACGATATTGGTAATGCTAAAGCAAATTGTGCCTACTGCGGCAGTAAGTGGTCAAATCGTAGTACTGCGCCTGTAGCTTCATTTAGACCTAATAAATTTGGTTTGTATGATACGGTTGGTAACGTGTGGGAATTAACTAATGGTAATAAGGTAGTTGCTCGTGGTGGTGCTTGGAACTTTGCTCCTAAACTAGCTCGTACTTCTGTGCGATTAGAATTATCTACAGGCTTTCGCTCTAACTATTTAGGCTTTAGGGTATTACGCGAAAATTAAAGTAAAAATTATGCTAACCCTATTTAGGACGAGTCATCAAAAATAAAAAAGGAACAATATGTTCCTTTTTTATTCACTATAACTTTGCATTACCATTTTTTAATTGATACTACTAAATCAAAGTAGTCAGCTATTCTATAAATAGCTTAGACTGGTTTCTGCCATTGTTTTTTGCTTTGTATAATGCTTTATCGGCTTGTTTTATTCCTTCTTCTATATTGCCTTTTTGAGTATCAATTTCGGCAATACCTGCGCTAATGGTAAAATTTAACGTATCTTGTTCAATATTAAATGTTGTATTTTCTAATTCCATTCGAATACGTTCTGCCAATTTAAGCGCATTATTTAGCTGTGTATTTGGCATTAAAATAATGAATTCTTCACCACCATAGCGTGCAAAAAGATCTTGAGTGCGAGACTTCGCTTTAATCACATCAGCAACGTGTTTAATGGCTTTATCTCCTGTGCTGTGTCCATGTGTATCATTAATCTTTTTAAAGTTATCTATGTCTATAAGGCTAACCGAAATAGGCTGCTGGGCTAGTGTAGCTTGTTGTAACAGCTTATGTGCTGCATGACTAAAGTAACGGCGATTAAACAACTGGGTTAACGGGTCAGTTGAGGCTTGTATTTGAAGCTCAGCTTGGGTGGTTTTGAGTTTTTCTAATATTTTAATGCGATAGGCAATAATCAGCGATAGAACTAATCCTTCAAGTACAATACCAATGCCAACACCATGACTATTAATATAATTAAACTCAGCTTGTCCTTTATAAAATAAAACGGCTAAGACGCTAAAAACTACAAATAAGCCATGACCCAATAAAAAGAAAAGCGCAACAGCTTGTTTTCGAATAAGCATTGATAAAGTAACACAAAGGCTTACAAGCATCATGATTGCCGCTAAGGTACTGGCATATTTCAGCGCGGTTAATACATCAAACAAACCATAAACAAAATCAATGATCAATAAAATTAGCATGAAAGCTAATGCTCTATGTTCAATTGGGTATTTTTTCTTGGTTTCAAAAATGTGCATCATGAAAAGCAATAAAAATATGGGCATAGCAATTAACGAAAGATGCCATCGTAATGTGATGTGACCGTATATGTTAAAAAGATCTGCCAGTAGCCCATAAGAGAGTGCAATCCAAAAAGCACCAGTGATAAGGTAGCAAGCGTAAAAAAGGTGCTCTTTTAAGCGAGATGTAAAAAACAACAAAAGGTTATAAATAATAAGCGATAGGAGCATACCAACAGCTAGTGCAATATCAGTATATTGGCCTAATAATATTCTTTTTGATTGGTTTTCATCGTAAAAATTAAGCGCAAACCATTGATGTGAAAAAACGAGGCTTTTTACAAATAGCGTTTTTTGCTGCTGAGGAGGAAGAACAACATCAAATATTGCACTACCACGGTACATCCATTGCTGAGTAGCTTTATCGTCCATATTAAGTATGCGCTCACGTACTAGCTTGCCGTTGACAACTTCATAGAGTTCTACGGCTCTGTTGTGATACGCGTAAGGATGATGAAGGTAAACGGTTAGTGGTGTTTTATTTGTATTTTTTAGCTCTATTTTTGACCAAGTTGTTTTTGCTGCTGTTCCTAACGATAGAGCATTAGGCGTAAGAGTAAAGTTTTGATGTTGCACTTTGTCGAATGGCATATCTTCATTCTGGTCGACAAAATAGCCCATTTCAAAATGTTCAAGCTTTACAGTATCACTATTCATTAATTGCGTCGGAATTGATTTCTGTAGATTTGTTGCATGGGCGATTGACAAAAACGAGAAACACAATAATAGCAAAGAAAAAATAAAGGTGCTTGGTTTAATACGGATCATTAATTATCTTCTGTTGCGGATAAGCACGTAGTTTTTTAATCTGAAATTTATCCTAACCGATTGGTTAACCAAAAAGTACTTTTATTATTGGTGACTTTTTTGTCCACTCAGCGTTGATTACAAATATTCTTGATAATAACACCCTGAGAAATAGTATCCCATCTTTCTGTACTAGGGGACGATATTTATGATAAATAAAATAATCCATCATTGAATAAAAGGTTTCAAAAAATAGCGTTCATATATTAAATCAGTAACCTCATGATTGTACTTTGAGCTTACCGTTAAATACTTTAAAAGTTCAATTTATAACAATCTTGTCGTAGCTTATATAGAAGCAAAAAATTTTGAATTATCATATGCAATCATATACAATCACATTCACTCATTTTGAGCTGTAATAATCTTTTTATCAAACTATTACTTTCCAAAGTCATAGTTTATCAATTGGTGCAAAGACCAGATAATGTAGCGCCATAAAATATTGTAAAACTATAAAAATAATTTTTACTAAATAACCACCGTGAACATGGAAACATCTTGTGTTGGTGATATTGGGGATAATTTCATGAAACGATATATTTCAACATTAGCAGTACTGTCTTTATCACTATTGACACTGTTAAATGTAAGTTATGCATCAGACAAACTTCTACAACCAAAAACAATTTTTGTTGCCGGTGATTCAACAGCTGCTACTTATAATAAACCTAACCATCAAGGTTGGGCAGGTATTTTTCAAAGTTTTTTTGATGAAAAACATACCAAAATAGATAACCGCGCACGTGGTGGCCGTAGTAGCCGTACATTTATTGCTGAAGGTTTATGGCAAAAATTAATTGACGATGTTCAAGCTGGCGATATTGTTTTTATTCAGTTTGGCCATAATGACTCAAGTCCGATTAATGATGATCGTCGTGCTCGTGGCACTATTCCTGGCATTGGCGATGAAAGTGTTGATATTCATAATTTACTCACCGATAAAGACGAAACTATTTATAGCTTTGGTCATTACATTCGTAAAATGGTTAGTGATGTAAAAGCCAAAAATGCCACACCTATTTTAATGTCGTTAACGGCAAGAAAGTTATGGAAAAATCATCGAATTGAACGTGGTTCTGGTCAGTACGGTGCTTGGATGTATCAATTAGCATGGGAATTAGACACAGCTTTTATTGATTTAACTAACCCTGTAGCGGATCAACTCGAAGCACTTGGTCAAGAAAAAACCGCGCAAATGTATACCAAAGATTATGTTCACTTTAATTCGTTAGGGGCTGAATTGCATGCCTCAACTATTGTAGCTGCGTTAAAAGGTTTAAAGCCAACTATCGATCCCACATTTTATTCTGAAAAAGGTAAAAATGTAAAAAGTAACGATTGGACTTGGCTACGCCTGCCTATTGTTCATGATGTTAATTTACCGAGTGTGTTTATGGTGGGTGACTCCACCGTTCGCAATGGTGCTGGTGACGGTGCAAATGGTCAATGGGGTTGGGGCTCGTTTTTAGGCAATCACCTTAATACAAAAAAAATCAATTTAGTGAATCGTGCCATTGGTGGTTTTAGCAGCCGTACCTTTATTACCGGTGGCCATTGGCAGCGAGCATTAAATATGATGAAACCGGGTGATTATGTTTTAATTCAATTTGGTCATAATGATGCCGCAGCGCTTAATGATGATAAACGTGCTAGAGGCACCATTAAAGGTACAGGTTATGACGTTGAAGTAATTGATAACTTATTAACAGGTAAAACAGAAACGGTATATAGCTATGGTGGTTATTTACGTAAAATGATTGGAGAAGCAAGAGCTACTGGTGTTATTCCTATTATTTGCTCACCCGTGCCAAGAAAAATATGGCAAGAAGATGATGATTTTATCGAGGTTTCAGACGATAGTTATCCGCAATGGGCACAACAAGTTGCGCGTCAAAGTAAAAGCTTATTTATTGACTTAAATACATTAATTGCTGACAAATATAACCGTTTAGGCAAAGAAAAAGTTAACTCACTCTTTGGCGATAAACATACCCATACCAGTGAAGAAGGGGCAAAATTAACCGCTTCAACTATTGCCCAAGAATTACAATATATACTTTCAAATTAACATGACAGGATCATACAAATGATAAATATCGGTTTAAGAGCACATGACTATGGTCAAGGTACGCCTGATGAAATAGCCAAAAAATTAGGTGCTTACGGTGTTAATTGTATTCAATTAGCCTTGGCAAAATCATTTCCATTTATCAAAGAGGAACCAGGTCAATTAAGCCCTGGTTTAGGAAATACCATACGTGATGCCTTTGCAAAGCAGGGGATAAATATTGCGGTATTGGGTTGCTATATTAACCCTATACACCCTGATCCTATTTTAAAAGAGCAATCTCTACAGCGTTTTGAAGAACATCTACGTTTTGCTCGTGATTTTGGTTGCGCTATTGTGGGGACTGAAACCGGCTCTCGTAATGCCGATTGTACTTTTCACCCTGATAGCCAAGGTGAAGAGGCTTTTTTAGAGTTAGTGGCGGCAGTTAAACGCTTATCTAAAACTGCTGAAAAATATGGCACAATTGTTGGTATTGAAGGGGTTGCTCATCATCATACCATTCATACTTATGAAAAAATGGTGAGAATGCTTGAACTAGTTGGTTCACCTAATGTACAAGTTATTTATGATCCAGTTAATTTCTTCCCATTAGATGAATGTGAACAGCAAGAGAAACTGATGGATGATGCCTTTACTTTGTTTGGTGACCGTATTGTAGCTATTCATAGTAAAGATTTTGTTATTAATGATGGTTTAAAAGAAGGAGACTTACCCTCTGGAACGGGGGTTATGGCACATAGCCATTTAATTAAGCATTTGATAGAGAAAAAACCGTATATTCAAGTAATTTTAGAAAATACCAATATTGATAATGTTGAACAAGTCATATCTGTACTTAAAAATACTTAATAGTTAAATTAAGATTTTAGCTTACTAATTTAACTGATAGCCAATAAGTTTCTTACATCTTTGGCGATAACTTTTCTCGTTATTGCCAAAAATCTATTATCTTTACCCACCCATTCTCTATTTTCCCGTATTACATCATTTCATCTATTAAGGTTTTAAAGAGTTAAAAATAATTTCACTGACTACTTTTTTGTGTGTTTTATGAGTTGCAGTTTTAAATAAGTTGTTCTTTAATTATATTGTTTATTTTTTTATCTTTAAATACAAGGTGTTGTGTTTTTTTTCTTTGCTGTTGCTATTTTTATTTCTTTCGTATGATAAGTGCGTTATGAATATTATTTTTGACTATGTGTGATTATTGTTGATTGAAAATGACTAAAAGTTGTTGACGCTCTAAATTTATCTGTTTAGTATGTTTTTGCACTTTATTACTAAGTAAAACTTGTACGTTCTCGCGTAAGGTGAGTAATAAAATAGTAAAAACAAAAATATATAGATACTTATAAAGTACTTCGGGGAATTAAATGTCTGACAATAACAACATCTTAAATACTAGTGGAACAACTGTTGCACCTCAATTCAAACATAAAATTTTAGCAAAACATATTGCGTCAGTATTCGTTGCAGGGGCTATATTAACAGCTCCTTCCACGTTTGCTGCTCAGCAGCTTCAAGAAACTGACATAGAAGTGAAAAAAGTCGCTAAAAACAAAAAAGAAGCTTCTAAAAAAGGTGAAGAAGTAGAGGTTATTGCGGTTTATGGTATGCGATCAAGTTTACGAAGCGCTATAGATCGTAAAAAAGAAGCGGGAACAGCCATGGACTCTATCGTCGCTGAAGATATCAGTGATTTTCCTGATAAAAATATTGGTGAAGCTTTACAACGAGTAACAGGTGTTCAACTTGGTCGTGAATTTGGTGAAGGTACAGCAGTTAGTATTCGTGGTGTCGAACCACAACTGGTTAATGTTGAAGTTAATGGTGTTAGTGCCGTAGGTGCATCAGATCCGTTTGCAAGTTCAGGTCGTTCAGTCGATTTTGCTAGTATGTCATCAGATCTTGTTAAAGCATTAGATGTTATTAAAGGTGCCGAAGCGCGCTTAACCGAAGGTGGTATTGGCGGCACAATTAAAGTTATCACACGTAAACCAAATGATTTTGAAGAGAACTTTTTACAAGTTAGTGGTGAAAATCAATACAATGATTTAACAGAAAAAAATAATCAAAAAGCTAACTTTATTGGCGTATACAAACTTAATAATGATTTTGGCGCTATGCTAAATATATCGGTAAGTAATAAGGACTCTACTTACCACGCACTAAAAAATACAGAATGGGTAAGACAAGCAGATTACGACGGCTCGACTGAAAAAACCTTTGTGTCTCCTGATTATGCCGATATAAGCAATGTAGTTGATTGTTCTGATAGTGCATGCGAAGAGCAATGGTATGATTTTAGAGCACGTATTCCACGTAATAGTGTTTGGAATCGTGATGAAGACCGTATCAGTGCTAACGGTATGTTACAGTACAATGTTTCTGAAGATTTATCGACATATGTTGGTTATACCTATACGAGCCGTAATTTTGAACAAGTAGATTCTAATTTACAATTAGAAGTAGCTTCAGAAAGTAACTTACAAAGTGATGGCTTTGTTGTTGGAAAAAATCATAACGCTTCTCAATATATAACACGCGAAGCAACTATGGTAAATCGCTCTATTCACAACGATTGGAAATTGAAAACGACTATTTTAGATGCAGGTTTTACTCTCGATAAAGATGTATGGACACTAGAAGGTACGGTAGGTTATACAACACAAACGCAGAAAATTGATCAAATTGAATCTCGTGTGAATGCTAACAAAGTAGCGGGCGTGACGGTTGAGTTTGCTGACAATGGCGCCCCAATATATGACCTGGCAACAAATGGTGGCTATAGAAATAACGAGCCTACCCAAGTATTTGATTCAAACGATGCAAGTGCTTATTGGTATTATTCTCGTGTTTACAATAAGCCAATTGCTCAAGACAATGATCAATTAATGGGTAAGTTAGATTTTACTTACCGTTTAGATAACGACATTTTTACTAATATTCGCGCAGGTGTTCGCTTAAGCTCTGAGTATCAAGATCATAGTCAATATGACCGCCGTATTACTCGAGTGATTGGCTCAGATGAATGGACAGGAGAAGATCAAACACGACTCATTACAGATAACTCTTATAATATAGATAACTATTTTGGTAGCTACGATGTTGGAGTTCCTGTTACACAAGGTTGGTTGGCATTAAAACCACTTGATTTTTATAATGATTTCATGTCAGTAAATGCAGGTAATATCACTGAAGCAGAATTAGAAATGACTCAGGCAGCTTACTACGAGGTAGAGACTAAAACACAAGCTGTATATCTTCAAACTGACTTTGATACCGAAATTGCTGGAATACCTTTTTGGGGGAATTTAGGTGTTCGTTATGTACAGAGTGATGTTGATACAACAGGGAATGCGATTGTTCAGGTACAAATTGATGATCCTGACGGCACTCCAGATCCAGTTGACGGTACAATACCTAATACAATCGATCCAGATCATCCATTAGCATTTAACGATATATCTACGCTTTCACATGATTATAGTGAAATTTTACCTAGTGTTAACATGAACTTTGGTTTGATTGAAGATGAACTGATTCTTTATGTTGGCGTTGGAAAGGTGATGGCTCATCCTAAAGCAAAAGATTTAAATATTGCTGCTAGTTGTACAATACGTTTAGATACAGAGTCTATGAACCAAGGCCGTACTAACACTTGTAGTGCTGGTAACCCTAGACTTGAACCGTATGTTGCTAATCAATTTGATTTAGCTTTGAACTGGTATGTTAATAAAGACACCATGTTATCAGCTGCGTATTTTACGAAAGAAATGGATACTTGGACAATTGATAAAACAACTCAATATGCTCAAGATTTTTTCAATGATGGTACTTTATATGATGTAGACCAAAAACTTAATGGATCTGGTGCAAAAACAGAAGGAATTGAGTTTTCAGGATCTACTTTCTTCTCATTTTTGCCTGAACCATTCAACAACATGGGGATTAATGCGAATTATACTTATATGGATTCTAAAGATGTTGGTTTATTTAACCAATTAACGAATGAAGAGCTAGAATTTCCATCTCAATCTAAAAATAGTTACAACGTTACTTGGTTCTATGAAACAAAACCTATCAGTTTTAAATTAGCTTATAACTATCGTGATAGTTACTTAACATCTCCATCTGACCGAGGAGGTAACCCAGTGTATGTTGACGATGCAGGTTTTCTGGATGCGAAGTTAGTATATAGACCACAAAGTGGTGTATTAGAAAACTTTAAGTTTCATATCGATGCTCGTAACCTTTTAGAGGAAGGTAATATTTATCAAAATGGTCCAGGTCGCATTAGTGAGATCCGCTATTCTGGTAGAGAATTTTCAATAGGTTTTACTTATAAAATGTAACTATTGTGAATAACTGTTCATAAATAATATTGCCAGTCAGTTAACCTGACTGGCATTTTTAATGAAGGGGGGTTTACTTATTTTTTAAATGTTCGGTAGGTTCAAGCCTCAATAAATATACTATTTGGAGAATATATGAAATTCACACGTCGTAATGCTATTAAAATAGCTGGGGCTGGAGTTAGTGTAGGCTTAGCGGGGTGTTCAGGTTTATTATCTTCCAATCAAACAGATCAAACTATTGCTAATAAACCCATACGCAACAAAAACTACCGCGTAAAAAAACTGTATCACGGTGTTGCCTATTATCCTGAACTTTGGCCACTTGAAAACATTGACCAAGATATTATTGAGATGAAAAAGGTAGGCATTAATGTAGTTCGCATGGCCGAGTTTGCTTGGGCAACCATGGAATCAAATGAAGGCAAAATTGACCTTAACTTATTTAAAATGGTGATGGATAAAATGCATCAAGCTAATATTGATGTTATTTTATGTACCCCCACAGCAACCCCGCCTATTTGGTTAACTCATAATCATCCTGAACGTTGCCATAAAAATGCTGATGGTGAAATAATGAGTCATGGCGCACGTCAACATGCAAGTTACGAACATCCTGATGTACGCAAAGCCAGTTTTACTATTATTAATGCCATGGCTAAAGAACTAGGTGAGCACCCTGCATTAATCGCTTGGCAGTTAGATAATGAAATGAAAGCCCATGTTGCGGAAGATTTTAGCGATGCGGCAGTAAACAATTGGCACCAGTGGTTAAAACAACGTTTTGGTACCATTAAAAGGCTTAACATGGCGTGGGGCACAAAAATATGGAGCCAACACTATCAAAAGTTTGAGCAAGTACCCGCACCAGTAAAAACACCATTTTTACATAGTGCCTCGCTAAGTACCGCTTATAAAATGTTTTGTCGAGAAAGTGTTGTTGACTTTATGAAAGCACAACGTGATGTTATTTGTCGACATTCTGTTTGTCCTATAACCCATAACGATAACCCTGCATTTAACATTCATCACGAACGCTCAATGCAAGCATTAGACTTTGCTTCATACGATGCTTATCCAACAGATCAACAATGGCAAGCACTAGTGTTTCGTTCTGACTTGTACCGAGCCGCAATTCCTGGGCGCGCCTTTTGGTTAATGGAAACCAGTGTTTCTCATAATGGTTGGTTGGGTAATCATCAACCACCACATTCACCAAGTTTTTTAAACGCTGAAGCAATATTAGCATATTCTTTAGGCGGCGAAGCTTTTTGTTATTGGTTATGGCGTCAGCAACGTACTGGTGCCGAATTAGCACATAGTGCGGTAATGAGTGCTTGGAATACCCCCAGCATTGGTTACAACGAAGTTAAAAAACTCAATGTAGAACGAAAAAAGCTTGAACCCATACTTATTAATACTCAAGTTTTAACGCCTGAAATTGCGGTAACTTATTCAGATCATGCGCGCGCCATGATTGAAACTGAGGAGCTTGATAAACGGAAAGATTTTCCTAAACGTTATCGTGGCGTTATTGAAATGTGGCATGCTAAATTAATGAATTTAGGCTATCACCGCGAAGTACGCTTTGAAAATGCCGAACTCGACGGTTTAAAAGTATTAATAACACCAGCTATGCCTTATGTTAGTGCTGAATTTATTACACGAGCATTAGCTTTTGTTGAGCAAGGCGGCACATGGATAGCTGGGCCTGTTACTGGAACACGCGGTAAAGAGCATAATGTACCCACAACAGCAGGGTTAGGGTTACTAGATAAATTAGCTGGCGTAGAAACAAAATTTGTTGTGCCGTTAACACATACGGGGGCGCAAGGCACGGCCTTTGGTATTACAACTGAGTTAAGTGGTTGGTGTGCTGCAATGACTGCAAAAGTAGGTACTAAGGTTATTGGTAGCATTGATTCAGGCGTAGCCAAAGATAATGCTTTTATTACCGAACGTAATATTGGTAAAGGTCGTGTTGTGATTTTAGGTGTTCAACCTTTTGGTGATAAAGCTGATGAATTTTTATCTACAATGATTTCGCATTATGCGGACAAAGCGGGGGTTACAGAGCGTTATCAAGTAACTAAAGGCACTATTGTTGCGCCAAGAATAAATGAGCAAGGGGATAAATTTTGGGTTGCTATTAATATGGACGGGCAAGGTGGGCAACTGATTTTACCCAAAGGTGCTGTTGATGCTAGGAATAATCGAGTTATTGAAGACCATAGCTTAAATTTGTCACCTTATGAGTGGCGAGCCATTTACCTTAACATTTAGTTAGTACCAGTTTTATTAATTAAGTGATCTATTTTATACGTAGAAAAATTGCCAAGGATAAGGTGGTTTATTTCAATAACTACTTGTTCTAATTATTAAATAAATAACGATGTGGTGGGGGATTTTAGTAAGTAGAAATGATCACATAGTTAGTGAGATTAATGGTAAAACTATCAGGACTATTGAATACTTAGTCGATGTTCAATAGTCCCTAACACATTCTTAGATTGGAAATAATTATGGAAAAAATAGCTTTTGTTATGCAATTGAACGCTGGTTGTGAAACCGAATATGAAAAACGTCATGATGAAATTTGGCCAGAGTTGGTTGGTGAATTAATTAAAGCAGGAATTGAAGACTATTCAATATTCTTACATCCTGAAACATTACAACTATTTGCTGTTTTATGGCGCAAACCTGATCATACAATGGACGATTTACCACTTACCCAAGTCATGCAACAGTGGTGGGAGTATATGGGAGATATCATGCAAAGTAACCCTGATAACAGCCCTGTAGTGACCCCATTAACAAAGGTGTTTCATTTAGCTTAATCATTTTTAAGTTTACTGTATAGTTATAAACTACCTAGCATTATTGATTCTGCTAGCCTACTTGAAAAAATCCAATGATTGTAGTCATTGGATTTTATTTACTAAAAAACAAATAGTTTAGGCTTAACGGCACTGTATTATTAGTTAGTGCTATGATTTAATGAAGCTATCTCAGTTCGCTTGGCTGATATTTATCCATATCATTATAATCAAGGTTTTCACCAGCCATTCCCCAAATAAAGCTATAGTTTTGTGTTCCTGAGCCTGAGTGAATTGACCAAGGTGGTGATATTACTGCTTGTTCATTATGAACCCAGATATGGCGAGTTTCTTGGGGCTCTCCCATAAAATGGCACACTGCTTGTTCTTCAGGTATTTCAAAATAAAAATAAACTTCATTACGCCTATCGTGTTGGTGTGCAGGCATAGTATTCCAAACACTACCTGTTTTTAATTCAGTTAAGCCCATTTGTAATTGACAAGTATCGACAACACTATTAATCAACATTTGGTTAATATCACGTTCATTTGATGTTTCTATACTACCCATATGTAAGGTGTTGGCACCTGCTAAGGTAACTAACTTATTAGGATGTTTTGCGTGAGCAGGTGTAGAATTTAGGTAAAAACGAGCGGGATTTGAGCTATCGACACTTTTAAAAATAACATTCTTGGTTCCCTTACCCAAATATAGTGCATCCTTATGCCCTAGTTCGAAAGTTTCTTCGTCGGTAGTTACTGTCCCCGCTTGACCAACATTAATAATACCTAACTCACGGTTGTTTAAAAATGAATCAGCTTTTAATGCTTCAACGGTTTCTAATGTTAGGGGGTTATTTATCGGAACGGCTCCCCCTGTCATGAAGCGTTCATAGTGGGAATAAACCCAAGAAATTTTGTCATTTTGCATTAAGTTTTCAATAAGAAATTCGTTTCTCAATTTTGATGTATTAAAGCTCTTTACTTCATTAGGCCCTACGGCATAACGATTTTCAAATTCAGTTGTCATAGTTAACTCTCTATATTCTATATTTTTAAATGATTTTATCTTTAATTATGGGCTGTATTTTGAGGGGAGACCATGTGATTTAACGCGCTAACCAGCCACCATCTACAGCTAAAATATGACCATTTGTGTAGTTACTTGCTTGTGATGCTAAATATACAGCGGCGCCTTGTAAGTCAGAGGCTTCTCCCCAAGCACCTGCTGGAATGCGTTTTTCAATTTCAGAATTGCGTGTTTTGTCATCTTGCAACGCTTGAGTATTGTCTGTGCGAAAATATCCAGGAGCAATGGCGTTTACTTGTATATTATGGTGTGCCCACTCGTTTGCAAGGGCCTTGGTTAAACCTGCAATAGCATGTTTACTTGCTGTGTAGGCAGGAACTGTCATTCCGCCAGTGAAAGATAACATTGATGCTATATTAATAATTTTACCACTTTTTTGTGCTATCATTTGAGGCGCAAAAGCTTGCGCCAATAAAAAACTAGCATCAAGATTTACTTTCATGACGTTTTGCCATTCGTTATATGGATATTCAACAGCTGGGCTTCTAAAAATAGTACCTCCCACGTTAACAAGAATATCGATTATGCGCTCATTACTTAGTATTTTAGTCGTAAGGTTGTTAATACTTTTTTCATCTCCAAGGTTTGCTTGGATGTCAATTGCTGTTCCACCATTGCTCTGTATTTCTTTAACTGTTTCACTACAACCATTTTCTCGACTGCTGCTACAAATTACATAAGCTCCAGCTTGTGCCAAGCCAATAGCAATGGCTTGGCCTAGACCTCTACTAGCGCCTGTCACTAGTGCTTTTTTCCCATTAAGTTTAAATCGCTCTAATATCATAATGTTTTCCTTTAATTTTCAAGTATTCGAGCTTATCATACCTAATGTTAAATCATATGCAATCATTATACTTCAATAGTAATCATTAAATTTGAATGTTATTAATTCCTACATTTCGGTTACTTTCATAAAATAACAATGTAAATGTGGTACCGTATAGAGGAATTAATGTTAGTAGCTTAGATAAAAAGTTGATTAAATTTAGAATTATTCAGCACATTTTATATTCGATACAAGTTAGTATTACATTTACTCTTCTTTTAATTGCCATGTTTTAAAGTTTCGGTATTGAAATTTTGTCCATTTCATTTGGCGAAAACCTATTTTTCCGCCGCTCAACGCTTTACCAGTGTCAACTTTTTCTATCACTGGGGTATTATCTTTATAATCAATAATCTTTCGTTCATCGATAAACATGACTATATGGTTGTTGTTTTTAACTAAGCGTACTTTGTGTGGCTGTTGTGACAAAGTAGGAATACCTTCTTTACCTTGCTGTAATAAGGTGAAAGTATTATTTTTACGCAAGTTTGCGTGGCCTCTATTCGGATTATGAGCTGCGTTGGTGTAATAAGAAATATGATAACTATTAATATCGCCTAAGGTATATTGATCAAAAGTACCATCGCGTTTGGTTAAGTTATTTGAAAAAATATTTTCGCCTGCGATGCCTTGCGCGGCAAAAAAGACAATCACTAGACCAGCATCAAACTTTAAATTTTGCACTTCCCATTCTGCAATAAAACTATTTGGAAATTCTATTGGACACCAAAAGACATGGTGCATTTCTTCATTAGGTGAATACATTTGCAACCAACCGTTGTTAAAGGTGATTTTGCCAGGACCTTCCATTTTCCAGTTGTTGACACTATCAGGCGTTGATAATTGGCTTTGATAGATCAGCTTTCCTTTATGAATAGTGCCTAGAGCAAGGTTTGAAAGTAATAAGCTGCTAGTTAAAATAAGTGTTTTTATAGAAGGATTTAACATAGAGTAACTTTGAGATTGATTTTGATTGATTATGATTGTAAGGTAAATATCATCTAAATACTATACCTCCTTCTCTCTTATGTCTTGAACATAAATGAGAGGGAAGGCAAACACAGTAAATTTATTAAATTCTTTAAAAACAAATAATTAAAAAGCAGGGGTAATATGAACAGACGTGATTTTATTAAAAAAAGTGCAATGATAGCATCAATTCCATTAGGAACATCACTTGTTAATACAGCACAAGCAAAAAGCCCAGGAATAACAATTCCAGCGATAGTGCCCCGTCAATCTGGTTATTTGTCTTGGTTAGAAAAACAAAATCCTGAAATTTCTCTTGGTACAACGTGGGGGCAACCTTGGGCACAAGGTATTTTAAATGCTAAGCAAGCGTTAAGGTTAACTAGTCAAGCAGGAAAAAATATTCCGATGCAGAGTTGGCCAACTGCTTATTGGCCTGACGGTTCAATAAAATGGACAGCGCATGCTGTTCCCGCTAATGTTAATTTAGGTGAGCAATTTAAAGTAGAGAAAGGTCAACCTAGTACAGCCAAGAAGTCTGTTATTGTGATTGATACTGATGAGCAGATAACGGTTGATACTGGTGTTATTAATTGTACTCTATTAAAAACTGGCCAGCATATTATTGAACGTTTATCGCGTAATGGTAAAACAATCGCAAAAAATGCGAGGTTGGTCGGTTTACGCCAAGATAGAGCGGAAAGTGAACCTGAAAATCCTGCCAATATTGAGCAATTTAAATCAAAGTTAAAAAAGTTAACTATTGAGCAAAAAGGCCCTATTAAAGCGGTTATAAAAATTGAAGGAACCCATCAGACTTCATCACAGCGAGAATGGTTACCTTTTACGCTACGCTTAACATTTTATGCGGATGACTCAAATATTAAAATTAGTCATACTTTTATTTATGATGGCGATGATCAAACTGATTTTATTAAAGGTTTAGGGCTGCGTTTCAATGTTGTACAAAACGATGAATTATATAATCGCCATGTTCGTATAGTGGGGGAGAATCATGGTTTATGGGGGGAATCACCACAAGGCATTACTGGTCTTCGTCGAGATCCTGGCCAAGCAGTTAAAGATGCTCAAATTGCAGGAATTGCGACCCCCCCTTTGAATACTTGGGACGAGCGAGTCAGTAGTCGCATGCATTGGATCCCTGTTTGGAATGACTTTAGTTTATTGCAGTTATCAGCGAATGGCTTTAGCATTAAAAAACGTACTAAAGCTGGCCATGCATGGATTGATTCTGACCAAGGTCATCGAGCAAGTGGTGTAACGTATTTAGGTGGCGTTTCAGGGGGCATTTTATTTGGCATGCGTGATTTTTGGCAATTGCACCCTGTACAAGTCGATATTCGTGATGCTGGCCAGCCTTTATCTGAAGCCACCTTATGGTTTTGGTCACCAGAAGCGCCAGTAATGGACGTACGTTTTTATCATGATGGTTTAGGGCAAGAAACGTATGATCAACAATTAGATGCACTTAATATAACCTATGAAGATTATGAACCAGGTATGGGCAGTGCCTATGGGGTTGCACGTACTACCGATATTTCTTTAAATGTATTAGATAAAACCCCCACAAGAGAAGAAATTGTCCAACTTGCCGATATTATTGGTAAACCACCGCAGGTGACCGCTGCACCAGAAGACTTTTTAACATCAGGAGTATTTGCGTCTCTATTTAGTTTACCTGATCGTTCGACACCGAAAAAACGTGAAATAGAAAAGCGTCTTGCTTGGCAGGTAGAGTTTTATCGTCAGCAAGTTGACCAACATCACTGGTACGGTTTTTGGAATTATGGCGATATTATGCACACCTATGATGCGGACCGTCATGTTTGGCGTTACGATATAGGAGGTTATGCTTGGGACAACTCTGAATTATCACCTGATTTATGGTTATGGTTATCTTTTTTAAGAACGGGTGACGCCAATACTTTCCGTTTAGCTGAAAATATGACACGGCATAATAGAGATGTGGATATTTATCATGCAGGAAAATATAAAGGCTTTGGCTCTCGTCATAATGTGCAACATTGGGGTTGTAGTGCTAAACAATTACGCATTAGTACTGCTGCTTATCGTCGTTTTCATTATTATTTAACAGCAGATGAACGTACTGGTGACGTGCTAAGTGAAGTTGCTAATGCTGATGAAGCATTGGCTTCATTAAATGCAACTCGAAAAGTTGCGCGGGTTAATCCTCTACCAGGTAAATCGACTATGGGCGTTGGAACCGATTTCGGCTCAGCTGCTGCTAATTGGTTAACTGCATGGGAAAGAACGGGTAATAAACAATATAAACACTATCTAGAAAATGCCATGAAAGTGATTGGCGCTCATCCAAATGGTTTTTTTGCTGGTGCATTTGGTTATGAGCCTAGAACAAAAACTTTATTACCTTACCCAGAAGCTAAACCAACTATTTCACACTTAAATTCAGTTTTTGGATTAATTGAGATTTGTGCGGAACTTAATCAATTAATTGATGTGCCTGAATTCAAAGCTGCATGGCTACGTTATGGTCGTTTTTACAGTGCCAGTAAAGCGGAGCAACAAGCAGAGTTAGGAGTGTCATTTCGTAATAATAGCTTAACTGTTGCTCATTCTCGCTTAACGGCATATGTTGCTAAGCAAGTTGATGATCATGACTTAGCTAAACGTGCATGGCAAGAATTTAGCAAAGAGTGGGGAGGTAAAAGATCTATTGGTACTCAATTGATTACAGGGCCAGCGGTATTAAATCCTATTGACGAAGCGAGTTGGCTTTCAACTAATGATGCTGCACAGTGGGGCTTAGCTGCTATTCAAAATTTAGCGTTGGTAGGTGACGCATTAGATTAAGGCCTATTTATGGTTTAATTGTGGTATTCGCTCAAAATCAATCATTATATTGCATTTGTGTTCATTTTGTCATAGAGTATTGAACACTTCGATTAAGCCTGTAGTTGATAGATTGGTTGCTTAATAATAATTGCTTAAGTAAGCGTAAAACCGAATGATTTTTAAATCAGAAAAAATACCACCTAGAACTATTAGATAATTAGTCGCTAAGGTGAAAAATGCCCTCAGTTGTCACGACTCGTTGAGGGAACTATTTATTACCTATTAAGGTTTAATAAAGCGTACATTTATTTTTGTTAAGGCTGTAACTTAGTAAACCCTAATAATGTTTTACTATTGCTTAATTGCCTTAGTAGTTTTTAAACGTTTGTAACTTATTTAAAAAAGGATAAAAAATGCCTGCTATTGCCCACGATATAGCTTATTCAACCATTCGCAACAATATTGACAAACTTATCGATAACCTTGTGAATATCACTGATGATACTGGTGAATTCTTATTAAAATTAGATGATGGTCGCGTAATTGATACTAAAGGCTGGAATGACTGGGAATGGACTCACGGTATTGGCCTTTACGGTTTATTAAAGTATTGGGACATTACTGGTGATGATGTTGCCAAAGAAATTATTGAAAAGTGGTTTCATGATCGTTTTGCTGAAGGTACACCAACGAAAAATGTAAATACGGTATCACCATTTTTAACACTAGCTTATATGCAAGAGCGTACTGGCGATCGTAGCTATTTACCTTATTTAGATACTTGGGCTGAGTGGATCATGCGTGACATGCCACGTACGGATGAAATGGGTATTCAACACGAAGTATTCAACTCTTTTAATTACCAACAGTTATGGGACGATACACTTATGATGAGTGTACTGCCATTAGCTAAAATTGGTCTATTGCTTGATCGCCCTCATTATGTTGAAGAAGCTAAGCGTCAGTTTATGCTACATATCAAATATTTAACAGATCGTAAAACTGGTTTATGGTTCCACGGTTGGACGTTTGACGGTCATCACAACTTTGCTGATGCGTTATGGGCACGTGGTAACTGTTGGGTTACGATTGCTATTCCTGAGTTTATTGAATTATTAGACCTAGATGAAAAAGACGCAACTCGCATGTTTTTAATTGAAACGCTTGAGTCTCAAGTAAAAGCTCTTGTGAAAACACAGCATGAAGATGGTTTATGGCATACCTTGTTAGATGATCCTGATTCATATCTTGAAGCGTCAGCAGCAGCAGGCTTTGCTTACGGTATTTTAAAAGCGGTGCGTAAAGGTTATATCGATAACAGTTATGAACAATATGCGATTAAAGCCATTAAAGCGGTTTTAGAAAAAATTGATGATAAAGGCGAGCTACAGCAAGTATCTTTTGGTACGCCAGTCTTTGATGATTTACAAGGTTATCGTGATATTCCGTTAACATCGATGCCATATGGTCAATCAATGGCGATATTAGCGTTAATTGAATATATGAATCGTTATATTTAATTTTGACTCAGTCTCAATGGTTATTTAGCTTTGGTTATGTCAGCTGGCATAACAATGGCTAAATAACCATTTTTTGTATAAGTCAAAGCGAAAATTATAAAAATAAAACTGTACATAAATAATAAAAAATAACGAATTAAGATAATAAAGAGGCTTTAAATGAAAGAGCGTAAAATTGGTTTATTAAATTATACTGCTTATGGTCTGGGAGATGTACTTGGTGCTGGTTCAATGGCTGTGATCAGTACTTGGGTGTTATTTTTCTATACAACTTACTGTAACTTAGGGCCTTTACAAGCTGGTATTATCTTTGCTTCAGCACGTATTCTTGATGCTGTAGCTAGTCCGCTCATTGGTTATTTATCTGATCATGCTGACTCTACTCGCTTGGGTCGACGATTTGGTCGTCGAGGTGTTTTCTTATTAATTGCTATTCCGTTATTACCAAGCTTTGGTTTAATGTGGGTGAGTGATCAACACTTCTTATACTATTTATTTACTTATATTTTCTTTGAATTAGTATATGCCTCTGTATTAATACCTTATGAAACATTAGCAGCAGAAATGACTGATGATTTTCGTAAAAAAGGGATGTTTGCGGGTGCCCGTATTTTAGTTGGACACTTATCGGCAATTGCAGCAACTATTTTACCCGCTTGGATAGTGGCTGTTTTAGGTGGCGCAGATTCACCCGATACTTTTTTATATATGGGGGGCATATTCTCTGTTGCTTTTATGATTGTAGTGGCAATCGTATATTTTAATACATGGGAACGAAAAAAATCTGAGGAAGAGTTAGCCGTTCAAATGGCTAATAAATTCTCTATTGGTGAAATTTTTGTAAAACTTTACCAAGGTTTAGGTTCCACATTTAAAATTCGTGCATTCCGTTTACATTTAGGTATGTATCTTGGTGGTTATATTAGCCAAGATGTATTTAATGCAGCATTTACCTACTTTGCTGTGTTTGCACTTGGCGCTTTACTTGCTGACTCATCGCTTGATCCATTAAGTTTAACGTCTTATTTAATGGCCTCTATTTTTGGTGTTCAAACGCTCGCTGTAGGTGCTGTATTCGCCTGTGTTGCCTTATTACCAAAATTTTTTCCTGCACTAACTTATCGTTTTGCAGTTGTTTCTTATATTGTTGGTATTGTTGGTTTAGCGATGTTTTATTACTTTGCTCCAGAAAGTCAAACAGCTAAAATTAGCTGGTTAGCTTTATCGTTAATCTTTGCAGGTATTGGTCGCGGAATATTAAATTATATCCCTTGGAATACATACAACTACATGGCAGATGTTGACCAAATTGTAACGGGTCAACGACGAGAAGGCAGTTTTGCTGGTGTTATGACTTTTATTCGTAAAGCGACACAAGCCAGTGCTATATTTACGGTTGGTGCAGCATTAGAAATTGGAGGTTTAGTTAAAGGCCAAAAAATTCAAAGTGACGAAGTGATGCAATCAATCGTGATGATCATGACTGCAGGGCCTATTTTGGTATTGATGTTTGGTTATTGGGTGTCAACTAAATTTCATTTAAATACTGATACGCATAAGGTATTAATGAGTGAAATTGCTCGTTTTAAAAATGGTGAACGTGAACCTTCAAGTGCTGAGAACAAAGCATTGATTCAAGACTTAACTGGTTGGGATTATGACAAGCTTTGGGGTAATAATGAATTAGGCCTAAAAGTAAAAGAACCAATTCTTTCCACTCAACCGACAGGTGAAGCTTAAGTATGAGGTTTAATAAATATTACGTATCAAGCTTGTTTTTATCGGCTCTTTTATCTGGCTGTGTCAGTGTTACTGATTCAGCTAACAGTGATACATTAAATAAAATAACCAATGAACAAAACCAAGTTATCCCGAAAGCTTGGATTGATGCTGATACGGGTCATAAAGTGGTTCGACTATCAGAAGAAGCCAGTTCACGTTCATTGTATTTTCATCAAAACTCTTATGCTGCTAGTGGCGATAAAATGGTTATTTCCGTTGATAACCCACGTGGTGTTGCGGTTGTTGACTTAAATACATTAACCGTTAAAAGATTATATGAAGACCCCAATATCGGTATTTTATTTATGGGTCCAAAAGGACGTGAGGTTTATTTAACTCATATTCCATCGATCAATGGTCAAGTAGTTCACCCACAAAATGAACTACAAACCCCAACTAAGGTGCTAGCTGTTAACATTGATACTGGTGTGATGCGCGAAGTTGCTACAGTACCCAGAGGAAAAATACATTCAATCAATAATAATGAAACTTTATTAATTGGTGCTTTTGCTGAAAAAGCTCATAGTTTAGAAACTGGGCCGCGGGATAAACGCTTTGAAGCACGCTATGAAGCGAAAGATGCTGACGGTAATCCGTTAAGTTTTGCTGATGCTAAAGAAGTACGCATGGATGAACGATTAGAAGCCCGTATTCCAATGCAAATGTTTACTGTTAATATTCAAACAGGTGAACAAAAAACAATTATGAAATCAACCGACTGGTTGAATCATATTCAGTTTTCACCAAATGATCCTGAGCAAGTAATGTATTCACATGAAGGCCCATGGCATAAAGTGGATCGTATTTGGTTAACGAATATTCATGGTAAAACACCGAAAAAAATTCATCAGCGGATGATGAATATGGAAATTGCTGGGCATGAATTCTTTGGCTTTGATGGTAAGCATATTTTTTATGACTTACAAACACCACGCGGAGAAGATTTCTGGTTAGCCAGTTATAATCTTGAAACTGGCGAACGTGTATGGCGTCATATGGAACGCGACGAATGGTCAGTACATTTTAACGTTTCTCGTGACGGCAAATGGTTTGCTGGTGATGGGGGTGATAGTGAAATGGTGGCTAAAGCCAACAATGGTAAATGGATTTACTTATTTGAATCTGAGCCCGTTAAAGATGTTGCTGGTATTCATGCTCGTAATGCTAAAGACTTAATTAAGCCTGCTGTTTTAAAGTCACATAAATTGGTGAATATGAAAAATCATGATTATCGTTTAGAGCCAAACATTACATTTACTCCTGACGGTAAATGGTTAGTATTTCGCTCGAATATGCATGGTCCAGTTCATGTTTATGCGGTTGAGTTAATGCGATAAGAGGCAAGCATTATGTCAGTGCTAGTTAAATTAGGTATTAGAGCTTAACTGCTCTAGGTGTAATTTATTTTATTATGTTTTAATTTAGTACGACTAAAGTGAAATTTAACAACCTATATCATTGAGTCTAGGTTGTTTATTTGCTGGGGATGTTGGATCTCGTATTAAATACAATTTTGATGATTTTTATTATTAATAATAAAAATAGTTAATTAGTTTCCTGAAATAGCGACTTTTACATGGCGCATATCTGGCCATAAAGCTTGATTAAAAAGTGCTGCGTTTGTTACGTTAGGGTTTAATAAGTTAACATCAGTATCTACTAACTTGGTTAACGCGGGATAAATCACTTGTAAATTATTAGCAACCATATTGGCAATTAAGAAAGCACCTAAATGGTTATGATGAGTTTTATCTTTGCCTTGATTGGCAAAGATTTTAGGTACGTTGATTTTACTTAATGCTTGATATAACTGGCTTGTTTGCGCAGTTAAATCAATAACAGGAACTTTTTTTGCTTGAGCAATGTTACGCACTGCTTGATCATAGCCAGCATGGGTATTCACTAATTGGCCTTTTTTATCATAAATACGGCGAGCAACGGGGGTGACCAGTACAGGATAAGCGCCTTTTTGACGAACATCAGCAATAAATGCACGTAAATATTCAGGATAAGCACCATTGGCGGCTGCATAAGTTCTTGGCCATTGCTTTTTCTCATCATTATGAGCAAATTGAATCAATACAATATCGCCAGCATTGGTATGACTGAGGGTTTTATCCCAACGTAATGACGTAATAAATGACTTTAAGGTTTCACCACTACGGGCATGATTAACAATCAATCGATTGCTGATCAGTGCTGGTAAAAATTGCCCCCAACTAGCATAGTCACTCGATGTTTGATCGGTAACGGTAGAGTCACCTGCTAATAATATTTTAGCAACGTTGACGGACTCTATCTGGATATTGTTAAATTGTACTGATTGATTCGATAACGCGATAGTTAGCTTATTATCCCAATTACGAGAAACATATTCATCACCACGAATACGAACACGAGGTGTGTTTGAGTTGTCATGTTCAGATTGCGTTAATAAAGTGTTTTTAACATTAACATAAAATGAGAACTGTTGAATTTCATTGTTATTAATTGTTGAAATTGGGGTCATTACGCGTCGGTCTTCACTGAAAATCAAAAACGTGTTGTTACTTTTTTTACCTTTTACTGTCACCGTAACTTGGTAGTCGCCTTCATCCATTTTAACTGAGAAGGCATTTTCGGTGCTATTTTTGAAGTTATCAACACCAAAGCCGTTTTCATCGTTATATTGCTGGGTGTGTAATTGTGGCTTGTCGTTAAAATTAAATGTTAGCATGGAATGATTCTCTGCAATTACGCTAGTTACAGGCATTAATAAACTGGTTATTAATAAACTGGTTGAGAATTTTATTTTTTCAAATGATCTAAACATAATTTGCCTATTGTTATTGTTTTTTCGGCGATTAATTGTTACGCAGTTATTGTGCTTTAATGCTTTCAATAACCGCGTAATGTCCTTATTGATTCGCTTCAATTGCCGTTAACCATTTGGCTCTGTAGTCGTTCAGGTTAGCTAGTTGAGGTGAATGTGCGGTATCGTTAATTTCTTTTTCGCGGTTACACCAACTTTGCCAGTTAGTTAATACCCAAGCACCTTTTACGGTACTGGCATTATCCCCTGATAATACAACACGTTGCTGTGGTCTTAGTTGCGCAATAATGCTACACATTAATGGGTTTTTCTTTGACGTACTACCAAAAATAATATCGCCTTTGGCGTCAAGCTGACTCAGTTGATAATCTATCATTAACGCTAAATATAAGGTGGCTAATGCTTTGCCATTTTCAGGTGTTGCGGTGATCTTACTTTGGCTTCCTCTGAAAGGCCCACTGCCAGGTTCAAACGCAGGTAATGCAAATAGTTGTTGATCGATCAAGTCTTGAATATCAGTAATACTAACGTTATCGGTGGCATTAGCGTTGGTTTGTTGACAGATAAGTTCAAATTCACGGCCCCCCATAAAACGCGCACAAGCGATTGGTTGGTTTAACACACAAACATTAGCAAGCATGTCTTTTTTTTCATTTAAGCGTTTTATGTTACCGCCCATTGACATCGTTATAATCCATGTACCAGTACTTACTACGGTAAATTCTTGATGAATATTATTACTTAAATAACGGGCAAAACTGGCATTTGAGTCATGAATACCAGCAAAAACTTGGCAAGGTTGATTAATACCAGTAAGTGCTTGAACTTTATTTGATAACCCGCCAATAGTATCATATGCCGCAACTAATGGTGGCATTGCATGGCGAATGCCTAGTTTATCGACTAGTGATGAATAATCTTGCTGTTCAGGTAACCATAAGTCGGTATGACAGCCTAGCGAGGTAACTTCATTAACAGCTATGCCAGTAAGTTTCCAAACCCAATATTGCGGATACATGAATACGTGTTTAACGTTAGAAAATGTTTTAGGGTTATATTTTTTCAACCACCATAATTGGCGACCTAAATTTAAGCCAGCTGATAAATTAGGTGAAAATGACTGGTTAAAAGCAGGGCGGATTAGATCATATTCTGCTGATATTTGTTCAGGAGTTTCACATTCATAATCCATAACTGGCATTAACAGTTTATTTTCTTGATCAATCAATACTGCACACGCGCCATGTGTACTGATATTAATGGCTGAAATGTTAAACCTTTGGTTGGCCTTTTTTAAGGCGCTTAATAACCAGTTTTCTACACTCTCAATATCAATATAGGTATAGTCTTGCCCTTTAACTGAAGTGTTTGTTTGTGACTCAGTCCAAACGGTTTCACTTTGTTCGTTTAGCACGTAGCCTTTGATATTAGTTTTGCCAATATCGAATATAAATGTGTACATCTAATTGAGCCCCTGAGATCTCTGTTTTTTACTGTAAAGCAGATAGTTAATAAAAGTAGCATGATTTTTGTTGCTATTGATAACCTAATAAGTTGAAGAAATAAATACAACAAACTAGGTCAAATAATAAGGTTATGTAATTATCTGATTGTGTCGATATTTGGCTATCAGTAACGCTGAAAACCCCAACAAAAAAATGCTCCAATAATAAACCCATACATGCTACGTGTTTGTGTGCATAACTCGTGGCAACGTGCCGTGCTGGTTTAAGCATACTCGGTGGAGATAGACTGTATTCAAACTTTTGACTATTTATCTTTATGTGTTTTCAAATTACTATTTATGATTGTTTTTGTATAAAACTATTCAAGAAATATATGATCATTGCTAAATACAGGTAATAAAATACATAAAATTTAAATTGAATGCAAGAAAGTGATTGAAAATGATTGTTTTCGGTGTTTTAATGACGACATTAAATTAAATTAAATTAAAAATTATTTATTTAGTAATTTTTTAAAGAAATGTGTAATGGCAAAATAGGAATATAACTAAATGTCGAGAAATAATGATAAATTTAAGCACGTTAATTATCTTTGGAATGATGAAGAAGCAAAGTCTTTAACTGGAGTAGATAGCTTAGTTTATCGCTCAAACATATTAGGTGCTGATCAGCGTATAACCAATACTGGTGGTGGTAATACTTCGGCAAAATTAATGGAAACTGATCCGTTAACGGGTGAGCAAGTTGAAGTACTTTGGGTTAAAGGCTCTGGCGGTGATTTACGTACAGCAAAAGTTGAAAACTTTTCTTCTTTATATCAAGGTAAATTAAATGCCTTAGATACAACTTATCAAGCACGTGATGATAAAGGCTACAAGCAAGCAGGTGAAGATGCCATGATTGGTATGTATAAACACTGTAACTTTTGCTTGAACCCCCGAGCATCATCAATCGATACGCCTTTACATTCAATGATTGCTGATAAACACGTTGATCACTTACATCCCAATGCCGTTATAGCTATTGCTTCTTGTAAAGATCAAGAAGCACTGACTGAAAAAGTTTGGGGTGGTAAAATGGCTTATGTGCCATGGATGCGTCCAGGTTGGGAAGCTGCTAAAGTTTGTGAAGAAGCTTACGCGGTAAAACCAGAGAGTGTTGGTATTCTATTAGGTCAACATGGACACACTAACTGGGAATCGGAAAGTAAAAGTTGTTACGAAATGTCTTTATGGGTAATTGAAACAGCGGCAAGTTATATTGAAGAGCACGATAAAGGTGAAATGACGTTTGGCGGCGCTAAAGTTGAAAGCTTATCGGATGAAAAACGGACAGCATTATTAACTAAATTCTTACCTGTTGCTCGCGGTATATTATCTAATAAGGTTAAATTTATTGGTACAGTACAGTCAGATGAAACAGCATTACGTTTTGTTAACAGTGTTGATGCTCCTCGTTTAGCTAAGTTAGGTACATCATGTCCCGATCATTTCTTACGTACTAAAATCCAACCATTGTATGTTGATTTTAACCCCGCAACTGACGATTTTAACATTTTAGTAGAAAAATTAAATGCTGGTATTGAACAATACCGTATCGACTACAAAGCGTATTACGATGCTTGTAAGCGAGATGATTCACCTGCAATGCGTGATCCAAGCCCAACTGTTATCTTAATTCCAGGTGTTGGTATTATCGGTTGGGGGAAAAACAAATCTGAATCTCGTGTTACTACTGAATTCTACAATTGTGCAATTGAAGTGATGCGTGGTGCTGAAGCAATCAGTGAGTATACAGCCTTACCACAACAAGAAGCCTTTGATATAGAATACTGGGCACTTGAAGAAGCTAAATTGCAGCGTATGCCTAAAGAGGCACCATTAGCACGTGATATTGTTGTTGTGATTGGTGCTGGAGATGGCATTGGTAAAGAGACTGCATTTAGAGTTGCTAGAGAAGGTGCCCACGTAGTTTGTGCTGATTTACGTTTTGAAGCCGCACAACAAACAGCTGATGAATTAACTGCTATTTACGGGCAAGGTATTGGTGTTGCAGGTTCTGGTATTTCAGGTTGTGGTCCAGCGATTGCGCAAGCCGTTAACATTACAGAACGTGAAAGTGTTCAGAAAATGTTTGAACAAGTTGTTTTGGCATACGGTGGTATCGATAAAGTTATCGTTACAGCAGGTGTATTTTTAGCGCCAGGCCAAGCTGGTATGAGCAATGATCAACAGTTTGATGTTAGTTTTGCGGTTAATGTTAAAGGTGGTTATATTGTTGGTACTGAAGCCAATGAAATCTGGAAAGCCCAAGGTTTAAAAGGCGCTATGGTCTTAACCACTAGCGTTAATGCTGTTGTGTCTAAGAAAGGTTCATTAGCCTATGATACATCTAAAGCAGCTGCAAACCACTTAGTACGTGAATTAGCAGTCGAGCTTTCTCCTTTAGTTAATGTAAACGGTTTAGCACCAGCAACGGTGGTTAAAGGTAGTACCATGTTTCCAAGAGACCGTGTGATTGCTTCTTTAGATAAATACAATGTTGAGTTTTCTTCATCGGATTCAGATGATGAATTACGTGATAAATTAGCTTTATTCTACGCACAACGTACATTAACAAAACAACCTATTACACCAGAAGACCAAGCTGAAGCAGCTTATTTAATGGTGTCAGGCCAATTAAGCAAAACTACCGGGCAAATCATTAGTGTTGATGGTGGTTTACACGAAGCCTTCTTGCGTTAGGCTTGAAGTAATAGAATAGATGGGGATTTAAAAAATGACACAACGTATTGATAAAGCGTTAATCGCTGAACAAAATAAAAATTTAATACCTGCATTACAAGATGATTATGATGCATTAGCAAATAAATTAGCTCGTCAAGGTGTTGATATTGAAGCTATCACTGAAAAAGCTCAAACATTTCAAATTGCTATTCCTTCTTGGGGAACAGGTACTGGCGGAACGCGTTTTGCGCGTTTCCCTGGGCTTGGTGAGCCACGCAACATCTGGGAAAAGTTGGAAGATAGTGCTGTTATCAATGATTTATCACAATGTACTGAGCGTGTATCGCCGCATTTCCCTTGGGATAAAGTCGATGATTTTAGTGAGTTAAAGCAAACTTCTGATAGTTTAGGTTTAAAATGGGATTCAATTAACTCGAATACATTCCAAGACCAACCAGATCAAGAACATAGCTTTAAATATGGTAGTTTAAGTAACACTAGCCAAGAATCGCGTGATTTAGCCATTCAGCACAACTTAGATTGTATTGAATGGGGTAAAGCATTAGGTTCTAAAACGTTAACCGTTTGGGTTGGTGATGGTTCAAATCATCCAGGTCAACAACACTTTCAAAGTGCGTTTGAACGTTATTTAGAAAGCATGAAAACAATTTATGCGGGTTTACCAAGTGATTGGGAGCTGCATATTGAGCATAAAATGTTTGAACCAGCGTTTTATTCAACCATTATTCAAGATTGGGGCAGTAATATCTTAGCGGCTATGGAATTAGGTTCACAAGCTAAATCATTAGTGGATTTGGGTCACCATGCACCCAACGTAAATATTGAAATGATAGTTTCACGTTTGATCCAATTTAAAAAATTAGGTGGCTTCCACTTTAATGATTCTAAATATGGTGATGATGATTTAGACAGTGGTAGTTTACACCCATATCAGCAGTTCCTTATTTTTAATGAATTAGTTGATGCTGAGTACCGCAAGCAAGCAGGTTTTGCACCTAACTATATGTTAGATCAATCTCATAATGTAACCGATCCAATTGAAAGCTTAATGAACTCAGCAGCGAGTGTGCAACGTTCATATATTTCAGCGTTATTAGTTGATCGTACTAAGTTAACGGAATATCAAACCAACAATGATGCGTTAATGGCAAGTAATACGTTGAAAAATGCTTTCAACATAGATGTTTCACCTATTTTAGCTATGGCACGTACCAGAAAAGGTGGAGCAATAGACCCTATTGCTACATATCGTGCTGCGGATTACCGTGGAGCAGTTGCTAAAATTAGACCAGCTACAGGGGGTAATGGCTCAGGTATTGTTTAACCCCTTTACAAACATAACTAGCTAATTTCCTAAATCCCTAAACAAGTTTTCGTTTAGGGATTTTTTTATGTTTAATATTTTGAAAACATCTCAAGCTGTTGTGTATGTGGCCTATTTTTCTCTTATTCGGTTGAGCAGTTTTATCACATACGGTGAATATATAGAGTAATTGATGAATTGTATTTACAACAAAAATTGTTACAGGTTTAAAATGGCGTATCAATATTTAAGCGTAAATTATGGTGTAACAACAATAATTTCAAGACCTGCATCAGAATAACTATCAAGTAATCGCTTATCTGCTTTGTTGTCTGTAATTAAAATATCAACTTGATTTAATGGACAAAAAATAAAGTTGCTACGATTACCCAGCTTAGAGCTATCTGCTAAGATAATTAATTTTTCTGCTTGTTTTCTTAGTTTTTGCTCAGAACGAATTAATAAGGCATCTGATTCAGTAACACCAAAATCACTTATTCCTGGTGTTCCCATAAACATCTTACTTGCACTGTAATATTGTGTAGTATCATTATCATAAGCACTTAAGATAATACCTTGCTTACGATATATTTCACCGCCAGGCAAAGAAACTTGGTTATTACTTTGCTCAGCTAACACCTGCGCCAATACAAAAGAGTTGGTTAATATATTTAGGTTTCTATCTTGTAAAAATTCACCCATCATAAAAGTTGAACTGCCACCGTTAATGATAATGGATTCATTTTCAAGGCATAACTCTGTGGCCTTTTGTGCTATCAATCTTTTGATTTCAGTTTTAGTTTCTTTAGCAACCCAAAAAGCATCTCCTTGAATGTATTTACGGCTATTGCCATTAGTCTTAGAGGCTATTGCTTGCGCTCCACCATGAATTCTTACTAATTTTTTTTGTTTGTCTAATTTTACTAAATCACGTCTTATTGTTGCTTCCGAGCTATTTAATAATTCTGTTAGTTTAGCTACTGTTATATATTGTTTTTCATCGAGTATATCTAACAATAATTGTTGTCTTTGTATTTCTAACATGGAGTCGTCCATAAATTAGGGCTTGGCTTTATTGCTTCATTCCCATCATTTTAATTTAATCATAATTAGTAATATTTTCTCATATACTACCAAATGATTCAAAGTTAGGTATTTTGCCCTGTGGTGTTTTAAAATTAAAATTTCACATTACTCAATCACTTAGCGTAAAAGAATGTTTTTTCACCAAAAGATTAGTTAAATTAATGGTTTATACAATAATTGTACTAAATTTTTTAGCTTACTGCACGATTTTAAGCCTAATACTTATTCCTTAACCATGACTAGTGCATTTTAATTTAAGTTTTAGCAGAGTTGAGCAGTAATATTTGTTTAGGTATGTTATTTTTTCTTGTTGTACGTCGTACATGGTGACTTGGTTATATTTTATCTAAAGGTCATATATAAGTATCTAATCAATGCTTAATGGCTGCAAACTGCATTTTATTCAAAAATCAATAATTTCAGCATCTTTTATCAGTTCAATTTACAATAGTTTAGCGTGCAGTTAAAAGAGAAAGCTCAAGTATTGAGCTACAACCTGTTATTGCCAATCAGGAAGTTGTAGGTAGACAGGACACCGAGTACTTGCCAAGTGTTTATATTTATTAGCATATGCGTCTTCGCCCATATAAAAAAAACTTAACGCAATACGCGCAATGGTTGAGCTATCGAGAGTGTTATGTTGCTTCGCAAGTGATAGTAGTATTGTATTTACAGACTCATTTAAGGGGTATTGCTTGTTATCTAATATATGTTGTTTTATTTGGTAATATAACCTGAAGGCCTGATGCGATAGGTTTTGATTTCCTCGAGCATATTCTCTATCTATAATTTGTAATGCTTTTTCATAAGTTTGGATTGAAAGTTCTATGTCTCCATTGAAATGATATGCATCTGCTAGTGCCCCCCACATTTCATGAATACTCGATTCCCCAGTATTAGCAATGGATTGAAGACGATAATCTATTGCAGCCTGAAAATCGTTAGCATAATAATGTAGCATACTCATTTTTTCTAAACCTAGATAAGAGTCAGGTTGCTTTAGTAGTATTTGCTGTACATATGCTTTGGTAGGCTCTATATCACCGATACAAAAACTTAAGGTAGCCATATTTGATAGAACAAGATCATTAGGGTTAAGATTTGCTGCAACAGATGTTGCCTCAATTGCAGCTCGTTGATGTCCGAGAGTCCATTCTACTAATCCTAAAGTAAAATAACTTTTCCATAAATTAGGTGCTAATAAGGAGGCTTGCTGTAATGACTTTTTAGCAAGTTCTAATTGCTTGTTGCTCTTTCCCGTTTGTCGAAATAGCTCTAAAAGTATATTACCTTTTTCGATAAGTAGATCTACACTTTTAGGCATTTGATTTAATTGTTGCTCAACGTATGTATAGGCTTGAGTTAATCGCCCCGTTCTACGTAATAAAAAGCCATTTGCGGTTGCAACTATTGAGTTTTCCTCACCTTGTTTTGCCTCTTCACAATGTTGGCTAGCACGCGTTAGTAATGTTTTTTCATCACCAGTCCAACTTTCATATAAGTAGGTTAGACAAATCCCAGCTTTAGCCAGTGATAATGTTTCATTAATGTCTTTTGCTAAAAGAAACTTACTTTGCGCTTGTTTAATTTTGTTGAAATCACTTGATTCATCTAAGAGTGACAAACCTTCACCAATAAGTGTTAAATATTCTAAACTGGGTAGTGTTTCATTAGGTAGTTGAGTATAGCCCTTTTGAATAAGCGTATTAAGCGTATGAACAAGTTGTTTTGTATATTCCTCCCCCAATGATAACCACTCTGATTTTGTCAGTAATTCCCTGGCTAAAATCACCTTGTTTGGATATTTAAGAATAGATGACTCTACTAGCCAGAATCGTCCCATTTTAAATAACTGCATGTTGATAATCATATCTACTTGGCTTGAGCGTTCAATACTTTCTGTTTGTATGCTGTTTTCATCTAGTTTGTATATTCTAGGCACCACGTTAAAATCTTTTTTCAGCAATAGCTTAAGTTTTTCGGCCATGGGTGTTATTGATGGAGAAGCTCTAAGCGCCAGTGAATATTTATTAGTGGGAATGCCTAACGAAGGAATTAATGTTTGAAGTTTTATTAAGGTATTATCATTCGACACTTTTTTTATGTGTAAAATAAAGAAAATACTTGCGCATAAAATTAGCAAAGCAATGGTTATGGATGAGTATTTCCAATACTGGGTATATATTGGTTTATTGGTTGTTACCTTAATAATATCATGAGTATCGCCTTTATTAGACGTCATATTAGAAGCTTGAAAATTGTCATTAGTAAGATAGAGCGTGTAAGCTTCAACACCTAGTACATTGGCTACACGCTCTAAAGTATGTGGGGATACAGAAACTTCTCTGAATACTCTATTGACAATATCCTTGGGTATAGAGTCAGTGCCTTCAACTTCTGCTATGTGTTTTGCTAAAGCTGCTTGTGTTGTAAAACCTGCATTAATAAGTGCTTTTTCAAGTTTTACTCGAGATGCTTTTACACCGCGTTTTCGACGTTTGATTGCTATTTTATCTGTCATGGTAGCCCTTATACTCAAACATTTTTTGTTGTTGGCTCCTTTTAATTAGGTAACAAATAAATAGTAACTAATTATCATTCATCTTAACACCTCTTAAGTAGCTTTAATTGTCGATAAGTGTCGATGTAATAATGAAAGTAGTCTGCTAGTGTTTAATGGTTTTATTAAAAGAAAATAATAATAAATGTGGGAACACTTTTTGTTTTACAGAGAAATTTTGTTGACTTTTTTGGTTGTATGGTTAGCACAGGTAAATTTATTTTTATTACATTATTAGAATGTTGAATAGATACAATGCTAGGAGCAAACATGAATAAATTCAAAAACGTATTGTTGTTAACTTGCCTTTTTATTTTATCTGCCTGCGGAGGAGGAAGTGGTGGAAATGACGGCGATGGAGTAGGTGACCCATCCACGCCTGCAACCAACACACCTCCCACTATTAATGCTGGAGCTGATCAAACGATAGATGAAGGCAGTACGGTGCAGCTGTCAGGAAGTGGTAATGATATCGAAGGTTCAGTAAGTTATTTATGGCAGCAGATATCGGGCACATCAGTAGTGTTATCAGCTACGGAAATTAGTAACCCAACCTTTATTGCTCACCAAGTTGAAAATACAGAAGAATTAGAGTTTAGCCTCACAGTAACTGACAATGATGGAGCTAGTGTTACTGACACAGTTAATATTACGATAGATAATACTAGTAGCACAGTGGTAGACACAGAAACGCTGTTGTTTTATACGCATGGTTTAAGCTCGGTAGACCCATCCAATCCTAATTCACCAACTCTCATTGAGGCCACTGAAAACCTTGTTACAGACTCATTATTTGGTATTACCTTACCAACACAACGTGAAAGTTTAGTAAGGTCAGGAGTGTACAACGGAACCACTAAAATTATCAGTGATGTGAATAACTACGCCGTTGTTTACCCTAAAAAAAATGGGGGATTATATAAAATAAATGCACTAAAAAGTGGCTCTCATACACCAGTTCAGATTTCTAATGAAAGTTTAGCACATCAAGTGTGTGATTTGGTTGATGGTGGTGTTATATCAGACTTTGCCAATGTAGAAAAATCGCAATATGTGTATCGTTTATCTGGCATAGATGAGATCTGTGACACTACTGACGATATTTGGAAAATGGTCACTATTGACATGGACGCTACTCAATCGCCTATTATCGCTAAAACACCAGTGATTAATATTACTGATGAAAATACAGGGGAAATTTCAGGCTGGTTAGTGATTGATAATGGAATATTACAACGCTGTGATGCTAACTTTACCGATTGTAGTTTTATTGTAGCGGTTGTAGATGATGTTAGCTATAAACTAAAAATAGCAGAAAATTTTTATTTGCTTGAAATAGATAACCAATTGTTTTCATATAATATTAGCAATAATACATTATCTTCCGCTATATTTACAATTGCAAATGGCACTCATATTACGGTTGCTGCAAGTGACAGTAGCATGGTTTATTTTGGCCAAGGTAACACACTCTATCAATTTCCTGTTGACGGCACTAGCGTGGCAACAGTATTAACAAGTGAAACTGATGACATCCAAATTGTTACACCGAGTGTTTCTAATATTATATATCAAGTTGGAGTTAATGGCTCAGGAAAAGAAGTCAAATCAATTCCAAAAACTGGCGGTACAGCAATAAGCCTTGCTGCTGCAACTGGTGACAATGACATTGTGCTAATGGAAGTTAATAATACTTACATTTACTACAATATTAGGAATATGGCAGTGAACCAAGGTCAAGTTAGTATAATCCCCATTCTTGCTGGCGTAGTTAATGAAACGGGGGGGAGTAAAGAAGAAACACCGACTGCTGCATGGATTGGCGCTGCTTGGGATACCAGTTTCGACACTAGCACTACTAATTCTTACGATAATAGTAAAACAGTTTTGCTTGCTGAAGGTTTTAATCTTGTTAATACGGCGGGTGGCTTTGCAGGTGCTAAGGTAACATCTGTAGATGCAATTTCGGCTGTATCAGGTTCTGTACTTGGTACATTTGAGGTTTCAAGTAATTTAACAAATATATACTGCTTAGGTTTTGGCGCTAATGTACTATGCAATGTTTCACATACAATAGACCCTGTACCACAACTGCCAGAATTACCTGAACAGACAGAGATCTATTTTTTAAATACTACAACAGCAAATAGCTTAACACGTGTTACCAATTCAGATAATGAGAATGAACTGATTATGCCTTAATGGATATTTTTAAAATTTGTTCCACACTAGCAACTTACCAATGATAGGGTAGTTGCTAGTTTTTTTATGGAGCAGCAAAATAACTACCGAGCATGAAGTTTTTACTTAAGAGAGAAGACAAAAAACAGTATAAACACCTGTTGTTAACAATGTCATTGCATGATTATAGATTTAAAATTTTATGTGTTTGTGACCAAAATTCACTAGATATTTGATTAATAACATTGGCCTCGGCATTGATAAGTATCGCAAATCCCATATCTAATTCAAGAGAGTAGCCAATATCAGCCCGAAAACCTTCTACCCAACCTGAATGATAGATAATTTTCTGCCTCTGAAGTTGATAAATACGCCACCCGTAACCGTAATGAGCATCGGTTAAATGCTCTCGCCAATATTTTCTACGTAAATCTTTTTTAGTTTTTATTCTTGGCGTTGTCACTTCACTTAACAGTGCTGGCGATAATACATCAGGATTATGACCTAAATTTGCAATTAGCCACTTTGCTAAATCAGAAATACTTGAATTAACACCTGCAGCAGGCGCGACTTTATAAAAATCAGGCTCTACATTTACAGTGCGCCAAATATATTGCTTTACTCTTTTACCTTGCTTATTTTGTTTATTAGTTAAAATAGTTTTTCTTAAAACGTGGGGTTTAGCGGTGTTGATGTGTTGCTGAAAAGCCTTAAGGCCAATGGAGCTGTTATCCATTTTTAAAGGCGAAAATAGTCTTTCTGTCAGTAACGTGGAATAGCTTTTTTCTTGGCTAGTTTCAATGGCTGGTTGTAATAACCCGAAAGTGATATTTTGATAACCGTAACACTTTTCTGGTTGGCAAATGGGAGTAATGCGATCAAAGCGATTGATAATTTTATTCATACTCCAGTTTTCATGCAGTAAATTATCATAAGCATTAGGCATTAAACCACTGGAATGGCTAAGGATATGCTTCAATTGAATTTTTTCAGCAGCACCTTCTTTAGCCAAAGAAAAGTCAGGTACATATTTAGTAATAGGGTCTGATAAGTTAAGCACATGCTCTTGTGCGAGCATGGTAGTAATGGTTGAAGCAAAAGTTTTAGATACAGAAGCCAAGCGAAATACCGTATTGCTATCAACTTTTTGTTGTTTTGTTTTATCAATGTGGCCAAATGTTTCTAAGGAAACTACCTTATTGTTTTTTACAATGACATAAGCGCCACCTGGAATATTGTATTTTTTGAGTTCTTCGGCAACATGTATTGAAAATTCGCGATTAAAGTCCTTAAGCGTATCGGCATAAGAAAATGATATAAATAGCGTTAACAAAAAAAGACAATATACTCGGGTCAACACGAACCTCCTTTAATAAAAAAAATCGAGTCTAGCTAATTTATTGTTAAATAAATAGTGAAAAACTCATGAACGCCATTAAAATAATTTTTATTTTACCAATAAAAAAGTCTTAACAGTTACATTAAGTTTTTACTATTTTTTCTCAAACCAAATGATGTATATTGCCAGAGTTGCACTGGCAATATACTGATTACAAGCCAACAAGTAGTACATTAAACGATGCTCTTTATACACTTAAATTTGTTAATTAAATGGTTAAAAGTATTTTATCCATGCTGCTGAACTCTGTTTTTTATAATGCCCAAACGCTTTGGTTGGCCAATAAAGTAAAATAGCTAGAGCCAAGGCAATACACCACACTTGCCAAACATGGTCTACTCCCCAATAATCTCCCTTTGTATTGCCAAACAATCCTACCAAACCCCGATAACTACCTAACAAAACATATAAATGGAGTATGTAGAAAAAGAGTGGTGCGGTACCAAAATGTTCTATTACTTTGGTGAACTTATTATTTATGTTATCAAGTATTGCTAAGACGATTAAGGCAACACCTAAAGTAAACAATAAAAAGTCAAGAGAAGGGGGGTATTTAGTAAAGTTAATAAAAGACTTAAATGAAGCTATCCAGTTTTCGCCAGTAATCCAAGGCATGCTCTCACCATAAATATTAAAACCTCTTAAAAGGATTAAAAGCACTATACAAGCAAAGCCTGATAATAACAGTGTTTGAATACGCTGCTTAGTTTTAGTTGAGACTGAAAAAGTAGGGGCAATAAAATAACCAAGTAAAATAGTACCTATCCATGGCAATACAGGGTATGAAGCTTTTACGTTAAATGTATCGCTAGTAAATATGAATCCTCTGTCGTGCAAAATAGTCCACAGCGTGTAGCCAGTTTCACTGGGTTGAAAGTTAATAAACTCAAGAGTGTTGTGTCCGAAAACGATAGTAAAGCCTAGTAAACCAATAAGCCAATGAGGTAACTTAGTGAGTAAGGCAAGTGTAACCATGCTTAGACCTATAGCCCACATTACCTGTAAATAAAGAGCATTGTAGTTTCCAAACCATGAAAAATTAATCAAGGAAACTTCTATCAAAATAATAAATAGACCACGTTTAAGTAAAAAACTTTGAGCTGAACGTGGCTGTTTATTGGCAGGGTGTGCATAAAGCCAAGCAGATAAGCCTGTTAAAAAAACAAATACGGGGGCGCAAAAGTGGGCGGTAATCCGTGTGAAAAACAGGCTTGTACTGGTTTCATCAATTGTTATTGGGTCGGTTACGTTGTGATGATAGAAAAAGCGTTCACGTACGTGATCTACTAACATCAGTAGCATTACCAAGCCTCTCAAAATATCGATAGAGGCAATTCGTTTTTTTATGGTATTTTGTTGTGATGCTTGATGTGATAAAGCTGGTTCTAGATTAGGTTTTGCTGTCATTTATTTTCAACCGTTTAAAAATTTTGGGGCTATTATTTAGTGCATAACGCCTTATAAATAATAGCTAAACATAAGAGAGTTAAAACTGGTACTTTGCTGTTACATTATAATTAACGGGAGTACCTGGCATAGTCCATAGCTTATGATAAGAGCTGTCGAAATACTCTTTATCAAACAAATTATTAACATCAAACTTAACACTAACTTGATCGCTTAACTCTACTGACGCCGATAAATTAACTAAAGTGTATGATGGCAATATATAATTTGGGTCAGTTGTTTCACCTAAACGATCGCCCACATAATTGACCGTAGCCCCTAAGTAGGTTTCTTTACCCATTAAGCTTGTATAATGCCTTAATGAAATATGGCCGATATGCTCCGCAACATTAATTAAACGCGAACCTTTAGGAATTGGCACGCCCCAGTCAGAATTTATTACGTCGTTAGCTGTTTTAGCATCGGTATAAGTATAGGCAAGTTCAATGCTTGTACTGGCCGTTAATTCTGAACTTAATTGAAATTCAACTCCACGGCTTTCAACTTCACCCAAAGTTGCAGAAAGTCCAGTGTCTGGCTCTGCCGTTAGCATATTGGTTTTTTCAGCGTTAAATATAGCGATGCTACCAGAGAAACGATCAGCGATACCTTGCCATTTAGCGCCTAATTCGTAGGATACTGTTTCTTCTGGTTCAAATGCATGTCTATCAGAATCAAGTCCAGAGTTTGGTCTAAACCCTTCAGCATAGCTTGTATATAAATTGATATGCTTATTTGTTTGATAAACAAAACCAACACGTGGTGTTATTTCAGTTTGTTCTTGTTTTTGAGTTAATCCACTTAACTTATTGAATATATCCTGCTTAAATTTATCTACTCTAAAGCCTACTAATAATTTAGATTTTTCTGTTAAATCAATAAAATCTTGTGCGTATAACCCTAAGCCCTTTTGTTCTTCAGCTGTTTGTGTTTTAGGTAATGGGCTTGGCTGAAGTTGAGTGTAATCAGGGATTTTAGGATCAATTGAGTAGGTAGTGTCACCTGAATCCCAAGCTGTTCGCCATACTTTATAATCTGTATCTAAATCATAGTTGTAGTAATCAACCCCTATGAGTAGATTATTAGTTAAACTGCCAAGTTTGAATTCACCACTTAATTCAAAGCGAACAGACAAATCTTGTGCTTGATAATCACGTTCTCTTCTTTGCCTTGATAAAGTGTTAGGGTCTGTGTAAATCAACTGTCGGCCGCTAGAAAGTTCAGTATCTGAAGAGATTCCTTTAAATGATGATTCTCTAAAGGCAACTCCTGATAATAGGTGCCAATTGTCACTAACATGATGATTTAAAATTAATTGGTGCCCTAAAGCTTTAACTTTGTGTGCGCCATCTCTTATATCACCATAGAAATTATCAGAATCGGCCGCGTTAAAATCATTATCGAGTATAAAAATGCCACGATCTAAAGGCTTTTCCTGATCTAATACTTCCATTTCATAACTAATATTGGTGGTGTTAGAAATATTCCATAATATTGAAGGGCTTAAGTGAAAACTTTTAAGATATACATTATCACGGTAAGTATCTGAATCTTCGTAAGAACTATTTAAACGGTAAGCAACTTCATCATTAAGTCCGTTAGTGTAATCAAATTCGACTTGTTTCTTATTGAAATTCCCCAATGTTCCCTGAATATATCCTTGCTCATCAAACTGAGGTTTTTTTGTTATAATATTAATCGTTCCGCCAGGTTCACCTTGGCCGTACAATGCAGAGCCAGGGCCTTTCATTACTTCAATTGTTTCAATATTAGCTGTACTTCTATTGCCATTATAACCACGAGAGTTAAAGCCGTTAACAAGGTAACCTGTTGGGTTATTTTCGTCTCCTGAGAAACCGCGAATGGCAAAGCTATCAAACATACCACCAGAATTATTCTGCCTTATGATACTTGGCGAAAGATCTAGCGCTTCCATAAAACGGCTAATACCTTCGTTTTCTAGAGTATCAGAATTTATTCTGTCTACTGCTTGTGGTGTCTCTATTAATGGAACATTACCTCGGTACGGCTGCCACAATCTTTTCACCTCAATATGTTCTATATCATCATTAGCCTCTGGCGTTTGATTAACAATGTTTTGGGCTATTGTGTTATTAGAAATGATTAAGAGTGAATATAAAAATGATCTCTTCATGAGAATCTCTCTAGGGAATTAAATCGAAAGCGATATGTTATAACATTGCAATCGTAATTACTAAGAAAAACTTAAACTAATACAAGTAATCAAAATTTAAGTAATTTGTAGGTTTTAGATAAAAGTAACACTACTATTCTTGATTTATTGTGGGTCTATAACTCAGTAATCAAACCACTGTAGTTATTTCAAAATCTATAATTTCATTTTATACTTTTTGTTAAATTTAAAGCCAGATAAAGCAGACAGTAATTACCTTAACTTAGTTAATAGAAAAATATTAGTAGTTAATAAATTAAGGTAGTTTATGAAAACATAGTCTGTTTTATCTGGTGTTTTTAAAAACTTAATATTAATTGATCTGGTTAGTGATTGAATAACATAAACTTGTTATTATTTTGCATATATCTTAATCAATTATCTTAAGGATAAGGCATTGACAAAAATTCACCGTCACTTTACCGCAAATGATGAACAGCTAGAGCCTTTTAATTTTAAACGTGAACTTTCAATGGAATCCTATCTAGTTGAAAATGAAGGTGTGTTAGGTTTAGATAATGATGTATTCGCAAGTGATAGCGTTGAGATCATAGAAGAAGAGTTAACACTGAAACAAGGACGTTCAAGCAAAGATACTGACGGTAGAATTGATATATTAGCAACATATTCTGGTGAGTACATTGCAGTTATTGAATTGAAGCTTGGACAACTTGAAAGTATTCATTTAGAACAGTTAGAAGATTACCTTAGACAGAAACATCAAATACTTGAACAATATCCAGATATTATTAATCAAGAAGCTTCTTCAATACCAAAATGGATTGGGGTATTAGTGGGTTCATCTATTTCACCTGATCTTGCTTCTAAAATATCCAATGGGTATTTAACTCCTGATGATATATCTATTGCGGCATTAACTATTCAGCGCTTTCGAAGCTCTAGAGGGAATGTTTACGTAACTACTGATACGTACTTCAAAAATAATGCTAATTCTAGAGATACAACAAAATATAAATTCAATAGTGAAGAATATGGTAAAAGACAATTAGTCCTTGCGGTTATGCGCCATCATATCGAGTTAAATTCAGATTTAACTTTTGCAGAATTAAATAAGCAATTTCCAAAACGTTGTCAAGGTTCAAGAGGTGTATTCATGCTTTCATCTAATGCTAATGAGATATACACAGAAACCAATAGGAAAAGGCACTTTATAGCTCCTGATGAGTTAATAGAGCTTTCAGACTCTACGATTGCAATTTGTACACAATGGGGGATTAAAAATATTGATAAGTTTATTTCTAGGGCCAAAGAGCTTGGTTATGAAATTATCCCTTGTTAATATTTAATTATTGAGAAATAGAAACAGATTGAGCAGAAAAAATTTTAATAAACTTTCTTTTATATAAAATCATTATTCGATAATAACTAAAAGTAACTATTGTGAAAACCATCTGGTTTATCTATTATTGACTGGTGAATTTAAATTTAAAGCTTCTACAACCCAAACCTACGGCTATAACTGGTGCTAATACCCAATTCGGATATTTACTCCATCAACTAATTTACCCTAATAGAATACCCCCGCAGTTTTAGTGGCCTATACGTCAACCCATATACCCTAAGCAACGGATTAAATCCTTTTTGCTCCGTAGAAATCGCTTAATAAAACATTAAAACAATTACCCTAATATCAATTGTGCCCTAATGGGGTTTATTTTAAGTAGGGTGAATTTTGTGCCTATAAGGTATACCAATAAGTTAATGGAACGGGTGTATAAACCACTAATAATGCAGAGTATAGAGAATATTGGTGTAAGTAATTTTTAGGAAAGAAATTAACCCAGTAATAGATACAAAAAAGCCCTAACCGAAGTTAGGGCTGCTTGCTTCCTACGAAGGAATGGTGCCGACTGCCGGAGTCGAACTGGCGACCTACTGATTACAAGTCAGTTGCTCTACCAACTGAGCTAAGTCGGCACACAAAGCTGTGTGCAGTATTAGTTATTTTAAAAATGCTAATACTTTGGCACCGAAATAATACTTAATATTATTAATAAATAATAATTGAGCACCATCTCTGTAAAATGGTGCCCCGACCCGGAGTTGAACCAGGGACACGCGGATTTTCAATCCGCTGCTCTACCAACTGAGCTATCGGGGCATCTCTTTCAAGGTGTTTGCTACCTCGTGAAGACGGGGCGTATTAGACTGTTTTTCACTTTGTTCGTCAACTGTTTTTTTAAACTTTTTAATAAAATAAGTTTGTTTGCTGTTTTATTGTGCTTATTGTTGTTTATTTAACAGTAATTGTGATTTTTTCATTCTTTATCTTTAATTTATAGTGTTACATATTAGGTTGACGGTGGAACGTAACCTTCAATATCAGGTTCTATTCCTTCAAACAAGTAAGCAACCATAGCCGCTTCTAAAAAGGCTCGGTCATCAACATTCATCATGTTCATTTTTTTTTCATTGATTAGCATGGTTTGCTTCTTTTGCCAATGTCCCCACGCTTCTTTGCTAATGTTATCAAAAATACGCTTACCAACTTCACCAGGGTATAGCTGAAAAGCTAAACCTTCAGCTTCCTTTTTAAGGTTTTGACAAAATACTGTACGGCTCATAATTCTCTCTTATTTTATGTTAAGTAATAGTCGTTACGGTTACTTATTGGTCTATTATTAATGTTGTCGTGTTAATAGTTTTGCAATAGACCAATAAGTTTTTTTGTTGATGCGGCCAAGCCTACGCTAGCTTCATTGTGTAAATCATACCATTTTTGTTTTCTTGGTTCGCTAATTTCTTGATCATTAATTTGGCCTATTGATGTTGATTCTAGCTGAATACACTCAATAACGATAGGTGAAATATCAAGATGAAAGTGGCTAAAGGTGTGCCTAAATGGTGTTAATGCTCGTTGTGCATTTTTGTTAGCAGTGGCTTTTAAGCCTAATGTTTTTAACAAATGAGTAATGTCGCTTTTATTACTTACTTCATGAAAACACCATAAACCACCCCAAATCCCAGCAGGAGGACGTTTTTCCATTAAAACTTTATCACCTCTTTCTGTCGTAACACGAGGGATCACCATTATGGTGTTTTTTTCAGGTGTTTTTTTCTTAGGCTTTTTTTGCGGAAATTCTGCTTGTTGTGAGGTTGCTAATGCTAAACAACTTGTTTTTACTGGGCATAACTCACAGGTAGGTTTACTACGTGTACAAACCGTTGCTCCAAGATCCATCATGGCTTGTGTGTAAAACCCGGTATCTGTTGCTGGTGTTAAACATTCGCTTAACTGCCATAATGCTTTGTCAAATTTAGCTAGGCCATTGTAGCCTTCAACTAAATAATTTCGTGCTAATACTCGTTTTACGTTGCCATCTAAAATAGGATGATGTTGATTTAAAGCTAAGCTTAATATTGCCCCTGCCGTTGAGCGACCAATACCTGGTAGGGCAATAACTTGATCAATTGTTTCTGGAAAAACACCGTTATATTCACTATCAATGAGTTTCGCTGCTTTGTGCAAGTTACGTGCTCTGGCGTAATAACCTAAACCTGTCCAGTGGTGCAGTACTTTATCTTCATCTGCATTGGCTAAACTGCTAATTGTAGGAAAGCTTGCCATAAAACGCTCATAGTAACCGATTACAGTAGTAACTTGTGTTTGTTGTAACATGATTTCAGAAACCCAAACACTGTAGGGCGTTTTATTTTGTTGCCACGGTAAATGTTTCCTACCTTGGTGGTGATACCAAGTAATCACTTGCGTGGCGAATTGCTTTGCTGATTCAGAAGATATTTTTACTGTTTGCCCTGAGGGAGGATAATTTGTTTTTTTAATGATGGTTTCTTCACTTTTAAATAATGAGGCAGTGTAACTAATTATACAAATTGACTCAAAAAATGTTTTAAGTTGTCTCAATTTATCATTCATCTGTATTTAATAAATTAGTTTTATTGCACGGGATGAAGCCTGTATAATAGCGAGAATTATTTTAGTAACTATATTATTGAGGCAATGCCATGAAAGTTGATGCAAAAAACCGAAGTCAGCGACTGCGTAAAAAATTGAGAGTTGGTGAGTTTAAAGAATTAGGTTTTGATGTGGCTTGGCAATTAAATGAAAATATTACCAGTGATGAAATTGATGTTTTTATAGATAAATTTTTCAGTCAAGTGATTCAACCTAACGGTTTAGGATTTGGTGGTGAGGGTGACTCTTTATGGCATGGTTTAATTTGTACCCAAAAGCTAGGTTCATGTACTGATGAACACAGAGCCGCGGTAGAAAAGTGGTTAATGGATAATGGCGCTAAAGCTGTCTCGGTAAGCGAGCTATATGATGTATGGTGGGCTGAGTAATTTGATTAAGCCGAGTTCAGGTTGTATAGAAAAAGCTGAATTACCTTAAAGAAGAACCTTGAAGAAAAACGATGACAGAAGAAATTAAAAAAACACATAAAACTATTGAAGAAGCGGAACAAGAAGGTAAGTATATTCGTAAAGTACGCAGCTTTGTAAAACGTGAAGGTCGCTTAACTAAAGGGCAAGAACGTGCCTTAAATGAGCATTGGGAAAGTATGGGGTTAAATCATGGCGATGGATTACTTGATACTAATTTACTTTTTGGTAACGATCACCCTATTGTTTTAGAAATTGGTTTTGGCATGGGTAAATCTTTAGTTGAAATGGCTAAAGCAGCGCCTGAATTAAACTTTATTGGCGTTGAAGTACACAAACCAGGTGTGGGCGCATGTATTGCGTTAGCTGCTGAGCAAGGCGTGCAAAACTTAAAAGTGTTTGAACATGATGCTATTGAAGTATTAGCAGACTGTATTCCTGAAAATAGTTTAACCACGGTACAATTGTTTTTTCCTGATCCTTGGCATAAAAAGAAACATCATAAACGCCGTATTGTTCAAGCTGACTTTGTTGAAGCTATTCGCAAGAAGCTGGTTGTTGGTGGAGTATTTCATATGGCAACAGATTGGGAAAACTACGCCGAGTGCATGCTTGAAGATATGCAAAGTGCACAAGGTTATAAAAATTTGTCACAAACCAATGATTATGTTCCCCGTCCCGATTCTAGGCCGCTAACTAAATTTGAAAGCAGGGGACATCGTTTAGGGCATGGTGTATGGGATTTACAATTTTGTAAATTATAAAACTCACTGTTTAGGCGGCGTTTTCAGGTAACTTAGTGGTTGGTAAATATTCGCGTTCTACATAAAAAAGGTGTTGTGCATTACGCAAATTACCTGAATCTTTAAGCCATTGCTCTGTAACTATTTCTCTTTGTAAAGCCGCATGTAATATGCGGCTTTTATATTGGCACCAGTAAAATATTGTCGCTTCTTGATGGCAGTTGTTATTGGGATAAGTCGCGCTTCGATTTTCTGCTAAGTCTTCAATAATACTCGCGATTACTTTCGCTTTTAACTCTTCTTCTATTTTTTGTTTAAAACGTGTGTAGCGTTTAGCTTTAATTAATTGCCAAATCAACCAAACCAATGAAGCTAAAGCAAGTACAGCGATAATTTGCATTTATTTTTTCTCATAATGATGTTGCAGGGATAATAACAATTTTTAATGATAAAACATCTTTTTTTAAATTTTAATCTATACTTTGCTATAAAATTAGGCAGTTAGTAATCTTATGTTTGAGTTGACTTTTTCTATTAACACGCTTTAAATTGTTCTTCAGGGACGAAAATAAATTATGTCAATAAGTAGCATTAATGAATAAGGCAATTGAAATCAATGACAATCTTACCAAGCGCTTACTGGCTTATATATTGCTTTGCAGTACTTTCGTTTCTGTATGCTCCACTGGCGTTCAGCTCTATTCTTCTTTCAAAGGTGATGTCGCTTTATTAGATCAAAGGTTTGACAACATAGAAAAAAGTTATATTCCTTCAATTGCTAGAGGTTTATGGGATTTTAATAAACCGCTCGTCGCACAACAAATGCAGGGAATTGTTGATTTACCTGATATTGGCCTTGTTATTATCGAAAACGATTTTGATTATAGACAGCAGTTTGGCGATGTAAATATAGTCACGAAAAAGTTTATTGAATACCCTATTTTTTTTGATGGTGAATATGTAGGTAAATTACAAGTTTATGCACATTATCAAGATATTTATCAACGATTATGGCAACAAGCTGGATTTATATTAACCGCTGAATTTATTAAGATTTTTATTGTCACATTTTTTATTATTCTTATTGTTAATAAGCTTATCATGCGGTATTTATTTCAAATTTCAAATTATGCACAAGCATTAGCAAGTGACAATTTAGATAAAGAATTAATCTTGTCTAATCGCTCGGGAAATAAAGACGAATTAGACTACCTTGTCAATGCTATTAATAATATGCGCATTAAGCTAAAAGATAAAATTACTAAATTAGAAGGTGCTGAAAATGCCTTATTGGCCTTAAATGGCGAGTTAGAAGTTAAAGTGCATGATAGAACGGCTAAATTACAAAAAAATAATCAGCAATTGCAAGATTTACTGGATAATTTAACGTTGGCACAAGACCAATTAGTACAATCTGAAAAAATGGCTTCGATTGGTCAATTGGTTGCAGGTGTCGCTCATGAGGTAAATACACCTTTAGGCATTTGTGTAACATCTGTTACTGCATTAAAAGAAAAAATAGAAGCCTTGCAAAAGTCAATTGAGTCTAACGAGCTTACTAAATCTTTTCTTATTAATACATTACACTTGTTAACAGAGTATGAACAAATAATAGAACGTAGTTTATATAAGTCTGTTGAGCTTATTCGTAGTTTTAAGTCGGTTGCTGTAGAGCAACATACTGATCCTAAAATGAACATAAATTTACACCAACATGTGTATGACGTAGTAAACACAGTTAAAACGCTTTTCAAGCAAAAAAAATATCATATTAATGTCGAGGTAGACAAAGAACTAGAATTAACGACATACCCAAGCGCTTGGAACCAAGTTTTAACTAATTTGTTGATGAATTCACATATTCACGGTTTTGAGGATTGTTCTGAAGGGGAAATATCCATCGTCTTTTCTAAAAGTGATGGACACTTAACATTACTTTATACCGACAATGGAAAAGGCATTTCTACAAAGTTGAAAAAACGGATATTTGAACCTTTTGTAACGACCAAACGTGGGCAGGGGGGATCAGGTTTAGGTTTAAATATTGTGTTTAATTTGGTTAATGTAAAATTAGGCGGCACTATTAAACTGCTAGAGTCAGACCAAGGTGCTTGTTTTGAAGTGATTGTGCCCATAGAGCAAGCATAAGAGTTTTTCTTGCTAGGTCGCTAAACTAACTGCTTAGTAAACTGGTAAATATTTATTTAGAATGCTGTATGAATATAGTAATAAAACTGTTGTTTAAATGAGCAAATATTGACTTGTTATACTTAAATCTATAGTATTTTCACGCCTTAAATCTACGTACTATGTAAAAACGCTGTTATTGATTTATGTGCCTATCAGTGTTGCTGTTGCATTTGAAAATCCTGTTTATCACATTGCCATAGATGCACTTTCGTTAATGTGAGTGATGAAATATAAGGTTAAATCTTTAAGGTTGTATAATAATGCAGTTAGAGTTCTTTGATGTTCCAAGTCCGTGTGTGGGCGTATGTCAATCGAATGAAAAAGGCTATTGTCTTGGCTGCATGCGTACGCGTGATGAACGAAAAGAATGGTCTACGCTAAATAATGATAACAAACAAAAAGTAATAAAACGTTGCATTCAAAGAAAAAAACGTCAAGACAAAAAAAATCATATAGAAAGTGTTGAAATGAAACCTGTGGAAGAAAGTTCACAACCAGAGCAGCCTTCATTATTAGAATTAGAGCCAAGTAAAAAAGTTACTTTGTCGCGCGACAATGATTTAGATTTCAGTGATTTTGAATTATAAGCGCTAACGGTTTTATAAAAACTATCATTAGAAAACGGTTGCGAGCTTTAATAATTATAGCTATCATACGCGCTCGTTGGCACATACCCTGTTTCAACTTTTGATAGAATGCCCCGATAGCTCAGTTGGTAGAGCAGCGGATTGAAAATCCGCGTGTCCCTGGTTCAACTCCGGGTCGGGGCACCATATTCTAAAACGAAAAAGCCTGCTATATAGCAGGCTTTTTCGTTTTAGTGTGTTTGGTTTGAGAAATTGTATCATTGATAGTTTATATAAATTTTTTTGCGTGTGCGTTTAATTTTTTTATCGCCCACTCATAATGGCTAGAAAGCGCTGATACGCAATAACTACCCAACGTAGTTGTGCCTGTCCAATTGTAGAATTGCTTTGTAAACAGTTCTTCTGTTGAGAATTTTTGTATTAAAAGCATAACCTGAGCATGACTCGTGTTAACTTTTATTTTAGCATCGTTAAGTGATGTGTTTTGATGTTTTTCCCAAAACTCAATATTCATTGCTCCGTAAGTTTTCCAGTTATATGGTGTGGGAATAAATGGTGATTGAATCCCTGCAAGGTTAGCATTAATCCAGCGTATCAATAATTGATGCCATTCATAAAGGTGAATTAATACATCCCTAAGATTTTTATCGCGGCGCCAATGGGCTTCTTTCTTGTTAGGATCTGTTGAAAAATCAAAATTTGTATTTAATGTGTTTTCTGGCATTGAATCAATTGTTTGCCATAACATTTCAAATTTTATTTTAGCTGCTTTGCATAAATCTTCTTTAGTTTTTGGCCTTGCCATAAGTTAACTTCCTGTTTCAAATACAATGTCTACTCTAACAGCTTAATAGTTTGCGTAACCTGCTTAGTTCTATTTTCTATATTTTGAAAGATTATAGTATTTATATTCAAGATTTATCTACAGTTATTAATATTTATTGATGTATAATCACTGGCAATATTTAATGAATTTTTATAAAGCTTAGTTATTTTTTAGTTATTAAAATAGTGCTATTTGTATTAAAAAATAATCACCGTAATTAAGAAGGTCTTAAACCTATGTTTTCAAAGTTAACACAGTTACCTGCAGATCCTATTTTAGGTTTGTCGGTAAAATTCAAAGCCGACGTCAACCCTAATAAAATAGATCTTGGTGCGGGAATATACAAAGATGAAAATGGTGATACGCCAGTATTATCTTGTGTAAAAATAGCTGAAAGATTTCGACTAGAAAACGAAAAGAGTAAAGCTTATTTAGGTTCTGCTGGTTCAGCATTATTTAATGAAAAAATCACTTCACTTATGTTGGGAGATCACCAAGTTATTAGAGAAAATCGTATTCGTACGGTTTCTACTCCAGGTGGTACTGGTGCTTTACGTACAGCGGGTGAATTTATTAAAACCTGTACACCTGGCGCAACTATTTGGGTAAGTAATCCTACTTGGGCAAATCATCAAGGTGTTTTCACAGCAGCTGGTTTAAATGTTAAAACGTACCCATATTATGATTATGAAAATAAGTGTTTAGATTTTGACGGTATGCTGGCTGCGTTAAAACAAGTATCTAAAGATGATGCTGTACTATTGCATGCTTGTTGTCATAACCCTAGTGGTATGGACTTGAACAAAGAACAATGGCAAGAAGTAGCCGAAGTAGCTAAACAGGTTGGTTTTATTCCTGTTGTAGATATGGCGTATCAGGGCTTTGGCGAAGATTTAGATGCCGATGCTTTTGGTTTGCGCTTAATGGCTGATACTGTTGAGCAAATGATTATCTGTGGTTCATGTTCAAAGAACTTTGGCTTATATCGTGAGCGTATTGGTGCTTGTTCAATCATTGGTAAAGATGCAATATCTGCTGATATTATTAGTTCAGTATTACTTTCGGTTGTGCGTGTTAATTACTCAATGCCTCCTGCACACGGAGCTGCCATTGTAGAAACTATTTTAAACTCTGCCGAATTAACAACGCAGTGGCATGGTGAATTAAAAGAAATGCGTGACCGTATTAATGGCATGCGCCAATTGCTGGTAGATCAATTGATTGCCAATGGCGTAACACGTGACTTTAGCTTTATAGCTAAACAAAATGGTATGTTCTCTTTCTTAGGTATTGATAAAAACCAAGTGCAACGATTACAAGATGAATTTGGTATTTATATTGTTGGCTCTAGCCGTATAAGCCTTGCAGGTATTTCACCTGATAATGTTGACTATCTAACGCAATCAATTGCTAAAGTACTGTAATTATTTAAATTATAGTTTTTAAAAGCTTAAAAAATCCCGTTGTTAATATACGAACAACGGGATTTTTGGTTTTTAGTTCGCTTTTAATTTGTTTGTTGTAATTTTATAGCTAAACAATTTTATTGGCAGTAACAATTACGCCATCGGTGTCAGCGTAAAGGTAATCACCTTGATTAAACTCAATGCCGCCAAATGATAAACGAATACCACGCTCGCCTGATGTCACAGGAATTGCTTTTCTAGAACAAGTACCTAGTGCGTATAGCGCCACAGGTATATCGGTAATTTGAAAAGTATCTCGAATATAACCATTAACGATAATGCCAGCATAGTTATTTTTATGGGCGAATTTCATTAAATTCTCACCCACTACGGCATAATATTCTTGGGCTACATCTACCACAACTACTTTACCTGAGCCATCTTCATCTCTAAGTAGTGTAATTAAGTCAGTATTGTTTTTGTCTAACTTTATTGTGATAACTTCACCTTGGCATTTACTTGTGCCACCATAATTTTGATAACCAGCGCCAAGTACAAATACCTTTTCGCTGTGATCATCACAGATATCTGCGGTAAAAAATGTCATAAATCAGTCCTGTTATTTTTTATATACGGTATTTGGCAGTATTCTAGCATTAAAGGAGTGTTTTTCACTAAATTTTGGTACTATATATTCAGCAATAGTGAATAGTTATACGGTGGGCTCTGCGAAAATATGAAGGTAAAAATATGAAGGTTGTAACAGGTGTAGTTGGTAACGACATCCATGTGGTCGCTAATCGACTAATAGAGCTATCATTAAATGCTCGAGGATACGAGGTGTTTAACCTAGGAGTAAACACCTACTTAGAAGAATTTTTTGATGCGGTAGTAGAAACTGGCGCAGAAATTTTAATGATATCTTCACTTAATGGTGAAGCAGAAGGTTGGAGCCGAGAGGTCAAAGCTTTAAAGTCAAAATACAAAAATTTAGATAATCTTATTATGATGATTGGCGGTAATTTGGTGGTTGGCACTGGTAATGCCGAAGACATTGTACCAAGGTATAAAAATTACGGTTTTGATATTGTTTGTCATCAAGTTGATTTGAATACAGGTCTAGATATGCTTGAAAACTTGCTAGAAGAAAGAGGCCTTGTAGAAAATAAATCTGAAATAAAGAATATTAAAGAAAGCGCGATACAAGAGAGAAATAGCTAATGAGTTTGCTGCAAGAAGAAAGAGAAATTATTCTGAGCAATGAGTATGTTGACACCTTTGACTTTGCCGAAGTAACAGAATTTGTTAAAAACGCCAGTAAAGATTTATTTATATCTCATCACTTTAAAAATCAAAATAAAATGTTAGTGCAACCCCGTGGCGGTTTCCCTACCTATAAAAAACAATTTGCACTTTATGAGTTTTTTGTTGATGCCAATGTTGATGTACTACCATTAACTATTGATTCCAACACACGTTTAAATGATTATGCAACGTCAAAAAAGATGCTGCGTTTAAGTGAAGAAAATAACGTTGATATGCTTAATGGTTATCCTTTGGTAAATCATGGCTATAGAACTACCCGTAAAATGATCACTCATTTCAATAAACCTGTGAGTTTACGTCATGGCACACCTGATGCACGTTTATTAATTGAAACCGCTATTGCCTCGGGAATTTTTGAAATAGAAGGTGGACCAATTACCTACCTTTTACCTTATTCAAAAAACTTTCCGCTTGATAAAGCCTTTCTGTATTGGAAGTATGTAGAAAGAGTGTGTGCTAACTATTCTAAACTGAACGAGCCTATCAATAGAGAATCGTTTGGACCGCTTACTGCTACGTTAGTGCCACCGTCAATCACCATTGTTATTCAATTATTAGAAATGTTGTTGTCATTAGAAGAAGGTGTAAAGTCTTTTTCAGTGTCATTTTCCCAACAAGGTTCAATGAATCAAGATATTGTTACAGGTGCCGTGCTGAAAAAATTAGCGCGATATTATGCTGAACAAATTAACTGTGGCGATGCTGCAATTCACTTAGTTTACCATCAATGGATGGGCGCTTTTCCTACCAACAAAAATTATGCTGAGCAGCTGATCAACATGTCGACTGTAATTGCCTCCATGGTGGGGGCAGATAAAATCATCACCAAAACCCGAGAAGAAGCATCTGGTATTCCTACCAAAGAAGCCAATGCTAAAACGGTGGCAAATACTCAGTACACGTTAGGTATTTTAAATGGTTTACCTAACGTGGTTGACGAAGAAGAAGAAGAAATGCTCACGTTGCAGGTAAAAGCTATCATGGAAGCTGTATTTAATGATCCTGCTGATACGTTATGGCGAAAAGTCTTTAACAGTATTAAAAACGGAGTTATTGACGTGCCTTTTTCTCCTCATATTATCAATCACAATAATATGATAACTATTCGAGATGCTAAGAAAAATATTCGAATTATTAAACGAGGTAATGTGCCTATTCCTGATCGCTGTTATGCTTATGATAAAGCGCAATGTGATTTAACTAAAGATACTACCAGTATCGTTAATGATATTATTCACGATATAGGGATTATGCAATGAGTACGGTAGAAATTAACAATAATGATGAAAGCATTAGCATGAAACGTAGCACTGAAAAACTACTCATTGATGTGGGCAGTACTTACTTTAAAATGAGTACACCTTCGACTATTGAACAACATTTTAGAGATTTTAATAAAGATATTTTAGATGATTTAATGCACAAAGGCGGAAAAACAATAGAGCGTTTTGCAAAAGAAGATGTTTATATTTGTTCTTCTGCGAATGGTGGATTAACTACCCTTATTATTGGCATTACCAATACATTCTCAATAAAGTATGCCACTAATATTGCCTTTAATTCTGGCATTAATATTATTGATACTGTGCTGTTTCAAAATATTGAAGATTACTCAATACCAAGTGATCTTATTGATGTTGTTATTATTGTCGGTGGAATTAATTCTAACGGGAATATTTTTTCGAACCGTTTATATCATTATTTAACACAGCTAAATTATTCAAATATAGTATTTGTTGGTAATGAAATTGATGCACCTATAATTAAAGCTAATATTGAGCATATAGATATTTTGCCTAACATTATTGATGATAGGTTACATATTGTAGAAGAGCATTTGCGAGAATACTTAACCAATCTTTATCAAAAAGATATTGAAGGCAAAGAAGATATTAAGCATTTGTATAATATTACCTCGAACCAAATATATTCTACGCCGTACATAGTGAACAAAACTTTGCCGTTAATTAACACCAAATTTTCAGTAGTTAATCCTTTTATACTGCTTGATATTGGTGGTGCAACTACTGATATTCATTATTCAAAAGATTTGGTTGACGACAACTTAGTGACTGAAAATGAATATGACAGGTTGGTTTTTAAAAAGTTGGGTGTGTATAAATCAAAACAGTCATTAATTTTTGCTGCTAAAAACAATGAATTTGTTTACGAGCTGCTTATGCACTTAAAAGTAACCGAAAATATTTTTGAAGAACAAAGTGAAAAAGCGACTAAAATATTAATGCAGCTGGCTATCTTTTTGGTTTTATGTAAAATTTCACACTACAGAAAAGCATACATTAATTTAAAATTACTGGCTATTAACTCAATTGTGTTAACTGGCGGAATTACTAAAGTTTTAACGCGTAGTGAAATAGAAGATATTATTTCATTTTTTTACAAAAAAATTCTTAATTCAGCACATAATCCTACCACTGTCCTTGACACTAATTATGATATTTGGACACTTGGGGCTGTAGATGCTTAAAGTACAAAGCAAAGCGCAAAGAAAAATAAGAGGAAAAGCATAATGTCGATAAACTGTATAAGAACACTTCTTGAAGATGCAGTGCAGGCCAATAGCGAAAAATCTGCGGTAGTTTATAACGAAAAAATTATTACTTACGGCGAATTATTTACTAAAGTAAATCAGGTTGCTTTTTACTTAAATGAACTAGACCTACCTAAAGATTCACGCATTGGGCTATATTCTACCAAAGGTATTGAACAAGTGATTGCGGTATTGGCTATTTTGTCTACCGACTATATCTTAGTACCACTCACTACTTTACTTAAGTCTGAGCAGGTTGAATATATTATTAATGATTGTGATATTAAATGTATCATTACAGACAAGCTTCAGCTTGAAAATATAGAAGAAATTGATTTTAACGGGCACATTATTTCTTATGAAACTGCTGATAAAGGAATTGCCTCATTTGAAGAAATATTTAAATATTACAATAAACCATATGTTTGTGATATTAATGGTCATAGTAATGCGGTAATTACTTATTCTTTTGGTGTTTCAGGTACGCCTAAAGGTATTGTTATATCACATCGTAACTTAATTGATTCTGCACGAGTTGTTTCGCAATATTTAGATCTTAAGCATGAAGATGTTATTTCAGGCGTACTTATTTTTAATCTTGATTATGGTTTAAACCAAATTTTTTGTACCTTGTACAAAAAAGCAACTTTAGCATTGCATCGCTTCATATTACCTGAAGATTTTTTTAATCATATTATTAACGATAAAGTAACAGTGTTACCCTTAATGCCTGTGAATATTTCACAAATGTTTGATGAAGATTTACACCGTATTCCTAGCGCTGAACTTTTTGCAAATGTTAAAACCATTACTTCTTCGGGCGGTAATGTAACGGCTAAAATGATCAAAGACTGTAAAAATACCTTCCAAAATGCAGATTTTTACTCAATGCATGGTCTTACTGAAGCATTTCGTTCAACCTATCTAGACCCATCACAAGTGCAAATTAGACCTGACTCAATCGGTAAAGCCATTCCTGATGTTGAATTGTATGTGATTAATGAAGAAGGGAAAGAATGTGGCGTGCGTGAGGTTGGCGAATTAATTCACCGTGGTAGCTATATTTATCGCGGCTTTTGGAATGCGCCAGAGCAAAATGCTGAACGTTTTAAATCAGTACAAATATTAAAAGATGTCATTAATTTAGAAGGGCAACTGACTGATGAACTCGTTGTGGCAACGGGAGATTACGTTTATAAAGATGAAGAAGGGTATTTGTATTTTGTGTCTAGACAGGATGACATGATTAAAACCCGTGGTTTCAGGGTTTCACCGTATGAAATTGAGTCTGTTGTCGCAAAAAATATTCCACAAATAGAAAAATGTGCCGTGTTTGGTTTAGATAATGAACTTATCGAAGAAGAAATTGTTATGGTTTATTCTGCGTTAAATGAAATAACCGAGAATGAAATATTATTTGAATTGAAGAAACACCTTGCTTCTTACATGATACCTAGCCGAGTTATTTATAAAAAGTCTTTACCTTTAGTGCAAAGTGATAAAAACAAAATTAACAAAGAAGCATTGAAAAATGGCTTAATATCGGGAGCGTAAAGAATATCGCTCTTTTGAATGATTGGCATTAAATAGCATTTAGCTCTCTAACTGAGAGCTAAATGAAAATTCAGGAATAAAACTACAAGGCTAATTCGATAACCATTTCGGTTAATTCTTCTTTAGAGATAGAATTGCTGTGGTTTTTATCGAAACGATTGAAAATAGACTCACACATACGAATGCCTTTGTCTTGTAATAACACATCAATGAGCTCAACGAATTCAGAGCGACTTATTACGCCGTCTTTATCTTCATCAAATACTTCAAATAACTCATCTACCCACTGATTTAATTCCATGAGGGTTCCTTAAATATATAGAGGGAAATCAATATTTAAACTTTATCTTTTATTCAGGCATTTGGGAATAGTAATTTATAAATATTTACAAATTGATAGATTTTAAATAGCAGCTAACTCTACTAGAATGACGTTGTTTTGTATAAAAATGGTTAAAATGCTAAAAAATGGAATATAAAATGATAAATCATTGGAAAGTTACAACCTTTGTTTTCTTGCTTTTAAGTTTTACAGCTTATGGTGAACAGCAAAGCTTTACTCTGGAAAATTGCCATGTTGATGGCGTGAGAGAGCAGGTGAAATGTGGCAAGCTATTAGTGCCAGAAAACTACAGTAAGCCTGATGGCGAACAAATCAGTATCAATTTTGTCGTTTTGCCAGCTATTGATAACAGCGATAATAAAATTCCACTAATGTTTTTAGCGGGAGGGCCTGGGCAAGCGGCAGCAGAGCTAGCTTCAGGCTTACGGTATGTTTTTAGAGAAGTTCGTAAAACGCGTGATTTGATCTTGGTGGATCAACGAGGCACTGGTCAATCTCATCCATTACAATGTGAAGAAACGGCCGAACAAAATGTTTACACAGCAATGCCTGAAGACTTTTCAGCACAAGATATTAAAGACTGCCTTGCTAGTTTTAGTGGCGATTTAAGCCAATATAATAGTGAAAACGCTATTCGCGATTTTGATGCAGTACGTGTAGCGCTTGACCATCAGCAATTAAATATTTACGGTGGCTCCTACGGAACCCGAGCTGGGCTGGTGTATATGCGCATGTTTCCTGACTCATTGCGTAGTGTTGTGCTTGATAGTGTAGGCCCTATTGAAGTCCCTATCGGTTTATTTGGGCAAAGTTCGGCTAGATCATTTAATTTGTTATTAGAAAACTGTCAAAAAGAACTAAGTTGTCAGCAAGCTTACCCTGAACTCGAACAAGAATTTAGTAGCCTAGTTGCTCGTTTAGCTGAAGCGCCAGTAGAAGTGAACATTGCCCATCCCAGACTAGGAACCCAAACTAAGTTTGTTATTAGTGAAGGAAAACTACTAGGTACTTTGCGTATGCAATTATACTCAGTAGCAACACGTTCTATTGTGCCCCTAGCGATTCATCAAGCCTACCTAGGTAATTATATGCCATTAGCTGGGTTGGTTGCTCAATCAGAAAGCGGGCAAGGCATTTACCTTGGTTTGTTATTTAATATCGCCTGTAATGAGGACTTTCCTAGAATATCCGCAGAGGATTTTGTCCAAGACGCGAATAATAATTTTGGGGGTAATGATAGCCATTTTGCTTTTAAAATGGTTTGTCCTCTATGGCCACAATACCGCCCAAGCGAAGAATTTTACCAGCCTGTAACAGCAAATGTTCCTACCTTAATTTTATCTGGCAACTTAGATCCAGTTACCCCACCAAGTAATGGTGAACACAGTGCCAAAACGTTACCTAATAATCACCATATTATTATTGAAAATGCGGCACATACTGTTGCGATGAATACGTGCGCGGGTGATATTATTAATGAATTTTTAACAACACTGCAACCAAAAACGCTAGACGAATCTTGTTTAGAAGAGATACCTAATGAGTCTTTTATGACTAATTTAAATGGTGGAACACTTATTGTTGAAACTAACAATGCAGGTTCGGCCGAACAAGGAGGTCAAGACTAATGATACAAGTTAATAATTTGCGTAAAACCTTTGGCGGTAGCAATAAACGTTTGTTTGGTGGCTTTAACAAAACAAAAGAACTAGGTTCGGTGATCGCATTAGATGGTTTATCTTTTACTGCTAATGATGGCGAAATTACGGGGATTTTAGGGCCTAACGGTGCAGGGAAAACGACCTGTTTGCGAACCCTATATGGTTTACTGAAGGCCGATGATGGTAATGCCATTATTGACGGTATTAATGTTGTTGAAAACCCACTTGCTGCTAGGGCACGTTTGGGGATATTTCCTGATAAGTTTGGCTTATATGAACGTTTAACTGCTTATGAGCAAATAGATTACTTTGCCAGTATTCATGGTTTGCAAGGTGATTTTAAGCATCAAGCAATTGAAGCAATAATTAAAGATTTAGATATGGAAGCATTAGCGCACCGTAAAACTTTAGGCTTTTCTCAAGGACAACGGATGAAGGTAACATTAGCCCAAGCTCTAGTGCATCAACCTAAAAACTTTGTGCTTGATGAACCAACCCGAGGGCTTGATGTAATGAGTACTCGCGTATTACGAAATTATTTGGCATGTTTTAAAGAAAAAGGACATTGTATTTTATTTTCTTCACATGTAATGCAAGAAGTTGCTGCTTTATGTGACCGCGTTATTATTGTGGCTAACGGAAAACTTGCTGCAGAGGGAACACCTAATGAGCTTTGTGAGTTGGCAGGTGAAACTCAATTAGAAGAAGCTTTCGTTAAAATCATTGGCTCCGACGAAGGAGTAGCAGCATGATGGTTTCAAGTTGTCACAGACTTATATTTTTAGTTAAAGGAGCGGCTAAATGATCCAGTTTAAAGCACTTCTATCAAAAGAGCTAAAAGAAGCCTTTCGTGATAGAAGGGCGATGATGATGGCTATGACAATGGCAGTGATGGCCCCAATAATGATTTTTGTTATGTCAAAGGTCATGATTAAAGAGGCAGTAGAAACCCCAGCTGTTTATGTCAAAATAACGGGGGCTGAATATGCTCCACAATTAATAAAATCTCTTAAAGATGAAAATATTTTATCATTAAAAGATGCCCCCAACGATGAAAAATCAAGTTGGGAAGAACGTAATCTTAGCATTACTATTCCAGATAGTTTTAACCAAGACATGTTAGGCGGTAAATCAATTGATCTTTATTTACGTGCAGATTTTAGCGAGAAAGCTAATATGTCGCCAATTAGACGTATTAAAACTACGATTAACCAATATGCACAAGCTATTGGTTATAAACGTTTATTAGTGCGTGGAATTGATGTTAATTTACTGCAACCCATTAAAATTATTGAGCAAGACACATCGTTACCTAATTCTAATGCTATGATTATTTCAATGATGCTTGGCTTATACCTGTTAATGGCTGCATTTATGTCTGGGCTTCCTGTTGCTATTGATGCCAGTGCAGGAGAACGTGAACGTAATGTGTTAGAGATGCTTTTATGTCAACCCGTCAGTACAGTGAAAATTGTGGCAGCTAAATTATGTTGTGCGAGTTTAATTGCTTGTATTGGCGTGTTGCTAACGTTAAGTTTAACCTCGTTTTCAGTTAGCTTTATTGATTTAACTAAAATAGGCGCTAGCTTTAATTTAGATGCTTTCACTATCACAGCATTGTTATTGTTACTATTTCCCATATGTTTCTTTGCTTCAGCTTTACAGCTTTTTGTTGCTTTTCAATCGAAAAACTTTAAAGAGGCGCAATCTATGGTTTCTATGATTATTATGTTACCTGCCATGGTGCCTGTTATTTTGATGTTTGTAGATAACAAGCCAAAATGGTTAGATTGGTTACCTATCTCTGGTCAGTCATTGATTATGGAAGATCTTTTTAAAGGCTTACCTGTCTCATGGGCGTTACTGGCTTTTACAGGATTAGTGACAATCAGTATGACCATTTTTTTAGTACTATTGATGGCAAAAAAATTACGCTCTGAAAAAGTGGTTTTAGCATTGAGCTAGCAGAAATAAGTTAATACTCGTACAAAACTTTAGAATAAAGCAAAACGCAGGTTTTGTTATTAATTCGGTTTTTTATTGGGTATATCGTTTATTGTTTGTTGTTTTTTGATATATTGTTGTTTATATTCTGTGTTGTTGGTTTTGGTTATATTTGTTCTTGTCTTGTTTTTTTGTATCAAAATAGTAGTTACAGCAATTCAGACATAAGACAAGACAAAATGAACTAAAAGTTACTGGTTTTGCCGTGTACATTTTGGACTAACTCAGGCAAAATATGCGGCATTAATTTTAGACCTTTTTATTATCTTACATACAACGTTCTTAGGTTGTTTATTTGAGGAAAAACCATGTTTACTCGTGATATGAATATTGCAGATTTTGATGCTGAACTTTATCAAGCTATGAGCAATGAAGTTGTGCGTCAAGAAGAGCATATTGAATTGATTGCTTCTGAAAACTACTGTAGCCCGCGTGTACTAGAAGCGCAAGGCTCACAATTAACTAATAAATATGCGGAAGGCTATCCAGGTAAACGTTATTACGGCGGCTGTGAATACGTTGATATTGCAGAACAACTAGCGATTGACCGTGCAAAAGAATTATTTGGTGCAACTTATGCTAATGTTCAACCTCATGCAGGTTCACAAGCAAATGCTGCTGTTTTTCAAGCGCTTGTAACACCTGGCGGAAAAGTATTAGGTATGAGTTTAGCGCATGGTGGTCATTTAACGCATGGTTCTCATGTAAACTTTTCAGGTAAGTCTTATGAAGCTGTTCAATATGGTCTTCACCCTGAAACTGGTGATATTGATTACGAAGAATTAGAGCGTTTAGCTCACGAACACAAGCCTGAAATGATTATTGGTGGTTTTTCAGCATTTTCAGGTATTGTTGATTGGGCGCGCATGCGTAAAATCGCCGACAGCATTGGTGCCTACTTCTTTGTTGATATGGCACATGTTGCGGGTTTAGTGGCTGCTGGTTTATATCCAAACCCTGTACCTCATGCGCATGTTGTTTCTACTACCACTCATAAAACATTAGCAGGCCCTCGTGGTGGCTTAATTGTTTCAGCGTGTGATGATGAAGAAATTTACAAAAAATTAAACAGTGCTGTTTTTCCTGGTGGTCAAGGTGGCCCATTAATGCATATTATTGCTGCTAAAGCGGTAGCATTTAAAGAAGCGTTAGCACCAGAATTTAAAGTTTACCAACAAAGCGTACTTGATAACGCAAAAGCTATGGTTGCAGTATTACAAGAACGTGGCTATAAAGTGGTATCAAATAGTACCGAAAATCATTTGTTATTACTTGATTTGATTGATAAAAACATCACAGGTAAAGATGCTGATGCCGCATTAGGTAAAGCACATATCACAGTGAATAAAAACTCAGTACCAAATGATCCTCGTTCTCCGTTTGTTACTAGTGGCCTACGCCTTGGTACACCAGCAATTAGTCGTCGTGGTTTTGGTGTTGAAGAAACTAAAATACTGACAGGTTGGATTTGTGATATTTTAGATGATATTACTAACGAAGATACAATCGCTAAAGTGCAAGCCAACGTTAAAGAGTTATGCGCACGTTTCCCTGTGTATAAATAATTTTTGATAGTATATTGAATAATCAAAACTAATTTACAAATTAATGTGAATTTATATTAAAATGGTCGCAGTTAGCGGCCATTTTTGATCATGTACTTATTGTAGGTAAACCATGTATTGTCCATTTTGTAGCGCACAAGAAACTAAAGTAATTGACTCGCGTTTAGTGTCAGACGGACACCAAATTAGGCGTCGTCGGCAATGTCTTGTCTGTAATGAACGTTATACCACTTTTGAAACGGCTGAATTAGTTATGCCTCGCATTATTAAACGAGACGGAAGTCGAGAGCCGTTTAATGAAGATAAAATGCGAAGCGGTCTAATGAGGGCGTTAGAAAAACGTCCAGTTAGCACTGAACAAGTTGAACTGTCTATCAATAAATTACAATCACAAATGCGTGCTACTGGAGAACGTGAAATTACCAGTGAAATGCTCGGCAATTTATTAATGACTCAATTAAAAGAGTTAGACAAGGTTGCTTACCTTCGTTTTGCTTCAGTGTACTTATCATTTGAAGACATTAGTGAATTTGCTGATGAAATAGCTCAGCTAGGCAAGGAAAGCCGTAGCAGAGAGAAAAGTGGTAATAAAAAGGTGGATAAAAAGCCGAATAAAAAATAGGGAAGGAAGTTACGTGTTTACTGAACAAGATCACCATTTTATGGCATTAGCTATCAAGCTAGCCAAGCAAGGTCATTACACCACATCCCCTAATCCTAGAGTAGGTTGTGTTCTGGTTCATGAAGAAACGACTGAAAACGGAACTAATACTCAAATTATTGGTACTGGGTTTCATCAAAAAGCAGGGCAGGGGCATGCAGAAGTTAATGCTCTACTTGACGCTAGAAATAATTATCCTCAGTTAATTAAAGGGTCAACTGTATACGTAACCCTAGAGCCATGTAGCCATTTTGGTAGGACGCCTCCCTGTGCTCAAGCGTTAATTGATGCACAAGTTAAACGTGTTGTTGCTGCAATGGTTGATCCCAATCCAGAAGTTTCTGGCCGTGGTTTAGCCATGTTAGAACAAGCGGGTATTCAAGTAGCATTTGGTTTGTTAGAAAATGAAGCAAAGTTATTAAATGTAGGCTTTATTAATGTAATGACCAAAGCATTGCCTTATGTTCGCGTTAAATTAGCGGCTAGTTTAGATGGTAAAACAGCCATGAAAAATGGTGAAAGTAAGTGGATTACCTCAAGTAACGCAAGGTTTGATGTACAAAAGCTTAGGGCACAAAGCTGCGCGATTATTACTGGTGCAGATACAATTTTAACTGATAATGCCAAAATGACAGTGCGTTGGTCTGAATTAGGTGATTTAAAGGATAGTTATTCTGAAGATAAGATTCGTCAACCTGTTCGGGTAGTAATAGATAGCCAAAATCGTCTCACACCTGACCTTGACTTTTTTAGACAAGAATCCTCTGTTATTTTAGTACGTGGAAATATAAGTGAAACTAACCTTGAAAATTGTCATGATTGGCCTCATTTTGTAGAACAAGTACAAATTCCTATGGTTAAAACGAACATAGGTAAGAATAAAGTTGATTTGCTTGCATTACTGTCATTGTTAGCTGAACGTGGCTTAAATGATGTGTTAGTTGAATCAGGTGCCCACTTGGCAGGAGCGTTTATAGAACAAGGTTTGGCAGATGAATTTATTTTATATCAAGCGCCCAAGTTATTAGGTGGTGATGGAAAAAACCTAATAGAAATGCCAAATATTAATACATTAGCGCAAGCAAAATTGTTATCAATTACCGATGTTCGTCAAGTAGGCAATGATATTCGTATTACTGCAAAACTGAAAAGAAAGCATACTAATTAAAAATTTGATTATAACACTTAGCAAAACAGAATAGAGAATATACATGTTTACTGGAATTATTGAAGCTGTCGGCACAATTAAAGCAATTAATATTAATGCGCAAGGAGCACGTTTAGTTATCGCGACCAATAGCCTTGATATGAGCGATGTTAAATTAGGTGACTCCATAGCCACTAACGGTATTTGTCTGACTGTTGTTGATTATGACCCACATACCTATAGTGCAGACGTGTCAAATGAAACGTTGCAACGTACGGGATTTGCTCATTATAAAGTAGGTATGAAAGTCAACTTAGAAAAAGCCATGCGAGCAAATACACGTTTTGGTGGGCATATGGTTTCAGGCCATGTAGATGGTGTTAGTGAAGTGTTATCTATTACTAATAACGGTAATAGCATTGAATACTGGCTATCTATGCCGTCAGATTTAGCGCATTACATTGCAGAAAAAGGCTCGGTGACGGTTGATGGTACAAGCTTAACGGTAAATGCATTAAATGAAGCATCAGGCAACAACAAATTTAGATTAACCATAGTACCGCACACTGTTAAAGAAACTGTGTTTGCTTATTATCAGGTAGGCACTAAAGTGAATTTAGAAGTAGATTTAATCGCTCGCTATTTAGAGCGTTTATTAACAAAAAATAAAAACGAATCGATGGACGTTAAGTCGAACGTGACAGAAGACTTATTAAAAAAATCTGGTTTTATTAAGTAATATCTAAAATTAGTGCTAAACATGATAATACTTTTTAATTGGTATTATTTATACTTATCACATAACTAATATCAACAAGTAACCAAAGAGAACCTCATGAATTTAAATACCCCACAAGAAATAATCGATGATATTGCTTTAGGTAAAATGGTTATTCTAATGGATGATGAAGACCGAGAAAATGAAGGTGACTTCATTATGGCGGCTGAAAAAGTTACACCTGAAGCTATCAACTTTATGGCAACTCACGGACGTGGTCTAATTTGTATGCCAATGACACAAGAAAAATGTGAAATCTTAAAGCTACCTTTGATGGTTGATAAAAACGATGCTCAGTTTAGCACTAACTTTACCGTATCAATAGAAGCTGCTAGAGGTGTTACTACAGGGATTTCAGCTGGAGATCGAGCAACTACAGTACTTGCCGCTGTTGCTAAAGATGCAACACACTTAGATATTGTTCAGCCAGGGCACATTTTTCCTTTAATTGCTAAAGATGGTGGGGTGTTGAATCGTGCGGGACATACTGAAGCAGGAGTTGATTTAGCTCGTATGGCAAAATTAGAGCCTGCAGCAGTAATTGTAGAAATTTTAAATGAAGATGGCACCATGGCGCGCCGCCCAGATCTTGAAATTATCGCTAAAAAGCATGACATAAAAATGGGTACAATTGCTGATTTAATTGAATTTAGAAATGCAACAGAAACTACCATTGAACGCGTGTCTCAATGTAAATTGCCAACTGAATTTGGTGAATTTGATCTCGTTGTTTTTAAAGACACAATTGATGGACAAGCACATTTTGCCTTAACTAAAGGTGAGATAAAACCAGATGAACCTACTTTAGTTCGTGTGCATTTAGAAAATACATTCAGAGATTTATTGTTTAGTCAGCGTGAAAGTGTTGCTAAGTGGCCGCTAGCTAATGCATTAGAGAAAATAGCAAAAGAAGGTGGGGTATTGGTTTTACTAGGTAAGCATGAGTCGCCAGCGGAACTAATTAATTTAGTTGAGAAATACGCAAAAATTGATGCAGGCGAAACAGTAAAAGAAGTTAACCGTCATGTTGGATCTCGTAATGTCGGTGTTGGTTCTCAAATATTGTCTAGTTTAGGCGTGAGTAAAATGCGTTTGCTAAGCTCACAAAGTAAATACCATTCATTATCAGGTTTTGGTTTAGAAGTCGTTGAATATATTGCAGAATAACGCTTATTTAAATAATGTTTTATTAAACGCTAGTGGTGAATAATCGGTAGCGTTTTTTTTCGGCTGCGATATCTAATGATACTTAATTTGAACTTGGCTTAATAAAAGTTTCAAATGATTAATACCAACTTAATCAACTTGGTATAAACCAAAAATAACCAAGCGTTAGAAACAAAAAAGCGAAGAAGGAGTTTAACTCATTCTTCGCTTTTTCCGCTTATAAGTTAAAAACTTATACAGCTAGAACGTTTTCTGCTTCAGGGCCTTTTTGACCTTGTTTAACAGTAAATGTTACTGCTTGACCGTCAGCTAGAGTACGGAAACCGTCTCCAGAGATAGCGCTGAAGTGAACAAACACGTCAGGACCATTTTCTTGTTCTATAAAACCGAAACCTTTAGTTTCGTTGAAAAATTTAACTTTACCAGTAACTGTATCAGACATACTTACATTTTCCCGTAGTCATAAAATAATATTAATGTGGTGCCTTGTTAAAATATTTAACATAAGTTTACACCGTTTTTACCCGAGTAAATGCCCTCTACCATAAGTAGTACAGGAAGAGGAAGGAAACAAACCATATTCGTAACAAACCGTATTTGGAACAAACAATCAGTCTGTATTGCCTAAATCCATTTGTTAAGAATAAACAAGTACATCAGTACCCGGTAAATCTAAAACAAAAGTTAGTATCAACCTTCATCCGTAACACAAAAACTCAACGCAATATGATATTAGCACAGGTATTTTTAATTTGCTTTATAAAAAATTGAAATAGTTCAATATTTTTTATAATGAATAAAAATTTTAAATCGATAAAAACACATTTCTTGTTATAAGAAACAACGTGAATTTTATAAAATGAATTATTAGATAAAAAATTACTCATTTAGGTTAAACCGCCTACGTTAAAAGCATTTACTGTAGGCGGGTGTATTCGCGTTAACAGTTATATTGCAGCGATTTGAGCTTTTTGTTCAAGCAGTTTTGCAAGTGCTGATTCAGCCTCGCTTAATTTAGCTTGTTCTTTTTCAATAACGGCATGTGGCGCTTTGCTAACAAAGTTGTCATTCGCTAATTTTCCGCGTGTTTTATTTGCTTCTTTGTTTAATTTTTCAATTGCTTTATCTAAACGAGCCATTTCAGCTTCTTTGTCAATTAAACCAGCCATAGGTATTAGTACGGTTAAATCACCTACAACCGCAGACGCAGAAGCGGGTCCTTGTTCTCCCTCACCAAGTACCGTTATGCTCTCAAGTTTTGCTAATGAACTTAAAAACTGTTCGTTCTCAGTTAAACAACGTTGATCGTTCTCACTCAAATTTTTCAGTAAAACAGGTAATGATTTGCTTGGGGCAATATCCATTTCACCACGAATATTACGAATAGCAATGATGAATTGTTTAACCCATTCCAAATCATCAATGGCTTGTTGATCGCATTTATCGGCATCAAATTGTGGGAATGCTTGTACCATGATTGAGTCGTTAGTTTTGGCGAAATCGCTTAATGGTTGAACACGTTGCCAAATGGTTTCAGTAATAAATGGCATTATAGGGTGCATTAAACGTAATAAACCTTCTAATACATTCACTAAAGTATGACGTGTACCGCGTTGCTGTGCTTCATTGCCTTTGAATAATACTGGTTTAGTTAATTCTAAATACCAATCACAGAACTGATTCCAAGTAAACTCATATAAAGCTTGTGATGCTAAATCAAAACGGAAGGTATCAAATGCTTCATGTACGGTTTTTACCGTTTGTTCAAATTGACCGATGATCCAACGATCAGCTAATGAAAGTTCTAGCTCACCTCCTTTTGCACCACAATCAAACTCTTCAGTATTCATTAATACATAACGGCTTGCATTCCATAACTTATTGGTAAAATTACGGTAACCTTCTAAACGCTTCATGTCCCAACTAATATCACGACCTGTTGTTGCAACAGACGTCAGGGTGAAACGCAAAGCATCTGTGCCGTGCGCTTCAATACCGTTAGGAAATTCTTTTTTAGTAAGTGTCTCAATTTTCTTGGCAAGCTTTGGCTGCATCATGTTGCCAGTACGTTTTTCAAGTAAACCTTCTAATGAAATACCGTCAATCATATCTAAGGGATCAATAACATTACCTTTAGATTTACTCATTTTATCGCCATTTTCATCGCGAATAAGACCAGTCATGTAGATCTTTTTAAACGGAATTTGTGCTTTGCCATTTTCATCTTTGTTAAAGTGCATGGTCATCATAATCATGCGAGCAACCCAGAAGAAAATAATATCAAAGCCTGTCACTAATACATCAGTAGGGTGAAAGGTTTTTAAATCGTCAGTATCTTTAGGCCAGCCTAAAGTTGAAAAAGTCCATAAGGCAGATGAGAACCAAGTATCAAGTACATCATCATCTTGTTTAAGATTGATATCATCAGCAATATTATTGTTAGCGCGCACTTCAGTTTCGGTGCGACCAACATAGACTTTACCACTGTCGTCATACCATGCAGGAATACGATGCCCCCACCAAAGTTGGCGTGATATACACCAGTCTTGAATATCTTTCATCCAAGAAAAATAGAGGTTCTCATATTGTTTAGGTACAAATTCAATTTGACCATCTTTAACTGCATCAACGGCAGGACCTGCTAGTTTTTCAACACGTACATACCATTGGTCAGTTAATAATGGTTCGATGATTACACCAGAGCGATCACCATAAGGGGCAACGAGATCATGATCTTTCACTTCAACTAATAAGCCAAGTTCATCAAATTTTGCTACAATTGCTTTACGTGCGACAAACCTGTCCATGCCTGCAAACTCGCTAGGTAATGTGGTACTGTATGCATCACAAAGTTCACCTTTGGTATCATAAACTTCTGCTTTAGCTAAAATAGCGGCATTTTTGTCTAAAATATTAATTTGCGGTAAGGCATGGCGTTTACCTACTTCGTTATCATTAAAGTCATGGGCAGGTGTAATTTTTACACAACCTGTACCTTTTTCCATATCGGCATGTTCATCACCAATAATAGGAATTAAACGGTTAACCAAAGGTAATAAAACTTTTTTGCCAATTAAATCTTTATAGCGAGGATCTTCTGGATTAACCGCTACACCTGTATCGCCTAACATAGTTTCGGGGCGCGTGGTTGCAACAACTAAGTAATTAAGCCCCTCTGAGGTTTTTTCGCCATCGGCTAATGGATAGCGTAAATGCCACATGTGGCCTTTTTTGTCTTTATTTTCAACTTCTAAATCAGAAATAGCGGTGTGGAATTTTGGATCCCAGTTTACCAAGCGTTTACCACGGTAAATTAAGTCATCTTCAAATAAACGCACAAACACTTCTTGTACGGCCTCAGACATGCCCGCATCCATAGTAAAACGTTCGCGTGTCCAGTCAATAGAATTACCTAAACGGCGCATTTGTTTACCAATTGTACCACCAGATTCTTCTTTCCATTCCCAAATTTTATCGATAAAACCTTCACGGCCGTAATCGTGACGTGTTTTGTCTTCTTCGGCCGCAATTTTACGTTCTACTACCATTTGAGTCGCAATACCTGCATGGTCACAACCTGTTTGCCAGAGTGTGTTTTTACCTTGCATACGTTGATAACGAATTAACGTGTCCATGATGGTTTGTTGAAAAGCATGCCCCATATGCAATGAGCCTGTGACATTTGGTGGCGGAATAGCAATGCTATAGCTGTCACCTTCACCTGTTGGGCTAAAGTAACCTTGCTTTTCCCAGTGAGTATAAAGAGATTGTTCAATGTCGGTTGGGTTGAAAGTTTTTTCCATCATGTTCTCAAAATAAAAGTTATGAATTGTAAATTTGCTTACATTATTGTGAAGGTGATACTGGTTGATTATCTACTGCAAAGCCCCATTGCCTGTATGCTTTAAAACGTTCTCTTGCTTGTTGTTTTAGTAATTCATTACTAGGCACAAAATCAACAATAAATTGAAATTGGCTGGCAAAACTAGGGGCAGTAGGCGTTAAATTAATTAACACAGGACGACGGCCTCGCAATGGTTGATCGCTAATTTCAACAGCGGAACCGTGTTTAGGTCCTTCTCCTGATAAGTTATGCGGTACAAAACTGTCGCTGTCAAACGCCCATAATAACTCATCAATTTGTTCAGCACTTTGCTTATCTTGCGTGTAAATAAATACTCGCTGATTTTGGCGATAAAAATAACTTGCTTGCAAACAGGCATGATAAAACGCTGAGCTAGTATCAGCGTTTTGACTGTTTATTTTTTCCTTGTCATCATTGAGAAGGTAAAACATTACTTGTGTTTGCATGTGGTTTATCTATTCGCCTTGTTCTTGACCTGCACGATTAAGCATAAATTGCGTTAACATACTAACAGGGCGACCTGTTGAGCCTTTGTCTTTGCCACCACTACGCCATGCGGTACCAGCAATATCTAAATGCGCCCAATGGTATTTTTTAGTAAAGCGAGCTAAGAAACAAGCGGCCGTAATAGTACCAGCCTCTTTACCGCCTATATTTGCCATATCAGCAAATGGGCTTTCTAATTGTTCTTGGTAATCGTCCCATAACGGTAAGCGCCAAGCTCTATCACCACTTTGATCAGACGCGTTTAGCAATTCATGCGCTAATGGGTTATGCGAGCTTAATAAACCAGTGGCATGCTTACCTAAAGCAACCACACAAGCCCCCGTTAACGTTGCTACATCAATTACAGCTTCAGGATCGTAGCGTTCAACATAAGTTAACGCATCACACAATACTAATCGACCTTCAGCGTCAGTATTAAGTACTTCAACCGTTTGACCAGACATTGTTGTGAGAATATCGCCAGGGCGGTAAGCATTACTGCTAGGCATATTTTCGCAGCCTGCTAAAACGCCAATCACATTAATAGGTAAATCTAACTCTGCTAAGGCATGCATTGCACCTAAAACACCAGCTGCACCGCCCATGTCATATTTCATTTCGTCCATACCTGCGCCTGGTTTTAGCGAAATACCACCACTGTCAAACGTGAGGCCCTTACCCACTAAAACTAAAGGTTTTGAGTCATCATCAATACCTTTGTAGGCCATAATACTCATTAATGATTCGTTAGCTGAACCACGTCCTACTGCTAAGTATGACCCCATGCCCAGTTTTTCCATTTCTTGTTCACCAACAATAGTGGTAGTCACTTTATCGTAATCGTTGGCTAAAATTTTAGCTTGTTCGGCCAAGTATGCAGGGTTACAAATATTAGGTGGCATATTCGCAACATTTTTACAGGTGCTTATTCCTTCGGAAATAGCCAAGGCATGGCTAATTGCACGCTCACCAATAGGTAATTCTCGACGAGTAGGCACGTTAAACACTATTTTACGTAAAGGTCTGCGTGGTTCTTCTTTATGAGTTTTTAAACTATTAAAACTATATAAGCTATCTTGAGTTGCTTCTACCGCTTGACGAACTTTCCAGTACGTATCACGACCTTTAACGTGTAACTCAGATAAGAAACAGACTGCTTCCATTGAACCGGTTTCGTTTAACGTGTTAATTGTTTTTTTAATTATTTGGCGATATTGACGTTCATCTAATTCGCGTTCTTTACCACAGCCTACAAGTAAAACACGCTCACTTAAAATATTAGGTACGTGATGTAGTAATAACACCTGTCCAGATTTGCCTTCTAAATCACCTTTTCGTAATAAATTGCTTATGTAACCTTCACTAATTTCGTCAAGTTGTTCAGCTGTTGAACTGAGGCGACGAGGTTCAAATACACCCACTACAATACAGGCACTACGCTGTTTTTCGGGACTACCGCTTTTTATACTGAACTCCATGAGATCTCCTTAAACCTTTTTAATTTGCTAAAATTAGTAAAAAACTGCACTCTTATCTATTCAAGAGATATCGCTAAGCGCTATAATTATAGCAGTATTTATCAATTAAATTTATCTGTGACTATATAGTTTAGCTATGAAAACGGCAAGTTTACTAGAAAAACTCGTCGATTGTCAGAAAAAACACAGTTTTAATGGGATCTTTTTGTGATCATTTTTCGTTATTTATTAAAAGAAGTGGCAAAAACACAACTTGCAGTATTTTTTGTGTTGATGACCATTTTTATTAGCCAAAAATTTGTTCGAGTATTAGGTGATGCCTCTGAAGGAAGCATACCTGGACAAATGGTTATGGTTTTTATTGCGCTTAAAGTACCTGATTTAGCAGGTATGATGCTGCCACTTAGTTTTTTCTTGGGAATTTTACTAGCATACGGGCGTATATATGCAGACAATGAAATGACGATATTGCATGCGTGCGGTGTAAGTGAATGGTATGTGGTAAGGGTTACATTAATACTTGCATTTATTACCGCTATTTTTACAGGCATCTTTACTTTGTATTTAGCGCCTATGGCATCAGAATATCAATATCAAGTTAAAGACAAGCTTGCTGCTGATTCTGGATTAAGCTCTTTAGTAGCTGGGCGTTTTCAAAAAACAGGTAATGAAAAAGCAGTTGTTTTTATTCATGATAAACATCGTGACGATAATAGCTTTGACAAAGTATTTTTAGCTCAGTTACCAGATGAAAATCATCTTGAAGAAAGTATTATCAACTCAAGTTTAGTTTATGCCAAAAAAGGTCAAGTTTTCGAGGAAGATTCGGGTTCACAACGTTTAGTATTATCTCAAGGCATTCGCTATCACAAAGATGCAACTAACGGTGAATTTCAAGCGGTTACTTTTGATAAATATTATATTCAAATTCAGGATCAAGAAGTAGAACAAAAACACCGTAAATTGAGCGCTTTACCTACACATCAGCTGTTTAACCCACCAGATGTCGATTCAGCACCTGAATACAGCGCTACTATTCAATGGCGTATTGCTTTTCCACTTGCTTGTATTATTTTAACCTTGATTGCTGTGCCATTAAGCGTGGTTAATCCACGGCAAGGTAAATTTGCAAAGATGCTGCCCGCGCTTATGTTATTTTTAGGGTATTTTTTGCTATTAACGGCAATGAAGTCGGGCGTGGAACGTCAAGCATTACCAGCGAATATAGGGTTGTGGCCTATACATATTAGTGCGTTATTTATGGGGATTATTTTGCTCATGAGAGAGCGTAGTAGTGGGCGTAAAATTAAATCAAAATTCCCTAGTTTAAGGCGTAATGTTACGAGTGTTAATTATGCTCAGGATCAAAAAGAATGAAGATATTAGATGTTTACATTGGCCGTATTGTGGCATCCACCACCTTTTTAACCTTAGCTGTTTTTGTGAGTGTTAGTGGCATTATAAAGTTTGTAGAGCAAATGCGTGCGGTAGGCCGAGGAGACTACGATTTGTCTCATGCTGCATTGTATGTACTTTATTCATTACCTCGCGATATTGAAGTATTCTTTCCTATGTCTGCCTTAATTGGCGGTTTAATAGGTATTGGTATGTTAGCAAGTAATAGTGAGTTGGTAGTAATGCAAGCTGCTGGATTATCACGGTTAGATATTATTAAATCAGTGATGAAAACTGCCATTTTATTGATTTTTGTTTCCATGGCTGTTGGTGAATGGCTTGCCCCTAGCGGTGAAGCAACGGCAAGAGAGATACGTGCCCAAGCAATATCAGGGGGAAGTTTAATTTCTGCTAAGAATGGCGTGTGGGCTAAAGATGGTGATTATTTTGTTAATATTGGTGAAGTATTAGAGCAAGGCCAGCTTAAAAAAGTAGAAGTTTATCGTTTTAATGATGAATTAAAGCTCGATAGCTGGCTTAGTGCTCAGTCTGCTATTTATAAAGATAATATTTGGCACTTATCCAGTGTGGTTAACACACAGATAACTCAAGAAGAAATTACGACCTCTAGCGTAGACACTCAAGAGTGGAAATCGTCATTAACACCTAAAAAATTAGGGGTGGTTACTGTAACGCCTGAATCATTGTCTGTACGTGGATTGATTGATTACCTTGATTATTTACAGGCTAATTCTCAAGACCCTAGCCGTTATCAACTTGCTTTTTGGCGAAAGCTTATTCAACCAGCAACGGTGGCAGTGATGCTTTTGGTGGCGTTATCTTTCATTTTTGGACCGCTTCGCTCTGTGTCTATGGGGGCGCGAATTATGATGGGGGTTATCACAGGAATTGTCTTTTTTGTCTCAAATGAAGTACTTGGGTCGTTAAGCCTCGTATATCAATTTCCCCCGATAATTGGCGCTGTGTCGCCAAGTATATTATTTATAGGTGTAGCCTGGTACTTTATGAATAAAAAAGCGGCGTAATAAAGTAATAAACAAGGAAGTTATACGCCGCGAGCAACTAAAGCCTGCCTTTGTTTGCTTCTAAAGACAATACTACAACCTCTGTGTTGGTTAGTCTGTCTTGCAAACTCAGTTTGTTTTTACGATCAAATATTACGGTTAAATTACCTAAACCCAGTAAGGTAGGTAATAAACGTTTTATTCCTGTTATTTTACTAATGCGCGTACCATCTTGATTTTGTACGCGCAAACGCCACGCTTTCATTCCTAATGTTTGACCACTTTTAGCCCAAAAGAAAACAAAGAAAAAACTGACCCAAGCAATGTTCCAGCCGTAAATTAGTATGCTATACAAAATAGAGGAGCGTTGTAAATCTATGGGGTGCTCAAAGTTTTGCATACTGATTAAACCAAATTTTATTAGTAAATTAAAAAGTAAAAATGCAATGGCGCCTGCAACCATATAAACAGCAAAGGCAATAAGTACGTCATAAATCCAAGAACCTAAACGGCGACGAAAGCCAGCGCGGGGAAATTCGTTAACAGAAATTGAAGTCATAGAAAGTGCTCAGAAAAATTTGCCATAGTCTAGCAAAGAGATAATCAAAGTTTAAGCACGTAATGCTTTATATTAAAATTAAAATACGCCATGTAGGTTAGAATTTATTCTGACATGGCGCAATGAATTACGCCCTACAAAGGTTGTGAACTGATGTAGGTTAGAATTTATTCTGACATCATGCAATAAATTGCGCCCTACAAAGGTTGTGGATTGATTGGTTAGAATTTATTCTGACATGGCGTAATGAATTATGCCTTACAAAGGTTGTAGATTGATTGGTTAGAATTTATTCTGACATCATGCAATGAATTACGCCCTACAAAGGTTGTGGATTGATGTAGGGGTAATGTATTCTAAGACGGTGCGCTAATTTTATACAATGATGAGTACAATACAGGAACTACCGCTAATGTTAATAATGTACCAATACCTAAACCAAAGGCAATAACATTGGCCATACCATAAAATAAAGGATCTTTGCCGATAATAAGTGGCAGCAACCCCATTACCGTGGTAATGGTGGTCATGGTGATGGGGCGTAATCGAGCTAAACAAGCATCAACTAAAGCTTTATATGGTGTTTTACCACTTTGTTCTTCAATTTTAATGCGATCAATCAGCACAATAGCATTGTTGATGATAATACCCGCTAAACTATATAAGCCTAAAGTTACCATGAAGCCGAAAGGGGCTTGCATTACAAGCAAACCAATAACCGCACCAATGAAGGATAAAGGCATGGTGAGTGTTATAATAGAGGCTTGTCGGAATGAGTTAAATTGAGCAACAAGTAATATTAAAATAAAGCCGATTACCATAGGCATGCTCGCACTTAATGCTTTTTGTGCTGCTTTAGATTCTTTAATAGCGCCCCCATAAACTATTTCATGGTTGATTGGTAAGTCAGCGGCAAGCTCATTAATTTTTTCGTCAATTACTAATTGTAAATCTTCTGCTGCCATCTTGTTATTACGTGCTTCTATACTAATGGTGCGAAACATATCTTCATGATGTATAACTGAAAATTGATTAACAGGCGCAAACGTCGCTACTTGAAATAGTGGAATAGCTTTGCCCGTTTTTTGTGAATAAACGTTCAGTGTACGCAATCTGTCTAAATTATTTCGTTCAGCTTCTTCAGCTCGTAAAATGATAGGAATAATCTCATCTTCTTCTCTAAATTCTGTAATTTGTGCACCCGAGAAGTAGGTTTGTAAGGCATCGGCAATTTCTGTTGATGTTAAACCTGCTCTTTTAGCGCGGTGTTGATCAACGCGTACATCAATTTTAACAATTAAATTTTCCCAATCATTACGAATATTAATGGTATTGGGCACTTGATGGAGTAAATCCATAATTTGTTGTGCTTTTTTATAAATAACGTTTTTGTCTGGGCCTCGAACTTGAATTTTGATTGTTTTTGCATCAGACGGGCCGAGAAACATTTTTTTAACGCGCGCTGATATATTAGGAAATTTCGCTTCAAGTTGTGTATCTAGCTCTAGTACTCTTTTAGCAACATCAGTACCCTCAACTACATTGAGCACAACAAAACCTTTATTTTGAGCGGGATCTTCAGGATTAAGTGATAAAACAAAACGAGGACCATTAAAACCCACATATCCTGAATAGTTTTCAATAAAGCTGAACTTTTCCTTGTTATTTAACCACTGAAAGATTTCTTGCATTTGTCGGTTAGTTTCACGAGAAGAGGTACCATTTGGCAAATCGATATACATGAGTATTTGTGTTCGGTCTGATTCAGGGAAGAATTGCTTAGCTACAAATTTCATTGAACCCACGGCACCAATAAATAGTACCAACATTAAACTCATAAATAATAAACGATGCTGTAATAGCCAATGCAAAAATTTCTCATAATTTGCATAAATTTTAGATAATGTTGAATCCTTTTGTTCTGCATTCTTTGAAGGCTTTATAAAATAATAACAAAGGATGGGCGTAACGCATAAAGCCATTATCCAACTGGTTAGTAAGGTAATTAAAATAACTAATGAGATAGAACGGGTGAATTCACCCGCTACATGTTCAGCTAACATGAGTGGTAAGAAAAATAAAATAGTGGTTACAGAAGAGCTTAATAACGGAATGGCTAATTCTTTACAACCTTGAATCATAGCATCAAAACGACTGATCCCTTTTTCAATTCTACTTTTAAAATCCTCAGCAATCACAATACCGTTATCTACTAATAATCCTAGCGATATAATTAGTGTGGCTAAGCTCATACGCTCTAATTTCATGCCAAAAAATAGCATGATGGAAAGCGTTGCCAGCATCACAAAGGGTACTATAGCTCCCACTATTAGGCCTGTTCGTAAGCCTAAGAATAACACCACCACAACAAGTACAATGGTTAATGTTTGCAGCACATTGATAGAAACGCCACGTACTGTTTTTTCTACTTGGTCGGCTTGATAAGTGGCAATATCTAACTGATAGCCTATAGGTAAACTTGAAATAATATCGTTAAGTTTAGTTTTAATTCTAGGTGCATATTTTAAAATGTTATACTTAGGTAACATTGAAATAGCAAAGAAAATAGCAGGTTTACCATTAAAATAAGCCAGTTTGTCTGGTGGATCGATGTAACCTCGTTTGATATTCACTACATCTTTTAATGCTATAAAATCTTGAGTGTTGGGAATATTAATATAGGTATCTGCAATATCTGATACACTGCCAAAATTCCCCGAAGGCTCTACAATAAAGCTTTTAACGCCTGTATCTACTTCACCACCAGAACGAATAATATTTTGCTGTTGTAATTCACTGATTAATGCTTGTGGAGAAATTCCCAACTGCGATAGTTTTGCGTTTGATACTTCAAGAAAAATACGTTCTTGTAAATGCCCTAAAATTTCAATTTTTTTTGTACCTTCAACGGCATACAATGTGTCTCGAATGTGTTGTGCAATATCATACATTGAGCTCATTTCAAAGCCATCAGCAGTTAATGCCAGTGTTACAACTGACACATCGCCAAACTCTGTATTGACAAAAGGCGAGTTAGTGCCTGAAGGCATTTTGCTGTGGGCAGCCGCCGTTTTATTACGAACATCTTGCCAAATATCATCTAAATTAAAATAGCGATCATAAATTTTAACATGAATGGTTGATGCACCCGTTGTCGATAATGACCTTATTTCTTTCACTTCGGGTACTTTTCGTATTTCTTCTTCAAGTTTTTTAGTAATTAATTGCTCTACTCGCTCGGGTGCCATACCTGGGAACGAGGTCGAAATAACGGCTTCTCTAATTGTAATTGTTGGGTCTTCTTGTGCAGGCAATATAAAGTAAGCGAAGACACCATTGATCAAAAGTAGGGTGAGAATGAAAAAGACAGTTTTACGATAAGTAAACGCAATTTGAGTAATATTCATGGTGTGACTCTTAATTAAAACGCTGAGTAGTATTGTCTAATAGCGTTACTTTTTGTCCATCTCTCAAAAAAGCAACACCTGCGGTAGCAATGATTTCACCGTTGGTTAAACCTGAAGAAATAAAGACAATATTATTGAGCACATTCTCTGTTTGTACTTGACGTTGTTCAACCACTTGTGTTGTTGGATTGTAGACAAAAACATGGCTTTTTTGATTTATTCCAGCACGAATGGCAGAGAAAGGTACTTTAATAACAGTGCCCTGAAAGCCTGTTTGTCCTACCCCTTCAAAGGTAAAGTCAACTTCAGCTGTCATGCCTGCGCGTAATAAGGGGTTTTCTTCTTGTAACGCTGCCGTAACGGGAAAAGCATTGGCTGTTTCAGCTCTTGTACCAATTTCAGTAATGCGCCCGAATATGTTTAATTGTGGTAATACAGGGAAGCGTATTGAGATAATTGCATTTTGTTGTAATTCCCTTATCAGGGTTTCAGGCACCATAACATTTACTTCTAAGCCGTGTTTACCTTCGATTTCAAAGGCTGCTTGCCCCGCTGCAATTTGTTGAGATGGTTCTATCAATCGTTTGGTAATAATACCGTTGTAGGGGGCAATTAAGGTACTGTCTTGTAAATTTTTCTTGGCAATATCTAATTGCGCTTGTGCAACATTAACCGCGCTTTTACTTGATTCAAAATTAGCTTTTGCATTATCAAAGCCCGATTGAGATACCAGACCTTGTTTTATTAGCTGGCTAAAGCGAGTAAAACTATTTTTGGCTTCAACCCAGTCAGATTTTGCTTTGTCTAACTGTGCTTGAGCAGACTTAGAGGATAATTCAAAACTGCGGTGGTTCAATTGCGCTAAAACATCACCTTTTTGAACGGCATCACCTAGTTTTACTTCGACACTTTGCACTTTACCATTTACTTCAAAGCTTAAGCTTGCTGCTTCAACAGGCGCTACAATGCCTGATAAGGTGCGTAATTGTTGCAAACTGGATTCAGTTACTTTTGTCCATGCAATAGGTCTAATGGGAGTTTCGGTGGTAACCGGTTGCTCACTACAGCTCAATAAAAATGATGTTAAAATAATTGTTAGTAATAGTCGCATGATGATTCCAGTTAGGATAACTCGCTTTTATTTAAGAAAATAAAGATTAAAAAGTAAATGGTACTGTTAAGTACCGTGTATTCTGGTACTATGTAGTACCAAAGTCAATTAAAAAGTTAAAAGCGCTAGTAATATAATGGAAAGTTGCCAAACCATACATTCAACTCAATTAAGTGCCCGTGGAGAATTAATACTTACCGCTGCAAAAGATTTATTTCTTCAGCATGGATACGATCAAACCTCACTTGAAATGATTATTTCTATTGCAGGTGGGTCTAGGCGCTCTATTTATGATGAATTTGGTAACAAACAAGGTTTGTTGATGGCAGTAATACGGCAGCAAGTAAGTATGCAAACAGCCACTATCGCTTCTATTAATATGACAGAATTAGTACCGAGAGATGCTCTAAAAGAAATGTGTTTTAGGTTTGTTAAAGGTTTAATATCTGAAACCTTAGTGTCACTTTTTCGATTAGTAATTCAGGTTATACCGAAATTACCCGAAATAGGCATGCTAATATATGAAAAGGGGCCATTAAAAGGTTTAAAGCCACTGACAGATTATTTAATGCAGCTTGATCAAGCTGGTATTTTAGCCATTGATGACCCATGCTTTGCAACACGTATGTTAATGGAAATGATAAAAGGTCGAATACACTTTCAAGTGTTATTATTACCAAACCAAAAAATATCAGATGAAGAAATTCGCCAGCATATTAATAAAGCGGTCGATCTATTTTTTAAAGCTTACCAACCAGAGCAGCCAGTTAAATAGTGATACGAGAATATAAAAGAAATTATTAAACAGGAATTGAATAAATAAACAACAAATAGGGCACAAATGCGCAATGTGCAGAGAAAAACTATTGCACTAACAAAGATATCTCGTATAATGCCAACCACTTTAGCGAAGTACATTATTATGTATAAGTTATAGTTAGCTTATTAAAAAGAATTAAAAGAATTAAAAGAGTTTACAAAGAAATTGGGTTTTAGAAAAACATGATTTCTTTGTAAACTTCACAGTTTACTATCCCCTCTTGCCGGTGTGGTGGAATTGGTAGACACGACGGATTCAAAATCCGTTGCCTTCGGGCGTGACGGTTCAAGTCCGTCTTCCGGTACCATATATGAAAGCCCTGATTCGAAAGAGTTAGGGCTTTTTTGTTTCATTTGTCTTAGTAAACGGCACTATGGAACTTTGTTAATTATCCATTTAAATGTAACGTTGTAGCCAAAATAAAAATGCAATAACCGTTAAAATTAATAGTGGCAATGTCACTATTTGTGTTTGCGTTAAAGCTTTACTCTTTGTGCGTTTCCAGCTCATTATAACTCCTGTAACAGATAACCCAGTAAGTGCTAAACCAAAAAAGAACCAAATTAATTTTGACCATAAGCCAGCAAAAAAGCCAAAGTGTAATGGATCTATATATTCATTTAAATAAGCATTGGTGCCGATAGAATCTGGTGTAAAAATATCGATAACTTCTTTTGTTATAGGATCAATATATACCCTATAGGCTCGTTCCCTTAGTAGTGGATTATCCTTAATTCCTCGCATTTGTATTGGCTTATCACTGGTTTGAGGAATGAAAATAGAAGTTATTTCCCAATCTTTATGAGTTAATTGAGCTAGCTGAACAATCTCATTGAAATCTTTTGAGCTTAGGTGTAATTTTGAATTATCAATGACTCTTTCTATTGCTGCCCCCCTCGGTTCTAAAGTAGCACCAACTAAGCGGAAACTAAATTCATATAAATACCAAATACCCGTTATACATATAATACAAGTAAACCAGATTCCCCAAAGACCTGATAACTTATGAGCATCGCTTAATGTTATGCGTGGTCCTTGGTCGACTCTAAAGCGCCACAAGGCTTTCTTCCAGTTTCTGGTTGTTTTTAAACCTGTGTATAGTGAGATAACTAAGATAAAAGCAAAAAAACAGACGATAATAATACCTGGAAGTGCAGGCATAAATAAATAACGATGAAAGTCTCTAAAAAAACGTTGTACCGTCAGTTGAGGCATTGTGCCTGTAATTTTATGAGTCCATTGATCTATTTGTACAAACTTATGATGAAGAGAGTCATCAATGATAGTTGCTCTATAAGTAAGATAATCTTCTCCCATGGTTTTCAAATAGACTGGTTGCCCATTAGGGTACGATTCTTTTAGTGTCGCATATATCGCTTGCCAGTTTTCTGCGGGCATTTTTTGAGGTGAATTAGCGGGCTTTTCTGATGCTCTAAGTTCATCAAAAATTAGCCAATCAATTTCATTTGAAATTGTAGCAATTGTACCAGTGGCTAAAATTACAAACATGATAATTGCGAGTTGGAAGCCAAGCCAAGCATGTAAATTGTAGAGTTTTTTTAAATTGCTTTTGTTTTTTTTACGGTTCAACTTTATTCCTACCAAAGATGGATATTACATAATAATGGCTACTTTATTGGTGTTTAACGTCAATAAAGTAGCCATTTAATTACTAATTCTTTTTACCTATATCTATTGGTATTTTTAAAAATCAAATGATACTGAGGCAAAGGCAGTTCTAGGTGACCCTAACGGGATACGCAATACTGTAAAACCTGCACCATAGTATTCATCATCAAATAGGTTTTTAACGCCTGCTTGAAAACGAATAGTTCCGTCTTTAGATAAAGAGTCAGGTGCTTTAATTGTATACCAAGCAGATAAATCAACTAGCGAAATATCGCCAAGATTAACTTGTTGGCTCAAGTTACCTTCCGCATCCATAACACGATCAGATTCATAGTAGTATCCCGCACCAAGACCAAGACCTTCTAAATAACCACTCTGAAATTCATAAGACGTATACATATTGAAGATATTGTCTGCAATACTTTCGGCTTGTGTTTTATTACCTAAAGCATCTTGGTCTTCAGCATCAGTATAAGCATAAGATACTGAGATATTCATGCCGTCTGTTGGTTGACCAGTAACAGAAAACTCTACCCCTTGAGAGCTTCTACCATCAACAAAAATAGGATCACCTAAATCGTCTAAACCATCCACAACGTTTATCTTATCAATTTTATAAAAAGACAGTGTTGTTTGTGCTTTACCACTGAAAAATTCTGATTTAACACCAAACTCTATCTGTTCACCTTCTTCAGGATCTATTTCTTCTGCATCACCCGTATTGTTAGGGATGACATTATTTGGTTCAAATGATTCAGAAAATGATGCATAAACAGATGTATTATCTAATACTTTATAGTTGAGCCCTAATTGTGGTACTACTCCAGACGAAGCGGTTTGAGAAGTAATGACCCCATCACTTGTAGCCTCATAATCTGTGTCGCTATAACGCATACCAGCTAGAACACCTAGCTTTTCTGTAACATGAGAGTAAATATTAAAATAAGCTCCGTAGTTTTTACTTCCTGCTGAGAGTATAGGTAGTCCATCAAGACTAAAATCCCCCGATAAGTTATAAACAGGGTCAATAAAGCTATGGAATGCTGAATTTATTCCATCAGTTTGAGAGCCAACGGTGAACTTCCTATCGGTATTGTCATTGCTATAATCAGCACCTAAAATAACTTGATGAAGCATTGAGCCTAATTCAAATTCACCTCTGAGCTTTATGTTTGCTAAATCAGCTGTTACTTCTTTATCTCTACTACCATCTAAGCGTTTTATTAAATATACTCGATCTGAGGAATCATCATAAATAGCTCCATCCGTTATTACTGATGGGTCAAAATCTTCGCTAGTAATATAACCTTGCTCATTTATAGCTGTATCAGCATCAACAACAAAAGCTGCTCTAGGGCGAGATTGAAGGTCATTACCTGTTGAGCCTTCATGAGCTATATTTAATTCAAGGTTCCATAAATCATTAAAATCATGCCCTATGGATAATTCAAAAATTTCAGCTTCTACTTCACCAATTTCCCAAGGGCTACCAAATCGTTGACTAAAAGGTACATCTAAAAGATCATTGATGATAGCTGGCCCATTAGTTGTCTCAATAGCGATAGTTCCTCTATCTAATGGGCGTGCTTCATTTCTGTATTCATAAGCAAAATCTATTTTTGTTGAATCAGCCAAATAATATCGAGAAGAAAAAGCGAAAGTATCTCGTTTAATATCAGTAAAATCACGAAAACTTTCAGAATCCTGTATTGAAGCAACTAAACGGATTGAAAAATCTTCATTGATAGGCTGCGAATAATCTATCATCCCAAATTTATCATTATATGAACCAGTTCTTAGCTCTCCAGCTATACGTTGCTCATTTAGCGGTTTTTTTGTAATTACGTCAACAACACCCCCAGGCTCAACCTGACCATACGTAATGGCTGCTGGTCCTTGAACAAGTTGCACATATTCAGTATTAGACATGTTGGCTTTAAAAATTGACGTTCGTCTAAATCCATTTCTATATTCAGCATTTCTTCGGAAACCACGCATAAAGAAATCGTCTCGGGTGCCCCCAAAGCCATCTCCTGCACTAACACCTGGTGCATTTCTTAAAGCTTCTTCAAGGGTTGTTACTTTTCTATCGAGGATTAATTGTTCAGGTATTAATATTGTATTTCGTGGGTTATCTAAAAATGATAAGTCTAAACCAGTTGCACCATCATTAACTTCAATGATATATCTTGACTGTTTTGTTCCTACAACTGAAATCTTTTCCATATCTGTATTCTCTTGTTTAACGTTATTAAGAGTTTCTCCTGCATAGAGATTTTGAGTTGTGAGGACAGATAAAGTGCTAGATATAACTATAGCGATTGTATTACGTTTCATCATGATGCTTCCTAGAATATTATATGTATTTATGTTTTGGAGTTATTTTTGAGCGCAATATAACACATAGTAAATGCAAATGATATTGATTCGTATCACCTGTCTTTTTGTGGTTTAACTTGGGAGTATTTAACTGGGATATTAATACGTTAATTTAACGAAGCTGAAGTAAGGCTTGATGATATAGAAGCACGAGAAGACGTTCACACAGTAACGGTTAAGGAAAAGCCTAAACGCACCCCTTTACCCAAAGATACACAGCCTGAGCTCAAAGCTACCAGTGGTGTGTTGTCTCTGAACGATCACTTTTGCCACACTGCGGACATTAATAATTAGATGATGAACGGCTGTAATGGTGGCTAACTCGCCAGTTTAGGATATTCACTCAGGTGAGAGCAATGCCTCCTGCAAGCTGATATTATACTTACAGTCTATCTCTTAAACACGAAATAATAAATCCCACACTTTAATATCTTTTCGATTACTTTGTCACACCTATCAAATAGTATCGTCTAACTTGGTATAGACATAATTTTTAACACTTCAAGGAAAGGCAATGCTACGATTAAACCAAGTTAAACCAACAGTTATGGAATTCACAACATTTACGAAAGCCGATGATATTACTGATGAGGATTTCATTAGTTTAGTGATGAAATTTGAAAGTGATTATTTAAAAAATCAATCAGGTTTAATATTTCATTGCCTAGTAAGAAATTTGAAGGGTGAATATGCTAATCTGCTTTTTGCGGAGGACATGCAAAGCATAACAAATATCGAGAACGGTTTTAGCAGTAGTGATACAGCCAAAGAATTTATGAAATCAATAAAACCACAAACAGTAAAAATTCATTATCACAATATCTTAAAAGACAATTTTAAAATACCTGAAATTTTTTCTTGTTTTGAACACGGTACATTTTCGCCAAAGGATAATAGTGACTTTTTTGAGGCCAATTTACTTTCAGTTTCTGAACAAATTGAAAATACTCACCTAAACACTTTTGAAAATACCTTATCGCATTTTATTGGTAAAATAGATAATGAAACTTATTCAGAAATTACGTTTGGAAAAACCCTTGGGGGTACTAAAGAAATATGTTATGGCTATTTTAATAACGAATCAGGAATGAAAATGATGAGTATGTGTGATCCTGAAACAATGGATTTAGGCTTCTGGTATTTAATTGCATAACTTATGAATCTTAAGATAAGTGACTCCCAATTGATACAATCAGCCTTGTCTGGAGACAAGGCTGCCTTACGCAATTTAATAGACAAACATTATTCATTTACCTTTAATATCTGTCTTAAAATGCTATATAGCCACCAAGATGCAGAAGATGTTAATCAGGAAATTTGGATAAAAACGATTGTTAGTTTAAAAAAGTTTAATCATAAAAGCACATTTACCACCTGGCTATACAGAATAACAGTTAATCATATGCTAGATATGAAAAAGAAAGGCATTGAACTCGCAATATCAAAAGGCTTTGATGGTTATAGTGACAATTTGGACAGTATTGCTACTCAAGAATTAAATGCTGAAGAAAAAAGCATTTTAATGGAGGCAGTAGAAGAAGCAAAAATTAGTTGTATGTCAGGCATGTTAATGTGTTTAGACCGAGAACAGCGATTAATTTATGTTTTAGGAGATATTTTTAATATAAATCACAAAATAGGCAGTGAAATATTCAATGTTAGCTTAGAAAATTATCGGAAAAAATTATCTCGTGCTAGAAAAGAATTATTCAACTTCATGAATAATAAATGCAGCTTAGTAAACAAAAGTAATCCCTGCTCATGTAGCAAAAAAACCAAAGGTTTTATTAAAGTAGGATATGTAAATCCAGATAAATTAGAATTTAATAGCAATTTCATAACTAAAATACAGGATAACTTAGTTCAAAAGTCTGATGATTTAGATAATCTTAAAGAGACATATCATACAAAATTATTTCAAGAACATCCATTTGAAAAATCTTCAATAAATATTTTAGATGAGTTACTCAACGATGAACAATTAAAATCTATATTAAGGTTAAAAGAATAATAATAACTATGGCTGAATTATTTAAAAACATCTATAACACCGCCTTTTTTGATGAATTAACAAAAGGTTTGCATAAAACTATTCCAAATTTTGATGAAAATACTTTTTTAGCACAAGTATTTGACGTTCAATGGTTAGACAGGAAGCTGAAACAGCGAATGAGGCACTTGTCCACCATATTGAAAATTCATTTACCTGATGATTATAAGCAAGCTATTGAGGTAATACTGCAATTAATAGAACAGCTAAAACTTAAACAAAGTGGCTTATCGTTAAGGTACATGTTTCTTGCTGATTATATTGAACAGTATGGTTTAGATGATTATGAAACCTCCATTGATGCTATAGAAAAAATCACACAATTCACCAGTTGTGAATTTGCTGTTCGCCCATTTATCATTCTCTATCCTGAAAAAATGATGGCGCAAATGTTACTTTGGTCAAATCATGATCATTTTACTGTTAGACGATTTTCTTCAGAGGGTTGTAGACCAAGGTTACCTTGGGCGATGGATCTACCGAAATTGAAAAAAAATCCTCAAATGATTATTCCAATTTTGGAAAAGTTGAAAAATGATGGATCTGATTTTGTTCGAAAGAGTGTTGCCAATAACTTGAATGATATAGCCAAAGACAATCCACTAACCGTGATAAATATAGTAAAAAAATGGCAAGGGCTTTCTTTAAATACCGATAAATTAATCAAACATGGTTGTAGAACACTTCTAAAGAAAGGGTATTCAGACGCAATGAAAATGTTTGGTTTTGGTACAATTGAAAATATTAGAATTGATGAGTTTAGTATCAACACACCTTCAGTAAAAATAGGTGAAGCTTTGGAGTTTTCTTTTAAACTGGTTAACTTAGGAAGCGAGAATATAAAGATCAGAACAGAATACGGACTTTATTATCAAAAATCGAATGGATCGTTATCAAAAAGAACATTTAAAATAAGCGAAAAAGAATACGTCAAAAATTCAACTAATCATATAATCCGCAAGCAATCATTTAAGATAATATCTACAAGAAAGTTTTATACAGGACTTCACCAACTTTCAATTATTATAAATGGGAACGAATTTGAAAAATTTAGTTTCCAACTAACAGCTTAATAAATAAGACAGTATTTGTACCCATCAACATACAAGTAACTCAAGCAGTGATTTAAAAATAAAATACAGAACAGTGAGTATAATCAAGCATAGGTACAACGGATCTTAGATAGTGAAATTGGTGAGCGAACAACTACCGACTAGATCATGATAGTTATATTAAACGAATGACCATGGTGGTGGCACACCAGTCTGTTGAGTTCAGGAGTTAAGTTAAGCGATAGGAATAAAGTGGAGAGGATCCATACCATTAATTTCACTAAATTATTGCCCACTTGTGCTGGTTAAAATACTCCATGGCGACGTTGTTCTGGTTTATTTTTCCTTCGCACAACAAGATCACAAACTTAATGAAATTGGTATTAGCCATAGGTATACATAGATATTTCAACCATCCCCTCTATATTTTAAATAGGCTAGTGGTTATGATTCATATATTCTTTAGGTTTAAGCTTCGAGTTATACTGTAACCATGTCAGATAAATATAATGCTTTTATTGCTTTACGGGAGTCTCTGTCTTTTTATTACCCTATTAGTGACGATACTTGGTATGAATTTCAGCAGATTTGTAAATTTAAATCACTAAAAAAACAACATGTGCTTTATAGTATCGGCGATGTTCCTAATTCATATGCTTATGTTTTTAAGGGATTAGTACGTTGTTTTACGTGTGACGAAAAGGGTAATGAATACAACAAAATATTTTTTGATGAAGGTATGTTTCCTGGATCAATGGCAGCTTTGTTAACGTCAACACCATCGAAACTTGCTTGTGAGTTATTGGAAGACTCTCTTATTATTGAAATTGATTTTATGGCATATCGTGCACTCATGCATAAGAACAAAGAAATCATGCTATTTCAAATTTATTATTTGGAGAAAAACTGGCTGCTGGAAAAAGAGGCTCGTGAAATAGAAATAGTGCAAACTGATGCTACAGCACGTTATTTACGTTTTGTGGCTATGTATCCTGTTTTGGTTGATCGTTTACCGCAATATCATATTGCTTCACATCTTGCTATTACACCAACGCAATTAAGCCGTATTAGAAAAAGCTTATTGATCCAACCTATACAAAGTGTTCTATAAATAAAGTTCATTTATCAACCTATGTAAATGCACTTAAAGAATTAGCCCTTTATTATCCGTTTTATCTTATCACAAACCAATGTATACGCTTAACTTAGATAAGTTTGTATTTGTTTAAGGTTTGTGATTTTCCCGAAAAACAGAGGATTAATAATGAATATTTTAGAAGCGCTACAATGGCGTTATTCGGTTAAGAAATTTTCAGATAAAAAGGTGACCAAATCAGCCTTAAGGACATTACTTGATGCAACACGTTTAAGTGCCTCGTCTTATGGACTTCAGCCTTATAAAATTATTGTGGTTGAGTCAGCAGATATTAGAACGCAGTTACTGCCTTTTTCTTACGGGCAGAATAAAGTAGCTGAAAGTTCACACCTAATTGTTTTGGCAGCACATACTAATGTGGGTAATGATACAGTTGATTGTTATATTAATAAACATGCACAAATTACTCATGGTAGTGTTGAGGGTCTTAGTAACTTTTCTGATTTTATGAAATCAGCATTAAGTTTAAAAACACCCGAAGAAAAACAAGAATGGGCACATCAGCAAGCCTATATTGCCTTGGGCAATTTGTTAACTTGTGCTGCGGCAATGCAAATAGATACTTGCCCAATGACGGGTTTTGAGAGTGCGGGATATGATGCCATTTTAGATTTAGCATCAAAGAAATTAACCGCAACCGCAATATGCCCTATAGGTTATCGTCATGAAACTGACACTCAAGCTGATTCTCCTAAAGTTAGGTTTGATTACAATGAAATAGTCGTGGAGATGTGACATGTTCTTATTTTCTTGTATGGCCTTGGTAGCAGGTGCCGCAATTGCTGTGCAAGCAGCAATGAATGCTCGTTTAGGAGTATTATTAAACAGTTCAATGGTAGCAACAAGTATCGCTTTTTTCACAAGTTTGTTTTTTACGGCAGTAGTTATGTTGGTATTTACTAAACAGTACCCTGGGCTAGTAGAAATAAAATCTGTACCTGTGTTTTTATGGTTTAGTGGCGTGTTAAGTGCTTTAGGTATTAGTCTGTTTTATTATTTAATTCCTAAAATGGGTGTAGGCAATATGATGTCTTATGCGTTAACTGGGCAGTTGTTAATGGCAATAATTGCTAGTCATATGGGCTGGTTTGATTTACCTATAAAACAAATTGGCGCTATAAAATTAGTGGGCGCAACTTTGTTAATTATTGGGGTTTTATTAATTAATTGGGAGACAGAATATGGATATTAATCAGGCGAATATAGATAACCTTACTTGTTTATGGAAAAAATATGGCGCTCAAATTATTGATAGAAATACGCAGTTGATTAAAAACACTTCTTGGCCTTATCGTTGCTGGTTTGATCTTCCTGCATCGGTCCAAAATTATTTACAGTTAAAACATATTGATACAACCGCTATTGTACCAATGTGGTCAGAACTTGAAAACGCAGACATTAAAGCAAATGAGAACAGTAATTTAAGTTCACAGCTGTTTTTAACGAAACAATCGAGTTTAGAAGTAGAATTAGTTAGAAAGGGCTGGCAATGTTTGTTCAGTCAAACTGCAATGTACCTAGCTATATCGCCTGCTGTGCTTTTCACGATAAAAGATCAAATAAAACTGCGTAAGGGTTTTACTGTTAAATTGGTAACTAAAACACAAGAATTAATGGCATGGGTAGATATTGCGTCTAAAGCATTTGGATATGTTATAGATCAATCAGTGATAGAAAGTTTAATGAATGATTCTGATATTCGCCTTTTATTAGCTTATGATAATGACGAGGCTATTGCCACTGCACTTATGTATAAAACAGGAAGTATTATTGGTGTACATCAGGTAGGCGTCAAACCTGAAGTACAAGGTAAAGGTTTTTCACGTTTATTGATGTCTGAAATTATTGTAAATTGTGCAGAATGGAAAGGTACACATATTGTATTACAAGCATCACATGCAGGTAAGCCTCTGTATGATAAATTAGGCTTTCAAGCGCAGTTTCTAATTAACAATTACCAGCGTGTATAACCATTTTGAAAGTGCTTATCAACGCTGATGTTGAAAAATACAATAATTAATATCGAAGCAACAGCTTGCCATATTGTGTTAACTAACCTTATCCGAAATGCCTATCAATATACCGAAAGTGGGGTATGATTTGGGCTTGGAGCTAAGTGAAAATATAAAAGTAGAGAGCAATATAGATAACTATATTGCTAAGAAAATTTAAATATATACTTTGTATAACTGCTATTTGATTAAATTCTTTTCAGATAAACGTCTATCAAAAGATACTGCGTAAGCATTACGTCGTGCTTGTAGTAATGGGTCAGCAGATGGCGCAAACCCCGTAGATAAAACTAAGGGATCAAAATTAATTAGGTCACACTTTCCTGCTTCTTCTCTTTGTATTGCTTTGATTGTTAGTTCAGCAGCGATTATTTTTTGATGCTCACCGTGCCACGCAATAGCAGCATTGTTAACATCATCTTCTGGATTAGCCAAAGTAATAATCATATCCCATGCAACAGTATTTTTGGTTAAATTTTGTTGTAAGTTTTTAAAGAAAAAATCCTGCTCGGGCGTTACCACTAATGTTTGCTGTAGTTGGGGAACAAAAGACCAGCGAACTGCTGTTTTTTTTGCTTCATTATTAACTAAATAAAAGCTGTTTACACTATTAAATGTGTTTGCCTCATATGGTTTAAGCGTTTTTGTTTTTGTTGCTTCATGGGCTTTGAAGCGCTGTAAATCTTTATTTTTTTGCTTAAATGCTTTTACTGCATTTGAGCCAGCAACTTTCGCATGCATTAATTCTGCGAATGCTTCGGGTGTTGCAACGGGAAAAAAATCTAAAGTGTTCATCGACATTATGTGATTTTCATTACTAGCTGTAGTGATCGACAAACCCATACCATATTCTCCTGGCTTATTGTCGGCGGCCAAGTATTTTCCGCCTTTATGAGATAGCCGACCAATCACTTCCGAGGTTTTTGTAAACATACTACTGTTACTATATTGTTGAATTTTTTTGTCTTTTGGCTTTAATGTTGCGGAAAAACAAAAGCCTTTAGTGTGATTACGACGTTTACCTTCTGTAACACCAAAGAGCTCTTCAAAGGTGTTAACACCATCACTTGCTGTTTCAATATTATTGGCAAACACTAAAGGTGTTGTTACCACTAACAAAGCTAGCGTTATTATTTTTGAATTTATCATTTTTGTTACTCTTGAATTGTTGTTGGATTGATTAGTATAAGTATAATTTTATTTGTTAGCAAACTATTTGCATACGAATCTTTTGCTAGCAAATAGTTGTTAATTAAATAATATACAGGCAAAATTGATAAAGTTTTTAAGTTAATCTATTTTGAAGTAGGAGATTTTTTTGTCTGTAGCCCAATTAAATGAACAACTATGTTTCGCTTTGTATTCAGCGTCTAATCACCTAACCAGTATTTATCGACCGTTATTAGAGCCGTTGGGGTTAACTTATACACAATTTATCGTACTGATGGCGTTGTGGGAAAAAGATAATATTTCGATTAGTGAGTTGGCAAAAAATGCTAGGCTTAGTAAGGCAACTATGACCCCGTTATTAAAGCGTTTAGAGCAAAAAGAATTGATTGAACGTCAAATGCTAGAGGGTAATGAACGACAAAAAAATATTGCATTAACGAATGCAGGTAGATTGTTATCACAGCAGAGTACAAAAATTACTGAACAGGCTTTTTGTATGAGTAAACTATCAAAAGAACAGGCTGAAACGGTTATTGGTATTTGTCATCAGCTTGTTAACTCTACTCGTTAGTCTATCTGTATGAATGCTAATACATTGATAGTACTTGATTTTGAAACAACAGGGCTTTCACCTGATAACGGTGATAGAGCCATTGAAATTGGGGCTGTAAAACTTGTTAACGGTGTGGTAACTGACCATTTTCAAGAGTTGATGAATCCAGGTTGCCGTGTTAGTTATTTTATCGAAGATTATACGGGTATAACTAATCGTATGTTAAGTAAAGCGGCGCCATGTGATGAAGTGATGGAGCGCTTTGCTGATTTTATTCAAGGGCAAAATCTTGTTGCGCATAACGCGTCATTTGATAAACGCTTTTTAGATAGCGAATTAAAACGTATTTCTAGAGGTTATCAGGGGCAATTTGCCTGTTCTTTATTGCTGTCCCGTCGGTTATATCAAACAGCACCTAACCACAAACTAGGAACATTGGTTAGCTATAAAGGAATTACTTCAAATGGTAGTTATCATAGAGCGTTATATGACTCTGAAATGACAACAAAGCTTTGGTTGGCTATGCTTGAGGATATTATGGAACGAACTAATATTACTAATGTACCATTTTCTCTTATTAAACAATTATCTAAAACAACCAAAGCGAATGTGAATAAATTTTTAGCTAGTTACGGTTAATCACACCTAATTTACATTATTTACCTTAAAGATTTTTGCCATGCTGAACAAAATAAGCACAACATACCCTATTCTTTATTCACTTAGAAATTGCCCCTATGCCATGCGTGCGCGGTTAGCGATATTTAAATCGAAACAACAGGTTGAACTACGCGATGTTGTGTTAAGTGATAAGCCACAAGCCATGCTCAATGCATCTCCCAAAGGCACTGTACCTATTTTAGTGTTCGAGAATAACGATAAAACGTTCAACGTTATTGATGAAAGTTTAGACATTATGCTTTGGGCATTGCAGATAAATGATCCCGATAACCTTTTAGGTCAAAGCTCAATGTCTAACGGTGAGTCGTTGCAAAATATGTTGAGTAGTATTGCTACTTTTGATCATGAATTTAAAGCAGCTTTAGAAAAATATAAATGTGCTAAACGTTATCATGAGGATAATTTGTTTGAATATAGACAAGCTTGTGAAGTCCACATTCAAACTATTGAAAAACAGTTAAAACAACATGCCTATATTATGTCAAATAAAGAAAGTTTGGTAGATCTCGCCTTATTACCATTTATTCGACAATTTGCTAGGGTTGAACGTCAGTGGTATTTACAAGCACCTTACCCAAACCTTCGCCAATGGCTGAATAACTATTTACAAAGCCCTATGTTTTCAAAAGTAATGACTAAGTATCCTTTATGGATAGATGGTGACAACAGGGTTATTTGGGGAGGATGAAACTTTAGCTAACAAGCATCATTGGCATAATTTATAGTGAATAGTGATGATATTTTTATTTAAAATACTTAGCCATTAGGTTAAGTTAATGGCAGCTACTTAACTTAACATCAATCAGGAATTTTTATGAAATTAGCCTCACTAGCACTGCACCACGGATACGACTCAGAAGCCACTACAAAGGCAGCAACAACGCCTATTTATCAAACGACTTCTTATACCTTTGATAACACACAACATGGTGCAGATTTATTCGATTTAAAAGTTCCAGGCAATATTTATACACGTATAATGAACCCAACAACGGATGTGTTAGAACAACGAGTATCCGAAATGGAAGGTGGTATTGCTGGTTTAGCTGTAGCGTCTGGTATGTCAGCTATTACTTACGCCATTCAGGCTATTACGGCGGCAGGCGATAATATTATTAGCACAAGTCAGCTTTATGGTGGTACGTATAATTTATTTGCCCATACCTTACCAAGACAAGGTATCGAAGTGAGATTTGCCTCGGGTGATGATTTAGCATCATTTGATCAATTGATTGATGAGAACACCAAGGCAGTGTTTTGTGAATCTATTGGGAACCCCGCAGGTAATATAATTGATTTAGCAGGATTAGCAACAATAGCGCATAAACATGGCGTACCTTTAATTGTTGATAATACTGTGGCGAGTCCTGCTTTATGTCGTCCTTTTGAGCACGGTGCAGATATTGTTGTGCACTCGCTAACTAAGTATATTGGCGGCCATGGTACAACTATTGGCGGCATCATTGTTGATTCAGGAAAATTTGACTGGGTAGCAAACAAAAATAGATTTCCTATGCTAAATGAACCTGATCCGTCATATCACGATGTTGTGTATACCGAAGCTCTCGGGGCTGCTGCCTACATTGGTCGCTGTCGTGTTGTGCCACTTCGCAATACAGGTGCTGCATTATCACCACACAGTTCATTTTTAATCATGCAAGGGTTAGAAACCTTATGTTTACGCATGGAACGTCATTGCGAAAATGCGTTAAAAGTTGCTAAATTCCTTAACGCACATGAAAAAGTCAGCTGGGTTAATTATGCGGCGTTGCCTGACAGCCCTTATAATGCCCTTTGTCAAAAAATGACCAATGGTCAAGCTTCTGGTATTTTAAGTTTTGGTATCAAAGGCGGTAGTGAAGCGGGCGGACGATTTATTGATGCTTTAGAAATGATATTACGCTTAGTAAACATAGGTGATGCTAAATCGCTTGCTTGTCATCCAGCGTCAACAACACACAGACAACTAAACCCAGAAGAGCTTAAGTCTGCGGGTGTTTCTGAAGACTTAGTGAGAATTTCAGTGGGTATTGAACATATAGACGATATTATTGCTGATATTGAACAAGCGTTAGAAAAAGCATAATTAGCGTTTATTAACATTAAAATTGCTTGTTTTGTGAATGTGATAGCGCTTATAGGCTGATAGCCGTTATACTATAAGCACTTTCACCATCCCATATCTTATACCAAACTAGGCAATTTAATGATAAATAATGACCTTCTTCGTCGTATTAGCACGATTTTAAACTTTAATAATGAAAACATACTGCGTGTGTTTTCATTAGGACAATGCGAAATTACTGCAGCGCAGTTAACTGTTTTTTTTAAAGAAAAAGATGATGTTGAGTATCAGGTATTAGCTGATGTTCAACTAGCCAGTTTTTTAAACGGTTTAATTATTGAAAAAAGAGGGCAAAAAGATGGCCCTCAACGTCAAGCAGAACAACAGCTTAGTAATAATACTATTTTCAATAAATTAAAAATAGCCTTTGCGTTAAAGGCTGATGATGTTATTGCTATTCTTGAGTTGGCTGGTTTAAGCCTAGGAAAATATGAACTCAGTGCTTTTTTTAGAAATGTGAATCATAAACATTACCGTGATTGTAGTGACGACGTGCTTTCTACTTTTTTAAAAGGTTTAAAAATTCAGTCACAACAATAGCCTGTAATTCTTGTAGGTGGCTGGACTGTGTATGCGGCTGTATTTTGACGGTCGCTTTCTATTAAGCATTTATTTATCTGAGATTTACATGTCATTTTCAACCCTTGGGTTACCTCAGCCCATTCTAAAAGCCGTAACTGATTTAGGATACGATAAACCGACAGAAATTCAAAAAAAAGCAATTCCTGTGGTGTTATCAGGAAAAGATTTAATTGCTGCCGCGCAAACGGGTACAGGCAAAACGGCGAGCTTTGTTTTACCACTTTTAGCACAACTAAGCACTGAAGAAAAAAGTGCTGAAAAAAACGTAGGTAGAAAACTGCGAGGTAAGCGTATACGTGCACTTATTCTAGTACCTACGCGTGAGTTAGCTGTGCAGGTTGAGGCCAGCATTACTCAATACGGTCAAAATTTATCTCTTACCTCAATGGCAATGTACGGTGGTGTAGATGCTGCACCGCAAAAGCAACGTTTAATATGGGGTATTGATATACTTGTTGCCACCCCAGGTAGGCTTTTAGACATGGCTCATCAGCGTGCGTTACATTTTGATGAACTTGAGATGTTAGTACTAGATGAAGCTGACAGAATGCTTGATATGGGGTTTATTGATGATATTAATAAAATTATTGAGCGCTTGCCGCAGGTTCGTCAAAATTTATTATTCTCTGCTACTATTTCAGATGATGTACGAGCATTAGCAAAAAGAACAATTAACAACCCTGTAGAAATATCACTTGTACAACATGTTGATTCAGCACCTAAAATAGAACAATGGCTGGTGACAGTAGATAAAGGGAATAAATCGGCATTGTTGAGCTACTTAATTAAAACCTTACAGTGGCAACGAGCGTTGATTTTTATTGAAACCAAACATGGCGCGGCTAAACTGGTGAGTCAGCTTGAAAAACGTAACATAAAAGCAGAAGCTATTCATAGCGGTAGAACACAAGCAAATCGTGAACAAATATTGAAGGATTTCAAGTCGGGAAAGGTCAACTTTTTAGTGGCAACAGGCATTGCAGCCCGTGGGCTTGATATTGGTGCGCTTGAGCGTGTAGTCAATTATGACTTGCCCGATCAGGTTGATGATTATATTCACAGAATTGGCCGAACAGGCCGTGCGGGCGCGACGGGAGAAGCTGTGTCTTTTGTTTCTAAAGACAATTTTAGAAATTTATGCGCTATTGAAAGTCGTTTGGGGTATATTATTGAGCGAAAAGAGTTTGATGGTTTTGATGTTAAAAAAGTGGTACCTCTTTCTATTTTGAATTATGTACCTAAAAACAAAAGGTCCGAAAATAAATCTAACGCAAACACACGACGTTAATGAAAAACTCAGCTATTAGCTATAATAACTAAGCCAAGATTAGGTGAACGACTAGGTTGCGAGAGGATAACGATGAAAAAACAATTTCAAAGCAAGCCTCTACGCATTCTGTTCGTTGTCGTCATTATTTTCGGTATTATTGTTGGCATTATTTTACGTTTTCCCACTCAACCAAGTACGCCAAATTTTTCAGATTTTAAAGCAGGTAAAGAGAGAAAAATGGCTTTTTTCAGTTACTTTGCTCCGCTGATTGATGAAAACAATCAATCAATAGAAAATACACGAAAACAACTACTATCTTGGCATAAAAATAAAGGGAATATTGGTTGGTGGGATGAACGCAAGCTTGTGGATTTAGCTATTCAATACCGAGTAAAAAACTTTACTATTGACGATGAAGAATCATGGCAAAAATTACTTAAAAGGGTTGATGTACTTCCGCCTTCATTGGTTTTAGCACAGGCAGCAAATGAAAGTGCTTGGGGAACCTCAAGGTTTGCAAAAGTGGCTAATAATTACTTTGGCCAATGGTGTTATGAGAAAGGGTGTGGTTTTGTGCCCATGCAACGAAGTGCAGGCGAAGTGCATGAAGTTGCGGCTTTTGATACGCCAGTCGCCTCGCTTGAAAGCTATATTAATAATTTAAATAGCCACCCTGCTTACCAGCTATTACGTGATATTCGCGCACAACGCCGAAAACAAAATCAACCCATTACTGGCTCGGCTTTAGCTGCTGGGCTAATTAAATACTCCCAAAGGGGAGAAGAATACATCGAAGAATTACGAGCGATGATCAAATTTAACGCATTGAATGAATACGATCAAAATATTAATAACAATTAGTCTGTTTGCTATTTGTATTGCTATAAGCTTAACGTTATATTTTGTGGTAAACTTCACCGCCATTTGATTTTTAAATCAAATGGCGCAGGTAAAAAACGCTTTTAAACACACTTTATAAAAAGAATTAATGTTATGATCATGTCACTTATACGCTGGCCAATAGGCCGTCTTATTTTATTACTTAACTTTATATTTTCGCCAAGCTCACCGAAAAGAACCGTTGAAGCACAAAAAGAAATAGATGCAAAAACGCAAAACTTAAGTTTGTATCAACTGCCTAGCTGTCCTTTTTGTGTCAAAGTGCGTCGTGCAATGAAGCGTGAAGGATTGAATATAGAGTTGCGTAATATCAATCAAAAAAATAATTACCGAGAAGAACTTATCAGGGAAGGAGGCAAGCGTACAGTGCCTTGTTTGCGTATTGAAAACCCAGAAGGTGAAGTTCAGTGGCTATATGAGTCAAACGATGTTATTGCTTATTTAAAGCAGCAGGTAAAAGCCGCATAAAAATGCATTGAAATTATTTCTTTTCAATTCGTGTCTAATAATTTATGTACGTAAATTAAATTGAATTATTAGGCTCGGCTATGTTAATTAAAACCCCAAAAAAATATTACCTAAAAGACGCCAGTGTTACTGAAGAAAAGATTTATTACAAACGTCGACAGTTATTAAAACAAATGGGTTTTTTAGGTGCTGGTGCCTTATTAAGCTCTGCTATTTCACAAAAAGCTAAGGCTAATTTTTTTAGCAATGACGATACTCCTCCCTTTAAAACTACTCCTCTTTTTTATACTAAAGATAAGCAGAGTCAATCAGTAGTTAAAACACCTGAACAAAAGGTGATTTCGCATAATAATTTCTATGAATTTGGAGCGAAAAAAAATGAACCTGTAGAATTGTCTCAGGCTTTTAAGGTTGAACCATGGAAATTAACGATATCAGGCGAATGTGATCATCCAATCGTATTAGATTATGATGACTTAACTAAAATGTTTCCGTTGGAAGAGCGTATTTATCGACTACGCTGTGTTGAAGCTTGGTCTATGGTTATTCCTTGGATAGGTTTTTCATTAGCAGACTTATTAAAAAAAATATCGCCTAATTCAAAAGCAAAATATGTAGCTTTTGAAACCTTGTATGATCCTAAGCAAATGCCTGGTCAGGAGAATAGGCGTTTAGGAGGCGGTATTCATTATCCTTACGTTGAAGGTTTGAGAATTGATGAGGCGATGAATCCATTAACTCTAATGAGCGTAGGGTTATATGGAAAAACCTTACCACCACAAAACGGTGCGCCTATTCGGTTAGTTGTACCATGGAAATATGGCTTTAAAAGCATAAAATCTATTGTTGGCATTAAATTAGTAGAACACCAGCCTCCTACAACGTGGAATCAGTTAGCCGCAAAGGAATATGGTTTTTATGCCAATGTTAACCCTGAACATGATCATCCAAGGTGGAGTCAAGCCAGCGAGCGCCTAATTACTACGGGCGGAATATTCTCAAGAAATCGAATCGCTACGCTACCTTTTAATGGCTATAGCGAAGAAGTGGCTGAGTTATACAAAGGGATGGATTTGTCTAAATATTACTAATGATTTTTTAGCATGCCTGAATATTTATTTGAATTTATATGATTAAAAATAATACTAAAATTATCTTGCTAAAAGTGCTAATTCATTTAGGCGCATTATTGCCTTTAGTGAATTTATACTTTTTAGCATTTAATGATCAATTAGGAGCCGATCCAGTTGAAACAGTGATTCACTTTACTGGTATTGGTGCGCTTAATTTGTTGTTAATTACTTTATGCGTATCGCCCTTAGCTAAAATTGCTAAGCAGGGATATTTATTGCAAACAAGGCGTGTATTAGGGCTTTATGCATACACTTATGCGGTATTTCATTTACTCAATTTTTTGGCTTTTGAAGTACAATTTGATGTTAAGTTGTTTCTTAGTGAAGTAATTAAACGTCCTTATATTACTATTGGTATGCTGGCTTTTTTACTGCTAACTGCCTTGGCTATCACCTCAATTGATAAACTTAAGCGGAAAATGGGTAAATCTTGGCAACGATTACATAATACCAGTTATATTATTGTTCTGCTTGTCTGTGTTCATTTTTATTGGTCGGTTAAATCTGAATTAACATCACCTGGACTTTACTTTTTGATGGCTATTGTATTGTTATTATATCGATACAAAAAAATAAAAGGCTTGGTTCTAAAAAAGTTTAGCTGATTTTTTCTAATCGATTTGAAATAATATTCTCATACACCATAGTGATTTTTTTTGATGCTAGAGATAGAATAATCAGTCAATGTTGTTTTTAATCATGTTAGAAAATACGTAGTTATTCTATACTGATAAGGTGTTTAGCATAATTAGGTGAATAATGAGTGAACTAGTATGGAATGACGGCATGAGTGTTGGCATTGATGCTATTGATGAAGATCATAAAAAGATCATCTCGATACTTGCTAAATTATCTACCACTAACTGCCATGATATCTCCGATAAATTCATAGAAGAAATTTTTGCTGAGCTTGAAACCTATGTAATCATTCACTTTAGCCGAGAGGAACGACTATTAGAAAAAGTAGGTTATAAAGATCTTAATAAGCATAAAGCTAGTCATCAAAAGTTTATTGAAAAACTGCCCCAACTCAAACGTAAGTGGTTAACGGGAGATAATGACATATGCTGCGAAGAAATTACTTCTTTTTTAAATCATTGGCTTGTTGAGCATATATTCAAAGAAGATTTTGATTATATTGGTGCTTTACAAAGCAATGACAGTCCAGAGGTGCAAGGCTTAAAAAATACAGAGTCAAGCACTCCACATGGTGCTTCTAATCATTCAGAAAATAACTCCTTATTAGCCAAATTTTCTTATTTTTTTTCTCAAAAAACAAAACTAAATAAGCGATTGTTTCTCATTGCTTTTATTCCTGTTTTTGGCGTGCTGTTGCTGAGTTTAATGGTGATTCAAGATAACTATCAAGCATATAAAAACAAGACACTATTACTGAGTTTAAATAATATTATTATGCAAGTAGATAATGTCAGTCATTCTTTACAATCAGAACGAGGACTTTCCTCTGGAGTGGTAAGCTCTAATATAGAAAATTTAAAAGATGCTTTATTCAAACAACGATTAGTCACAGATCAAGCTGTTACTAAACTGTTAACCCTAATGGAAAATGAAATAGATCCATCAGTGCAAAAAAATATTCAGTCGTATTTTGAACAGGTTCGTTTAGGTCTAAAAGAACTCGCTGTTCATAGACAACATTTAGATGATCAATCTGAAAGTTTTTCTGAAGTACATAGAGCATATACCTTATTAATTAAACAACTCTTGTCTATCTCTGAAAATTTAACTGATATAGACATGAATTCACCGTTGGCAAATAACATTTCAGCCATTAATTCTATGTTGATATTTAAAGAATATATGGGGCAAATTAGAGCTATAGGTATGAATAAACTTCATGACAACAGCAGTGACATATACAGCCATTTAGAGATTAGCTTGTTGGTTGGTAAGCAACTACATGCTTTACGTGTTTTTAAATCATCGGCTAATGAACAGCAGATAAAAGCCTGTGCCGATTTTTGTAATGAAACTGAGTACGTAGCTATGCTTAAACAAACTTTTTTCTATATGATGAATAATTATACTGTGGATGAAAAAAGTCAATATTGGTTTGATTTTATGTCAGGAAAAATTGATGAATTAAAAGTGTTTACAGGTACGTTAACATTAAATTTTAAAAATACTGTTGCTGCAGAAAGTCAAAGTTTACAGCTACAATATTTAGCTATATTGTTTATATTGTCTTTCTTTTTATTAGGTATGATATTGTTTTCTTCTATTTTGAATTTTAGCATTATTAACCCAATAAGACATATTACCCATGCATTAAATAGTATGTCTAAAGGTGACTTAACCATTTATTTTAATCATGTATCTATTGATGATGAAATCGGCTCTATACAAATAGCATGTGAAGAGTTGCGACGGAAATTATTGCAAGTAGGAATATTTGAATCAGTAGTTGATAATCAGAAAAAAGAAATTGCTCATAGAAAGTCACAACAAAAACGTTTTGAAGTGTTAGCGTTTACTGATGCCTTAACTGGTGCCGTAAACCGCCATCAATTTGATCATGTGTTGAATGAGGAAATATCATGTGCCAATAGAGATCAGCAGGACTTATCTATTTTAATGCTTGATATTGATTATTTTAAGAAAATAAATGACAGCTATGGTCACGGTGTTGGCGATGATGTACTAATTGTTTTTTATAATGCTTGCAAAAAAGCAGTGAGAAGTAATGATGTTGTGGCACGAATTGGTGGTGAAGAATTTGTGATTGTTTTACCTAAAACTAATGTGCAAAGTGCTTATCAGTTTGCAGAACGTTTAAGAAAAAATATTGAAAATCTTGATATCACTATTGATGATAATATTGTTAAATTAACCACCAGTATTGGTGTAAGTCAGTGGCAGAAAGATGTGTTTTCTAGTGCAGAAGACTTCGTTTCTGATGCGGATAGATTACTTTATAAAGCTAAAAATCAAGGAAGAAACAGGGTTGTGTGTTTGTGAAAAACGAATCATGTTAACTAACTTATTTTTATTACCACTGGTCGTAATTCTCCCTTTAAATCAGTGTAATCCCTTGCTGAGGACTTGTCGTTAGAGCAAAAAGATAATATTCTTTTTAAGTCTAAATTAATCCTATTCAATATATAATAATAGTTTTCTATTAAAGAAATACAGAAAATTGAGTAGCCTGTTAATACCGCAAGGAATCTTTATGAATAAACCTCCCTTTAAACTCAGTTTGGTTATGGCTTTAATATCGCTTACTTTAACGGCTTGCTTACCTAATGAACCGCAAGATGACAAAGTAACTATTAATAAAAATCCATTTCCAAGTACTTATCAAGTATTACCGCAACAAAACACTTTATTTACTCACGCTACTGTATTAACTGGAACTGGTGAGCGCATTGATAATGCAGATGTTTTGTTTGTTGATGGCAAAATTATCAAAATTGGGGTTGGATTAAATGTAACCGATGAAGCCAACGTAGAGATTATAGAGGCGAAAGGCAAATGGATAACACCAGGTATTATTGATGTGCATTCACACCTTGGCGTTTACCCCAGCCCAAATGTTGAATCTCATTCTGATGGGAATGAAATGACGGCCCCAAATACCTCAGAGGTGTGGGCTGAACACAGTGTTTGGCCACAAGACCCTGGCTTTCAAGCTGCAAGAGCTGGCGGAATTACAACGTTGCAGATATTACCTGGTTCAGCAAATTTGTTTGGTGGTCGCGGTGTCACTTTAAAAAATGTGCCGAGTCAAACAATGCAAGCGATGAAGTTTACTGATGCCCCTTATGGTTTAAAAATGGCCTGCGGTGAAAATCCAAAACGTGTCTACGGTAGCAAAAAGCAAGCTCCGTCAACACGTATGGGCAATGTTGCAGGTTACAGAGCTGCTTGGGCTGAAGCTGTTGAATATAAACGTACTTGGCACAAGTATGAAAGTGACTACGCGGCAGGAAAAAATCCAGAAGCACCAATAAGAGATCTTGAATTAGATACTTTAATGGGGGTATTAGACGGTGAAATTTTAGTTCACAATCATTGTTATAAAGCCGAAGAAATGGCTGTAATGATCGATATAGGTAAAGAATTTAACTACCATTCAGGCACTTTTCACCATGGTATAGAAGCCTATAAAATTGCGGATAAGCTTGCGGAGAATGGTAATTGTGTCGCTATGTGGCCAGATTGGTGGGGCTTTAAAATGGAAGCTTATGACATGGTGGAAGAAAACGTTGCAATTGTGGATGCAGCAAAAAATTCTTGTGCCATCGTACATTCAGATTCTGACACAACCATTCAACGATTAAACCAAGAAGCAGGTAAAGTGCTTTATCGTGCCAATGATAATGGCTTCAAACTAAAAGAAGAAGATGCCATAAAGTGGATTACCGCTAATGCAGCTAAATCGTTGGGTATTAATGATAAAACGGGAAGTTTACAAGCAGGTAAAAATGCTGACGTAGTGTTATGGAATACCAATCCGTTTAGTGTGTACGCACAGGCTGAACAAGTTTTTGTTGATGGTGCGAAAGTTTATGATCGTTTTGATGACAAATATCAAGCGAAAAGTGACTTTCTTTTAGGACAAGAGTAGAGGAATACTAATGAAATATATGCAATCTAACAAAGTAAACATTACTCTACATTCGTTTTTGAAAGCATCGACTGTCATATTAAGTCTTTTGGTTTGTACGGTACAAGCTAAAAGCACGGCAATTACTAATGCCACTGTTTACACCCTTGCTAGTCAAGGCATTTTAGAGCAAGCAACGGTTATTATTGATAAAGGCAAAATTACGCAAGTTTATGCAAGCGAGAATGCACCTGAAAATTTTGATACTGATGAAATCATCGATGCAAAAGGCAGAATACTCACCCCAGGTTTTATTAGTAGTATGAATGCCTTAGGCTTAGTTGAAGTGGGTGCTGTTGCAAGAAGTCGTGATAGTAAAGATAAAAAGGCCGATATTACTTTTGATGCGAGCTTGGCGTTTAACCCTAAATCAACCTTGATTGCCTATACGCGCAAAGGGGGAATTACCAGTAATATCGTTGCCCCACATGGTGGAGAAGACTTGTTTGCTGGGCAATCCTTTGCTGTTGACCTTTCTGGTGAGTTCAACAGTGTTATAACAAAGCAAAATGCAGTGATAGTTCACTTAGGCGCTGAAAAGGAAGGTTCAAGGGCACAAAAACTACAAGCGCTTGATTATAAATTTGAAGATGCTCAAAAAGCATTAGCTTTGAAAAAAACAACAAAAACAAAAAAGGATAAAGACTCAAAAGAGCCTAAACGTGATGAGCTAATCATTAATGCCTTATTAGCTGGTGAAAAACCGTTATTAGCGTATGCAAACCGAGCGACAGATTTATTGGCTTTGATTGCTTTAAAACAAAAATATGGTATTGACTTAGTGCTAGTTGGTGCGAGTGATGCTGTTCTTATTACAGACGAAATTGTTGCGGCTAACGTGCCCGTGATTTTAAGCTCGATTGACAACCTACCTAGTAGCTTTGATTCATTACATGTTTCCTTAGGCAGTATGGCAGTATTAATTAAAGCGGGTGTTAAGGTTATACTTGCGCCAAAAGGTGAAAGCCATAATTTAAATCAATTGCGTTTTGATGCAGGTATTGCTATTGCCAATGGCGTACCTCGAGAGGATGCCTTTTTAGCATTAACCGCAAATGTGGCTGATGTATTTAAACTAAATTCAGGTCGTGTTGCGGTAGGAAAAAATGCGGATTTAGTACTATGGAGTGCTGATCCTTTTGAATTAAGTAGCAAGGTTGACAGTATGTGGATTAATGGTAAACCTGTTTCTACACGCTCTAGACAAGATGATTTACGTGATCGTTATTTAAAAAAATCTACTATGCCAAAAGCTTATTCAAAGTAGTCATAATTTTTCAATTTATTTTTAATAAAACGAAGGTAGGGCAAGTCCCTACCTTTTTTGTTTTTATTTATCTGTTGGTTTTTTTAAACAGTTTAAGGATAGAAAGAACCAGAAAAACTCTCGCATTATGCAAAAAAAATCAAAAAATAAAAATATCGATATTTTAATGGCTTAACTAATTTTTAGTGTAAAAAGTGTAATTATTTTAAAATTTATACTAGCCAAATGAAAAAATAAGCGTTATGGTTTTACTTACTTTATGACAGCGTTGTCATGTTTTTTAAAAGGAAATGACAGCGCTGTCGTAGAAAGATATATAATTATTATTAGTAGTATTGAAAAATAAATTTAAAAAACAAACGTGTTTAAGGGAAAGTCGATGTCATCAAAAATATTTAAAAAAGGCGTGTTAGCGAGCTCTATCGCTTTAATCCTAGCTGGTGGTGCTGCACCTATGGTTATGGCTGCCGAAGAAATTGCAGATGAAAATATTGAAGTTATTCAAGTTACAGGTATTCGTGGCTCTAACAGAATTAGTGTTAACGCTAAAAGGTTTTCAGATGCTGTTGTAGATGCAGTCAGTGCTGAAGACATTGGTCAATTCCCTGACTCAGATGTTGGCCAAGCATTGGGACGTATCCCTGGTGTTACTGTTGGTCGTTCGTTTGGTCAAGGTGCATCAGTGTCAATACGTGGCACTGATCCATTAATGACCTTGACCACATTAAATGGTCAAAATGTTGCCTCTACTGGTTGGTATGATCAAGTGAATACAGACCGTTCGTTTAACTACTCCATGTTACCATCTGAGTTAGTTGGCGGAATGGAAGTATATAAATCAAGCCAAGCTAATCTTGTTGAAGGTGGTATTGGTGGTACGGTTATAGTGAAAACGCGTAAGCCACTTGATTTAGAAAGCAATACCGTTTTTGGCTCAGTTAAAGGAAACTATGGTTCAATTAATGAAGAAGTAACGCCTGAAGTTTCTGGTTTATATAGCTGGAAAAACAATGAAGAAACGTTTGGTATTCTCATCTCTGGTGCTTATGCTGATCGTGAATATTTACGTCGTGGTACCGAGTCTGATTTAGACTGGGGAGGACGTTCTTCTATCCAACCTTCCAGCTTTCTGCAAAGCCAAGAGCGCACGGCAATTGATGCAACCTTTCAATATAGACCCTCTGAAAATTTTGAAATTGGTGCACACGTGCTTTCTCTTACATTAGGTGCAGATAGCCTTGGCGCTAATATGTATATTAATACTGATACAAACTGGGGAGTAGGTGAGTCAAACTGTCAACAGTTTAATACTGCAGGTGTTTGTACCATTAGCTCAACGCCAGCAAGCGCACCAACTGATGTGTTTTTTCAAAACTGGGCGCGTCGAGGTGAAATGACCTCAGATACATTTGAGTTAAATGCTGAATACGAAGGTAATGGATACACTATTACAGCTATCGCGGGTAATACCCATGCTGAAGGTGGTACCGGAATGAGTGCTAATTTTGGTTATGGTTGGTGGGGTGATAAATTTAGCCAAGTTAAATGGTCGGGTGACGTTGATGCTACTGGTAAGCAAATCAAAATTGATGGCGCTGATATGAGTTTCACTCAAGATCAACTTGATACTACGGTAGGCACTTCACAATGGACAGGCATTCAAGGTCCAAATTCAGATGAAGAGTCATATGTACAGTTTGATGCTGACTTTGATTTAGATGTTGGTGCAATAAATAAATTTGAAATGGGAGTTCGTTTTACACAGCACGAGTTTGAAAAATCTGAAAACAGAGCTATTTATTCTGACAAAGCTAACTCTTTCAGCCCTTCAGAGCTTTACAGTGGCACAATGCCATTGGGTGCAGCTGGGTACACTGTGCCAAAAGGTAATTTAGATGCAATGCTTAATGGCACAATTAGTTTAGTTGACAAGTTTGCTTATAGTCGTTCCGCATATGGATTAATTGAGGAAGATAATTTCTCTCTCTATGGTATGTTCTCTTTTGCAGGAGATGGCTTCCGTGGTAACTTTGGTTTACGTTATATCAGTACAGATGTCACTTCAAGCGGCCATGTTGTTGATAATTCTCCTGCAGATGACTTAGCGGTAAATACAGGTTGGAGTGAAGAAATACATTCTGTTGAAGATAGTTATAATGATGTGTTACCAAGTTTTAACGTAGCCTTCGACTTAAGAGAAGATATGATTTTACGTTTCTCTGCAGCACAAGCAATTACACGCCCTAATTATGATAACTTGTTTTTATCTAGTTTGACGGGGTACCCAGATGATCGCCAAGGTAATGAAGAAATTACTTATGGTAATCCTGGCTTATTACCGATGAAATCTTCTCAAGCTGATTTAAGCCTAGAATATTATTATGGTGACGGTAACTTATTATCAGCCACCTACTTTATTAAAGATATTAGTAATTTTATTGTAGCAACTACAGATTACAACCAAGAAATTGGTGTGATAAATAATGATCTTGAAACTCCAGCAGATGACTGGACTGTAAACAATTATATCAATGCTGGTGGCGGTACTATTGACGGTATAGAACTTCAAATTAATCACGCGTGGGGCAGTGGTTTTGGCATAAATGCTAACTATACTTTATCTGATGGTGAAGCTCCTGCTCAAGTATATACTGACAACATCGGTGTATTTACAGAATCTTCTAAGCATACAGCTAACCTTGTAGGCTATTGGGAAAATGACGACTTCTCTGCACGTGCGGCTTATAACTGGCGCTCAAAATACATGGTACGTGAATACGGTAAGTACTATGGAAACAGAATGCATGATGACTTTGGTACTTTAGATGTTACCTTAGGTTGGAAGGCAACAGATAATATTACCGTTAGGCTTGAAGTTGCTAATTTAACGGCTGAAGATGATGTGCAATATGGTGCTGCTGCTACCGGCACTGCTGTGAAACCAGCCTTACAAGATGGTTTTCCAACATGGTCATTTAATGGTGAAACTACCTATTCTTTAGGGGTTAGTTTTAAATTGTAAAATATATGTGTGGTAATAAAAACCCAGTTTCGACTGGGTTTTTTAATCGCTAGAATATAAAAATTGAGAATAACAGACCAAAAGTCTAACTTAGGCATTAAATAAGAGTATAGCGCTCGTTGTTAGCCCAAACTTGAGAACACTATGAACAATAAAATACTTATTATCGTTATCGTAGCAATGTTAACTCTGATAACCTCTTGTGATAGAAATAAAGAAATTGAGTTTACAAAAAACACTTCTAATAATGAGCTAAGTAAAACTAACATTTCTTTTGCGCCTATTACTCAGAAAGCAATTGATCATATTGCAAAAACATTGGTAGTAAATTATCGCCTTATAACTAATATACCCACAGATAAATGTGATAGTAAAGTTGCTGATGGTGCTTGTTTTGAGGTTGAATTAAGTTTAACGGCTAACGAGGCTATTTTAGCTAAAGGTTGGGCTATATATTTCAGCCATATATCACCTATTCAGTCTTCAGAAAGTGAAATATTTAACGTTAAGCATTTAAATGGTGATTTACATAAAATATCACTTTTAGATAAGTATTCAGGCATTAAAGCGGGCGAAACGAAAAAAATAATTTTTAGAGCCAACTTTTGGATGTTATCAGAAACGGATGCCCTACCAAATTACATTGTTACAGCCTCGGGTTCGCAAGGTAAACTTCAAGCTAAAGTTATTGAGAGTACAAAGGCGGTAATTGAAAAAGAAACAGGTTTAGAAATTTTGCCCTTTGTGCAGCGTTTTACGGATGAAACAACCCAATTTAAACGCACAAGTAACGACAAAACAGTTTGGTTAACAAGCCAAGATCTTTACCAACGTAATGCACAAAATGAGGACAGTTCATTAGAACATTTGTTGGCAGTAGAACGAGCCATAATCCCAACGCCTAAATTAATTCAGTTTGATGAGAATAAAGCCACTATTGATGTTAGTAGCGGATTGACTGTTGATTTTTCAAATGTAGCCATAAATGAAGTCAATGCAGCGTTAGAGCATTTATCAAGTTTAGGTTTGAAGCAAACCCTAGATGGTTTCCCTGTTACACTACAAATAAAGGCTGATAAAACCAAAGTGATAGGTAGTTATCAACTTAATGTTAGTAATAAAAGTATTCACATTATTGGTGTTGATAGCAATGGCGTTTTTAATGGCCTACAATCGCTGGCTAGTTTATATACCGTAGGTCGGCAAATATTACCTGTTGTGAATATAGAAGATGAGCCTCATTACAGTTTTCGAGGTATGTTAGTTGATGTTGCACGAAACTTTCATTCAAAAGAATTTATTTTATCTTTGCTTGAGCAAATGGCGGCGTATAAATTAAATAAGTTGCACTTGCACCTTGGAGATGACGAAGGCTGGCGTCTAGAGATACCAAGCTTGCCAGAACTTACCGAAGTTGCAAGTAAACGTTGTTTCCCTATTTACAATGACAAGCAAGAGCAAACGTGTCTTATTCCACAGCTTGGTGCAGGCATTGACAGTCATTCTTCTGTCAACGGATATTATAGTGTTAGTGATTATCAAGAAATTTTACAAGCTGCAACAGCTCGACATATTCAAGTTATCCCGTCGTTAGATATGCCAGGACATTCTCGCGCGGCCATGAAGGCCATGACTGCACGGTATAAAAAATATCAAGCCCTTGAAGATGAACATAAAGCGACACAATTTTTACTTGATGATTTTGATGACAAAACGCAATACTCTTCGGTACAGTTTTATAACGACAATACCATTAATGTTTGTTTAGAGTCATCATATGCTTTTGTATTAGAAGTTATGACGCAAGTAAAAAAAATTCATGCAGATGCTGGGCAGCCACTAACTCGATACCATATAGGTGCTGATGAAACGGCAGGCGCGTGGGTTAATTCTCCTGCTTGTAAAGCGTTTGTGGCAAATAACGAGCATGGGATCACAAAAATGAGTGAGCTTGGTGCTTATTTTATTGAACGGGTTGCGGGTATTTTATCTAATCTTGGCATTGAAACCGCAGGTTGGAGCGATGGTATGGAGCATACTCGAAAAGAAAATATGCCAGCTATTGTTCAGGCTAATGCTTGGGATGTTTTATTTTGGGGTGGTCATAATAAAGTACACACATTGGCAAATCGAAACTGGCAAGTGGTTATTTCATCGCCAGATGTGCTGTATTTTGATTTTCCTTACGAAGCCGACCCTAAAGAGCATGGCTATTACTGGGCATCTCGTCATACTAATACGGAAAAAGTATTTCAGTTTATGCCTGATAACTTACCCGCTCATGCAGAAATTTGGTTAGATAGAGAAGATAACCCTTACACTGCTGATGATACTAAATCACCCCTAGAAAAAGGACAAAAATTTTTGGGGGTTCAAGGACAATTATGGAGTGAAAATACCCGCAGTGATGAAATAGCTGAGCATAAAATATATCCGAGGTTATTAGCATTAGCAGAGCGGGCTTGGCACTTGCCTAATTGGGCTGTACCTTATAACTATAAAGGGGCTGTTTACAGTAATAAAACGCAAGCCTTTACTGCCGATATGCAAAAATCACGTGACAATAACTGGCATTTATTTACAAATGTTTTGGGAAAAAAGGAGTTTGCTAAACTAGAGCTTGCTGGTATTAACTATCGTCTACCAACAGTAGGGGCAGTGATTGAGCAAGGTATATTAAAAGCAAATATTGCTTTTCCAGGGTTAACGATAGAATATCAATTACAAGGTGATAATGTTGACGATAAACCTTGGTTAACGTATACCAAACCAGTAGTTGTTGACACTGCAGTATTCATTCGTAGTCGGTCAATAAATGGTTTAAGAACAGGTCGTATTACTAAAGTGCCAGTACACTAAGAACATCTTAAGTTGAAACAATATTGTTAAATATTTCAATTGATTATAAGTAGCTTAAACCGCGTTTAGATTGTGTTTAACAACTTCAATCATGTCACATAGATGCCGTATGGGAGGAGACCATCACATCAGGTTAAATAGTAAAAAATAAATGACAACGCTGTCATTTTGGTGTAAGATAAAAATATGAATTTGATTGCATTCTTTCTATCGTTAATAGCTAGTTAAAGTCAAGGCAAACAATCTGAATATCAAGTAAGCAAGATATTGAATAACTAAGAGAATTTTGAGGTTAGTATGTTCACAAGCAGTGGCAATAGCAAAGAACTATTTTTAGGTATAGATGGTGGTGGTAGCAAATGTAAAGCTATTGTGATGAATGCAAATAATGATGTATTAGGTACAGGCATTTCTGGGCCAGGTAACCCTTTACATGGATTTGAACAAGCATGTCATTCAATCACTAAGTCAGCCGAATTAGCGTTAGCAGATGCTGGACTTGAAGATATTCCGTTAAATGAGTTGCATGCTGGTGTTGGTCTTGCGGGGGTTAATTTACCTGCTCTATTTAAACAAATGCAATCATGGCAGCACCCTTTTAAGCAAATGTTTTTAGCACATGACCTACTTATTGCCTGTTTAGGTGCGCATCACAGTAATAATGGTGCTGTTATTATTTCAGGTACGGGGTCTTGTGGTTTCTCATGTATTGATGGAAAAGAAGTTGTCATTGGTGGGCACGGTTTTCCCCAAGGGGATAAAGGCAGCGGTGCTTGGTTTGGTTTACAAGCAACTAAACAGGTTTTGCTATCACTTGACGGCATTGTAAAACCATCGCTATTGAATAACTTGCTATTAAAAAAACTAGGTTGTGACGACGTTACTTCGGTAGTTGAAAAAGTTGCAGGTAAAACAGCAACGTTTTATGCTCAACTTGCCAACTTAGTTTTTGATGCGGCAGAGCAAGGTGATTTAGTTGCGCTTGCAATTGTTGAAGAAGGAGCTGAATACATTAATAGTATTGCGCGTATTTTACTTGCCAATAAACCAGCACGAATATCAATTTTAGGTGGGTTAGCCATACGTTTAAAACCTAGACTAGATGAAACATTAAAAGCACAATTGTCAGAGCCACTAAGTGAGCCTGAGGTTGGTGCAGTTTTATTTGCTCGTCAGGTGTTAGAAAAGTTAAAAGCATCTGAGCATCAAGAAATAAAGCAACAAAATATACAGGCAAAACAAAGTGCTTGATGAATTAAGGTATGAGTTAAACTATGAATTCATCAAACCAATAAGTAACAGAGTCATTCGTTAATACCAAATGACCAACAGTTAATTAGGATTATGTTATATGTCACAGTTTCGTTTTTATGCAAAGCACTTATTTGATGGTCAAAATTTTCTTGATGACCAAGTGCTAACTATTACTAATGGAAAGATTAGCGCCATAGACAACAATACCAATGATGTTGATATTACCGTATCAGATCTTGTGGTGCCTGGTTTTATTGATTTACAGGTTAATGGCGGCGGCGGTGCTTTGTTTAACGACTCACCCTCAGTTGAAAAACTCAAAGCCATCATGACCGCTCATGCTCAATATGGCACTACGGCAATGATGCCAACCTTAATTACTGATAAAATTGAGGTAATGGCACAAGCGGCCAATGCTATTTCTCAAGCAATAACTCAGAACATACCTGGCATACTTGGTATTCATTTTGAAGGGCCACATCTATCGTTTGCCAAAAAAGGTACTCATTGTGCTGAACTGATCCGTCCTATTGCAGACGCTGAATGGCAAATCTTGTCACGTAAAGATATTGGTCAAGTGATGATTACTTTAGCGCCCGAGACCGTATCAGCAAAAGATATTTCACGTATGGTTGAATTGGGCATTAAGGTTTGTTTAGGTCATACCAATGCAGATTTTACTACCGCACAAAATGCAGTAAATGCTGGGGCTTCAGGTTTTACGCATTTGTTTAATGCTATGTCACCTCTGCAAGGAAGAGAACCCGGTGTAGTGGGATGTGCCTTATTAAATGACAAAACGCAATGTGGTTTAATTGTTGACGGTCATCATGTTGATTATGCAAGTTGCCTGTTAGCCATTAAAACAAAACCTGTCGGCGGTATTTTCTTAGTCACAGATGCTATGCCGCCTGTTGGCACAAACATAAAAAAGTTTCCTTTGTACGATAAAACTGTTTATGTTGAAAATGGAAAATTAACCTCAACGACAGGTGAGCTAGCGGGATCTTCATTAGATATGGCCACCGCGGTAAAGAATACACATCTAGAGCTAAAAATACCATTGGATGAGTCAATACGCATGGCAAGTTTATACCCAGCTCAGTATTTATATAAAAATAATACCCTCAGTCGAGGTCAACTAAAAGTTGGAATGCAGGCTGATATGACAGTGTTAAATAATGATCTTAGTGTAGTGTCAACTTGGATTGGTGGGGAAAAAATTTATTAAAAAATAATGAGTTTAAGAATTAAAAAAACATCTGATGCAGGGATAATTTATTTCTCTTTAGTTGGGTTAAAATCCAAGCATTATAAAATTAAGTCGTTAATGCCGTAGTCATTAACAAATTAATAACTGAGGAAATTAGGGGAATGTCATTGTCTACTGATGAAAAAAAACCAAAAGAGAGCCAACAAAACAATGCACTGCCTATGGTTATCGTTGCAGGATTGTTTTTTATATTAGGTTTTGCTACTTGGCTTAATGGCTCTTTAATGCCTTATTTAAAACAGATTTTACAGTTGTCACCTTTTCAGGCGTCATTGATTCTGTTTTCTTTCTACATTGCTGTAACATTTACGGCATTGCCGTCTGCCGCCATTATTCGTAGGGTAGGTTACAAAAATGGTATGGCATTAGGTATGGCTACCATGATGCTTGCAGGTTTATTATTTATTCCAGCAGCTAAAACACAAATATTTGTGCTTTTTTTATTGGCTCAGTTAATCATGGGGGCAGGTCAAACCTTATTACAAACGGCAGTTAACCCTTATGTTGTACGTATTGGGCCCGAAGAATCTGCAGCTGCGCGTATTTCTATTATGGGTATTTTAAATAAAGGTGCGGGCGTAGTAGCTCCCATTGTATTTACAGCACTTATTTTAAGTGGTTTCAGCGACACTTCAGGTACAGAGTTAACAACAACACAAATTGATAATATGGCTGATGCTCTCGTTATGCCATATTTAGGAATGGCGCTGTTTATAGGTTTATTAGGCTTTGCGGTTAAAAAATCACCTTTACCTGAATTAGCAAAAGAAGAAGGTGAAAATAAAGGACATTTGAAAGAAGCGCTTTCTCACCCTAATTTGGCTTTAGGTGTGTTAGCTTTATTCTTCTATGTTGCTGTAGAGGTTATTGCTGGCGATACCATTGGTACTTTTGCGTTGTCTTTGGGTATTGAAAATTACAGTGTTATGACCTCGTATACAATGGGGTGCATGGTTATTGGTTACATACTCGGTATTGTATTAATTCCCCGTTACATATCGCAGCAAACAGCACTTACTATGTCAGCTATGTTAGGTGTCTTTTTGAGTTTAGGAGTTGTACTTGGTGATAATAATTCACTTGTTATTGCGAATGCCTTGTCATTTATTTTAGGTGAAGCTTTATTTCCTGATACGCTTATTTTGATTGCTTTCCTTGGTTTGGCTAACGCTATTGTATGGCCTGCGGTATTCCCCCTTGCTTTATCAGGAATGGGAAAATTAACCAGTGTTGGCTCAGCGTTATTGGTGATGGGTATTTCAGGGGGGGCATTTGGTCCTTTGTTTTGGGGGCTAGCAAGTGGTACTTCTATGGGGCAACAAGGTGGTTATGTTGTGATGCTACCCTGTTATTTATTTATTTTATTTTATGCCGTGAAAGGCTGCAAAATGAAAAGTTGGAAGTAGTTTGTTATAACAAAACGGCTATGACTAACGATAGAATTACAAATATTGGTAATACCAAGTTGATTAAGTTCTTTCCCACTCAGCGAGAATTAAAAGGCTTAGAGGCAAGGCATTGATTGAAGAGAATGGTCATTCCCTTGTCAAAATCAATAACGCTGCATATAAGCCTTTTAAACTCGCCCTTTGGGAGCTCATTAGCAAACTGATAACATCGCAAAATTGAAGAAATATAGAATACTATGTTTACTCAATTTTCCTTGTTCTAAGCTCGCTAATGAAGCTCTGAGTTGGGAAGAAATTTAATCAAATTGGTATAATATAATCTGAGCTTTGCTTAATATATTTTATCAGTATGTGTAAAAAACTCTGCAATCTTAGTTAATGATGTTTTTTTAAATGACATTAGTTTGGAGAGTTGAGGGTGCGTTAAACGGTCATTTGATCGACCCTGAGCATTAAAAGTTCAGGGTTTTTTTATAAAAAAATTAATGCTTTTATATCAGTTTGTTAAGTTAGCTTTTATCTTGTTCCATTACTAAAAGTACATGAAAATAAATAGGCTAACATTTACTATACTAGTCGATAGTGTATATTCGCATATTCAATATTATAATTTAAGTTGTAGATAATATGGTAAAAACAGAACGCAAAGTAACAATAATTTATTATCAGGATGACGGTTTAGAGTTACATCACAAGGTAAAAACGTTTGAACAAAACCAAGATGGTCGAGTCATTATCCCTCCTGCATTTAAAGAAGGGAAATCAATTATTGCAGTGTGTGATGGAGAAGTACAAATACTGAACAAAGTAGGTGATCGTATTCTCTCTGTTAATTATGTTACTTCTGATAATAATCATTAGTTTAAGTAACGTTGCTACCTAAGAAAAATTATCTATAAAAACCGCTTCATTTTAAATGTTAGCGGTTTTTATTTAACGGTAGGAATAGGCTATTAATTTTTACTTTCTAGCTGTTTATCACTATATTCTAACTTTTTATAATCTTTACCAGCGGCATCTGCTAGCTCTGCAGGCATATAGTTTTCATCATGTTTAGCCAATACTTCACTGGCCTCTATACGTAACCCTCCCGCAGCTTCTTGTACAAGAGTACCATTAGCAACAATACCTTGTCCTTCACGAAATAGATCTGGCAAGATTCCTTCATAATATACCCATATCATTGGATCACTTTCGTTAAAAACTATTGGCATTTTCATATCAGAAAGCTGAAAAGATACTTTTAAATTATCAGGATCTCGTTTTACTGAATTAGGCACGACTAAGCCCCCAATACGTATACGTTGGCCAATACTAGGCTTTATACCCGAATCTTTTTTACCTTGGGTAATTTCTGATGGCGTATAAAATAAGTCGATATTTTGGCTAAGTGCATAAAGCACAAGGCCAGCTACAACCGCAATACCAATTAATATTGAGGCAACGATGGTTAAGCGTTTTTTGCGACGGGGATTCATTGGTTAACCTCTTTGATTGTATTATGGTTGTTATTACTACGTTGTTTACGAAGTTGACGTAATTTATTTTCTCTAAGTTGTTGACTAGCTATATTTTTAAGAACTTGTTTATGACTCAATATTGAGTTGAAAATTAATACTAAAATTAGTGCTGCTGATATACCAAAAGATAACCAGACATAAAATCCATAACCACCCATGGCTAAAAAATCACTAAAACTGTCAAATTGCATTATTGAATCTCCGCACTTTTACTTGATGCTGTGTGTGTTAAAGCAATCGCTTTTACCCAAGGACGAATACTGTTGCGAGTTAAAATTTCACTACGGAATCGAATACAGATTATTGTACCAACCAACAAGGCAAAACCCAGGAAACTAAATATAAATGGCCAAAGCATATCCACTGACATCGAAGGTTTTCCTAGTTTGCTGACCGTAGACCCCTGATGCAAGGTGTTCCACCATTCAACCGAATATTTAATTATTGGTAAATTGATTACACCCACAAGCGTTAAAATACCTGCGGCTTTGCCTGCTAACGCTTTATCTTCAAACGCGCTATGTAACGCTATAACTCCTAGATATAAAAATAATAGAATTAGTTCTGATGTTAAACGTGCATCCCATATCCACCATGTTCCCCACATTGGTTTTCCCCAAGCAGCACCAGTAATTAATGCTATTGCAGTAAACACAGCACCAACAGGTGCCATTGCCGCAGCAGAGGCATCGGCTAATTTAAATTGCCAAACTAAGGAGGTAAATGCAGCGATTGCCATGCCAAAATAAATTCCCATAGAAAGCGAAGCGGCAGGTACATGGATATAAAAAATACGAAAACTATCGCCTTGTTGATAATCGGCAGGGGCAAAAGCTAATGCCCACACCATACCGATAGATAAAAATATAACTGTTAATGCGCTCAGCCAAGGGATCAATTTCCCAGTAAAGTGATAGCTCACTTCAGGATTAGCGTAAGGGTGTAACCATTTCCACATAAACTATGCTCTTCTTTTTTAGACTAAAAGCTAACACTCAATTTATTGAAATTGCGTGTTAGTTAGTGCTTACTTTTAATGCTGCGCCAACGGCGAATGGTGCTAGCGTTAACGAACCAAAAAATAATGCTGCGATTATAGCAAGTTGTCCACTATATGGTAAACCAAGTGCCGCGGTATCGATAGCACTGGTCGCGAATATTAACACGGGTATATATAAAGGCAGTACTAACAAACTTAAGAGTACCCCGCCTTTTTTTATACCTACCGTTAAAGCAACACCAATTGCCCCAAGTAAACTTAATATTGGGGTGCCCAATAATAGCGTTAACATCAATGCACCATAACTCTGCTCATTAAAGTGTAGTAGTACTGCTAATAAGGGGGCAATTAAAATAAGAGGAAGCCCAGTAATTAACCAATGAGCAACAATTTTAGCGAGTACTAAAATAAATACAGGTTGTGGGCTTAGTAGCATTTGCTCAAGCGAGCCATCATTATGGTCTGATTTAAATAATCGGTCTAAAGACAGTAAAGTTGAGAGTAGGGCTGCAACCCAGATTATACCAGGGGCAATACGGCTTAGAGTTTGTGCTTCAGGGCCTATGCCTAAGGGAAACAAGGTGATGACAATCACAAAAAACAGTAGTGGGTTGATAATGTCGTCTTTATGACGCATTGCAATCGTTAAGTCGCGCTTGAGTACTAAAGAAAATACCGCACGGTAAGACAAATTAACAGTTGTCATGGCGTGTTTGACTTCTTGCTTGATGGTATGTTTGCTTTTTAACGCTCATAACTTGTTACTTAATCCTCAGTGCTCAATTGTTGCGATTTAATTTTTATTATTCAATTACAGTTAGTCAACAATATAGTCTAACGTAATTTTTTTTATGTTTGATGACTCAAATGTAAGCAAATCTTGGTGGGTAGTTAAAATAATACAACCACCTTGGTTTATGTGTGTTTTAAATAGCTGTTCTAAGTCATGCACACCTTGCTTGTCTATCGCGGTGAATGGTTCATCTAAAATCCAGATACGCGCAGTTGATTTATATAAACGAGCTAATGATATTCGTCTATGTTGTCCTGCACTAAGGTGCGATGCCAGACTGTCTTCAAAGCCACTTAAATTAACTGCTGCTAAGGTTTGCTTTATATTGTTTTCACTCGTTGTTACCCCTTGTAATGCAAGATTGAAGGTTAAATTTTCTTGAGCATTCATTTCACCTTTTACGCCTGGTAAATGGCCAAGGTAAAGTAACTGTTGATGAAATTCTTCTCGGGATTGACTAATTAATTGGTTATTGAATAAAACCTCGCCCTCAAAAGGCTGAGATAAGCCAGCAAGAATTCGCAGTAAACTTGTTTTTCCTGAACCATTAGGTCCTTCAACCTGAACTATATCACCAGCATATATTTCTATATTTAATTGATCAAACAGCAAGCGATCTTCACGTATACAAGTCAAGCTTGATGCGCTGAGTAAAGGGCAAGGTTCGCTTATGGTTTGATTTGTTAGCAAAGTCGATACTTCTCTATTTTTTGATGACCTATACATTATATGCAAAGTCTAACTGATGTTTGTCAGTGAATTTTTGATTTGGATCGTATTATATCTCTGTGCAATATCATACCATAGCAAGCATAAGTTTTAGCAAATTTGTTATATGGGAATTTGTAACATTAAGAAACAATTATCATGCTTAGTTGATTAATGCATTTAGCCTGTTTAACAAAAAAAGTGTGCTAGAATTGCGCAACTGTTCTGGCAGCATTTTTAAATTGACTATTTATATTATCTATAAAAGCGTATACGGAGAAATGAATGAACCCCCAACTTTTGCCTGAGTTGATTCCTAGTTTAATACCTGAACTAGGTCATCTCGCTTTGGTTATCGCCTTTGCCTTTGCTTTATGTTTGAGTGTTATTCCTATGATTGGAGTACATACTGCTCAACATAAACTCATTAATTATGCAAAACCGCTGACCTTTGGTCTATTTATTTTTACCGCAATTAGTATCGTGATTTTAGCGTATAGCTTTGTTGTCGATGATTTTTCTATAAAATATATTGCGAGCCATTCGAATACGCATTTGCCTTATTACTTTAAGATAAGTGCTGTGTGGGGCGGACATGAAGGGTCTTTATTACTTTGGGTTTTTTCATTAACTGCGTGGACAATGGCCGTAGCCACTTTTTCAAAAAATATAGAACAAGAGTTCATCGCTCGCGTGCTTGCTATCATGGGTATGGTTGCGTTAGGTTTTATTGCTTTTACTTTACTTACTTCAAACCCTTTTGAACGCCTTTGGCCAAATATTCCTATGGAAGGGCGTGATTTAAATCCGCTTTTGCAAGATGTTGGTTTAATTGTTCACCCGCCGTTATTGTATTTAGGTTATGTAGGTTTTGCTGTTGCCTTTGCCTTTGCTGTCGCAGCACTAATGTCTGGTAAAATGGATGCGGCTTGGGCTCGTTGGTCTCGTCCTTGGACTGTGGGCGCTTGGATATGTTTAACCCTTGGAATATCACTGGGTAGTTGGTGGGCTTATTATGAACTTGGCTGGGGCGGTTGGTGGTTTTGGGATCCCGTTGAAAATGCTTCCTTTATGCCATGGTTAGTAGGTACTGCGTTAATTCACTCTTTAGCGGTGACAGAGAAACGAGGCACGTTTAGAAATTGGACGGTGTTACTGGCTATTTTTGCTTTTAGTTTAAGCTTGTTAGGCACTTTTTTAGTACGCTCTGGTGTTATTACTTCAGTACACTCTTTTGCGGCAGATCCGTCGCGCGGTGTTTTCATACTCGTTTTATTAGCAATTACCGTGGGTGGCTCTCTGACTTTGTATGCCTTCAGAGCAAGCAATGTTGCCAGTTTTAGTCGCTTTGCACTGTATTCCCGTGAAACAGCATTACTGTTATGTAATATTATTTTAGTTATTGCTGCAACAACAGTACTGTTAGGAACTTTGTATCCGCTTTTAGTTGATGCATTAGGTTATGGAAAGATCTCTGTTGGTCCTCCATATTTTAATGCGGTATTTGTCCCTATTATGAGCTTTTTATTTATTATTATGGGAATTGGGCCACTGATTCGCTGGAAAAAAGCGAAAAAAGGAGAATTGCGTAAGCAGCTGATTAAACCTTCTATTATTAGTATTGTGTTAGGTATGTTATTTCCTATCGTTTATGGCGGTGAGTTTAATGCATTAGTTGCAATGGGAATGACCTTAGCTTTATGGGTTTTCCTTGTGGTGGTTAAAGATTTATTAAATCAGTACAAACTCAGGTCAGCATTAAGTTTAAGCCAATGGGGTATGACAGTTGCACATGCTGGTATAGCCGTTACTATTATTGGTGTAACCTTGGTTTCTAGTTATGAAAGTGAAACCAATGTAAGAATGGCATTACATGAAAAAGTTGAAATATCAGGTTATCAAATTGAGTTTAATGGAATTAAACAGGTGGAAGGGCCTAACTATAGTGCCGAACAAGGCCAAATTAATGTGTATAAAAACGATGATTTTGTTGCTTTATTAAAACCTGAACGTCGTGCTTATCGTGTGCAATCAATGGGAATGACTGAAGCAGGTATTGACGGTGGTTTATTTAGAGATATTTATGTGGCGTTAGGTGATCCTCTTGACGGGGGAGCATGGGCAATTCGTGTGCATTATAAGCCTTTTGTACGTTGGATTTGGTTAGGTTCTCTCTTTATGGCTTTTGGTGGTATTTTAGCCATGATGGATAAACGTTACCGTGGAAAAAAAGCTAAAGTAAGCCGTGAAAGTGAAGTAACGAAAAAATTAGCTAACAGTAATCAAGTTGTAACGGAGCATGCTTAAATGAATAAGATCATTCGATTTTTACCTTTAGTATTAGTTATTGCTCTGGGTGTGGTGCTTTATCGAGGCCTATCGTTAAACCCCAACGAGATGCCGTCAGCTTTAGTTGGTAATCCAATGCCTGATTTTTCATTATCTATTGTTAATGATCCTAATAAAATAGTATCTAAAGCTGATGTGGCAGGCGATATTGTGCTCTTGAACGTTTGGGCTACTTGGTGTCCTACGTGTAAGTATGAACATCCCTATTTACTTGAACTCTCTAATAACCCTAAAGTGAAGCTTTATGGTGTTAATTATAAAGATGAAAGATTACCTGCACAAAAATGGTTAACGGATTATAAAGATCCCTATTTATTCTCTATTTTTGATGAAGAAGGATTGCTTGGTGTTAAATTAGGTGTTTTTGGCGCACCAGAAACCTTTGTTATTGATCATCATGGCATTATCCGCAAACGATTTGCTGGTGCTATTGATGTTCGTGTGTGGCGTAAAGAGTTTGAACCGCTCATTAAACAATTAATAACCGAAAAGCAGCAAGGTAAATAGTGATGTTAACAAGAATTTTAGGAATTTGTTTTTTAATAATAGCGAATTTTATTGTTATAAATATTGTTAAAGCAAGCCCTGTAGAAACTTTTGAATTTCAAGATGAAGTAACTAAGGTTCGTTTTCAAGCATTAAGTAAAGAATTACGTTGCCCTAAATGTCAAAATCAAAATTTAGCTGATTCAAACTCTACTGTAGCCTCTGCTTTGCGGTTGGATCTTTATAATTTATTGATTGAAGGTAGATCAGACGCAGAAATTATTGATTTAATGGTAGGGCGATATGGGGAGTTTGTACTATACCGCCCTCGTGTATCAAGCGTAACTTATATTTTATGGTTTGGTCCCGTATTATTGATCTTAATAGGTGTGCTTGTCGTAATAGTGATATTAAGAAAAAAACCAGCAACGAAAGAAAATATAGCACTGGACAGCCAACAACAAGAAAAGTTAAAACAACTATTACAACCAGAGCAATTAGATACATCTAATATCAATACAAACAATTTGAATATAACTAAAGAAAATAAAGAGAAGTAACTGTTATGGAAATAGTATTAATAACCCTTGGCTTTATTGTCTTATTTTTGTTTGTTGTTTGGTTACCTTTCTTTAAAAATACAAAGGAAGAAAAAGACAATGAAATAATAAATCACACGTTGCGTGATGATACTAATGTGCAGTTGTATAAAGAACACAAAGCTGAAATTGAAAAAGATTTTAGTGATGGTGCGATAGATGAAGAAAATTATCAATATTTGTTAGCTGAACTAGATAATAGTTTACTGCAAGATATTGCTGCAGCAGAGAAGAAATCAGATATTCCAGTGGAAAGTAAGCAATTTAGTGTATTTTGGCCAATAGGTTTATCGCTTTTTATTGTAGTGTTTACTGTGGTTGTCTATATGAAACAAGGAACGTTGGAAGCTTTAATGACGACACCAACGGCTAATCAACAAACTGCTCAGTCAACAGAGCAAGCAGAACAACAGCAACAAGAACAAATGTTAGCGTATATCAAAAATTTACAGCAACATTTAGAAGAAAAACCAGATGACAGTGAAGCTTGGTATAACTTGGGACAAACCTTTGTAGGTGCTGGTGAATTTGATTTTGCTATTACAGCATATGAACAAGTTATCCGAATAGAAGGAGAGCATGCAGATATACTTGGTGCTATTGCTCAGGCAAGTTATTATAGAAATAACCAGCAAATAGATGAACAAGTGCAATCTTTAATCGATAGAGCGTTTGCCTTAGATATTAACGACCCTTCAACTAATATTTTATTAGGTATGCATAATTTTATGGGACAAAATTATGCCCAAGCTATTGGATATTGGCAACGAGTGATAGATGCTAATAAGCAAGGTGTCAATATTGCAGCATTAAAAGAAGCGGTCACTGAAGCAGAAAGACGTCTTGGTATGCCTTCAATAGAAAAATCATCCTCATCTGCTATTGAAGGACCGCAGCTTACCGTTAATGTAACTTTATCTGACGAGATTGCAGCTAAACTTGCGCAGGGTGAAGACAAAGTTGTTTTTGTTTATGCTATTCCAACGGATGGACAGCGAATGCCACTTGCCGCATTGAAAGTAATGGCCAGCGATTTACCTAAAACGGTTACCTTAAGTAACGGCAATGCTATGTCAGCACAAAGTAACTTGAGTAGTGTTAGCGAAGTTAATATTTTTGCTATTGTCTCTAAACTTGGTGGTGCTGGTATTAAGCCTGGGGACTACAAGGCTGAAGCTAGTCACATCTCTGTAGATAGTACAGAGACGATTAATTTAGTGATTGATAGTCTTGTTGAAGAAGAAAAATAAAGATGAAATCACGATTTACCGCTAGAAATAACAAACATGAGGGAAGCCAAACAAATAAAAAGCCTGTGGCTAAAACAGGTGTTTTATTAACTAATCTTGGTTCTCCTGCTGCACCGACTACTGGTGCAGTACGTAAGTATTTACGTGAGTTTTTATCTGATCCCAGGGTTGTTGAAATACCGCGCCTTATTTGGTTGAGCATTTTGTACGGTATTATTTTAGTTGTTCGTCCGAAAAAGTCAGCGAAACTTTATCAATCAATATGGATAGATCAAGGTGCGCCTTTATTGGTTATTAGCAAAGATCAACAACAAAAAGTGTCGGCACAACTACAAGAAAAGTATGGTTCAGATGTTATCGTTGACCTTGCCATGCGTTATGGAGAGCCCTCTATCGCGAGTGTATTACAAAAATTTCAACAGCAAGGTGTTGATAACATTGTTGTGTTACCGTTATATCCTCAATATGCTGGTCCAACAACAGCTTCAACGTTCGATGCGGTGAGTAAAGAACTTAAAAAATGGCGTTATGTGCCTAGTTTAAGTTTTATTAATAGCTATCATAATAATAAAGGATACATCAATGCGCTTGCGAATACTGTAGAAGAACATATTCAAAAGCAAGGTAAACCAGACAAACTCGTCCTTTCTTATCATGGTATGCCTGAATTATTTTATCAGTGGGGTGATCCTTACTATGACTTTTGTCAAGTAACGACTAACTTACTCAAGCAAGAATTATTAGCAAGAGCAGAGCAGAGTGTTACAACTACAAAATTAAGCTTAACAGATGAAGTTTTTGTGATGACCTTCCAATCTCGTTTTGGTAAAGCAGAATGGTTAAAACCTTATACTGATGAAACCTTAGCAAGCTTGGCTAAAGCAGGGCATAAACATATTGCTATTATGAGCCCTGCATTTAGTGCTGATTGTTTAGAAACACTCGAAGAGCTTGAGCATGAAAACCGCGAGGTATTTATGCAGGCAGGTGGTCAAGAGTATCATTATATTCCAGCGTTAAACGATCGAGATGATCATATTGATGCTATTGTTAAAATGTTAGAGCCTAGAGTTATACCAAGTTGATTAAGTTCTTTCCCACTCAGCGAGAATTAAAAGGCTTAGAGGCAAGGCATTGATTGAAGAGAATGGTCATTCCCTTGTCAAAATCAATAACGCTGCATATAAGCCTTT
>CBDLPA010000013.1:0-130705 GCA_965305135.1 uncultured Colwellia sp.
CTAAGCTCGCTAATGAAGCTCTGAGTTGGGAAGAAATTTAATCAAATTGGTATTAGGCTACCTATTTTCTTGGCTCAAATAAAGGGAGTATATCAGCGCTGAGACTAAGTAAACTAATCGAAGTCAATTAGGCGAACTGCGAGGCTTATTTAAAGAAACTTAGACGGGCTATGGGGCACAGAGATAGCTTGTATCAATTAAGTGGCACAATCGAGCTAGATGATGCGCTTTTTGGCGGTATACACAAAGGCAAACGAGGTCAAGTAGCTCATTCTGATGTATTGCCTGCATTAAATATTATTGACTAAACACAACACTATGAACACCGAATTACTTAGTTGATGAATGGCTACCGTGGGTACACATAGCCATAGCTAATTTAAAAACATTTTTGTTAGGTATATTTCATAATGTATCAGGAAAATACCTATTTAGTTACTTATTTCCCCATTTTTCGCCTTCTGTAGTGCGACGCCATTGAAAATATTCATCTAAGCTCTCAAGTGCTTCTTTATCAGGCATAGAGCCCACTTTCGGGCCTTGCTGGAAATACATAACTTCTTGTGATGTACTATTAAATGAAGGCCAATTAGGTACATATTTTCCATTTGGGTTTCCAAACTTAACAAAATTGGTCCAATAAGTCGCAATTGACTCAGAAAGAGCCAAATCTACTTCACTTGTGTCTGGATTATTCACATCTAAATGTTGAAATACATAGGCGATATCTTGGCCGTGAGGTGAGCCATAACCATATTTATCTGAGCCTTTGGGATATTCAGGGTGTTGGTCAAAAAAATAAAGGTAGGCCGGTGACGTTCCCTTTTGTGATTGTAACTTTGCCCAACTCCAAGTATGCCAACCAAAAGCAGCATCTCGTATTAAATTACGTGCTGAACGCGATATTCTATCTTTAGGAATGGAATACGCATCAAGTAAGCTTGGCGCATATTTACCAAAACGTGTTGTTATACCTGCTAAAAATGGCTTAGGATCTTTATTCCAAACAAAGCTCGCACCTTCATCTGAATTGTAACCAACCAATACCGGCACATCGTTAAATTTTCCTTGCTGATATAATTTATATTGATCATCAGGGATCACATATCCATCAACAATTGGCCAACCGCCGGGTAAAGACCAGCCTTTGGGAATAAATTTTTCAGCTTTCACCTCCCGCAACTCGGCAATTGATGATGCGCCAAATTGTTTAACGTAGTCAACACCTTCAGACTCGGCTTGACTTAATAACGACATATTTTCACCGGGGTAATTAATGGTTCGTGTTGGCCCAAAAGAACCACCACTTTGAGAAATTGCTCCATGAATTAAACCTTTTGCTAACGGAGAAGCCGTTAACATACTCACCGAAATACCACCGGCTGATTCACCAGCAATAGTCACCTTAGTTGGATCACCACCAAAAGCCGAAATATTTTTATTGATCCATTTCAACGCAGCTATTTGATCAAGTAAACCATAGTTACCCGATACTTTTTCTGGGCTTTCAGCACTTAACTCTGGGTGTGCTAAAAAACCTAACTGGCCAACACGATATGCTATCGTTACCACTATCACACCTTTATTAGCCAAATGACGACTATCAAAAATAGGATCTGACGACGAGCCAAAACTAAAGCCGCCACCATAAACCCACACTAAAACCGGTATTTTTTCATCTGAAGATTTCGCAGGTGTCCAAATATTAAGGTATAAGCTATCTTCACTTTTACCCGAAGCTGGCTCGCCTGCTTGCATTGGTGCCGGTGCAAATTGTGTAGTATGTTTTATACCTTGCCATTTTTCAGCCGGTTGCGGAGCTTTCCAGCGAAGTTCTCCTACTGGCGGTTTCGCAAAGGGTACGCCTTTAAAAACGGTTAAATTTTTTTCGGTAGTGCCTTGAATGATGCCCTGTTCAACCATGACTTGTGCTTTCTTAAGGTCTTGAGCAAGCGTTGTAAAAGATCCAAGTACAAATAATAAAGTTACCGCACTCAAATAGGCCATTTTTTTCATTTAAAAAACTCCATCTATTTATTTCTCTCGTTGATTATTAATATCAACAATAACGTGATTTTTATGTCTATTTTTGTTTATAGTCTTAATATAAATAGTTTTTATATAAATAGTTTTTATATAAATGACTTTTCTAAGTAATACTTAACGCGTTTTTTTCTGTCATTAATCTCTGCCAAGTTAAAAGTTTTTGGCTTTCATCGTCCAGCTAGGAAATTGCGCTAATTTATTATTTAAAAATATCTTAGCATTTTCATTTTTTTGTTTTAGCTGCCAACCTAGCCACTTAATTGCCATACGAACAAACGAACCACCAGCAAGATAAACAATTGGCACGTGCACTAATGCCGTTCACGTAAGGTGAACGGCATTAGTGGCAGCTTACCCATTTATTTTTACCGCTGCCTTCATATTTTCAGGTCGATAAACCACATAATTTTTAAAACTATCTTCCGTTACCGCAATAGCGTGATAAGGGCCATTACCGCCGTTATCAATAACTTAAACCGCTCTGCTTGTGCAAAACTAATACATGGTGTTAAACATAACAAAAGTGGTATCAAACTTTTCAAGCCTACTCTATGATTTTTACCCTTAAACATGAAATTTCACTCCATAAATATAGAAATTAGATTATGTTTATATAATAAAATCATAAATAAATAGGCACTTATTATTAGAAACATAACATATAAATTAATCATACGTATTACAATTGTAGTTTCACGATAGAAGCTAGAACAAAAAGGCGCAACTCATTAAACATAAGTAGAGCCTTGATATTTTGTAATTGAATAGAAAAGCCTTATTCAGCAGCTATTGCTAAATTAGCAACCTCAGCCGTATCTAATGTTTCATTAAACACTTTAAAGTCATCAATATAACCGTTAAATGGTAAGTCAGGCCAATAATTTACGCCCAAAGCAAACGTTGAATCTTGCCCAGTGAATAAATCGGTTAAACCTGTCCATGAAGTACTTTCAACGCCATTGATATACATAGTAGCTAAACCATTATCAACCGTAAAAGCTACATGTGACCATTGACCTAACGTAAGTGCTGCCGTTTGAGTATTAAACCAAGCACCACTATTTGTACTCCATAACGTAGTGCCGCCATCCCACCAATTTTGTGGTAAAAAGCTTAACCATTGGTCACCATTATTCGCCGCAAAAAACATCGGCGTATGAACAGACGTTGATGTTGGATTAACCCAAAAAGCAACACTATATTGATAGTTAGAAATTAAACCATCAGGTAAAGAAACCCCCGTATTACCATCAAGGTACAATGCTTGGCCATTCACACCGGCACTATAACTTTCATTGCCACCAACAGTGCCGATCATTGCACCAATGATATTCGCATCAGAAAAATTAGCTGTGCTTTCAACTAAGTGATTATCAAAGCTATAATGAGCAACTAAAGCCGATGACTCTGCATCTAATGATTTAACAACCAATTCAAAATCACGTGTTAATTGCTCAGCACCAATAGTTATCGTGGCGGTTAAAGTCACATTACTGTCAGGTTCACCAACCTCAGGACGTGTCACCTGACCATAATGATTTACGCTTGTGTTATCTGATGAAGACCACGTGATCACAGCCGTAAAATCACCGGCGTTAGGTAAGGTTATATTTTCAGTGACCGCACTAATGTTGCCTAAATTTATTTGATCAGCAACTCGAGTTAATAACTCAGCATTACTTAATTGCTCAATATCTAAAGCAATAATTTCATCAAGCGATAAATTCATATCATAAACAGCAAGTTGATCAATTAACCCATTAAAAGGTAAATCCCAATAGTTAACCCCTAAGCCAAAAACACTTGGGCTATTAGAAAATAAATCGGCAATAGTACCACCAGAAAACTTTTCTACGCCATCGAGGTAAACTTTCACCACACCGTTATCAACCGAAAAAGCCATATGCGTCCATTGATCTACTAAAATTCGCTCACCTGCACTACCGTCAAACCACGCTTGTCCACTCCATAGCATCGTATTTTCGTCCCAGCTTTCAGGTAAAAAACTTAACCAAGCACTGGTTGAAGCTGCACCAAAAAATCCGGGGGTAAAACCATTGATAGTCGTAGGGTTGATCCAAAAAGAAACGGTATATTGATAATTAGTGATCAAATTATCAGGTAATTGAACGCCGGTTGTGCCATCTAACATTACCGCTTGGCCATTAACCCCTGCTGAGTAAGCAATAATACCACCTAAATTACCTAGCGTGCCCAAGACTGGTGTCGCATCAGCAAATCCACCTAAATGATCAACTAAGTTATTTTCAAAATTAAATTGAGCAACACGATTATAAACGCGTTTAGCTTTTACAGTAACAACAAATACCTTTTCAACGTGTTCGCCATTAACATCAATCAAGGCGGTTAATGTTACCACGGCATCTGCTTCGCCAACCGATGGACGTATAACCGTGCCATCAGATGTTACTACTTGTGGGTGAGAACTTTGCCAAGTAATTGTGCCACCACGAGTTGCACGAGTTGGTAAACTAATTTTGGTAGTATTAACGCTTGATTTAATCGTTAAGCTATCAGCAATAACGGTTAATAGTTCTGCGGTTGATTTATGTGGTAATTGTGATCCCCACACTGAAATACCATCAGAAGAAAGTGCTGTAAAGGTAGGAACTAATTGCCCTAAAACATCGTTATATTGCCATTGAGCAACACCGTTGAAGGTGCCACCAGCAAAACCACTTTGACTATTTAGCTGTAAACTAATATTACTTGGCTCAGTTGTAGAAACGGTATAAGTACCCGTATATTCACCGGTAATTTGGCCGTCAGCGGTTAGCCTGATATAAACCGATGTTTTCGCTGCTATATTAGTGTCATGTTCATGATTAATAAAACGATAATTACCGACTAAATCATCAGTATTTACATTTGTATCACCGTTAATTGGTACATAACGATGTGGTGATGCAACTAACCAATCATCTTCATTAATAAACATTTCATGAACACGAATAGCATGCTCTTCACTACGATTAGGAAAACGTGTATGGGTAATTAATAAATGTTTATCTAACGCTTCATCATAATAAGCAGAGTTATGACCTGGCGATAAATAGCCTTGGCTACCACCTTCATCACCCGCTTGTGCAACAAAAGTAAACCCCCCCATTAATTTCACACCATGCTCTTGCGGATCACCCCAAACATCAGCCATGTTAAAACCATCAGCATCAAAAAATGGGCCATTTGGTGTACGTGAACGAGATATACGCATGTTATAACCACCATCAGAGTTAAAACCACCTAATGAGGTAAATAAGTAGTAATAATCACTGATCGGACTATAAAGCATATACGAACCTTCGTTTGCATAAAAATTACCGCCCGTTAAACGTGTGCCATAACCTTGATTTGGTTTTGGCATAGCCGTAGCTTCGTCCATTTCAAGTACCCAAATACCACCAAAATGCGAGCCATAGATCATCCATAAGCCACCGTTTTTGTCATAAAACACATTAGGGTCAATAGCATTTGGCATTTGACCATCAACATAACTATTTATACCGTCAGGTAAGTCTTCAGCAGTTACGCTGCTTAAAGTACCTGATTTAAGAAAAATACCTTTGTCGACGTAAGGCCCTTCTACATTGTCAGAAACCGCAACCCCTAAATATGAATGCGGCATATTACATTCACCTGAACCTGGATTACCGCAATGGTTATAATAGAAATAGAATTTACCATCCGTTAACTGAATTACATCAGAAGCCCATGAACCAACAAAGCCGCCGGTCCAATCAATAGCTTCAGGTAATGCATCAGCATAGGTTGGTGAAAATAAAAGACCATTGGTAAAATTATCGCCTTCATGCAGCGCTTGCCAATTCATTAAATCGGTTGTTTTTGCTGCGGCTAAATGAGAACCAAAAACATAGTAAGTATCATCTACTTTAATCACTGACGGATCATGTACGCCATAATCATTTAACGTTATAGCGGTATCAACACTCGGACGTGCTGGCGGTAACGGTAAAACAAACTTCTCTAACTGAACTGTATAACTAAAAGCACCGCGCGCACGTTCGAAAATAATACGAGTACTAATATTTGGATCAACCAAGTCAAAATATGGTAAGCCACTGGCATTAACGCCATCAGCGTTGAGCACTGCAAAACTACTACTCGTTACCACAAGTCGTAATTGCTCAGTGACCTCTGCGCCATCCATAACAATAGTATTATCGGTATAATAACCCGTACCACGAAGATAAAAACGATTGCCTTGTTCAATAGTTGCATCATTAACAGTTAGCCACTCTCCATCAGTAGCATAAGTGTTCATACTGCTAATGAGCAGACAAAAAGTAAACATAAATAAGGCGATAAAAGAACGAGTAATGAAAGGACTCTTAATTTCAGCAGGTGCTAATTTTATATTCATAATATTACCCCATTCTTTTAGTAAAAAAAGAGGATTTTATAGCACAACGCTTACGTATTAATGCAACCACACCCACAAGAAAAATAAACATTGTTGCCGGTTCAGGTACTTCAGCGAATGTTTCTGTAATGCTTAAATTTGATACGGTAAGTGAGTCAAAAAGGTCATAGTCACCATCAACAACACCGAACTGAATTGTCGCATTAGCACCATGCCATGCGGTAATATCAAAATCACCGCCGCTGGTTAAATCTATCGCCGATAAGTTGTCATCTAAATCTAATAATTGTGCAAAAACATTATCATAAAGAGAATTTGTTAAATTAAAACTCACATCAAGCGACAAGGTTAGTCGGCTACCTGCTGTAACAGTATTAACAGTGAAGTCTTGAAATAATACCACGCTCCAATAGTCATTCTCTTCATCAGATGTTGTCATGACCGTTGCACTATTTGCTAATGTATCAAAATTATCAGCAAAGCTGCCAAAAATATCGCCAGAACTTTCAGTATCACCGGGTATGCCATAATTATAAGTAATCACTTCTCCTTGCCAGTCATCAAAAGCACTACCAAAGTCACTATTAATCACATTAGCTTGAGCATATTGGCTTGTCATTAAGCCAAGTATTAGGTAAGTAATACTGAATAGGCGGAATTTTTTATTTGTTATTTTCATTATTATCCTCTTGTAGTTTTTTATTTTAATTTTGAATCATGAATGATTACTCCATGAAAAATATAAATTAAAGACAAAGAAATCTCGCCATACCAAAATAAGGTATTAAAGTAATACGATTCATTTATGCTGTTAATACTTCGTCTTGCTTACTAAGTAAATTTACTGGTTAAGTTACAGATAATTTATATTTTTCATAAAGTAAGTAGTTTTCTCCGAGTGCATTAAGTAACTCCTAAAACCATATAATTGATGGATAAACAGTTACAACATCAACGCTAGAAGGGCATTTTAGAGTACCGTTCTAGCGTTTAATTCGACATAAGTTAATTAGTTACTTTCGTTATATAAAGCTGAAACATCAGCTGATGAGATTGCATTGGAATATATTCTTAACTCGTCAATCAAGCCAACAAATGGGGTATCCCAGTAATTCACACCTAAGGTAAAATTACCTGTTGTTGTAGAAAATAAATCAGCAATGGAAACACTTGTAGTTATCATCATTATCAAACTTAATTTAGCCATTTAAATTCCTATCTCTGCTCAATAAAACACATTTATCATACAATAATACCATTATGTAATGTCAAGTTAATAATTGAATAATAATTTTACTATTTTAAAATAAAAACAATTTCATCATACAAGATTATGAAATAATAAAAGTTTCTATAATTTATACACTTTTATTAAATTAACAGGTTGACAACCTTATTCATCATACAATAATATTATTTTAGACTATTAAGAATTTGTTTATAGATCCAAACAAATTAAAAAAATTGGTCAATGATAAACCAAATGAAAAACTTAATTACCACTCCGTCAAACTAGATATAAGAATACTAACGGAGTAAATTATCTAATGGGGATTACAAACATGTTTAAAAAAACACATCTAGCTACAGCAATATTTTGTGCTTTAGCTAGCCAATCACTTTATGCTGCTGAAGTTGAAGAAAACACTACTGAGCAAGCAGAAAAACAAAAAATAGAAGTTATTGAAGTCACAGGTTTACGTTCTAGCTTAAATGCCGCGTTAAATATCAAGCGTCAAAGTCTACAACTTGTTGATGCTATTGTTTCTGAAGACATAGGTAAATTTCCAGACAACAACGTAGTTGAGGCTTTACAACGTGTAACAGGTGTTCAAGTTACCGACCGTGGTGCTGGTGAAGTATCAACTGTTTCTATTCGTGGTTTAAATGATGTAACGACTACAATTAATGGTCGTAATATTTTTACTGCTTCTGGTCGAAGTGTTGCATTACAAGATGTTCCTGCAAGTTTATTACGTGGTGTTGATATATATAAAACACGCTCTGCTAATTTAATTGAAAGTGGTATTGCTGGTGTTATTGACATTCATACCAACCGCCCATTTAATTTTGATGATAGTAAAGTGGTGGTTGCTGCACGAATGATCCGTCAAGAAGAAGCAGGTGAAAATGATCCTAATGTAAGCATGTTATTATCTGATCGCTGGGATCTTAGTGCTAATTCAGAATTCGGTGCCTTAATTAACGTTTCATATGCCGAAACGAATTACCGTGACCAATCAATTACACCTGGAGCAATGGTACCATTTGTTACACAAGCGGGAGGCGGTGGCTTTGGACCGTTAGAACGTATATTCTCTGGTTGGCAAGCAGGTACAGAAGCAGGTTTACCTTCAGCAGCAGGTTCAACTATGCCACTGAATGGTGAAGATGTAGCTTATTTATTAGGACGTGATGCTATTTTTGGTGCTGATGTTACTGGTGCGCGTGAACGCCCCGCAGCAAATATTGCTTTACAATATGCGCCGAATGACAGTTCTGAATACATTTTTGAAGCTTTTTATAACGGTTATCGCAATAAACAGACTACCTCATTACAGTTTTCATTTGCAGATTGGTGGGGCGACGCCGGTAGTTTACCTACACCAGAATTATTCCCTGGCACTAACATCGTAAAAGAACGTTTAGTCAATAACCCCTATGCCTTTATGAGTGGTGATAGTCTTGAAGCAAAAACGGATAGTTATGTTTATGCTTTAGGAGGTAACTGGGAACTTAGTAACAACCTTTCATTAAAATCTGAAGTTGTTTATCAAAAATCAACATTTGAAGATAAATTTCTTGCCATGCGCTTTGATGGCACACATCACCAAATTGATGTTGATTTTAACGAAAGTGACGGTTTACCTGCATTATCTTATATAGATAATCCTGCGACTGACATTGACGAGAGTAATATTGCTCAAGCAGCGCTGTGGAATGTGGCTCAATTCTATGATAGCGGCACGGAGAATAAAGGTAGCGCCTTAACTTGGACAGCTGATGGTGAATATGTTTTTGATGATATGGGCTGGTTACAAAACCTTAAGTTTGGTCTTAATGTTGATAAGCGTAAAGCGAGTGAATCAGACCGTGGTCAAGACGGATTTTTAGGTGGGAATTTAGCCCAGCATATTACTGATGGCACCTTTAGCGAAGAGTTAATCATGACTACCAGTGGTTTTTTCAGTGAAGCAAGAGGGTTTAATGATACATGGATTGTTGCTGATGCTGATTATTTATTTGGTAACACAGCTGATATTCGTAACACCTATGGTTTATCTGAACGCGCTTTAGAAAAGAATTTTGAGATTGATGAGACACAAGTATCACTTTATGTAATGTCAGATTTTTCCACTGAAATTAATGGCCGCCCATTAGACGGCCAGGTAGGTGTGCGTTACGTTAAAGCGGATACAGACATGACATTCATTGGCGTTGATGCTACAACCACAGATAGCGCAAGTGTTAATTCGGTATTACCTAGTTTTGCGATTCGTTACGGCATTACTGACGATATTAACTTGCGCTTAACTTATGGTGAAACACTACGTCGCCCTGGTTTTGCTCAATTAAATGCTAATATTAATTACAATGAAGATATCACCAACGTAGGCTACGGTACTGGTGATGGCGGTAACCCAAACCTTAAACCAACAGAATCTAAAAACATTGATCTAGCGGCCGAATGGTATTTTGCCGATTCAAGCTCCGTTTACGGGACACTTTTCAAACGTGAAATTGAAGGTTTTGTTGTGCCATTTCGTAATCGTCAATTCTATGCTGGCGATGCCGATATCGATGCTGATGATTATGTAGTTAGTCAACCATCAAACGCTTCTAATGGTGAGTTAACAGGTTTTGAACTTGGCTTGATATACTTCCCTGAAAATTTACCTGAAATACTTGATGGTTTTGGTATTCAAGCAAGTTACACTTCGTTATCTTCTTCACAAGAGTTATTTGAAACGAATGAAGCAGGTGAAATCACAAGAAGTTTTAAAAGTGATTTACCAGGTGTATCTGATAGCTCATACAGTACAGTATTTATTTATGAAAAAGAAAACTTTGATATGCGTTTATCTTACGTTTATCGCGAAGCATTCTTTAATAACAATGAAGATGCTTTATTCGCAAACCCTTTACAAGTATGGCGTCGTCCTGAAACCAGTGTAGACTTCCAATTAAGCTACGATGTTTCAGAAAATTTAACCGTTACATTTGATGCAACTAACTTAGCCAATGAGTTAGCACAAAGTTATTACGGTAAAGGTAATCAAAACACGCATAACTTTGGTAATAGCATAATCAGTCGTACTTTTGCTTTAGGTGTACGTTACTCAATGTAATTACTAATATAATCTTTAAAAAGCCCGTTTTATTACGGGTTTTTTTTTAACTAAAATAAGATAAAAAATGAAATATATAACACTATCAATAACGCCATTACTGTTTATTTTTCTTATCAGTTCCTGCAGTAGCGATAATATTAAGACAACTAATATCCAGAAATTAACCAGCCCCAATGGTGAATTAGCCATTGAGGTTTTTGTTGATACTCAGCAGCAAGCGAAGTATCAAATCAGTCGAAGCACTAACCTTGTACTAAAAGCATCAACGCTTGGTATAAAGCTCACTGATCGTGACTTATCGACTCGATTAAACTTAATTTCAACCTCAGGTATAACTACTGTTAGCGAGCAATATCATTTATTTACTGGTAAACAACGTGAGGTAACTTACTAAGCAAATGAGCAAACCTACACCTTTGAAAATACTGAAAAACAAAAACTTAGCATTACTTTTAGAGTCTCTGATGATGGTGTTGCTTTTCGTTATCAGGTATTAGCTGATAACGATGATAGTAAAACTACCCAAGTATCAATGATTGAAGAAAGCACCAGTTTTGCATTTACAGCTGACTCAACAGCATGGTTACAACCTATTGCTGTCGCTCAAACAGGTTGGTCAAATACCAATCCGTCTTATGAAGAACATTATCAACTAGCCATCCCTGTTGGCCAAGCCTCACCTTCATCGGCAGGCTGGGTATTTCCAGCCTTATTTAATACTGGCGAGCACAAAGACACTTGGTTTGCTATTACTGAAGCCAACCTTACCGCTGATTTTCATGCCTCAAGACTACGAGCCCAATCGCCTAATGGCGAGTATAAAATAGGTCAACCAATGGCGGCAGAAGTTTATATTAATGATGGTGTAAAAGGCGATTTATTAGCAAAAGGTAACTTACCTGTAATATCACCTTGGCGTGTTATTGCCATTGGCGATTTAGCCACCGTAGCAAACAGTACCTTAGGTACTGACTTAGCAGCGCCTTCAACACTTACTGATACTGACTTTGTTAAACCGGGCGTTTCATCATGGAGTTGGGGCTTATTAAAAGACGATGCCACCATCTACCCTATTCAAAAAGCCTTTGTCGATCACGCTGCTGATATGAACTGGCAATACACCTTAGTTGATGCAGATTGGGATAGAAAAATTGGTGATAAAAAGTTAAAAGAATTAGTTGATTATGCCGCCACTAAAAATATTGGTGTCTTAGTGTGGTACAACTCATCAGGTGACTGGAACATTACCCCATATTCACCTAAAGGTCAGTTATTAACTGCTAAACTACGTAATGAACAATTTGCAAAATTAGCTAACATGGGGGTTAAGGGGGTTAAAATTGACTTTTTTGCGGGTGACGGCCAATCAATGATTAACTATTATCATGAGATATTACAAGATGCCGCTAAGCATAAATTATTAGTGAATTTTCATGGCGCAACCTTACCACGCGGATGGCAACGTACTTACCCTCACCTGTTAACGGTTGAAGCCATTAAAGGCTTTGAAATGATCACCTTTTTCCAAGAAAATGCTGATTTAGAAGCAAGTCATAGTGCGATGTTGCCCTTTACTCGTAATTTGTTTGATCCAATGGATTTTACCCCAACGACCTTTAATGATATTCCAAGTATTGAGCGTAAAACGTCAAACAGTTTTGGGTTAGCACAAACGGTTTTATTTACTTCTGGTATTCAACATATTGTCGAAACACCTAATGGTATGAAAAATGTGCCTGAGTTTATTAAACACTTTTTACAAAATTTACCACCACAATGGCATGAGTCTAAATTTATTGCTGGTTACCCTGGAAAATTAGCGATATTTGCCCGTCGCTTTGAAAACACGTGGTACATTACCGGTATTAACGGTGAAAATATTGAAAAAACATTAACGCTAGATTTAAGCTTTTTAAACGGAAAATCTGCGCAATATATTCACTCAGGAAAAACTGAGCGTGAGATGTTGAATGATTCACTTGAGCTTTCAAAAGCCACAACCATAAAACTAAATGGTAGTGATGGTTTTGTCATTAAAGTAAAGAAGTAAGGTCTATTAATCATCTACTTCAATTCATTACGAACTCGTAATGTTAAGCTTTCTAAGTTTTTTGTTAAGTGGCTGATTAAAAAAGTTTAAACCAATATAGATGGGAGTTGAACATTCAATTACCCTCTATTTTTTGAAATAATAAAAAAGGCAGATCATTACGATCTGCCTTTTAACATTTTATTGAGTTTAATAAATAAACTATTAACTCTGCTTAGCTATTTACATCCGAACACGAACACCTAATGAGAATGTTCTATCACGAATATAAGTATCACGTGGATACAAAGTAGCATCGGCAGACGAATCACCACCAAAATAATCGGTTGCTTCATCATCGGTGATGTTAGTACCATCAAATGACAAGGTGACATTTTCATTTAAATCATATGAAACAGAAAAGTCTAATGATTGTATAGAATCATGAACAACAGAGCTACCTGGTTGAGCACCTGCCGCATTGAAACTACCAAACCATTCACTACGCCAGTTCCAAGCTAAACGCGCTGAAACATCACCACGTTCGTACATTAATACCGCATTATATGATTTATCAGAGATATTAACTAACGGCTGCATTTCACCATCAGGGCCTTCAGTTTCACCATCTAAGAATGTCGCATTAACTTGAACACCTAAACCTTGCAGCAAATCTGGTAAGTTATCAAAAAATTGCGTATAAGCTAATTCAACGCCTTCAAGGGTACCTGCACCGGTATTTTCAGGGCGAGTTACATTATATGTTGTGCCATTAACAACTTCTGGATTACTGTAGAATTGTATATAACCGTCAATTTCGCGATAAAAAAGACCAGCAGTTACAGAGCTTGTTTCATCAAAGTACCACTCAGCAGATAAATCATAATTTACCGACTCAACCCCTTTTAACTCAGGGTTACCACCGTCTCCAGTACCGAACGATGACGAGGTTTCAGATGGACTAAAATAACTAACCCCTGGATTCAAGTCAGCAAAATTAGGCAGAGAAATTGTTTCACCATAACTTGCACGGAAATAAACATTGTCAAACGCTTGCAAACGTAAATTAACAGAAGGTAAAACTAACGTGTCTGACGTATCAACGGTAATTGGCGACGCAACGCCATCATTAATAGTATTACCGTTTAATTCTGTGTCTAAACGAACAACACGTAGGCCAGCTCGTCCTTCAAGTAGCATATGATTAATTTCATGTGCAAAATTGGCTTGAATATATGCGGCGTAATTTTTTTCGGTATTATCGTAGTATCGAGCCGGTAAAAATTCAGGATCTTCTGGTGAATAGCCCATCGCTTCACGAATATCACGGCGGTTTTCTAATAAATAATCCGCATCAGGTGTTAACCATTGGGTATTATTTAGTTGAGTAACATCCGACATAAAGCCTGTCGGTGTAAAACTTTCCATACCCGAAAAATCGGTCAAAGGAACACGGGCTCCTGATTGATTACCACGACCACCTGTATCAGCCTCTTGATTAAATGCTTTGCGGTTACTTAAGCGAGTACCAAAGTCAATTGAAGTGATCCATGAATCATCAAGTTGATAACTTGCATCAAGAGTCCAATCTATCGCACTCCCTTCTTGTTGACTATGTTGATCAAAAAACGTCAGTAATTCATAAATACTTAAATCGGTCATGTCATAAGTAGAACCATCAGCATTACGAATATCTACATCAGAAACACCAGAGCCATTTTTTGAATAATCATAAGTAATATTGTCAGCAAAAAAAGCTAAATCAAGAATAAAGCCTTTATTACTGGCTGTACTGTCTGTATATGATAAATCACTACTTACCGTCAAATTATCTAAGTACCACTTACCACCAATAGCATATTGTTTAGTATCTGATACATTGCTAAATGATTGATTACTGGTAATTGTACCGGCATTATCTGGACGAACAAATGATTGCGCTACGTTGGTACCTGGTTTATATGAATCAACATAACCTGCTCCCCAACCACCCCAATCAGGAAGTGGTACCCAAAAGTTTTGTTCGTTATTTTGCTCATAATCGACCGAGAAAAAATCGAAATAATAGCTACTATCTAACGTAGGTGCCCATTGAAATGAAGCATTAATTGAGTCACGAGTACGGTCACCATAACGGAAATAACCACCAATAACATTAGGTGCTATAGAAGCTTCTCCTGGGATATTTGGCGTCGCTGAATTGGGGTCATTAACAACGGAGTCTGGCAAAACATTTGGTGCTGTAACGAAGTTAACTTGATCCATAAAATCACGGTTTTGATGAGAGACACTAATTAAAGCACCAAATTTACCAGCATCAGATTCCCAGTTATTGTTAAGGGTTACACTACCAATTGGATTCCATGACTCTGCTTTATCGCTATATTCATAACGTAAACCACCCGCTGCAGTAAAACCATCGTCAAAATCAAATGGACGACGTAATTGCACGTCGATCGCGCCTGCAATACCACCTTCATGATCAGAGGCACTTTGTGATTTTTTAACATCAATTTTATATACTAAATCAGCTGGAATATCTGCTAATGCAATTGAACGACCGGTTGTGGTAAAAACATTGCGGCCATTCATTGTTGTCACAACATCTGGTAAACCACGGATTAATACTTGATCTACTTCACCATTTGTACGGCTTACCTGTACACCTGTTACACGTTGTACTGCTGAAGCGACACTGTTATCAGGTAACTTACCAATATCTTCAGCAACAATAGAATCAATAATATCATTTGATTCCATTTTAAAGTTACGTGCCGAGATAATACTGGCTTTTACGCCTCGAACCTCTATTACTTCAACTGCATTTTTTTCTTGACCAGCTTCGTCATTAGCAGCAAATACTTGGCCACAGCCAAGTGAAAATACCATTGCAATTGATGAACTGATTATGCTTTTTTTGAACATTACTTTCCCCTTTTCATATTGATAGACATATATTTTTTTTATATTTTTGCTATGTCGGATCAAGCTAAACTCATTAACCCATCCAGCGTATTACAATACTATAGTAGTATTGTAATACAAATAAGGCAACAAAGTTTTTTATTATTACAAAAAATCTGAATATGAATGTTTTTACAATTTGCAGCCATGACTGCGTTTTTTAATGGGCAATTTTACCGAAAGAACATCTTTCGAAGTTATAATGATTAGCTTAATTCTTTGACAAAATGTTTATTTACTCACTGCCTTTAAATAAGTTAGCTTCAAGCGAGCAGTTGCATTTATTATATGGGGCTACAATATTATAGTAGAGAAATTGCTTTCAGCAGAAATGCTAAACTTTCAGACCGAGATTTTTAATCCACCGCCTTGAACGGTGCGTGCTTAGTAAACCATCTATCAATAAAGCTGTACTAGCTAAAAAGCTAAATGTATTAAAAATTAGAGCAACAAATGATTTCTCAGTTTTATTGCTCTTTCTTTCATTCAAAAATTAATATGAAGATTATTGTTATTAATCTTGTTCTAGATCTTATTCTTTAATTAGTATTCGATCCCTACCGCATCTAAATAATAATCAGTGTAGGTATTAAATTGGCCTTGTAACCATAAAATTACATTGTGTTTTTCACCATTAACTATCATTGGGCGAAGGTTTTCATTGTGTTTATCGTTGGTTAGTTGCTGCCACTCAATATTATCGGTATTGTCATCTAACTGAATTTTCGCATGGAAAATTTGATGAGGCATAGCAAGTGACTTGCCGGTATTTGGATTAACATTGGTTGAAATAACGACATGAGTTGGGTTAGTTGGATCAACAGAAACTAAACCGGTATAACTAGCTTCACGTTCATATAAACGACTACCGGCAAAAGCGATTTCTCGGTCATACCATTTTTTACCGTCCCAAGACGCTAAGCGATAGCGCTGATCTTGATTGTTTAAATAATACGTGTAAGCGATATGAGGATAGCCATTTTTGTCGAATGCAACGGCACTGGTCCAGGCACTTTTTTCTACGCTAAGTTCGTTACCTCGGTATTTACCACCACCGCCCTGAAAGAGTTTTTCAGCTTCTGATGGTTTAAGTGGGCCATCTTTTGCTAAATTTTTAATAAACGTGCCGTCTACACGATAAAAGTTACCCCTGCGAAATTCTGCATAATAAATGCTATTACCAAAATCTCTTGGGTGTGCATCGGTAAATGAAAGGCCAATGGTATCTTTGTCATTACCTGCATAACGTGCATACGGTCGTTGAAATCCTGCCACTTCATTTTGAATTAAATGAACGTGTTCATCGCTCCAGGTATTACCATTATCTTTAGAGGTAACATAAGTAGGGTTCCAATCAATACCACGGTAAAGATTATATAATGTATCTTCTTCAGATAAATTATAAAGATTCATATAGGTAACATTAACTGGGCTTTCAATGGTTTTTTCTTCACCCCATGTTAAAAAGTCATCTGAGGTTGATACGCGGTAATAATGCACTTTTTCGGAATTATGCTTAGCATAAACGGTTAAAAGGCTACCGTCAGGTTGAGCATAAAATACTGGTGAGTTGTGATCATCATGTTCAAAATTAGCTTGTAAGCTGGTTCTACCTAACACTTGTTGATCTTCTAAGTCATAAACACCTACCGCCGCATCACCGAGACCATTACCAGCGACGCTGCCGATAATAAGCTTACCATCTTTAATGATGGCACGCGGGTCTTGAAACCAACACCAACCCGCGTTATGCATTAGGGTTTTGACCGAATTAACCGTTAGCTTTTTTTCAGCATCTTCAGCCATTAATAATTTGTACATTTCTGTACCGGCAGCTAAGAAAGCACCAACACCATAAACTTCAGTATAATCAGGGAAAGAATCACCAGGGGCTGCACCAACTGGTTGAACAAAACCTAATAAACCTTCACTTGTTACTGACTTAGATAGAGCCGTCCATGATTTCATAATAACGGGACGATAGGTTTCTTTATCTAAATAGCCTTGGTTGATACCCCAAGCTAAACCATAAGTAAAAAACGACGTGCCACTGGTTTCTTTAATTGGGTAGCCTTCGGTACCACCTAGTAGACCCATTGACCAAGTACCGTCTTCACGTTGAATGTTTTTTAAACGAGCCGCCATTTTTTGGTAAAGCTCAATATAAAATTCACGACCTTGCCAAGTTGGTGGTAAATCAGGGATCATTAAGGCTAAGCCACCAAATACCCAACCATTACCACGCGCCCAAAAAACATCGTTGCCGTTTTGTTCATGTTGGCTAAAGTAACTTGAATCACGCCAGAATAACTGATCTTTTTCACTCCATAATAAATCATATGTCGCTTTATATTCTTGATGCATGAAATCAAGATATTTTTCTTCGCCGGTTACTTTAGCTAAACGTGCCCATACCGGAGGTGCCATAAATAAAGCATCACACCAACCCCAACGATCGTGCGCATGGGTATCTGCAGCTAACCACTTTAATGTACCTGTTTTTCGGTTGTTTAAAATCCAATCAAATTGTTTGCGCGTTGGTTCAAGCATTTCTGGCTTATGAAACTGCTGGTAAAAGTCTAAATAAAATTGACCAACTGTATGATCGTCGGCATGGTAAGGTCTTTGATGCAAGGTCCAGTCGTTACGCTCACCAATTGCTTTTAACCAATTGGTGTATTTAGGATCATCAGCAATTTTACGCCATTCATTCATACCGGCGTATAATGCGCCATGATGCCATTCTAAGTCGTGATAACGATCACGGTTCATCCACTCTGGTGGCTTGCGTGGGATCGCGCGATATTGCCCTTGTTCTTCATGATGCTCAATTTGCCAATCTGCCACTTTTTTAGTTAATGATTTTACTGCGCTAGGGGTGATTTCAAGCTTGCCACTTTTATCGGCTAAATAGTTATCAGCGTAAGCTTGCCAAGCTTTGTTGGTTGTTATTTCTCCGACTTTACTCCAAGCAAAACCTGCGTAATAAGTTAGCTTACCCGCTTCATCTGTTTTAGTCACTAATAAGGCATGAGAGCGGTCTTTAAACTTACTTTTTTGTTCAATATATTGTGTGTGGGTAAATTTAGGTAACGCAACACCGGTGCCTACTTGGCTGCCATCAATGGTTTCCCATGTAGTTATGGTATCACCTTCAGAATTAACTGTTGCCGTGGCCTTACCGTCGTGAGTTGTCACACCCACAGCGACTTCTACTTGAATGGGTTGACCATTTTGAGTGAACTGACTTTCTGCTTGATAAAACTGGCTGCCGGTTGCTAGCATGATCCGTTTGGTTTCATCAATGTTTTTGTCGCTATAGTGATATTTCAGCTCAAATACAACTTTATCAGCCGTTTTTTCTATCACTTTATACTGGGTGTAAACATTGGGCTGAACGAGTTTGTCACCATTAGTTGCCGTGTTATCCCATAACGCAACACCACCACAACCTAATGAATTACCAACATGATAGGGATCATAACCTTCACCATGATCTTCATGATATGAAATACCCTCGGTATGACCTTGATACCATTTATCAACAATGGGATAGTCAACACGTTTTAACCAGCAATCAGTACCATTGTTTTCTTGTGAATTTTTAAGCGCTGGGCCATAGACACGAAATGCGACTTTATCATTTTCAAAAGCAAAATCATCCATTCGCTCAGGTACAAAGCGCGCCTGAACAAGGCTGGTTTTTTGATATAATGCACAACTAGACAAAGATAAAACAGTGCCAGCTAGTAGTGCTTTTAAATAGTGATTCATTAGGTTTCTCCAACTGACCTATTCTTTTATAGACGTAAAAAAACTCTTACATAAAAAAGACCAAAAAAAATCGATAATATTTTTGGTCTGAAAGGGCTAGGTTGTTGTTACTTAGCCAGCTCGGTGATACCTTCTGAGGTCATGATGATACGCTTGATGGTGCCGTCAATGTTGTATTCTAATTTATCAACAGCTACGGAGCGTCGGTAACGTCCACCAGCGCCAATGCCCGAATTGTGCTGTATCGCAGCATTATGATAGATAAAGTAATCTTTACCTTTAAATTCAATAATCGACTGGTGATTGGTTTCACTATTACCGGCCATTTCATTTAACAAACCTTTATATGCCCACGGACCATGAATACTTTTACTCATTGCATAATGAATCGTTTCAGGAAAACCACTGGCATAAGAAACATAGTAATATTCACCTTTTTTATGCACCCAAAGTGCTTCGGTAAAGTTAGGTAAATTAAGAACTTTAATTTCACCATCAAGCTCAATCATATTGTCTTTAAGTTTGACGTATTTAGGCACTAAGTTACCAAAAAACATGTAAGCGTCACCGTTTTCTTCAATATAAATGGCAGGGTCAATATCGTCCCAATCATTTTTGGTATGAGTAGTCATATCATTGGTTAATAAGGCACTACCACGGGCATCTTTAAATGGCCCATAAGGGGTATCTGCTACGCCAACACCAATCGCGAAGCCTTTTTTGTCTTTTTGATAAACTGAAGTGTAAAAATAAAATTTACCGTCGCGCTCTATCATGTGCGCCGCCCATGCATGCTCTTTCGCCCATGCAAAGTCAGTAACTTTCATGATCGGCCCTTGATGCTCCCAGTTAACCATGTCAGTAGAAGTAAATAGTAACCAGTCGTTCATTTTATAGAATGTGTTGTCAGAGTCTTCGTCATGTCCGGTATAGAGGTAAACCGTACCGTTATGCACCATAGCGGCAGGATCAGCGGTAAACATTTTATCGGTAATTGGATTTTTTGCTAACGCTGGTGCATTAAATGTCAAACCAGTTGTTAAGGTGGCACAAAATAAACCACATAATAGTTTTTTCATCTCTATCCTCTCATTGCGTTAACTACTATTTAGTCAAACGCATATTTTTATATTTTTTGCGTTAATGTTTCTTTAAAGCAATTATTTGACTGGTTCAACAATACCTTTTGAGGTCATGATGATCGGCTGTAGTGTGCCATCGACATTATATTTTAATTCATCAACGGCAACTGAACGGCGAAACTCGCCACCAATACCAATCGGTGAATTATGTTGAGTAGCACCGGTATGATAAATAAAGTAACTTTTACCTTTAAACTCAATAATGGACTGATGATTAGTATTACTGTTACCAGCCACTTCATTTAGTAAACCTTTATATTTCCAAGGCCCATGAATACTTTTACTCATGGCATAATGAATGGTTTCAGGTAAACCACTGGCATAGGTTAAATAGTAATAATCATCTTTTTGATGTAGCCAAAGTGCTTCCGTAAAATGGGGGATATCGAGTACTTTTATTTCGCCATCAAGCTCGATCATATTGTCTTTTAGCTTGACGTATTTAGGAATAAAGTTACCAAAAAACATATAAGCATCGCCATTTTCTTCAATGAAAATGGCGGGGTCAATATCATCCCAATTATTTGACGAATGAGTCGTCATATTATTGGTTAATAAGGCGCTACCACGAGCATCTTTAAAGGGGCCAGTGGGCTTATCAGCTACCGCTACGCCAATAGCAAAACCAGGATTTTCACCTTTGTCATAATACACTGAGGTATAAAAATAGAACTTATTATCACGCTCTACCATATGTGCTGCCCATGCTGAGTGCTTAGCCCACTTAAAATCAGTGACCTTTAATATCGGTCCATGTGATTGCCAGTTCACCATGTCATTTGAAGAAAATAGCAACCAGTCATTCATAACGAAGCCTGCTTTTCCTGGCACTTGTTCATCATGGCCAGTATATAAATAAACAGTATCGCCGTGGACAATAGCGGCAGGATCGGCGGTAAATACGCTGTCAATAATTGGGTTTTTCGCCGTTGATAATGCGCTATAGCCTATACAGCTTGCCATGATACTGGTACATAGAATGCGTTTAGATACTTTCACTAGAATATTTTTCATATTAATCTTCACGTTGTTCCACTTGTTATGATCTGTACATAAATAAAGGTGGCTGATAAAGCGGTTTTTATTGGGCAACTCTCAAGTAAAAATGTTGGTCAATAGTATCTTTCCATACTTGTTGGAAGGCATTAGCGCCATTATTAATTAAATCTTTACTATCTAATGTTAGCGCACCAGCTCTACGCCCAACAAAACGCACCGTACCTTGTTGTAAAAACTCAATGCGCCATTCACTCATATCACTTTGACAAGAGGCTTGTACTAAATTACCCGGCACTTTCACTTGCTCGCCAGTTTCAATCGCTAAACACATTTCACTATTGTTAAGTGATTGAAAACGGTAATAACCATTGTCTGTCGCTTGTGCTTGCCATTTTTGACAGGCAACATCGGTATAGGCTTGTTGGCTTACATTGGCATTTTCTTCTGTACTACATTCATCAACCGTGATCACTTTACCGCTATAAGCATTAATAATAGCTAAGCTTGATACTGGCTCTATACGCCAATCAGTACAGCTTTCAATACGGTTTTTACCAGTAGTTACTGCCGTACCACTTGTAGCAGCACAGTCTTTAGCTTGTAGATTATTAATAGATTGTTCGTTAGCAAAACGGAACCAACCATCATGAGATGCATCAATATTGAAACGTTGACAGGTTGATGATGTCCACGCACCAGCCGTTACTGCATTGCTATTTCCTGACAAACAATTTTCTTCCGTTAAAAAAGAACCAAAGTCAGCATTAGCGAAACGGTAGAAACCATCACCTGCTGGATCAACAACCCATTGGCTTGCTTCACTTGCACAAGCCCCCACAGAAACTGCACCTGTTTTATCAGCTGTTAAACAAGCACTGCTGTCTTTATTTATGATGTGGTATTTAACCCCTTCTACCTTAGCAAATAATGGTCCTTGCTCACCGCTAGGTACAGATATTTGTTTTTTATCAGCCAATGGTTCACCAAAGTTAGGTAAACCTTTTTTGTCACCTTCAGTATACCAAGTGAACGGTTGTGCACGTGCAGCACGGGTGCCACTACAACCATCTGTTGGTGATGAATTACCGTGGTAAATTAACCATTCTTCACTGCCATCAGGTGAAGTAAAAAAACCGTGATGACCGGGGCCAAAAACGCCATTACCTTTACTGAAAAAGGGTTCGTCATATTTAGTCCAAGACTCTGCTTTAAGAGGGTTTTCACCCGTCAATTCAACAACCGCTAATTTGTAATCTTCGGTGTTACAGAAACTTGCTGAGTGAACAATAAAGGTTCTTCCGTCATGTTTAATAATTTCTGGCCCTTCGTTTACACGTAGACCTGAAATTTCCCAATCAAACTCAGGTTTAGTAATAACCGTACGTTCACCTTCGATTGTCCATGGGTTAGTCATTTTAGAAATCAAGTTAACTTGGTCATCACCGTGCCACTCTGACCATAAGAAGAATAATTCACCTTCATGTTTAAAGTAGCTACCATCAATATTCCAATGATCTTTCATTGGCGTGTCTTTATATTGATAAGGCCCCATAGGGTCACTACCTTCACTTTCTAAAATATGATTTTTTTGAGCGTGATACCCGTTGCCTTCTTCACCGGCTGTATAAATAACATACCAACGTGTACCTTCTGGTGTTTCAAACGGGAAAAATTCAAACGCCCAAAAGTTACAACAACGTGACGGATCATCACCCGTCCAAATATTATGTGCGGGTGCATTAGCCAGTCCTTCAATAGTGGGTGACTTGCGCATCACAAGTTCAGAAGCCCAAGTTGTGGTAGTTAAGTAATAGTTACCTTGATAATAGTGCATCCAAGGATCGGCACCATTTCGAAATAACGGATTAGCAAAAGTATCGCTGGCAATTTGTGTTAACTTACTGTTATTTTTTTCGACAGAAGTGTCTGGCGTAATAACCAAGTTATCACTTTGTTCACACCCAGCAATTGCAAAAACCACTAGGGCTAAACATAACTGCCCCAAATTTTTAATCAGACTACCTGTTTGTTTATTTATATTTTCATTCATTGTTAGACTCTTTATTTTTTATCAATCGTACTTCTATAAGTATCTAGAGTGCTTTCATCAACACTTGGCCACAAAGCTTTATCCCAAGATATTTCAGATATTTTTAATTTTTGTAAACCGTTATCACTTGACTCATAAGCGTGGTAAACCAAGTAATCTTTACCATTAAATTCATAAGCACTGTTATGTCCTAATCCTGGCCATGCCTTGTTACCTTTAAGTAAAATAGTTCCGCCACCTTGTGCCATGTCTTTACCATTTTTATCAAGATATGGGCCGGTAACACTTTTTGAACGTCCCATCGCTAAGTGATAGGTGCTGTCGTCACCACGACAACATAATCCGTAAGAAACAAATAAGTAGAAGTAGTCACCTTTTCTGTAAATAAACGGCGCTTCAATTTGTGCAGCGCCCGGCTCTGCTTCATTGGTAAAAACTGGACGATCTAACTTGGCAATAGTTGACCATACTTGAGGTTGTGCTATTTCCGTTAAATTATCGGCTAATTTGACAATTTTTAATCCTCCCCAAAATGAGCCAAAACTCATCCAAGGCGTGCCTTGCTTATCAAAAATAATGTTAGGATCGATGGCATTAAAAGAATCACGGTGTGGAACAGACTGTAAAATAATTCCTTGATCTTGCCACTTATAATCAGGAGAGTTGCTGTCTAAGGTTTTATTTACCGTAACCCCCATTGCAGAAGTGTTTTTGCCAAAAGCAGAAACAGAGTAGTAAAGGTAAAATAAATCATTATGTTTGATAATATCTGGCGCCCATAAATGACCGCCAAAGCTTGAAGATACTTGTTTTGCCCAAGTAGGTTCGCCTGCAAAGGCGCGATCAGAATAATGCCAGTTAACGAGATCGTCAGATTGATATATCGTAATACCTGGACCTGTACTAAACAGGTAATACCTGCCATTTTCTTGTGCAATAACGGGATCGTGAATATCAAGTTGCGGCAGTGTTTGCGCTTGACAACCCAAGGTAAATAAAGAAGTGGTTAATAAATATATGCAAGGCTTAGTATTGCTTTTCCACCAAGTTAATAATGACAAAACAGTTCTCCTGATAAAGTGTTCTTCAACTAACGTAAAATTGAATTATTTTCTTAAGTACTATTGTATGATGATTAATACTAGCATACTATTATCGTTAAAAGGTACACCCTATTCTAAGAAATTTCACAAATAAGCAAATCAGTTACTGATTTGTACATATTAAAAGGTTTGCACAATGAGTTCACAGAAGCTTTCAATATTAGAAAAAATCGGTTACGGCTCCGGTGATATGGCGGTTAACGTGGTGATTTCCTCCATGATGCTTATTATCACCTTCTTTTATACTGATGTTTTTGGTTTAAAACCTGAAGACGTTGCTATATTACTTCTATCTGTACGCTTAATTGATGCGATAACTGATCCGCTCATGGGAGTCATTACCGATAAATATACTACGCGGTGGGGACGTTACCGCCCTTATTTCCTAATTATGGCTATCCCTTTTGGTATTTCAGTATTTTTAACCTTTAGTACTCCTGATTTAGACTACAACAGCAAATTAGTTTGGGCTTACGCAACTTATATTTTTGTTACCATCATGTTTACCGTTGTTACCATTCCTTATATTTCACTTATTGGCGTATTAACCGACGATCCAAAAGACAAACTTTCAGCGAACGGCTATCGTTTATTTTTCGCTAAAATTGCTGCTTTATTAGTAACTTCTTTAGTACCTATTTTAGCGGATTATTGGGGTGGGGATAATCTTGCAGCCGGCTATCAATTTGCCATGGGTTTAATGGCAATATTAGGCGCGTTGTTATTTATTTTTTGCTTCTTTACCACTACTGAACGTATTGAACATAAAGTTGAAACCAAGCCATTTTTATCACAAATTCGATTATTACTGAAAAATGACCAATGGTTAATCTTATGCGCTATTTGCGTTGTTGGCACTATCGGTTATGTGATTCGTGGTTCGGTGGCTTTATTTTATGCTAAATATTATTTAGGTGGTGATGCCGCGTTATCATCTGCTTTTATTTCTACGGGGGTTGTCGCTGCTATTTTAGCGATGATTGCATCAACCTGGATCACTAAACATTACTGTAAAATTAAACTGTTTCGTTATAGCCAACTATTGGTTGGTTTACTCAGCGTAATGATCTATTTCATGGTTGATCCTAGCGATGTCATCCTAGCTTTTGTTTTGTATTTTTTTCTATCGTTTGTTGTTGACCTTCATGCACCAGTATTCTGGTCTATTATCTCTGAAGCAATTGATTACGGTACAGTAAAAACAGGCAAGCGTGTTTCAGGTTTAGCTTACGGGGGTATTTCATTTTCTCAAAAAGCTGGTATGGGGTTAGCCGGTTACATTGTTGCTATGTTATTAGCTTACTTTAACTATGTACCTAACCAAGCACAAACCGCTTTTACCTTAACTGGTATTGCCTTAATGCTGTCAATTATCCCTGGTGCTTTCCACGCCATTATGGGCTTGTTAATGTTTAAATATAAAATTAACAATGAAAAATATGAAGCGATTAAAGCCACATTAGCCACTAGCCAAACAAACGCTAGCAATCAAGAACCTCAAATTAAAGCTGATGGTTCAACGCCAGCAGCAACTGTTTAATCCAAATTGGAGTCACAAGTGAATTTACTTACCCCACTTATTGAACAACGCGCAGATCCTTTTATTTATAAGCATACTGACGGCTATTATTATTTTACGGCCTCTGTGCCAGCTTATGATCATATTGAGTTACGCCGTGCTAAAACGATTGCGGGTTTAGCTGATGCTGAAACCGTTAATGTATGGCAAAAGCCTGAAACAGGCCCTTATTCAGACTTAGTTTGGGCACCTGAAATTCACTTTAATCAAGGTGCTTGGTATGTTTATGTTGCTATTGCGCCAAGCCGTGAAATTAAAGACGATTTATTCCAACATAGAATGTATGTTTTACGTTGTACTGACGACAACCCTCTCACTGGTAACTGGGAGTTTTTAGGGCAAGTTGATACAGGTATGGATACCTTCTGCTTAGATGCCACCACTTTTACCCATAAAGACCAATTATATTATTTATGGGCGCAAAAAGAAGATGGCATTCAGGGTAATAGTAATTTGTACATTGCCAAAATGGATACGCCAGATCGTATTAGCTCAAAGCCAATTATGCTAACTAAGCCTGAATTACCTTGGGAAATTATCGGTTTTTGGGTAAATGAAGGCCCTGCTGTTTTACAACGTAATGGTAAAGTGTTTATTACCTATTCAGCTAGTGCTACTGATGAAAACTACAGCATGGGTTTATTAACCGCTGATGATGACGCGGATTTATTAGACCCTGCAAGCTGGTTAAAATCGCAAGAGCCAGTATTAAAAAGTTGTTTTGAACATGATGTCTACGGTGCCGGTCACAACAGTTTTACTATTTCAGAAGACGGACAAGATGACATTTTAGTGTATCACGCACGTACTTACACAGAAATTGAAGGAGATCCGCTTTGGGATCCTAATCGTCATACCTACGTAAAAACTTTACGTTGGGATAAAAATGGCTTACCGGTATTTGGTAAGCCTTCACTACAAGATTAAGTCTCCCCACTAGTATGCCCCTATTATTTTTTTATAGGGGCTTTTTTATTTAAAAGGGTTTTGACATGCCATTATTTTTAAAAGAAAACTTATTAAAAAAAGTTTCAATAACCTTTGTTTATAGCTTACTAGCGCTTAGTGTTAACTTTTCTAGCTTTGCACAAACTATTATGGAAGCATCTACGATTAAAAGTATTCCAATTTCCGATGTAAGAGTAACCGCAGGACCGTTTTATCATGCCCAGCAAACCAACATAGCCTATTTGCTCAAGATGGATCCTGAACGCTTACTTGCACCTTACCAACGTGAGGCAGGCTTACCATCAACAGCTGAAAGTTATCCAAACTGGGAGAGCACAGGTTTAGATGGTCACATTGGTGGTCATTATTTAACAGCCTTGTCACTTGCTTATGCAGCAACTCACGATACTGAAATCTTACGTCGTTTAATCTATATGGTGAATGAATTAGATAAATGCCAGAAAGCGCACGGTAATGGTTATTTAGGTGCGGTACCTAAAGGTGCTGAAGTTTGGAAACAAATTGCCAATGGTCATATTGAAGCTGACTTATTTACCTTAAACAAAAGCTGGGTGCCTTGGTATAACTTACATAAAGTTTTTGCCGGTTTACGTGATGCCTATTTATACACGGATAACCAACAAGCTAAAGCGATGTTAATTTCATTTAGTGATTGGATGTTAACCTTAAGTAATAAGTTAACCAATGAACAATTACAATTAATGCTTCGCACCGAATATGGTGGCTTAAATGAAACCTTAGCGGATGTTTATGATATTACCGGTAATAACGATTATTTAACCTTGGCAAAACGTTATACTGAGCAAGTATTACTTAACCCATTACTTAAAAAGCAAGACCAATTAACTGGCTTACATGCCAACACACAAATCCCTAAAATTGTTGGAGTTGCCCGTATAGCTCAATTAAATAACGATAAAGCGTGGTTAGACAGTGCTGATTATTTTTGGCAACAAGTGGTGGGTAAACGTACGGTATCAATTGGTGGTAACAGTGTTCGTGAACATTTTCACCCAAGTGAAGACTTCACTAGCATGGTGAAAGACGTTGAAGGCCCTGAAACCTGTAATACTTACAACATGCTAAAACTGTCGAAAATATTGTATGAAAATAAACAAGACCTACAATATATCGATTATTACGAGCGCGCCCTTTACAATCACATTTTATCATCACAACATCCAGAGCATGGTGGTTTAGTGTATTTCACACCAATGCGTCCGAGTCACTACCGAGTTTATTCAGCGCCAGCTCATGGCATGTGGTGTTGTGTTGGTTCTGGTATAGAAAATCATTCTAAATATGGCGAAATGATTTACGCAAGCCAAGAAGATGATTTTTATGTGAACTTATTTGTCAATTCTGAAGTTACATGGCGTGAAAAAAATATCAAACTGAGCCAAACCACCCTATTTCCAGATGAAGAAAAGACCATCATTGAAGTGCATAATGCCGGCGAATTTGCGCTTAACATCCGCTACCCTGCTTGGGTAACCGCTGGTCAATTAACCGTTTCAGTTAATGGTAAAGCCGTTAACATTACCGCTAAGCCAAGTGAATATATACGAATTAATCGCACTTGGCAAAAAGGTGATATCATTAAAGTAACTTTCCCAATGCACACCAGTGTTGAGCAATTACCAGATCAATCTAACTATTATTCAATTTTACATGGTCCAATTGTACTTGCAGCCAAAGACAACCCGTTTGAACATGAAAAGCTTGAGTTCATTGCTGATAGCAGTCGTATGGGACATATTGCCCAAGGGCCTGTTTGCCCAACCGATAACATACCGATGTTTTTAAGCAATGGAGCTGATTTTATTAATGAGATAAAACCAGTCACTAATATGCCACTGACCTTTAGCACCGGTGATGCCACTATGGTACAAAAAGCACCGTTAACCTTAATACCCTTTTTTAGGTTACATGACAGCCGCTATACTATTTATTTTCCACAAAGTTCTCCAGCTGAATGGGAAAACTTAAAAGTAAACTTAGCAACTGAGGCGCAACAAGAAGGAGCATTAGCTGAGCGTACGTTAGATAGCATTCAACCGGGGGAGCAACAACCTGAATCTGATCATTTTTTCAAAGCAGAGCAAAGTGAAGCAGGTTTAAATGGCACTAAACATTGGCGCCATGCCCGTGGTTGGTTTAGTTACCTAATGGACACAAAAGGAGAATATTCCGTTACTTTACAGTTAACTTTTTTTGGTGCTGATAAAGATCGTGAGTTTGATGTGTTAATAAATGATAAGCTATTAACGTCTATTAGTTTGACGGGTGATAAAGGTGCGGTTTTCTATCATGAAAACATTGATATTCCAGCACACTTAATTGGTGCTCCGAACAAGCCATTTCGCTTAAAGTTTAAAGCTAAACCAAACTCAATTGCCGGTGGTTTATACGGTATTCGTTTACTAAAAATTAGTAAAAATTAGCTTAACTTATCTTGCTCATTGGCCTTAAAACGTCATTGAGCAAGATAATAATTCTTAAAATCACGGTACGACTATCGCGCTGGCGTTTTCTAAAGCCATCCGCTAATTGATACTTTTCCCATTCAGGAATAAATACTCAACAAAAATCATCGACATCACAAAATATATCAACTAACTTATCCATACCATGCCTGTTCCTTATACGCTCTAATGTTTTTAGTCAAAAGATCCGATCGTGGAACAGGCAATTAGTTCCCTTACATTTATATTTTTTAAACCGAGTTGAAGTTATACAAATTGATAATTTAGGTTAAATTTGTGGGGATCCCTCAGCATTAAATCAATAAATAGACGCTGTCCTTGAATACGTTTAATTCTCACAAAATTCGTATCTAAAGTTCAACACGCCCTACGATTAATCGTCTAATAAATTGTTAAATACTGGAAAGCCTTCTTTTGACCAGGTAATTTCACGAATTCTGGCATGGCGATTACCGTCTGTTAGTGGCGTTCCACGTAAGGTTAAATAATCTCTAGCATGGTAAATCATTAAATCTTTTTTACCATCTTCAGAAACGGTAAAACTATTATGACCAGGGCCAAATCTAAACAAATTTTCTTGGGTGGTAAAAACTGGCTTAGGTAATTTATGCCAGCTTTCAGCTTTCATTAAATCAGCGTTTTCATCAGCCCATAACAAGCCCATCGAATAACGATGATCTGTTGCACTAGCGGAATAAGTAATGAATATTTTGCCGTTACGTTTAAGTACAGCAGCCCCTTCATTTACTTTATAACCTAACCGCTCCCAATCAAGTAATGGCTCAGCAATATACACTTCAGGTTGCTCTACTTCTAAGGCGTTTTTCATCTTAGCAATCACTAAACCGCTATTATAGCTTTGCGCATCATCTTGTTGTGCCCAAACTAAATAACGCTGACCTTTATGAGCGAAACTAGTAGCGTCTAATGAAAAGGTTTCGCGAGCTACTTTCACCTTACCTGCTTCTAGCCATTCACCTTGCATAGGATCTGCTGAAGTATTTGATAACGCATACATACGAATACTGAACGGTTTATTGATATCACCAGCGGCAAAGTAAATATACCAAACACCATCAATATGATGTAATTCTGGCGCCCAAATATTTACACTCATAGGCCCTGAATCATTTTTACGCCAAACCACCTTTTTAGTGGCGGTTTTTAGCCCATTTAACGTAGTAGCATGGCGTAATTCAATACGGTCATATTCGGGTACTGAGCCAGTAAAGTAATAATCACCATTAGCACTTTTGTGTACCCAAGGATCCGCTCTATTTGGAATAAAAGGCTCAACCTTATACTCTTTCTGTATAGTGCTTTTTTTTATATTGGCAGTGCTATTGTCTGCTTGGGCGGCATTAACACTTGCAATAAACATAATGCTCATAATCGATATTTTAATAAAAAATTTGAATAATTTACTTAGCATACTTGCTCCTTTTTATAATTATTTTGATTAAAAAAAAGCCGATAAAATTATCAGCTTTTTTATTTATATTTAGTCGTTAAGAGTGCGTACTTTTATCTCTATTGAGTACTTTTTGTAAGACAATAAAGAAGAACAGCAATAAGCCAATCACTATTTTTGTCCACCAACTGCTTAATGTGCCGTCAAAAGTGATATACGTTTGAATAATGCCCATTAACAGCACACCTAAAACCGTACCAATAACATAACCACTACCACCGCTTAATAACGTACCGCCAATAACAACGGCAGCAATAGCGTCTAACTCAACACCAACGCCTGCTAAGGCATAACCAGAGAAGGTATAAAAAGTGAAAATGATACCAGCAAGTGTGGCTAAAAAACTACTGGCCGCATAGATAGAAATGGTGGTTTTTTTAACAGGAACGCCCATCAATTGAGCTGACTGTTCGCTACCACCTAAGGCATAAATATTAGTACCAAAGCGCGTAAAGTGCATCACAATAACCACAAAGATTAAAATCAATGCAAAGATCATTGAGCTAGCATCAAACCATGCATTACCCGGTAAAGACCAACCAAAATCAGACACCATGTCATAAAATGGGTGGTCAATCTCTACCGACTGCTCACTAATGGTGGTAGCTAAACCACGCGCTAAAAACATCCCAGCAAGCGTAACAATAAAAGGTTGTAAACGGTAAACATGAATAAGTGTCCCCATGAGCGCACCAAATAAAGTCCCTAACGGCAGCACAATGGCAAATACTAATAATGGGTGCAATTGATATTCGGTAATTAACACACTACATAACACACCACTTAAAGCGATAACCGAGCCAACCGATAAATCAATACCACCAGAGATAATGACTAATGTCATACCTAACGCAATAATTAATAAAAAAGCATTATCGCTGAATAAATTAGTAACAACACGCAAACTACCAAAGCCTTGATATTGTGATGCACCAATAAGAAATAAAACAACGAGTAAACTGGTTGTGATCCATAAAGGAAGAAAGCGTTTTGCCATCATTTTGCTTCTCCTAAATTTTTAGCACTACTTTTAGTTGTAAAAAGCGCTTTAAGTTGTTTTCTAAACTTTTCAGATTGTAATAATAAAACCATTAAAATCACTAATGCCTTAATTAATAAATTAAACTTCGCTGGTAAACCACTAACAATAATGGTGGTTGCTAACGTTTGAATGATCAGTGCGCCAGTAATTGCTAACACTAAAGAAAAACGGCCACCAATTAATGAAGCGCCACCAATAACAACCGCTAATATGGCATCTAATTCTAACCATAAGCCGGCATTATTGGCGTCTGAACCTTGAATGTTTGCCGCACTTATCATGCCAGCAAGTGCCGCACAAATACCGGCAATAACATAAGCAAATGATTTAACCGCTTTATCATTAATGCCTAAATAACGACTCGCACTGGCATTACAACCAACCGATTCAATAAATAAACCTAGCGCTGTTTTACGCAGTAATAACTGGGTTACGGCTAACATGCCAATAACTATCCAAATAGGCATAGGTAAACCAAGCCAATTACCAACCCCAATAAAAGCAAAGCTGTCATGTTGGAAAGTAATAATTTGCCCTTGGTTAATTAACTGAGCAACACCGCGACCAGCAACCATTAACAATAAAGTGGCAACAATCGGTTGAATGCCTAAATAACTCACTAATGAACCATTGACTAAACCGGCAACAATACCTACCGCTAAACCAGCCAATAATACGGTTACTAATGCAACGTCAGGCACTAATAATAAGTTGGCACAAACGGCACCTGAAATAGCCATTACTGCACCAACCGATAAATCAATACCGCCGGTGGCAATAACCACACTCATACCAATCGCTAATAGTGCCACTGGTGCACAACGATTAAGAATATCGATTAACGAGCCGTAAATGCGTCCGTCTTGATATGACAAGCTAAAAAAGCTTGGGTCTAAAACTAAATTAACCGCTAATAATAAAATTAACGCGCAAATTGGCCATAAATATCGACCAAAGTTATTACTTGCACCCGCTTGATAACGTGCACTTTTTGCCACTGCCAACGCCTGCTCTTGCTCTGAAAGTTGAACAGGTTGAGACTCATTAGATGTTGGCGTATCAGAAACCGCTTGATCCTGATTATTTGTTGAAGATTTCATTTATCCCTCCGCAATAGCTTGCATAACATGCTGTGATGTTAACTCTCGACCACTTAGTTCAGTAACCTTGTGACGATCTCGCATAACCACTACTTTATTGGCAAAAGCCACTAATTCATCTAATTCTGAAGAGGTTACCAACAATGACATGCCCTCATCACATAGCGTTTTAATTAACGTTAAAATTTCAGCGTGAGCACCAATATCAATACCACGCGTCGGTTCATCTAATATTAATAAGGTTGGATCAATCGCTAACCATCTCGCTAAAATAACTTTTTGCTGATTACCACCACTTAGTTGCTCAATAGGTTTGTCGGCATCTGGTGTCGCTATTTGTAATTTATCAATATAAAACTGCGCTAGCTCTTCTTGTTTCGCTTTAGAAATATAACGCCACCAGCCTAAACGCGCTTGTAATGCTAACGCGATATTCTCACGAATAGATAATGCTCCAATAATCCCATCTGTTTTTCTGTCTTCAGGACATAAAGCAATACCGGCATTAATAGCATCAGCAGGTTGTGATACGTTTAATTTATTAAACGTAAAAGTGATTTCACCTTGAGTTAATTGATCTAAACCAAAAATCGCTTTACATACTTCCGTTCTACCAGAACCTAACAAACCGGCTAAACCAACCGCTTGACCTTTACCAACAGTTAAATTCATTGCCTGTATTGAGCCTTTGGCAGAGACATTATCTAACGTTAATATCGTTTCACTTTCATTTAATGACACGTCGACATCGCTAGCGTGGCCTTTTAAGTGCTGTAACTCTTTACCTAACATAGCTTCAATTAATTTAGCTTGTGGTAATTCAGCGGTTAAAAATTCCCCCACTTGCTTACCATTTCTTAATACGGTAATGCGATCACTTATTTGATAAACTTGATCAAGAAAATGCGTAATAAATACGATAGCTACGCCATCTGCTTTCAGTTGATTTAAGACCTTAAATAACGTTTGTACTTCATCAGCATCTAAACTCGCGGTTGGTTCATCTAACACTAGCACTTGTGCCGACATCGCCACGCCACGTGCAATCGCGATCAACTGCTGAACAGCAACCGAAAACGAAGATAATTGCGCATTAACATCAATCGTTAAATTAAAACGCGTTAATAACTCGGCTGATTTAACCAACATGGTTTTGTAGTCAATCAAGCCATATTTACGCGGCTCATGACCCAAAAATAAATTTTGTGCCACGGTTAAATTAGGTAACAAGTTAACTTCTTGATAAACAGTACTAATACCGGCAACTTGTGCTTCGGCAGGTGTTTTAAAATCATATGATTGATTATTAAATAAAACCTGACCTTTATCTTCATCTTTAGTTTGCGCACCAGTCATCACCTTAACCAGTGTTGATTTACCAGCACCATTTTCACCCAATAAAGCATGTACTTCCCCTTTGTAAAGGGTTAGATCAACATCTTCTAATGCCTTTACCCCAGGGTAAGTTTTACTAATATTTTTAAGTTCTAAGACAACAGACATAGAACATCTCCTTGATAAACAAATACGGAACATTGGCTCATGAATGCTTACTTCATGCGTCTTTTTTCATATTCTGCTGCTGCAGTTTCTTGGGTAAATAAGTCACCGGTAGTACTGATAAGTTTTGGAATATTTTTATCACCTTTCAAGTAAGCTTCTATAGCATCAAAAGATGGACCACCTAAATGCGGGCTTAACTCAACAGTGGCACTTGCTTCACCATCAGCCATCGCTTTAAAGTAATCAGGTACACCGTCAACTGATACCACTAGAATGTCTTTTGCTGGTTTTAATCCCGCTTCTTTAATCGCTTGAATAGCACCTAATGCCATTTCGTCGTTATGTGCCCAAACCGCACAAAGTGAAGCGCCACCTTGCTCAGCTTTTAAGAAACTCTCCATCACTTCTTTACCTTTGGTACGGGTAAATTCACCGGTTTGGCTACGTACAATTTTTACATTCGGGTAACTAGCAATCACTTCGTTAAAACCTTTAGCACGATCAATAGCCGCCGTTGCGCCTACCGTACCTTGCAATTCAGCAATCGCACAATTTCCATTGGTTTCTTTTACTAACCAGTGCGCAATTTTACGACCTTCTTCAGAAAAATCAGAAGCGATGCGTGTTAAAAATAACTTTTGATCTTCAACATTTACGTTTCTATCAACAATAACGACAGGTATACGGGCACGTTTAGCTTCTTTTAATACCGGTTTCCAACCCGTTTCAACAACTGGTGCGATAACAATTCCGTCAACACCTTGTGCAATAAAACTTCTTACTGCTTTAATTTGGTTTTCTTGTTTTTGCTGAGCATCAGCAAATTTTAAATTAATACCACGTTTTTCTGCTTCCGCTTTTACTGACTCACTAAAACTAGTTCGCCAACCACTTTCTGAACCAACCTGTGAAAAGCCTATTGTTGTTGAAAAAGCATTATTTGCTATTGATATCAACATTAGTGTTATCATAATACGAATATACATTATTTAAACCTCTTCTTTTGAGGGCTTAAAATAAGCCCTATTTGTAATTATTGTTTAGTTGGAATTATTATTTATGTAGAATTTTATTTGAGATTGCTGCTATTTATATGTTTAGAAATCGGTGTATTGTTGTTTGTTGATAAACGGTATCTTTTTCAACAATAACACTAGGAAAGTTGGAATGATTTACAGCATCTGGGTATCCATGTGTCTCTAAACATAACCCTTTAAATTTACTGAGTTTTTGGTCGTTGCTGCCAACATAGCTACCATCAAGAAAATTGCCGCTATAAAACTGGATACCCGCTTCTGTCGATAATATTTCCATAGCACGGCCTGATACAGGGTCGGTTAATTTAGCGACTGGCATAAGATCTTTATTATGATCTGAACGATTAATAACAAAATAATGATCGTAACCGTTAGCAAGTTGTTGAATATCTGTACCTACCGCTTTACCTTGTCGAAAGTCAAATGCCTTTTCAGCGACAGGAATAATTTCTCCCGTTGGGATTTGTTCACTATCTAAGCCTAAAATATGATCTGCTGGCATTTCAAGCACAAGCTCTAAAACATCTTCAGCTTCCGTACCGGCAATATTCCAATAGGCATGATTCGTTAAGCAAATAGGTGTTGCTTGATCTGTAACCGCACGATAGTTTAACGCTAATTCGTTTTCATCGTTCAAACGATATTCTAATTCAATATCAAGATTTCCCGGAAATCCCTGATCACCATCTGGGCTATGATAGCGAAAAATGACAGCAACGCCATTTGCATCTTGTAATGTTTCAACATTCCAAAAACAAGTACTTAAACCACCAAAACCACCATGTAACTGATTACGTCCTTCATTAGCCGTTAACTTAATATTTTTTCCATTTAATTCAAAACAAGCATCACCAATTCGGTTAGCAACTCGCCCAGCAGTAACACCAAAATAATAAGGGTTGGTAACCCAATCATTCGTATTTTTGTAATTTAATACGATTTCTGTTGCAACACCCCCTTCTTTTTCAGGCAATACTACTGACATAATGCTCGCACCCAAATTAGATAAAGAAACCGTTAACCCATGACGATTAGTCAGCGTAACAATTTCAATAGGTGCGGCCAAAGCAGGCGTTATTAATTGCTTTGTTGTGATAGCAAACGGTGATGATGTTTTTGTCATTAAATTCTCAATTTTCTCTTTATAATTCAGTCAATAGTTATTTAATAAATACACTACAGGTTTATCGCGAGCATGCTTACTTAAATCCAGCCACCATCAACAACAAAGTCTTGCGCTGTGCAAAGTTTACTGTCGTCTGAGGCTAAAAATAAAGCCATAGCGGCTATATTTTCAGGCATTACATAATCTTTAATACATTGGTTATCTTCGATTTTTTTAACAGTATTTTCATTAACCCAGTGTGTTAATTGACGCTCAGTCATAACCCAACCAGGAGTAATAGTATTAATTCTAATATTATCTTTGCCTAATTCACTAGCAAAACCACGCGTTAAACCAACCACTCCGGCTTTTGCTGCCGTATAGCCGGGCATGCCACCTTGGTGATCATGCCAACTCATTGACCCCATGTTAATAATTGAACCTCCACCAATATTCACCATTTGTTTATGAGCTGATTGAATAGCAAAAAAGTAATGGCGTAAATTTATGTTAATACAGCGATCCCAATCGGCTGCTGTCACCTCTTGAAACTGATGGCGAGTATCATTAGCGGCACTATTGACCAAAACAGAAATAGCACCAATGTTTTCTTCAACTTCTTCCATAATTTGTTTCAATTTATCAATATTAGTCAAGTCACATTCATAAAAGTGAACTTCAGCCTCTAAATTTTTTTCTTTTAACGACGTAACTAACTCGGTTGATTCATTCACCAATACATCCACAAAGACAACTTTAGCGCCTTGCCAAGCAAAAGATTCAACAAGACAGCTTCCTATTCCTGTTGCACCACCAGTAATAAAAACAACTTGTCCAAGCAAACTAGGATAAAGGTTACTCAAGCCCATAATTAAGCCCTTTTTTATAAATATTGAGTTTATTATAAAGAAGAATTAAAAATTTACTAATGAGAATGAGAAGGAACATCTGCACCTCTGCATCCCAATAAAAAATCAAAATCACAGCCTTCATCAGCTTGCAATACTCGCTCTCTATATATTTCTAAATAACCACCGGTTTTAAAAATTATCTGCTTCGCTTTTAATTTTTCTAATCGCTTTGTTAACTCTTCTTCACTCACTTCTAATGTTAATAAGCCTTGTTCTACATCGATTTCAATATAATCGCCTTCTTCTACAGCGGCTAGTGGTCCAAATTCCATCGCCTCTGGCGCAACATGTAAAACCACAGTACCAAAAGCTGTTCCACTCATTCTAGCGTCAGATATACGTACCATGTCAGTAATACCCTTTTTAAGTAATTTAGGTGGTAAGCCCATATTACCGACTTCAGCCATGCCCGGATAACCTTTAGGTCCGCAGTTTTTTAAGACCATAATACTCATTTCATCTATATTAAGATTAGGATCATCAATGCGCTGTTTATAATTATCTAAGCTATCGAAAACTACGGCTTTTCCACGGTGGTTCATTAAATGTTCGCTTGCAGCCGAGGGTTTAATTACTGCACCTCTGGGAGCTAAATTTCCTCGTAAAATACGAATACCACCATTTTTCATTAACGGTTGGCTGAAAGGAAAAATCACCTCATCATTATAACAAGGTGCCTGTTTAACATTTTCCCATAAATTATGACCATTCGCTGTTAGCTCATTACCTAACAACAGATTTTCTTCGCCAAGAATACGTAATACTGCCGGTAAACCACCTGCATAATAAAAATCTTCCATTAAATATTGGCCTGACGGCTGCAAATTCACTATGGTTGGAATATCATAACCCTGAGACCAATCATCTAATGACAAATCAACCCCTATGCGCCCAGCGATGGCTTTCAGGTGAATAACCGCATTGGTAGAGCCACCTATGGCAGCATTGACTTTAATGGCATTGAGAAATGCATTTTTGGTTAATAGTTTTGAAAGTGTTAAGCCTTCTGTAACCATATCAACTATTCTCATGCCTGACATATGTGCTAACACACTACGACGAGAATCAACCGCAGGTATAGCTGCATTATGGGGTAAACTAACACCTAAACTTTCTACCATGCACGCCATAGTAGATGCCGTGCCCATGGTGTTGCAGGTACCGGTAGAGCGAGACATACTCGATTCAGCACTCATAAATTCGTCAAGTCTAATATTTCCGGCTTTATAATCTTCGCTCATTTGCCAAACAAGCGTTCCTGAGCCAACATCTTTACCTTGGTGTTTACCATTCAACATAGGACCTCCAGTAACAACGATGGTGGGCAGATCACAACTTGCAGCTCCCATTAATAGTGCCGGTGTTGTCTTATCACAACCAACCATTAGCACAACACCATCAATAGGATTTCCACGAATCGCTTCTTCAGTATCCATTGCTGCTAAATTTCTGGTGAGCATAGCAGTTGGACGTAAGTTAGATTCCCCGCTTGAAAATACCGGAAATTCTACGGGAATACCGCCAGCTTCACGAATACCGTTTTTAACTTTTTCAGCGAGCTCACGAAAGTGACCGTTACAAGGAGTTAAGTCTGACCAAGTATTGCAAATTCCGATGACAGGTTTATTTTGAAAATGATGATCAGGAATACCTTGATTTTTCATCCAACTACGGTACATAAAACCATTTTTATCGTTAGTGCCAAACCAATTTGCAGAGCGAAGCGTTAATTTTTCATCTTTTTTCGACATAGTATTACCTAACTTACCTACAAAATTTTAGTGGCAACAAAACAATAATACTACAATAACACGAAAGATTTTAATTGGTAAAGTATAGTTCAAAAATATTGACTAGTTATCTTATTTTAAAAACAAAAAACCAGTGTAATACACTGGTTTTATTAATAAAGATTCGAATATTTTTAGCTTATTTTTGTTTTTTCAGTATTGCTTTCACTGACTTTTCAGATTCCAGTAGTAAATCAAGCATCTTTTGTTCCGCTTCAATAGCATTACGACTTTCAATTGCTTTATATATTGCTTTGTGGGCAGGTAAAGCATCAACATATTCTCTTTCTGTAGAGCTACTTAAACGAAAAATTCCGGCTAATGCTGATTGAATGGTTTTGCCTAACGAAATGATAAAGTCATTATTTGTTGCATCTAATAAAGCCATATGAAACTCAAGATCGCTTGAAAATACTTCATCAGTGCCAATTTTAGCTTGCTCCATTTTTTCATAGGCTTTTGCTATATCGTTAATTTGTTCATCAGTACGACTTTCAGCTGCTAACTTCACTGCCGCAGGTTCAAAAATGCATCTAACTTGAAATAATGATGAATAAAATGAAACGCTAGGTTCGGTAGTAAAAAACCATTCAAGAACATCTGAGTCAAACATATTCCAATGTTTTTGTTCCTTGATGCGAGTACCAAGTTTTGGTCGAGATTCAATCAACCCCTTTGCAGTTAATGTTTTAAAAGCTTCTCTTAAGGCTGTACGAGAAACGCCCAACTCTTCACCTAAATTTGTTTCATTAGGAATATAATCACCTGGTTGGTAAGTTCCACCTACTATACGAGAGCCTAATTCACTAGCAACCCATTTGTGAATACTCACAGGGCGATTTGTTTTTGTTTTAACCATTGAACCCTCTTAATTTATCTAAAATTAAATCCATCTATATGACAGTAAAAACTTAGCGACAATGGTACTACAATAACACTAACGCTAGCTACTTATAGTTTTGAATAATAATAAAAAGTATGAATCTCATAAAAAGTAAATTTTAAAAAGATCATCGAAAGCTTTAATTACGACATACATTAATGTTATCATACTACAAATATAATTTAAACAATTAAGGCTTTAATATGAACTTACTCGAACAACTTAAAAATGTCACCGTGGTCGTAGCAGATAGCGGCGATGTAGATTCAATAAAATTATTAAAACCAACAGACGCCACCACTAACCCGTCGTTAATTTTACAAGCAGCAAAATTACCGCAGTACCAATCGTTAATTGAAGATGCAATAGCAAAATCAGGCAATGATATAGACAATATTTGTGACCAACTGATTGTTAACTTTGGTTGTGAGATTTTAAAGCATGTGCCTGGTCGTATTTCAAGTGAAGTTGATGCTCGTTTGTCATTTGATACTGAAGGAAGTATTGCTAAAGGTCGCAAACTGATCAACCTTTATCAAAATGCTGGTATCGACAAATCGCGCGTATTGATTAAATTGGCCTCTACATGGCAAGGTATTAAAGCGGCTGAGCAACTAGAAAAAGAGGGCATTGCCTGTAATCTAACGTTATTATTTAGCTTAACCCAAGCAATTGCGTGTGCTGAAGCGAATATCACGTTAATTTCACCGTTTGTTGGTCGCATTTTAGATTGGTATAAAAAAGCAGAAGGCCGCGACTTTCAAGGCAGTGAAGATCCCGGCGTACAATCAGTTACCGCGATTTATGATTACTACAAACAAAATGGTTACAAAACTGTGGTAATGGGTGCAAGCTTTAGAAACACTACTGAAATAACGGAACTAGCCGGATGCGATTTATTAACCATTTCTCCGGTATTATTAAATGAATTACAAGCAACAACAGGTGAGTTGTCACGTAAGCTGTCGGCTGATAAACCATCAACCACTCCGCCAGCGAAACAAGCTCCGCTTGATTTACAAACATTCAACTGGCAGTTAAATGAAAACGCCATGGCAACTGAAAAATTATCTGAAGGTATTCGTAACTTCGCTAAAGATCAGCGTATTTTAGAAGACTTAGTTCGCTCGTTAATTAAATAAGATTACATTGAATTTTACTGTGCCGCATCACTGTCATGCGGCATTTATATTATCTGAATGCGTCCTACTTTGGTTAATAACGCTGACGTTAATCCACACGGTTATCGCGAGTAAGATGATTATATCATCGCGGACGAATATATTTACTTTGAGTAAGGAAAAAAATGACTTCTCCTAGACAAAATTTGGCAAATGCCATTCGCGCGTTAAGTATGGACGCTGTACAACAGGCTAACTCTGGTCACCCGGGTGCCCCTATGGGTATGGCTGATATTGCCGAGGTATTATGGAACAGTTTTTTAAAGCATAACCCTACAGACCCTAAGTGGTCTAATCGCGACAGGTTTGTATTAAGTAACGGTCACGGTTCTATGTTAATATATTCACTGCTGCACTTAACCGGTTACGATTTACCTATTAGCGAATTAAAACAGTTTCGCCAATTGCATTCAAAAACCCCCGGTCACCCTGAATATAACTACACGCCTGGCGTAGAAACCACAACAGGACCATTAGGCGCAGGTATTTCAAATGCGGTAGGTATGGCCATTGGTGAAAAAGCCTTAGCTGCGCATTTTAACCGTGAAAACTTTGATATTGTTGACCATTTCACTTATTGCTTTTTAGGTGATGGTTGTTTAATGGAAGGAATTTCTCACGAAGCTTGTTCACTCGCTGGTACCTTAGGTTTAGGCAAACTAATTGCTTTTTGGGATGACAACGGTATTTCAATTGATGGTCATGTTGAAGGCTGGTTTACTGATAACACCCCAGCTCGTTTTGAAGCTTACGGTTGGCATGTTATTGCTAATGTTGATGGTCACGACCCTATTGCCATTACTAACGCAATTGAACAAGCAAAAGCAGTAACCGATAAACCAACCATGATTTGTTGTAAAACCGTTATTGGTTTTGGCTCACCTAATAAATCAGGCTCGCATGACTGTCATGGTTCCCCATTAGGACAAGACGAAATTACCGCAGCACGTAAATTTTTAAACTGGCCACATGCACCTTTTGAAATCCCTGCAGATGTATATAAAGGTTGGGACGCAACAGTTTCAGGCGTAACAGCACAAAGCCAATGGCAAGCTTTGTTTGACGATTATGCTGTAGCTTACCCTGAGCTTGCACAAGAATATACTCGACGCGTGATCAACAATGAGTTACCTGATTCATTTGAAGCGAAAGCGGACGATTTCATCTTATCTTGTCAGAAAAACGAGCAAAACATTGCTAGTCGTAAAGCCTCACAAAATACTATTGAAGCTTTTGGCACAATATTACCTGAGTTATTAGGTGGTTCGGCTGATTTAGCTGGCTCTAACTTAACGTTATGGTCTGGCTCTAAAAGTATTTCTGCTGATGACGCTGTGGGGAATTATTTATTCTACGGTGTTCGTGAATTTGGTATGAGTGGCATCATGAATGGCATTTCATTACATGGTGGCTTTATCAATTACGGTGCTACCTTTTTAATGTTTATGGAATATGCCCGAAACGCAGTGCGTATGTCTGCTTTAATGGGTATTCAAAATATTTTTGTTTACACACACGACTCCATTGGACAAGGAGAAGACGGTCCAACCCATCAACCAATTGAGCAAATTGCTAATTTACGCATGACGCCAAACCTACAGACATGGCGCCCATGTGACGCCGTTGAATCAGCAGTGGCTTGGAAATCATCAGTAATGAGAAAAGACGGCCCAAGTGCGTTAATTTTTAGTCGTCAAACCTTAGCTCACCAAGCCCGTACTGAGGCACAAGTAAGCCAAATTGCGAAAGGTGGTTATAGCTTAATTGATTGTGATGGCGCGCCAGACCTTATTCTTATTGCCACTGGCTCAGAAGTTGGTTTAGCAGTTGATGCGGCTAGAGCACTTATTGATACAGATACAAAAGTACGCGTTGTATCTATGCCAAGTACTTCGCTATTTGACTTACAGTCAGATGAGTATAAAGAAAGTATTATTCCAAGTGATGTTAAATCAGTACTTGCCATTGAAACCGCCCATGTAGATTACTGGCATAAGTATGTTGGGCGCTCTGGTGCAATCATTGGCATGTCTACTTTTGGTGAGTCAGCTCCTGGGGGCATTTTATTGCAACATTTTGGCTTTACCGTCGAAAATATTATTAAAACAGCAAATAAGCTTTTGCAAAAAAACGCCTAAAACAAGGAAAAAATAATGCAATCAAGAACGTCTTTACCCAGTTGGCAAACATTAGTTCAACATGCTAACAATATTAAGTCTCATCACATGAGTGATATGTTTTGTGAAGATAAAAATCGTTTTAGTAAGTTTTCAATTCAGCTAAATCCGTTTTTATTAGATTATTCAAAAAATTTAATAACCCAAGACACCATGCAGAATTTAGTTGCTTTAGCCAAAGATTGTAACGTTGAAACTTGGCGTGAAAAAATGTTTAACGGTGAACGTATCAATAAAACTGAAGATCGTGCCGTTTTACATACTGCATTAAGAAATAGAGCGCAAAAACCTATTTTCGTTGAAGGAAAAAATATCAACGAAGATATTCAACAAGCATTAAATCAAATGAAGGTGTTTAGTGATAAAGTTCGCCAAGGCAAATGGTTAGGCTATTCCGGAAAACGCATAACCGATGTGGTAAATATTGGTGTTGGTGGCTCTAATCTTGGCCCTCAAATGGTCACCGAAGCCCTTAAACAATATAGCGACAATAGCGTAAGGGTGCATTATGTTTCTAATGTAGATGGCACACAAATAGCTGATGTACTCAGACCATTATCACCTGAAAATGTGCTTTTTATTGTTTCCAGCAAAACATTTACCACGGCGGAAACAATGACCAATGCAGGCACCGCCATGAAATGGCTTGTTTCAGCCTCATTTGATGAAAAAGCCATTGCCAAGCACTTTATCGCTGTGTCTGCTAACAAAAAGAATGCGATTGAATTTGGTATAAAAGAAGAAAACATTTTCGATATGTGGGATTGGGTTGGCGGTCGCTTCTCGTTATGGTCTGCCATTGGTTTACCTATTGCTATTGATTTAGGCTTTGAGTGTTTTATTGAACTACTTGAAGGCGCTCATGAAATAGATAACCACTTTTTAACTGCTCCCCTTGCTGAAAATGCCCCTGTAATTTTAGCTTTACTCAGTGTTTGGAATTGCACCTTTTTAGGTGCTCAATCACAAGCCATTTTACCTTATGATCAACCCTTGCACATGTTGTCGGCCTATTTACAACAAGCAGAGATGGAAAGTAATGGTAAATCGGTCAGCTGGGATGGTGAAGAAATTGATTACCCTACTGTGCCTTCTATTTGGGGGGAGATTGGTATTAATGGTCAACATGCTTTTTATCAATATTTACACCAAAGTAATAATATTGTACCCGCTGATTTTATTGGTTCAGTGGCGAGTGTAACTCCAGTAAAAGGCCATCATGATACCTTAATGTCTAACTTTTTTGCTCAAACTCAGGCGTTAATGAATGGTGTTAACGAAACACAAGTACGTGCTGATTTAAAAGCTAAAGGGAGAACTCAAGAATATATTGACAATGTGGCTCCTCACAAAGTGCACAAAGGTAATCGCCCTACTAATACCATTTTGATGAAACAAATATCACCAAAAACTATTGGTAGTTTAATAGCGCTCTATGAGCACAAAATATTTGTACAAGGGATTATTTTACAAATATGTTCATTTGATCAATGGGGCGTAGAGTTAGGTAAAGGGTTAGCAAATAAAATTCATGCCGAGTTAAACGAAGGGAAGGTAGACAGCGCACACGACAGCTCTACCGCCTCATTAATGAAGTTTTACCTTAACCAAGCTTAACTAAAAAGAGTCAGTAGTAGTAGTTAAAAAACCAATTGCTAAAAACTAGAACTAAGACAGCCTTTTATTAAAAAGACTGTCTTAGTTTGATTAAATGCCATCACAAATATGCTGCTTTACTTTATTTTGATAAAAGTCTTTTAATGACTGATGTAACTCAGCCGACAAGGGCGATAAGTTACTTACTTGCGCATTATTAAACACTTGTTCTGCGTTATTCGCATCAGAAATAATGATACTTACCGCCGGTTGATCAAGTAACCAGCGTAAAGACAATAGTGCACCATCACGCTCAACTTTACTAATCACAATAGGTTTTGTTGCTTGGCTTGGTAGCCAATCGCCAATACATTGCTCGCTAATAGCAATGCCATAAACATCAACAGTATCGAATGAGTTAATACCCTGCTCGCTAGCTGTCGTTAAATTTGCTGTGCTTGGGCATCTTCCATCAGACCAAAATCATTCCCTAACTGCCAGCAACCTAAGCCAATTTCAGATACTGAAAAGTCTGTTTTACCTAAAATTAGTTTTTTATTATATTCTCTTACAGATTAAGCTCATATTAAATCTCCGCTTACCCAAACTATTGCCATATGCAAGTTCAACAAGGCATCAATCAGGTAAAAAGTAATCATTTTCAATATGTAATTCTTTCAGTACATCAACAACAAACATACCCGCATCTTTAGCCGCTTGTATGCCCGCTTCAGCATCTTCAAAAACAATACATTTTTCAGGGGCAACTCCCATCAATTCAGCACAACGTAAAAAGGTATCAGGGGCTGGTTTTGGGTTTTCAACTTGATCAGCGCCAACGACATGGTCAAGTAAATCAATAACTCCACAAAGGTTTAATATACTTTTTGCCTCTTGCGTATAAGCGCCTGTACCAATCGCCATTGGACGTTTTCCTTTATTCGCTAACGCAAATTCAGCAAGTTTAGTTGGTTTAACATAATGATGAAAAGTATCTAACACGACACTTTCTTTATAGTCGTTCATGGTTGTTAATGACACATTGGTTGTTACCGAAAAACGTTTAATTAATATCGCTAATGTTTCAATGGTTGGTACACCGGCGAGAGAACGCATTAATGCCGGTTCAATTGGAATACCATATTTTTTTAAGGTTAATGTCCAAGCATTTTGGTGTAACTGCCCGCTATCAATCAATGTGCCATCCATGTCAAAAATAATAGCGTCAAATTCTTCGTACATATAAACCTCAAAGTAACTGCTCCCCATAAACTGAGGAATAAATAAAACAAATACCCAATGATATCAAATTTAGTAAAAAAAATGCCGCATTAAGCGGCATTTAAGTCTCACATTACACTATTATGTATTACAAACAGTTTATAAACCTTGGTTTAATGAATAATACGCTGCGTTTTGGCGCAATTCATTTTTAAACTGACGAATACGTGTGCCTTCATCAATTACGGTTAATTCAACACCAGCCATTTCTGCATAATCGGCAATGTTGTCAGTTGTTACTGCTTGGCTGTAAGCTGTATGATGAGCACCACCTGCTAAAATCCATGCACCAGCAGCAACAGATAAGCTAGGACGTGGTTCCCATAATGCCGAAGCTACAGGTAAGTTAGGTGTATCTGCTGGAGGTGTTACCGCGTCAACTTCGTTAACGATAATACGAAAACGGTTACCCATATCAATGGGTGATACGTTAATTGCAGGACCTGCTTTACCGGTAAATAATAAACGAGCAACGTCACAACGCATACCAATAGTATGTAAATGTACGTCTAATACTGGTTTTTCAGCGGCAATTGAAGGGCACACTTCTAACATGTGCGCACCTAAAGCTTGGTCGGTAGTACCAAAGTTATAAGTGTAATCTTCCATAAACGAAGTACCACCTTCACGACCTGTCGCCATTACTTTCATAATGCGAACCATAGCCGCAGTTTTCCAGTCACCTTCACCACCATAGCCATAACCTTTAGCCATTAAACGTTGTGTCGCTAAACCTGGCAAACCTGTTAAACCGGCTAAATTTTCAAAACAGTTAGTAAATGCGCCAAAACCGCCATCAACTAAGAATTTTTCCATACCAAGTTCAAGGCGTGCTTCGTTTTGTAACATGGTTAACTTATGTGTATCGTTAAGCATATCTTCTGCAATAACATAGTCTGCTTTATACAGTTCAATTTGCGCTGTAACTTGTTCGTCAGTAATCGCATTAACTACTTCCGATAATTCACCTAAACCGTAAGCATGAACTTCATAACCAAATTGAATTTGCGCCGCAACTTTATCACCTTCGGTTACCGCAACTTGACGCATGTTATCGCCAAAGCGTGCAACTTTAAGGTTTTGGCTTTCGTTCCAGCCAGCAGCAGCACGACACCAATCATCAATTTGATTTTGCACATCAGCTGTTTTCCAATGACCCACAACCACTTTACGTTCTTTACGCATACGCGTACCAATGTAACCAAATTCACGATCGCCATGCGCACTTTGATGGGTGTTCATGTAGTTCATGTTAATGTCGGCCCACGGCAATTCAGCATTAAATTGCGTGTGAAGGTGCATAAATGGCTTACGTAACTCATTTAAGCCTGCGATCCACATTTTTGCAGGAGAGAATGTGTGCATCCATAAGATCACACCAACACAGTTTTCATCGCTGTTAGCCGCTTGACAAATTGCGTGTATTTCTTTTGGTGATTTCACGGTTGGCTTGTAAACCACATCCATTGAAATATCAGCAGAACCATTAAAACCTTCAACCATTTTTTGACTGTTATTGGCTACTTCTTCAAGTACTCTTGGACCATATAAGTCTTGTGATCCTGTGATAAACCAAACTTGTTTTTTACCAAATGCTTTCATAACTTTTCTCACTAATAATAAGATTTTGCTTCTTCTCGAACGTTTAAACTAAACCCAGATCAAGACAAGCTATTTTTGACCGTAATACGCATCTTTACCGTGTTTTCGTAGATAATGCTTATCGACTAAACCTTGTTTCAAGCTCGAAATACTTGGAGCTAATGTTTTAGTTAAATAAGCCATTTTAGCTATTTCTTCTAATAAAACTGCGTGATAAACCGATTTGGCTGCGTCTTTACCCCAAGTAAAAGGAGCATGACCTGCCACAATCACCATGGGTGACTCACTAGGTAAACGATTACCAAAACAGTCAACGATTTGCGCGCCGGTTTCATCTTCATAATCACCAGCAATACGCTCATCGCTCATGACTTGTGCACAAGGAATTTCACCATAAACGTAATCAGCTTGGGTGGTACCCAGACACGGAATAGCAATTTGTGCCTGTGCCCATGCCGTCGCATACGTAGAATGCGTATGGGTAACCCCACCAATATCAGCCCATTCACGATACAAATAAGTATGTGTTTTGGTATCTGAAGATGGGTTTAAGTTGCCTTCAACAATCTTGTTTTGTAAATCAACAATCACAATATCATCAACAATTAAATCTTCGTAAGGAACGCCACTTGGCTTAATAGCAATAACACCTTTTCGGCGATCAATTTGTGATACATTACCAAAGGTATAAGTCACTAGATTTCTTTTCTCTAGCTCCATATTCGCTTCATAAACTTCGCGTTTTAATTCTAAATAACTCATTATTTACCACCATCAACAAATTGACCGAGTGATTTATATTGTTGATACAGCACATCATATTGTGCGGCATCAGCTTTATTTGGTTGATATGATTTAGCCACTGGCGAAATCATTACTTTTTGCGCTTCACTGACGCTTGGATATAAACCTGAAGCTGTCGCGGCATAAATTGCCGCACCTAAGGCACAGCTTTGTTCACTTTCTAATACGTCAATTGAACAATTCCAAACATCAGCACAGGTTTGCATAATAAAGTCAGACTTTTTCGAAATGCCGCCAATAGTAACCACATGGTTGATGGTTACGCCTTCCTCTTTAAAACGTTCAATAATCGCACGTGCGCCAAAAGCTGTAGCTTCGACTAAACCGCGAAATACTTGCGGCGCTTGGCTGCCCATTTTTAGACCAGTAATAGCCATGGCAACGGATTGATCAGCATCTGGCGTTCTTCTGCCATTTACCCAATCAAGTGCAGTAATACCCGCAGCGCCAATCGGTAACAGCGATGCTTGTGCGCCTAGTTCAATTAACGTTTTACTTTCAATTTCTTTTACTAATTTGGCTTTAGTTGCTTCGTCAAGAATGCCACTGGTATCAATTTGATTTAATGGCCAGTTAATCAGGTTTTTAAACCAAGCATATAAATCACCAAAAGCAGACTGTCCTGCCTCTAAACCAATAAAATTGGGCAATACTGAACCATCAACTTGACCACAAATGCCTTTAATGCATTTATCACCAATATCATCATAGTCAGCAACCGTGATATCACAGGTTGAGGTGCCCATAACTTTAGTTAATACACCTGGTTGTACATTGGCAGCAACAGCACCCGCATGGCAATCAAAGGCACTAAACGAAACGGTAATACCAACAGGTAAGCCTAATTTGTCTGCCCACTCCCTTGTTAATTGACCACATACTTGATCAGCCGTGAATGTATCAGCTGGTAAGCGATCACGTAAACCATCTAATAGTGGGTCAATACCAACAAAGAAATCGTTTGGCGGATAGCCACCCCAGCTTTCATGCCACATCACTTTATGGCCAGCAGCACAACGACTTGCTCGGAAATCTTCTGGATGAGTGGTTCCCGTTAATAAAGCTGACATCCAATCACAATGTTCAACCCAGCTATATGCGGCCTTATTTACGGCTTCATCTTGACGTAAAACAAATAATACTTTTGCCCAAAACCATTCTGACGAATAAATGCCCCCTTCATATTTCAGGTAGTTTTCACTCGCGTTATTTGCGGCATCAGTAATTTCGCTTGCTTCTTTAATCGCGCTATGATCTTTCCATAACACAAACATCGCATTAGGGTTATTAGCAAACTCTTTTTTTAACGCTAAGGCTGTACCATTTTCATCAACAGCAACTGGTGTTGACCCTGTGGTATCAAAACTAATACCTTTAACGTTATTAGCAGCATTTATAGGTGCTTTTGCCCACAAATCAGTAATAACTTTTTCTAAACTCTCAATATAGTCAAGCGGATGTTGTCTGAATTGATCCTTACTTGGCTCACAAAACAAGCTTTGTTGCCAACGTGGATAATAAGCAACACTCGTTGCGACCTCAGCACCGGTATTACCATCAACTAACAACGCGCGAACAGAGTCAGAACCATAATCGAGACCTAATACATAAGAAACCATTTAAATACCTTTTGAAACAGTAATACTAATGGCGTTATTTAATAGACTTCGCATCTAAATAGCATTAATTAATACTACAATAAGACCATACAATAGTCATATTGTAGTATGAATAGAAAATATATTCGATGTTTTTTTACTGAAAATTAATTATTTAGCAGAAACTTTGATTAACTAATTGTTTTTTAATATATAAAAGACTCAACAATGGTTAGTTGTTTTTGTTTTGAAAAATCATAGGACTATAGAGGAATAGCGGGACTCAGGTAGTCCCTTAACCCCATATAACTGATAAATAAATAAGCTTCCTGCCAAAGGCTCTTTCTTCAATTGTTCGGGATCCAGATCTTGCTTTGCGCTAGTTATAATAAGCCAGTCTAGCGCTGAGCCACCTATGGTGACGCAGGTAGGTTGAGAAATAGGTAGGTGTAGCACTAAGTTTATTTCACCGTTGGGGTGATAACGAACAACTCGCCCTCCTCCCCATTGCGCATTCCATAGATAGCCTTGGCTATCAACACATGAGCCATCAGGAAAACTTCCTTTTTCGCTAGTAGCAAATAACTTTTTGTTACTTACCCTTGCAGATATAGGGTCAAAGCTATATTGATATATTTCTCTCGAAGGAGAATCAGCGTGATACATAGTTAAGCTATCAGGACTCCAACACAAACTATTAGAAATTTGAATTTGCTCGAATACTTTTTGACATTCCTGCTTATCATTAATGAAATATAAACTTGCCTGCTGATGAGTATCAACTTGATATTCAACCATAGTGCCCGACCAAAAACGTCCTTGACGATCAGTTCGCCCATCATTAAATCGGTTTCCTTTGATATTATCCTCAGGCTTAGCAAGCCAATCTAACTGTCCATTTTTAATATTAAATAGAGCAATTCCCTTTGCAAAACCAACGATTAATTGCTCATCATTATCGGTGAAGCTAAAACATCCGACACGATCAGGCATATGAAATTCAACAAATTTATTTGAAACTACTGAATAACAATAGATAAGGTTACTTTCTATATCTGTCCACCATATAGTTTGGCTTTTATCATTCCATTGTACACCTTCACCTAGTTGATTACTGACGTTCAAAGTAGTTATTAAATCTCCAACAATTCTATTTTTCACTAGATTGCTACCCTTATATATTGTGGTTGTTCAGCATTATGCAATAATCCACTCATTTCAAAATAATTAGTACTTCTGATAGACTAAGCCTTTAATCATCTCAAAATATATATCATAAAGCATTTATTAATAAATTATGGTAAAAACTAAGTTCACAAAAAATATCGAGATCTTATTATTATCGGTGTCAATTTCTACTTGCATAGTGTATATACACATGTTATATCTAAAATATACATAGGAGATGGGTATGTCAGATATATTTAAAAAGCTTCAAACATGCGCTTGCTTTCGAATGCGTGCTGCTTCTAGAAAGTTGACAAGAGATTACGATGAAGTCCTTCGGCCTGTAGGTTTAAAGGTGACGCAATTTACGGTTCTAGCCATAATTTCAGGTACAAAGCCACAATCAATTTCGAGTATGGCAGACACACTTTCTATGGAGAGAACGTCTCTAGTGCGAACGCTTAAATTACTAGAGAAAAAAGGAATCATTAAGCTTGGAGCCGAGGGCTACAGACGAGAGCGAGTGATTTCATTAACATCCAAAGGTGAGTCACTTTTCAACGAAGCAATCCCACTATGGGAACGAGCACAGTCTAGATTTGAATCACAACTTGGTGAAGGAGTTTGGCAGTCACTTTGGCAAAGAATTGCTCAGCTTGCGACTGGAAATAGTTAAACAATAAGCATGTAAAATTTTTTACCTTGCGTAGTGTATATACACTACACTAAAAACATGAAATGGAGAGAATTTATGAAAAACCAACAAGCCGCCTTTGATTTTTTTTCAAAGATGCTTTATCGAAAATGGATTATTAGCATACCGGTTGTCATGCTGTTCATCTTTTTATTAACAGGCATCCCATCTCTTAAGAAAGACACTAGTTCTGATGCTTTTATTGATCCGAACAATCCATCAGTCATCGCGAATAAACGTGTCGAGGAAGTCTTTGGTCTTTCTGATCCATTAGTTATTGCTGTAGTTAACAAAGGGAAAAGTGGAATCTATACCCCTCAATCACTTAAGTTGGTAGATTGGGTAACAAATATGCTCTTAGAGCAAGAAAACATAGATCCAGACAAAATTACTTCGCTGTCGACCGAGTCCAATATCGCTGGAAATTCTACGGGCATGGCCGTCGAAGAATTTATTGACACAATACCAATCAGCGAAGAAAAAATTTCCTGGATTAAAAATGCAATTAACAACTTTGAGCTTTATCGGGGGTTGTTAGTCTCAAAAGACAATAATGCGACCATCATTGTTGCAGAGCTTTTAGATGAGACAAAAGCATCAGACACCTACCATATTATAAAGCAGCAATTAGACTTGGCTCCAAGAGGTAATGAAGACGAGTTGTTTGTTGCTGGTGAAGGCGCTGTTGCTGGATACTTATCCACTTATATTGATAATGATGCCAAAAAACTGAACCCATTAGCAGCTGTCATTATCACAATGATTCTACTCATCTGCTTCAGAACTGTCCGTGGCATCATTCTACCCAATGTAGTTGTGATTCTAACAGCCGGCAGTACTCTCGGCGCAATGGCCTTATTATCAGTTGATTTCTATGTTATTACTAATGGTTTAATTGTCTGTATGATCGGTATCGCCGTTGCTGATTCTGTGCATATTTTTAGCCAATACTATGAAGAAGTAGCCAACGATCCTTCTGCTTCAGGTGAGACTGTTGTAGCAAAAACAATGGCAAAAATTTGGCGTCCTATAACACTTACCAGCATTACTACAATTGCAGGTTTCATGGGACTAGCAATTACCTCTAATATGCCTCCCGTTATCTATTTTGGTCTCTTCGGTGCTTTATCTGTATTTTTTGCTTGGCTCTTTTCAATCACGGTTTTACCAACCTTACTGAGTGCTCTCAAGCCAAAAAACAGTATGCGCTTTGTGCATAAAGATATTAGAGAAATTCGACAAAATAAGTTTCTACCTTTTATTGGAGCTGCAATTCTTGGCAAGCCATACGTCTCCATTTTAACTGGTGCCGCTTTGTTTTTTTTCGCGTTAGTTGGGGCTAATCAGGTAACAGTTAATGAAGAGAGGATTGCTAACTTTAAAGAAACTGAAGATATCTACATTGCAGATAAAGCAATAAATTCTCTGATGGACGGCACATACTACCTAGACGTTTTTATAAAATCAGAAGAGGTAGAGGGGTTATATCAACCAGAACTATTGCGCAAAATAGAAGACACGCAACGTAAGCTTGAAACCTTGCCTCAAGTTGGTGGTACATCATCAATTGTTGATTACATTAAACAGATGAATAAAGCGATTAACGAAGATGATGATACGTTTTATCGCATTCCTGATGATCCACAGCTTATAGCACAATTGTTCTTACTTTATTTCTCATCTGGTGAACCTACTGAATTTGAAGAAGAAATTGACGGTGAGAGACGGCTTGCGCTGGTTCGAGCTAACGTAGCCAGTAATCAATACACTAATAATAAACAAGTGGTTGAAGAAATGAAGCCGTGGTTGGCTAATAAATTTTCTGATCAAGGTGTGAGCGCCACCTTAACTGGGCGAATCCAAGTTGACTATGTTTGGATTGACAGCCTAGCAGACTCAAACTTTTTAAGTGTTATTGTATCAGTACTTGCTGTTGTGCTGATGGCAGCAATTCTATTTAAATCACTTGTTGCAGGTCTCTTCGCTATAATTCCCGTAGGACTTTCAATCCTTATTATATACGCAGCAATGGGCTTTGGTGGTATTTGGTTAGGCGTAGGTACATCTATGTTCGCCTCAATTGCTATCGGTCTTGGTGTCGATTTCGCAATACACACAATAGATCGTATGAAAGAGCTACTACATGGGTCTAAAAATAATTGGGTCGAGCCGCTAAAGACACTCTACCCTACAACTGGCCGTGCACTTCTTTATAACTTTCTTGCAATTGCGCTGGGCTTTGGTGTGCTAATGACCTCTGAGGTACCGCCACTGATTAAGTTTGGTTCATTAGTTGCCTTATCAGTTACCACCTCGTTCATTGCAAGCCTAACAATCGTACCATCGTTAGCAATCATACTTAAACCCAAGTTTCTTAAAAAATAAGGAGAACAATCATGAAACTTCAAGCCTTACTCACTGTGGCGCTATTATCCGTAGGTGCCGGTGCACAAGAAGTAAATTCAAGCAATGCAGTGTCGAATAAATTGGATAGTGATATTTCTGTTATGGACGGCCAAACCATCGTAGCGAACGTAAATAACCGAGACGATGGCCAGCAAGTAACACGAAGCTTTCGAATAGCGCTTACTGACAGACGTGGAGTAACACGAATAGAGGAAACCAAAGGTTTTAGAAAGTATTATGATGATCAGAAAAAAACCGTTATTTTTTATACTGATCCCACGAATGTCAGAGGAACTGCTTTCTTAACATTTGACTATTTTGATGAGGCTAAGGAAGATGATCAATGGCTCTATCTTCCTGCCTTAAGACGAGTCAGGCGGATTTCTGCATCTGATAGAGGTGATTACTTCCTTGGAACCGACCTCACTTACGAAGAGATTAAGAAAGAAGGTAAGTATGACTTATCTGAATATAACACCGAGTTTTTAGGAAGTGTTGAAGAAGAAGGCCGAACACTACTAAAGGTAAAGCTGACTCCTAAAACCGATACGCTTCAGGCTGAGCTAGGCTACAGCCGCCTTATCACTTACATCGATCCTGACATCTGGATATCTCGAAAAATCGAATATTGGGATACTAATGGTAATTCCTTGAAGACGATAAACAACACTCATATTAAGCAAATTAACGGCTATTGGACGGTCACAGAAATCGCTGTTAAAAATCACAAAACTAAGCACTCAACAAAAATGACATTCTTTAATATAGATTATAAAACAGCAATCAGGGACAACATGTTTACTCAACAACAACTTCGTCGAGGTTTACAATAAGGATTTATGTTATGTGGGCTTTCGCAATATTCCCATTGGTTTTGTTTATGTTCTGTGTGCCTGCTGTGGCAGAGGTTAGAGGTGAATTCAATTCAAAAGCCGTTTTGAGCGAAAGCGGTTTGTCTCAATTGGAGCAAAACCTTACTCCTTCTTTTTCACTATCAGGTGATAAGTTTCGCTTTTATAGTGAATATCGTCTCCGTATTGAAACTATTGATGAATTAGAGCCTGAACAATTTACTGAGCCATCATCATCTGACCTCAGTAAGCGGATGAATATCAATGATTACTTAGAATTTGAAGTGAGAGAATTTTTTATAGATGGGTATATAGATGACTTCTTCTTAAAACTAGGGAAACAACAAGTCGTTTGGGGACAATCTGACGGTTTGCGAGTGCTAGACGTTGTTAACCCACTTAACTATCGAGAGTTTATTCTCACTGAGTTTGATGAGAGACGCATACCGCTTTGGACAGTAAGTATTGAAACGAGTATAGGCCAATGGCAACTTCAAACTGTGTGGGTTCCTGATCAAACCTATGATAACCTGCCAGACTTGAGAACAGGCGCTACTTTTGCTTTTACATCGCCACTCTATGTTCCTTCAACGCCAGCTAACCAAATAGTAAATTTGGCAGAACCCAAAGCAAGTGGAAAAATAATCAAAGATAGTGATGTTGGGTTTCGATTGAGTACGTTTACCAACGACGGTTGGGACACTGGCATAGTCTATTTTTATCACTTTAGGGACAATCCAGTGCTCAGTCGCTCGATTTCGAACTTTGACGTGACAATAGAGCAAGCTTATAAAAGATCACACTTAATTGGAATATCCGCGTCTAATGCGCTAGGAGATTTTATTTTAAGAAGTGAAGTAGGCTACTCAACAAACGTACATTACTTAACCGATTGGGCAAACTCATCTGTTGATTATCGCGTATCTCCACAATTAGCTGGCGTGCTTGGTATTGACTACCAAGGTATTAGTAATGTGTTTCTCAGTGGTCAGGTTTTCGCTAATCACATAACTAGTTTTTCTGATGACATCGTTAGAAAACAAACAGAGATACAATACACCCTTCGTTATGAACAGACGTTTGAGAATGAAACATGGACAGCCACTATACAAAATATTCAATCAATTAATCGTGGTGATGGCTTACTGCAATTTTCCATCAACCATCAATATTCGTCTGTACTAATACTGACATTCGGAGCCGATGCTTTTTACGGTAACAACGAAGGGTTATTTGGTCAGTTTAAAAGTGAAGATCGAGTACATTTCAGTTTGAATTACAGCTTCTAAATTTCACTTTTCAAAACCATTTATGTCACGTTTTTTCGTGACATAAAAATTTTGTTAAGGAAAATAGTCCGAAAGTCAAAAATTGAATAGTCATACACTTTTCAATTGATTTATGAAATTGAAATTTAAGGAAAAACGGGATTACTGTAGATTATTATGTTATAAAACATTGATTTTACAGGTATAAAATTGGTTGCGGGAGCCAGATTTGAACTGACGACCTTCGGGTTATGAGCCCGACGAGCTACCAGGCTGCTCCATCCCGCGTCCGAATGAACTTCTTGAGAAACAAGAAGAAAGCCAAGTTAGTTTTAATTCTAAACTCAAGAATTGGTTGCGGGAGCCAGATTTGAACTGACGACCTTCGGGTTATGAGCCCGACGAGCTACCAGGCTGCTCCATCCCGCGTCCGAATGACCTCAATTGAGGTAAGCCACAATAATTTTACTTCATATTGTAAGAAGCTTCCAAAGATATTCTCCCTGAAATCGAGGCGTATAGTAAGGATAGAGCTTTAAGAAAGCAAGTGCTTTTTTAAAAAAATTACCTATTCGGTCAAATGTTCTGCGTTATGTCTTATTTGTAGGCTATTTACAAACATTAGCTTTAACTTTTGTTTATGTGTGACCGTACTTTCGTTATAATCACAGCAATGTTTTTTCTGGAACCACACAATGACAGCGCCCATGCAACACTTTTTAGCCCTCACCTCTCCTGGTATTGAGGTTTTACTCGTAGATGAATTAAAAAAACTTGGCGCTAGTGAAGTAACGCAAAAGCCTGAAGGTGTTTATTTTTCTGCCTCTATGGCGCTCGGCTATAAAATTTGTTTATGGACACGTTTAGCCACACGCATCATGTTAAAACTGGGGGAAGGCGAAGCAAAAAACAAAGATGAATTATTTAAAACGGCCAGTACAATTAATTGGTTAGCGCATTTTAATAGCAATACCACATTCGCAATAGACTTTGTTGGTTACAGTGAAGAAATTCGTAATAGTCAATTCGGCGGTTTAACCGTTAAAGATGCCATTGTTGATCAATTTAGAGAACAAGGTCATGAGCGACCCAATGTGGACAAAAAGTCACCACAAATTAGTTTTCAAGCTCGGCTTTTAAAAGATCACGTCAGTCTTTATTTAGACTTTTCTGGTCGTGGACTATTTCAACGTGGATATCGTGAACATTCTGGCGCGGCACCATTAAAAGAAAACTTAGCTACCGCACTCATTTTACGATCAAATTGGTTAGACGATACTAGTAAGCCATTAGTTGACCCTATGTGTGGCTCAGGCACCATTTTAATTGAAGCAGTTGCCATGGCAACGAAACAAGCGCCAGGTATAACACGAAAACATTGGGGCTTTGATGCTTGGTTAAAGCATGATGAGGAATTATGGCAGACTCAGTTAGAACATGCGATTGACAGTTCAACTGCATCATTAGAGCACGCCAGTATAAATAGCCTTAAAGTATTTGGTATTGATATCGACCCTCGTGTTATCAGTACTGCACAACAAAATGCCAAAAATGCTAAATTACAGCGTTTTATTGAATTTAAATGCCAAAATACCAATGATATGAATAACGTTTATGGTTCAAGCGCCTCACCACAAGCGGGTACCATTTTATTTAATCCCCCCTACGGCGAGCGTATCGGCGAACTGCCAGAGCTTGTAGAAAATTTTGTACTCTTTGGTCAAAAATTAAAAGCACAGTTTGTTAATTGGCGTGTGGCTATATTAACCGCCAATATTGATCTACTTGCAATGCTTAAGTTATCCAGCTTTAAACGCTATAAATTTAAAAATGGACCGTTAGATTGTCAGTTAGCACTTTACAATGTTGATGATAAACAACTAGAAAAAGATGCGGTTAACCCACAATCTTCTTTTGTAGAACAAGACAGTGACTTTGCTAACCGATTAAAGAAAAACCGTAAAAGTTTAAAAGGCTGGTTAAAATCCAATCAAATCGATTGTTATCGCCTCTACGATGCCGATATACCAGAATTTAATGTAGCTATTGATGTCTATGGTGACTACTTAGTTATTCAAGAGTATGCACCACCTAAAACCATTGATAGTGATAAAGCGGCAAAACGTTTACAAGAAGTGATTTATTGGGCTCCCAAAGTCCTCAGTGTGCCAACTGATAAAGTCGTATTAAAAACCCGAGCAAAACAAAAAGGCAGCAATCAATATCAACGTGTTGATAAATCAAAGCAATCAATAACCATCAACGAACATGGCGCTTTATTTAAAATTAACTTGTGGGATTACCTTGATACTGGTTTATTTTTAGATCACCGTAAAACACGTCAAATAGTGGCAAAAAAAGCAAAAGGCAAAACCTTATTAAACCTTTTCGCTTATACTGGTTCAGTGTCATTACAAGCAGCATTACATGGTGCTAGGTCTATTACCACGGTGGATATGTCGAACACTTACCTAAATTGGGCACAAGACAACTTTGCATTAAACAAATTGAGCAGCCATAAATTTCAGTTTGTACAAGCAGACTGCTTAGATTGGCTAAAAAAGAATACCGAGAAGTATGACCTTATTTTTATTGATCCCCCCACGTTTTCAAACTCAAAACGCATGGAAGACAGCTTTGATGTACAGCGGGATCATATTGCTTTGCTCGCTGATGCGTTAAAATCACTTAACCGTGGTGGCGAAATATTTTTTACCAACAATAAACGTAATTTCAAAATAGATTTTGAAGGACTAGACGCTTTAGGCTTACAAGCAAAAAACATGTCTGATGTCACTCGTGATCAAGACTTTTCTAGGAACAAACATATCCATAATAGTTGGTCAGTCTCTAGAAAGGGATAAAAGAAAAAATGATAACAGCACAAAAAGAAGAATTAACGATGACAATGTATAATTTATATGGCAGTGAAGGTTGTCATTTATGTGAACAAGCATTAGCTATATGCTTGCGAGTATTACCTGAAAATCAACTAAATCAGATAGATATTGTTGATCAGGAAAGGGTCAGCCATGAAAGCAAAACATTAGTTGAACTTTATGGCGTACATATTCCAGTAATAGAAAAATTAAACCCTGAAAATCCAGCATTAAACCAAAAATTATTTTGGCCGTTTACCCAAGAACAACTTACCCAGTTAACACTGTGATAATTAACATATACCTAGTTAACTTAATCAGAGTTAACGCATAAGAGTTTAAAAACTAATGGAATTATTAAGAATAGCTAACGGCGAACTCGCTTTTGGTGAAGAGAAAATTTTAGATAAAGCAAATTTAAGCGTGCAAACTGGCGAACGTATTTGTTTAGTCGGTCGCAATGGTGCTGGAAAATCAACATTAATGAAAGTATTAATGGGATTACAAAACTTAGATGACGGCCAAATATTAAAATCTAACACCATGCAATTAGCAATGTTAGAGCAAGATCCACCCGAATCATCTGATTTAAGTGTATTTGATTATGTTGCCCAAGGTGTAAGCGAAAATGCTGATTTACTCAGCAGATACCATAGTTTAATTCATTTAATTGGTGAAGATCCAAGCGAAAAAAACCTAAACAAATTAGCTAAAGTTCAAGATGAGCTTGAACAAGCAGGTGCATGGCAAGACGAACAACGCATTGAACAGGCAATGAGTACATTATCACTGAATCCTGACGCTAGAATTTGTGATTTGTCTGGGGGCTGGTTGCGCAAATTAGCACTCGCAAAAGCACTCGTTACAAACCCTGATATCCTATTACTTGATGAGCCAACCAACCATTTAGATATTGAGAGCGTGTTATGGCTTGAAAAGTTCTTAAAAGACTTTGCTGGCACCATCATTTTCATCAGCCATGATAGAGCCTTCATTCGCGGCTTGTCTACACGTATTTTAGATCTTGACCGTGGCCAACTAAAAAGTTACCCCGGCGATTATGATTTATATATCGAACAAAAACAGCATGACCTTCAAGTAGAAGAACAACAAAATGCACTATTTGATAAAAAACTAGCTGAAGAAGAGGTATGGATTCGCCAAGGGATCAAAGCACGCCGCACACGTAATGAAGGTAGAGTTCGCTCATTAGAAAAACTTCGTTTAGAACGTAAAGCACGCCGTGAAGTACGTAACCAAAGCACCATGAACATAAGCCAAGGCGATCGTTCAGGTAAGCTTGTATTTGAAGCGGAAGATGTTACTGTAGCCTTTGGTGATAAAGTAGTCATTAATAAACTAAATTTACTCATTAACCGTAACGACAGGCTCGCTTTAATTGGTGCTAACGGCACAGGTAAATCAACGTTAATTAAGCTTATAATGGAGAAATTAAAAGCGACTAGCGGTAAAATGCGTTCAGGTGTGAACTTAGAAATTGCCTACTTTGACCAACATCGAGAGGCACTCGACATAAACAAAACCGTACAAGAAATTGTTGGTGAAGGAAAACAGGAAGTCGTAGTTAACGGTAAACCTCGTCATGTGCTGGGTTATTTACAAGATTTCCTCTTCAGCCCAAAACGTGCACGTACCCCTGTTCGAGCATTATCAGGTGGTGAAAAAAATCGATTATTGCTAGCCAGACTATTTTTACGTCCAAGTAATTTACTAATTCTCGATGAACCAACCAATGATTTGGACATTGAAACCTTAGAGTTATTAGAAGAAGTTGTTGCAAATTATTCAGGAACCGTTATTTTAGTCAGCCATGATCGTGATTTTGTTAATAACTGTGTAAATACCTGTCTTTATTTTGATGGCACAGGCCACATTAATCAAATTGTGGGTGGTTATGATGACGTTGATGATTATTTAGCTTTAAAAGAAGAGCAACGCCTGCTTCATTTATCCGCAGTAAATCAAAAAGAAAAACAGCAAAAGTCAGTTTCTGCAACTAATAAAGAAGCGCCACAAGCAACAAAGAAAAAACTGTCATTTAAAGAAAGTAAAGAACTAGAAGAGCTACCAAAAATAATAGAGCACTTAGAAACTGAAATTTCTGAACTACAAGAACAAGTAAATCAAAGTGACTTTTTTAGTCAAGATGAAAAGCACACGAAAAAAATATTGAACCAGCTGAGTGAAAATGAGTCAAAACTCGACATTGCCTACACAAGATGGCAAGAGTTAGACGAAATTTAATTACAACAGCCTAACGTTTTCCCAACAATCAAAAAGAGTTAAGTAGTAGAATGAGCAAAACAGTCAAGAATATTATTGCCTTAAGCATTAGTAGCGCCCTAACCATTAGCGGCGTTTTAAGTGTCAGTAGCGCTAATGCCGCTACTTACCAATTAATAGATAATGGTGAAGTAGCGAATCAAAAATACACCTACTCTCAGCATCAAAATGACAATGGTGATATCGCTATATCTGCTACCGATAGTTATAATTTTCCAATTCAATTTGAATATCTTGATGATGATGACTTTGTTTCTATTCGAGTATTTGCTGCTAATAACTACCTAAAACTTCATGAATTAAATAACATTGAAGATGTTGATGCATTAATCGCAGGAAACCCAACACCGAATGATTTAAGTTGGGTTATCAAATGGTTAGAAAACACTAGCTCAGGTAAGGGATTGAATATAGAATACCAAAAAGTTGGCGATACAATTGCCATGACAAACATTAGCGGTATTACCCAAACGCTAAACTTGTGGGATACACCGTTCGAAGGTACAGAAGCACTAACCCGCTCTACGGTTGATATCATCAGTGGAATGACCAATAGTGGTATTGTTTATGGTACTGCTACAGCCCCTTACTTACCCACTGACACATTTACAGATTCAAATGAAAACGATCATGTTTTTTGGCTTAGAGAACATGGCATAAGAGGTTTTTATTCTTATAATCAAGGTACCCTGGTTCATCAACTAGTTCCGTTAGAAACACAATATGGCGGTGGTACATCAGCTATAACAGATGTTAATGACGCAGGTATCGCTGTAGGGTTTAGCAGTTATAAACTCAACCAAACATTCCGTGATTATATTGAAAATGAATCAGACGGTTGTGCCGATTCTGATATAGTGCCTGCCACAATGTCATTAGAAGCTTGTATTGGCGAACAACAATTAAAATACAATAATTCTACTAGCGATCCTTACCATACCATGGCGATTAAGGCGACATTAAACCCTAACGGTAACCCTATCATTGAAGAGCTAGGTTTATTGGTAACCCCTCATGAAGATGATGAACGCACTTTTTCAAGCTACGCCCTCGCAATCAATTCTAACGGTACGGCTGTAGGTTATGCCGATGGTTTTTTTGATGAAACCGTCACTGAGCCAAGCGAAGACCAAAGCCGCGGCTATCAATATGCTGTTGTTTATAAAAGTGGTGATGTTATCGACCTTAGTGGTGACCATGACAATAATGGTACCTCAAGAGCTTATGATATCAACGATGCAGGTATTGCTGTTGGTTATATTACTAAAGCAATTGGGGGCAAGGCTGTTAAAAAGTTTTTCTATGTTAATACCAATGTGCCACAAGAAGAAATCAACATGATAACCCCTGATGATTTCTTTTCTGGCTCAGAAAGTACTGCCCATGCCATTAATAATAGTAATTTTATAGTGGGTAATGGGGAAATAGAAACCCACAATGAAGGTAATAGTACCCCCCGTAGAACTGCGGCGTTTGTTTACGATATGAATAACGATATTTTTACCAACCTCAACAAAACAATTCCGTGTGCAATACGTTTAACTTACAATATTATTGAAGCTAATAGTATAAACGATGCAGGTATAATCTCAGCAACAGCAATTTTAAAGGCAAGTCGCCGCGATGCAGAAGGTAATATTATGCTTGATAGGAATGGCAATCCATTAACTGAAGATGTTGTTAGGGCAATTAGCCTTGAGCCAACACCTGATGATAGTGAGGTTTGTAGTACAGAAGAAGAGGAAGACAAAGTTACTCGTCAAGGAGCAAGTATCAGCTTTAATGGACTTTTATTTATCATGGGGTTATTGGCTTTACGACGTAAGTTTTTTAGCTAAACTTGTTTTACCATTAACACATTCAATACGACTAAAAGCATCTAAATAATGCTTTTTTAATTTAGTTTTAAGAACTCTAAATTAACCAATAGGCCCAGTATTTGCTGGGCCTATTCTTTTTTGGCTAATGGATTAACTCTACCGCCAGTTGTTTTATCCGCACGACCTTCAAGCTTCGCTTTTTCTGCACGACGTTTTCTTACTTCTTTAGGGTCTGCAATTAAAGGACGATATATTTCAACTCGATCAAGATCATCCAAAACTGTTGATAACTTAACCGCTTTGTTCCAAACCCCTACTTTATTTTTAGTTAGATCAATTTCTGGAAACAGCGCTAATATGCCCGATTCTTTAATAGCCTGTTCAGCGGTTGTTCCTTCTGCAACAGGTAAAGACAATAGTTTTTGCTTATGGGCAAGCCCATAAACCACCTCAATTTGAATCATTTTATTAGTAGGTTGGGTTTCCATTTAAATTTTCACTCCGTAAACGTCTTTAGCTCTTTGTGTAAACGCTTGCACCATATTGTTAGTTAAATGATTAAATACTCGCCCAAAGGCAAGATCAAACATTTTGTTCGAAAACTCATACTCAAGTTCTAAACTAACCTTGCACGCTTCTTCTGACAAAGGGGTCAATAGCCAGCGTCCTTGCAGCTTATTAAAAGGGCCATCAACTAGCTCTAACTCTACTTGTTCATTAGAAACTAATGTGTTTTTTGTAGTGAACCATTTTTTTAATCCTGCTTTAGAAACCAGCAGTGCTGCTGTCATTGAACTATTATCTTCAGCAATAATTTTACTGTTGCTACAATCAGGCAAAAAAAGAGGATAAGCAAGTACGTCATTTATTAATTGAAACATTTGATCGACACTGTACATAACCAGTGCACTACGACTTATAGATGGCATTCTTATTATTAACCCTTATTTTACAATGACCGTATTATATCAAACCACACAAATAATGGCATTTTAATCTGCCATTATGGCAAATTAGAAAAGCATTAAATCACTTATTCTAAATAAAGCTTGCTTTGCATTACCGCAATTTTTCATTAAAAACTGCTTCGGTCAATAAAAGATTTTGGCTGTTTATTCTTTGCTAAACCATTTTTCATTGCAATACGTTGATTTTTTCTCCCCAACAACCGAAGTTGTGTCATTCGTTCCCAAAACAATGCCGCACGCGTATCTTTTTTCCAAGTTTTCTTGAATATGTATTTAGTTGCTGCAATAGCATCGGGGCTTTGCTGACATATTTTCGTTGCCAGAGCCTGTGCTTCAACTAAAGGCGTTTCACTCACCTTCGACACTAAGCCATATTCTTTCGCTTCAATACCATTAAAGAATCGTCCTGTCATCGTAAGCTCTTGAGCTATGTCAACACGCGTCAATCTAGAAAGGGTTGCCATACCACTCATATCAGGGATTAATCCCCACTTCATTTCAAGTATTGATAAGTTTGTATCTGGTTTGGCAATACGGTAATCACACGCTAAAATTATCTGCATTCCCGCGCCAAAACAATTACCATGCACCACAGCAATTACTGGCATAGGTAAATCTCGCCAAACATGTGCTACACGCTGAAACATATTGTCTTTACGCCAAGGCAGTTTTATGAAAAATTGCGCAATGATACTAGGGTTTTTAGACACATAACTAAAATCTAAGCCAGCACAAAATGACGAGCCTGCTCCTTGTAAAATAACACAACGAATTGATCGATCTCTTTTTATTTTTTTTGCTGCCTGTACCAAGTCAACAATCATTTGCTTGTCTAGTCCGTTATGCTTATCAGCTCGATTTAACGTGACATATGCAATACTTTGTTCAACCTTATAATTTACTCTAGAACTGCCCATAATATTTACCATATTTACTGAAATAGGATGATTAAGTGTGCCACAGTTAAACTGGTAGTACCACTTAACTTATTCACTGATTACAGAAATTTAGTGAGTTTAGTAATTTTTAGATCAAAAGTTGCGTTTATAATGCTATTTTTTATTATTTTAACGTAATTATGTGGTAAACTTTCCAAACGCACCTTGAATAATATCATTGCCATAATAAGCCGCCTTAAGCTGCTCTGTTAACATAAACAACAAGCAATGATTACTGAAACTATCGGTTGTCTAATACGTAAAAAGACTCCGTTGTATAAATCCCTTTTTGGGATGATAGTTTAATTTTTCTAAGGAATACCATGCAAATTATTATTTTTGAAGACGCACAACAAGTTGCTGAAAATGCTGCCGAGTGGGTAGCTGAGTTAATCAATAAAAAAAACAATCCAGTACTAGGTTTAGCAACAGGTAGTACGCCTATAAATCTATACCAACAACTTGTTAAGAAGCATCAAGCAGGTCAGTTAAGTTTTAAAAATACTACCAGTTTTAATTTAGATGAATACTTAGGTATTGATGCCAACAATGCACAAAGTTATCGACATTTTATGAATGAAAACTTATTTGATCATGTTGATATAGACAAAACTAAAACCTATTTACCTATCTGTAATCAAGGTGAAAATCCACGAGAACAAGGTTTGGCATATGAAGAAAAAATCAAACAAGCTAACGGTATTGATTTACAAATATTAGGTATTGGCGCTAATGGTCATATTGGTTTTAATGAACCCACATCAAGCTTAGCATCACGCACCCGTATAAAAACGTTAACACAACAAACACTCAAAGATAACTCACGTTTGTTTAACGATAATGAATTTCAGCCAACGCTAGCCATGACCATGGGAATAGCTACTATTTTAGATGCAAGATACGTTTTATTAATGGCAACAGGGAAAAATAAAGCGCACGCAGTAAAAAACATGATTACAGGTCCTCTTTCAGCTATGTGCCCTGCCTCAGCATTACAAATGCATGAAAATGCCATCATACTATTAGATAAGGCCGCGGCAAGTGAATTAGCAGAACAAGAATATTACCAATGGGCCAATAATCAAAATATTAAAATAAAGCAAGAATTTGGCTTATATCATAATTATTAGCCCTACTTAAATCATATCAGCAAGTAATACTTAGCCATAATGATACTTCTCTCTCAAAGGGAGTTTATTGCCCTTTTATCAGCTATGCTACACGGATGTAGCTTGTCAATAAGTACAGAAAAATTAGCCTTATTGTGCTAATGCAACGGGTATTAATCACTATCCGCTACTGGCTATTGTATTTTTTGCTGTAAACTTAACCAAAAATTTTGCACAATCACATTATCTTGTGGGCTAAGTTCTGTTTTTGCGCCAGCCAGTTTATTTGAAACACATTCAATTAAAGGAGCCGATATAACTTGTTGCTCATCATCGCCATCATTTGCCGCCAACGAAATAAAACCTCGAAGATAACCGCTTGCAAATAAGGTATCACTGTCAACATTCTGTTCAAACAAACTGTCTAAATAATGATAAACCTCATTTAAGGTACTTAATTTTTTTAGCATAGTAACCGTTTAGTTCTTTATTAGAAGGATTGTATTATACCAAAAGATTAATCATTTTTAATTACCCATTTATCTGCTAAATTACTCAATAGTCTGCCACTTAAAATTACAGAGCCCAACGCCTCTATTTAAGGAACATTTATGCTAAAGCAAGAAAATACAGGTCTTATTGTTGTTGATATACAAGGAAAGCTTGCACGTTTGGTACATGATAGTGACACATTAATATCAAATTGTGAAAAACTAATTCGTGGTATGAATGCACTTGGTTTACCCATTATATTTCTAGAGCAAAACCCTGAAAAACTCGGTGAAACTGTTACTGAACTAAGTACTGTATTGCCCACCCATAATCCAATCACTAAATATACATTTAATGCGGGTGCCACACCAGAGTTTATGAATGAAATTAGTGCGTCGAACGTAGATACATGGCTTATTTGTGGTATAGAAGCTCATATCTGTGTTTACCAAACGGCATTACATTTGTTTCAATCTGGCTTAAATATTCAAATCGTTTGTGACTGTATATCTTCACGCACATTCGCTAATAAAAATTTAGCCATGACTAAATTAACCAGTAGAGGTCTCGACACCACTAGCCTAGAAATGTGCCTTTATGAACTTGTTAAAGACTGTAGAGTGCCAGAGTTTAAGGAAATTTTAAGCTTGATTAAGTAACCATGAGTTGATGAAGTCAAGCCACTTATCCTCAGCTATATGCCATTAACTGGGTGGATCAATATTATTAGCCACGCTGTTGTTTAAGCGAAACCAGCCAGCAATAGAGTAACGATCTCTTTTGGCAGGCAAGACTTCATGAACAAATTCTTCACTTAAGAAAACAACTATTGTGCCAAAACCAGGTATAACAGTCACTTTTCTATTATCAACAACCAAAGAAGATGGTAAATTTTTATCATAAATCACCAACTCACCACCATCATCAACAGACCAGTTTTGATTAAGGTACACCACAATAGTCAGCACTCGGTTACCTTCTCCTACAAAAGCATCTTTGTGTTTTTTATAAAAATCACCTTTGGCATAATGAGCAAAATGACTCTCAAAAGAAAACAATCCAAGAAACAAACGCCTATTTAAAAAAGCTTGCAATGATTTTGTCCACGCTAACCAAGCACGACCTGCATCACTATTTCCTGTTATCCAACAAATCTCATCTGTACGAATAAAGTTATTAATATTATGATCTTGTGCTCTACCAATACCTGCGCGTTTAAAATTAGTTTCTGGCATGGTCGTAATATGTTGCAATAACAATAAGGTTAAACTTTCAGGTAATGCATAAGGTCGAATACTATAGCCTTTTTCAATAATATCCGTTGAAATTAATTCAAACAGCGGCTCAAATAGTAATGAATCATTATCTAAATAACATTCTTTATATAAGGTCATGTATAGTCACATCTATTAGGTACTTGAACAACAAGCAACTTAATGCAAGTAAAGAAAAAATTTTATTCATTGAGTTTCTCATAATTACTTGTTAAAAAACAAATAATTAAAATAGATTAATTAGGGTGTAATCTGCGCTTGGACGTGGTTCTTATAAATAGCGATAGTTGGTAAAGTAGATATGTATAAAATATGCCGCGGATATTAACAGCTATTTATATTAATGTCTTTCTACTTTCTTAGTTCAATATTAATACAACACTAGTACATCATTAATACAATAGAACAAATATAAACAGTAAAATGTCACTAAGTTAAACTAACAATACAGGTTTAAATCACAAACATATTATGTCAAAACAGCAAATTATAAAATTAACTAAATCATTACTAAGTCCCCATGTTTATTACCATGATAAAGAATTAGGTTTATACGTTGGTATTGGCAGTAGTTCTGACATTATAGAAACCTCACTACCTTGTGCTTACGATGAGTTTATCTCAATCATTGATGGTGGTATTAAAATTCAAAATGACCAAACACATAAAATGAAAACCGTTACTAAAGGGAATAGCTTTATAATTCCGCACAGTTACCCATATCAATGTCTGCCACAACACGACTTTAAAAAGTATTTTGTTATTTACAAACCTAGATTAACAACAGATAGTTCAGTACCACTTATGAAAAAACACGTTGTAGCAATTGATAAAGATAGCACCCCACCCTGGCAAGAAACATCAGATGGTTTTGCTAAAAAAATGCAATACCAAAGTCACAATCAAAAATTTACTGCAGGTGTATGGCAAGGAAATGACTTTAAAACAGGTATTATTAACTTCCCCTACAATGAATTTATTTTAATAAAGCAAGGTTGCCTTGTTTGTATAGATGAACAAGGAGAAAAAAACAAAATTAATGTAGGCGAGGCACTTTTTGTACCTCAAGGCGTTAGCTGTGCTTGGCAAGTGCAAGGAAAGGTCAGCTTACATTTTGTGCAAATAAAACCGTAATTTTAATCTTCTTCTCGAAATGATTCTGCTGTTAAATGATGACGGTTCAGTAATTTATAAAACTCTGTACGGTTGCGTTGGGCAATTCTTGCCGCTTGTGAAACGTTGCCTGCGGTAAGCTTTAGTAGCTTGGCTAAATAATCACGTTCAAATTCATCTTTTGCTTGTTGAAATGACGGTAACGCACTACTTTCATCTCGCAGAGCATGTTTAACTAAACTCGCAACAATAATATTTTCTCTAGACAAAGCAACACTTTGTTCTACAACATTTTGTAGTTGTCGAATATTTCCAGGCCAAGGGGCAGCAATAAGAATTTCCATTGCTTCTTGTGAAAAGCCATTGATTTCAAGGCTGGTTTGATGATTGCTATGATTTAAAAAATGTTGTGCAAGTAATGGAATATCTTCGCGGCGCTGAGCAAGAGGCGGTAATTCTAACTCTACAACATTTAATCGATAATAAAGATCTTCTCTGAACGTTTTTTCTTTTATCGCTTCTTGTAAGTTTTTATGTGTGGCAGAAATTATTCTTACATCAACTTTAATCGCTTGCGTACTACCAACTGGACGCACTTCTTTTTCTTGCAGTGACCGTAACAGCTTAACTTGAAAACTCATTGGCATATCACCAACTTCATCCAAAAATAGCGTGCCACCGTCACTTGCTTGAAATAACCCTTGATGATTTTTTTCAGCGCCAGTAAAAGCACCTTTTACATGACCAAATAACTCTGATTCTAATAATTGTTCAGGAATAGCGGCACAGTTAATAGCCGTAAAGGGTTTTTCTGCCCTGTGGCTTGCTTGATGAATGGCTTTAGCAAGCAACTCCTTGCCAGTACCACTTTCGCTATGAATTAATAAACTAAAATCACTCACAGCAACTTGTTTGGTTTGTTGTAAAAGCGATTCCATAATAGCACTGCGACTAATAATTTTAGTACGCCATAAATCTTGTTTACTCTCATTTTTAGTACTTAATGGCTGTAATTGAATAGCTTTCTCTACAGTTTCAAGTAATTGCTGACTTTCAAAAGGTTTAGTTAAAAAGCTAAATACCCCTTGTTTAGTCGCATTAATTGCATCAGGAATAGTGCCGTGAGCAGTCATAATGATCACGGGTAAATTAGGAGATTGTTGACGAATTTGTTCAAATAAAGCCATACCATCCATGCCTTCCATGCGCAAATCACTAATGACCAACTGTGGATGAAAGCTTTTTAACATACCAAGGGCTATTTTTGCATTGGCGGCAGACTCAACTAAATAACCTGCCGCAGATAAACGAATACCCAATAACCGTAATAAATTCGGGTCATCATCTACAATAAGAATTTTTTCTTGTGTTAGTGTTTTTTCACTCATACTGTCTTGCGCTTTGCTGTTAGCTAATTGTGCTGCTTTCATAATTTACTGCCCATGTTCACTAATGGTTTGTTCAATATTTTTTAGCTGAATTATTTTGTCGTCTAACTGTGCAACCGTTAACTCCAATGCGGCAATTGTATTAAGCAACTTTTTCTCTTTAATTCTGTTTTTTGACATTTGTTTATCATGTTCAAGCTGTTGATTAATCACTTGTTGAAATAAATATAATTGCTGATTCAGTTGATCTTTAAGCAAATAAATAAACGCTTTATCGTCTGAGCTTAAATAGTAATTTTGGTGTAGTTTCAGCTGTTCATTAAGTTTCGATTTAGCCGAATAAACATTATGGGTTGGTGAGTTAGGTAAGCTGTGTAACAGTATTAAATTAATTTCAGCCTCAATGCTGCCCTCTAGCTTTTTTAATTCTTGTTGCTGTATTTCATTTTCTAATTCGTTGTATGATAAGTTTTTTAGCGCTAAATAGTATTGCCCAAAATTCACGGTATTTAACGCGACAACTTTGCTGGGAGATTGTTGGGTTGTCTGACATGCCAATAGACAAAAACTCACAAGTATAACGAAAATACGCTGGAGTAAACCGACACAACATCTATCAACTAAACCAATCAACCTATTAAGTCTTGTTAACATTAAATTCATTATTTATCTCCACTGATAATGCGTTTTAAACAAATTTTCATTGTTGTACCACTTGGCTGTCCTGTTTTACTCTCAAGTGTAATACTACCATTTAGCCGCATTAGTAACTCTTTAACAATCGTTAAACCAAGACCACTGCTTTTTATATTATAATCTTTCGCTGGTGTACCTTGATAAAACGCATCAAACACCTTATCTTGCTGCTCGGGTTTTATGCCGTCACCTTGATCAGAAATTGAAAACACTAATTCGTGTTCATTCATTGAGGCAAACAAAGAAATCACACCAAATTCAGGAGAATATTTAATCGCATTAGATAATAAATTATCAATAATAACATTAAGTTGCTTGGCATTACTTTCTATGGTGATATGGGGGTAATGCTTCTCAATTGTTATATATTTACGCTTAATATCCAACGTTCTTTCATTTAATACTTGTTCAATAAGATCATAAAAATTAATAGTTTCTTTATCTTGCAAACTCGTTGAGTCTAAAACAATATTAAAGTTAAGTAATTCTTCTATTAACCGTTGTAAACGTGTTGTACTACTACGAATAATTTTAGTCACTTCTTGCTGATCACTGTTAAGTGCTCCAACACTGTTGTCATACATCAGCTCAGTGCCTTCTCTGATTGCTGCTAATGGTGTTTTTAATTCATGGGAAATATGCCTAATGAAACTAGACTTTTGTAACTCTAGGGCATGCAGTCTACTTTCCATACGATTTAACGCGTCATTAATTTCTAAAATTTCAACAAAACCAGCAACAGGTTCTTCTTTTAAATCAGAACCTTGTTGAAAGTTCCCTTGTTGTAATTGTTGAATTTTCAACGTGAGTTGTTTAAGCGGTTTGGTAATCAAAATAATAAAAAAACCTGCAATGAATAAAGAAATAGGAATGATAAATAAACTTTTTAACAGAGTATGACTCACTTGCGCTGTTGAATTTTTAATTTCTTCTGCTTGTTGATTAATTAACTCACTACTACGCGTATTAATTTCTTCATTAATATTTATCAATTGTTTAAACTGTTTTTGTAAACTTTCTAATGTTGTACTTCCCCCTTGGTTATCACCCTTGTCTAAAGGTTCTATTATTCCTTGATGTACGTGAAGAATAGCCTGAGAGAATTGCGCGGTCAGTTGCTTTATTTTTTCGTCGTTGTATTGAGATAATTCATCATTGGTGGTCAATAATACTTGCTGCTCAATGCTGTATTTATCAATTAATTCATAATCTTGTAAAACTAAAAATTGACTGGCATACCTTTCCATTTTTTTTAAGGTATTACTTATTTTTTGATTTGTATTAATTAACTCGGCTACAGCAAAAATAGCACCTGCCCCTTGTTTAGACAGCTGATTCACTTGGTTGGCACTATACAATAAACCAAAGACTAAAGGCAGTGCTACAAGCGTAAACCCTAAAAAAGTAAGTTTTTTAATAGATAGTGGTTTTACTTGGTTTATTGTATTTCCAAACTTTATCAACAATTGATTTAGCCAAAGCACGTCGAGCAACCCCTTAAAATTAATTAACGCCTTTTTAAGACATTTTAATAGTAAACACAATAATGTCTCTAATTAGAGACAAGAACATTTTTGGAATAATTATTTATTAGTTACTGATTTATAATGTTTTTATTTAAAAAAATAGCATTTTATGCTTTAAAAATTTATCTAATACATTTAACTGTTGCCAAATGGAGACAATAATAACGATTCACAAGTAAATAAAATAAAATAAAAAACAACAAATACAATGAGTTATAATCTTGGCACAATGTGTGCTTTATACTGATTGGGCGCATAACAAAGCTAAATGGTTTAACGTTGAATCAATATTAAATACACGTAGGCCAAATTTATCCGCTTTGTTATGTATTAATAATACCAAGTTTATTAAGTTATTTCCCGCACAGCGAGAGTAACAAAAAAGGATCTCAAATGAAAAATGTTAGTTTATTTAAAGTCTCTGCAATGGTTTTCTCTGTTGCCCTTGCATCTAGTTTCGTTAACGCTGATGATAAAGTAAGCAAAACAATGGAAAATGCTCAAGCTAATGCTGCTGAAGTTGACAAACAGCAAACCTTTCCCGCCTTATTAGAATCACTTGATACTAACAATGATGCTATGTTAAGCGAAGCTGAAGTGTCAGTTGAACATAGCCAATTCCTTCAAGAAGAATTTGCTAAAATAGACACGAACCAAGATAAAAACATTGATGAAGAAGAATTCAATGCTTATTTTGTCGCTGTGAATGACAAAGCATTCAATGTAGCAAAAAGAAAAATTTAATTGTAAAAATTAAAAAATGGTTCTCCTATTTTTTGCCGGCTGCCTCCCAACTTTGCAGTCGGTTTTTTACTTCGACTTGTATTCGTTTTATTAAACAATACAAATAAATTAATAGGCAAAAAAGCCATAGTAAGCCTATATTTTTATAACAGTAAAGAGATGCCAATGAACAATATAGTTAATCAACATATTCAAATAGATAATTGGGTTTTTGAAGTAAAAATGGTTAGAGCTTTGCGTGTACAAAATTATGGAGAGCCGTATAGCGCAATCGCTAATATAAAATTAAATGGAAATAATGCGTACATTGATGGCATGATGCAAAAAGATCTACAGCAATTCAGTAATGAAGATCTGCAGATAATTAAAAAGTATTGTCGACGAATGTCTATCCACGACATAGTTATTGAGCCAACTAGTCAAGGTGTAATTCATCAACCAATTGTACAACAAAGTACACTATTTAGAAGTGCATAAAGGAGTTTCAGTCTAAATAAATTGCTTATAATTCTCAGCAAACCAGTTAAACATTAGAAACTAAGCACTACCTTTAGTAGTGCTCTACCACTTAACGCATTTTTCGATAAAAATAGTTAAAATATCCTTCCTTCATTTCCAAATTAATGATCTAACTCAATAGCAGTTAAGACCATTTAATTGATAATTTATTTCTTGTGTACTTAACGCCAATTTACAAAATATGAATGAAATTCCACAATATGCAAACAAACTTAGTGATGGTCACCCTGTAAAAGTTTATTTTGAAGAAAATGTTCTTATTCGTGCCTTACTGCAACAATTAGTCAACACAGATATCAACACTGACTTTGAAACTTTCTTTAATATTTTTAACCAATTGTCTGAAATTGAAAAACGTTTTGCCCGCAAAGAAAATCAACTTTTCCCTTATTTAGAAAAGCATGGTTGGACGGGACCAAGCCAAGGCATGTGGGCTTTTCATGATAAAATTCGCGATCATTTTAGAGCAATTAGAGCTGACATTGAAACAAAAGAATTTTCTACAATAGGGGATATTGTTTACGAAATTATTGATGATTTACAGGGATTAATGCATATTGAAGAAATACGGCTATTTCCTAATGCGCTTGAATTACTGTCAGAAGATGAATGGAAAGAAATGCGAGAAGGTGATATTGAAATTGGTTGGATGTTACCTGAAGAACCTACGCCTTATCCCCCTGTAGAATATATTCACCCTGGCGAAGATCGTAAAAAGAAACGCTTACCATTTTCTACTGAAGATCGTATTCGTTTAAATGAAGGTTACATGACTGGTGAGCAGCTTAATTTAATGTTGCAATTTATGCCTGTTGATCTTACCTATGTAGATGAAAATGATATTGTTATTTTTTACAATCGTGGCGAGAATCGTGTATTTCCACGCTCAGCTGGTGTGATTGGTAGAGAAGTTAAGTTTTGTCATCCTCCTAAATCTGTCGATACCGTATTACAAATACTCGAAGCGTTTAAAAAAGGTACACAGGACAAAGCTGAATTTTGGATTAATTTCAAAGATCGCAAAATTCATATTCGTTACTTTGCCATTAGAGATGAAGAAAATAATTACAAAGGGGTTATTGAAATGTCGCAAGACATCACTGATATACTTAAAATTGAAGGACAAAATCGTTTACTTGATTGGGGATAGTTGCCCTCAAAAAATATCGGTATACTTAAATAAATCTTTATACGCAGTTATTCAAACCTAACTACTTATACTACTTTGATTCAGGAAAACCATGTACCCAATAAGTTATATAGAACCCGTATTTCGTCCTCCAAGTGAATGGAAAAGCTTAATATTGCAAGTAACTAACGGTTGCTCATGGAATAAGTGTACTTTTTGCGATATGTATACGGCTGAAAATAAAAAATTTAGGCCTAAAAAAATTGATCGAATTGAACAAGAAATCATTGCCGTAGCCAATTCTGGCATTACCACGAGGCGTGTGTTCCTTGCTGATGGTGATGCCATGATGTTGCCTTTTAACCGTTTAAAAGAAATTTTACTTTTAATAAAGCAATATTTACCGCAAGTTGGCAGAGTATCAAGTTATTGTTTACCTAGAAACCTCAGTAACAAAACAGTAGAACAATTAGCTGAATTAAAAACCTTAGGGCTAAAGTTGATGTATGTGGGCTGTGAAAGTGGTGATGACCAAATACTAACACTCATTGAAAAAGGCGAAACCTATCAAAGTTCACTCATTGCTTTAAATAAAATAAAGCAGGCAGGAATGAAAAGCTCTGTAATGATTTTAAACGGCCTTGGCGGCCCTGAATTATCTCGTCAGCATGCAATCAACTCAGCTAAATTAATGAACGAAGCTCAACCGAACTTTTTATCAACACTTGTAGTAAGTTTTCCGTTAGGTGAAGAGCGCTTTGCTAGTAAATTTACTCAAGCTTCACTGCAGCCTTTCAGGCAATTAAACCAGCATGAACTATTTACCGAAATGGAAATACTATTAACACAATTAACGTTAAAACAAACCATTTTCCGCTCAGATCATGCGTCAAATTACTTAGTGCTAAAAGGCGTATTGGGCGACGATAAAGCGGCGCTACTAAGTCAAGTAAGACTTGCCTTAAAACAACCCAATGAGGTTAATTTAAGACAAGAGTGGCAACGTGGTTTGTAATACGTTAGCGTAAGTAAATGCGTAATACTGCGTTAGTCAATTACACCTCATAGTAAAGTAAGATAAAGCTATTGAATTTCTAATAATTCTACTTCAAAAATAAGCACTGATCCTGGTGCTATTTTCCCTGCGGCTCTATTACCATAAGCTAAATCTGAAGGAATAAAGAATTTAAATTTATCCCCAACAACCATTAACTGAACCCCTTCAGTCCAGCCAGATATCACTTGATTTAAACCAAAATTAATGGGTTCTCCTCGTTCTACAGAGCTATCAAATACAGTACCGTCTAATAATGAACCATGATAATGCACTTTCACTTTCGAGCTAGCGTTTGGGTGTTCAGTGCCGTCACCATGGTTTAAAATTTGGTATTGCAAACCAGAAGCCGTTTCAACAACATTTGCTATCTTTTTATTCTCTTCTAAAAACCGTTTACCTGCGGCAATATTTTCTATTGCAGCTTTCTTATTACCTGAGTTTCTCATAAAAAAGAAGACGACCAAGGCAATCACTATAATGATTAATATAGCTCTCATGTTAACTATTTCTCTCTAATTTTGGTTATTCTAAGCTCATTAATATCTATCGCACGCAAAGTGCTATTTTTTTGTCATGTACTTAGCTTTATGTTTGGCTTGAGTGTATCATGATATTCATTGCGATATAAACCTAGATAAAGCAGGTAACAAAGTTTGTCATACGGCTTTCAACATTTAGCTAGGCAGTGCTTTTAATTTTGATTACACTTAATGTTAGCCAAACATAACAGCATACCATTATGGAAAAACATCAAGAATTACTAATTGCGCTAAGAAAAGTCATTAGAGCAATAGACTTACATTCAAAACATCTCAGTAAAACATCAGGTTTAACAAGCCCACAATTATTAATTATGCTTGAAATAGATAAAGCTTCTGGTGTTAATTCTAGTCAAGTAGCAAAAAGTGTTAACTTGAGTGCTGCAACGGTGACCAATATTCTAGATAGATTAGAAAATAAAAACCTTGTTTCCAGAATACGAAATACCCAAGACAAACGAAAAGTAGGATTATTTTTAACTGAAAAGGGTCAGGCGCTTTTACTTAACGCACCACACCCCCTACAAGAGCATTTTATAGATAAATTTTCTAATCTAGCTCAATGGGAGCAATCACAGCTTCTATCATCAATGGAACGCCTTGCTGGCATGATGGATGCTAATGAATTAGATGCAGCCCCTTTATTGGAGTTAGATGCCATGATTTCCAGTAGTATCACCTCCCCAAACAAAGAGAACCTTACAAAAAACTGATTTATACATGCCCCTCTTAGCGCAATAAATGTAAAAAGTGCAGATGTTTATGGTATTGATCAATAATATTATTAATCACTGCCATTTTTGACCACCCCATAATGTCGTAATCTTGGCCACCTTCCACTAAATGAACTTCTGCTCGATAGTAACTTTGTTCATCTTCATCAATTTCTGTACTTTCATTATTAAAATCAGGTTGTGAATATTTTCTCGCAAGTACTCTATATACAAATTTCTGCGACTCACCATGGTCAACAACTAAGCTCAGTCCGTTTTTATCTGAAATATTCACCCTTACCTGGTTAGCCTGCAGTTCTTTTGCTACTGAATCAAAAGCTGGTACCACCGTTTGATTAATAAATTTATTAACATTCGCCTTATTTGGAAAATCTATAACATTCTTTAAACGCATTTGCCAACTATCATTATGGTCACTGCTTGAATGGGGTATAGCAGTGATCAGCTGACTTTCCTGTTTACACGCTTCAATTCGTAACGCTTTTATCAAACCAATAATGGCAAGTAATAGTACAATAGTAAAAGGTAACGCACTGGCAATCGTCATGGTTTGTAACGCATTAAGACCACCAACCAGCAAGAGTATTCCTGCCACGACACCAATACCAACAGCCCAATAAACACGCTGCCAAAGAGGAGTATCATTCCTACCGTGTGAGCAAAGCATATCAACCACCATTGCGCCAGAATCACAAGAGGTGACAAAAAATATGATAATCATCAAAACACTAAAAAATGACAATACCGAAGTAAAAGGAAAATTTTCAAGAAAAATAAATAACGCGACTGAAGTATTTTTAGTGACCATTTCGCCTAAGCCTACAACGCCTTGGTTATACACCAAGTCAATTGCGCTATTACCAAAAATAGTCATCCAAAATAAAGTAAATAATGTAGGAATTAACATGACCCCTACAATAAATTCTCTTATTGTACGACCGCGAGAAATTCTGGCAATAAATAACCCCACAAAAGGTGCCCACGCAAGCCACCAGCCCCAATAAAATATAGTCCAACCGCCTATCCAATCTGTCTTCTTGTAAGCAAATAAATTAAACGTGTTATGCACTATATCTGCTAAGTAATCTCCTATATTTTGTAAATAAGCTTGTAATAAAAATACCGTTGGGCCAAGCACAAAAATAAGCATTAATAAAACAACCGCAAGAAGCATATTTGTTTCAGAAAGTATTTTTATGCCTTTATCTAGCCCCGTTGCAACAGAAATAACAGCAAGCCCCGTGATACAACACATAATAATTATTTGGTTAGTGCTTGATATATCTATATTAAATAAATAACCAAAACCAGCATTTACTTGAGAAGCGCCTAAACCAAGCGAAGTAGCAACACCAAAAACAGTACTGACCACTGCAAATATATCAACTAAATGCCCAGGCCATTGATAAATCCGTTCTCCAATTAAGGGGTACAAAGCAGAACGTAAAGTCAAAGGTAAATTGTGACGATAACTAAAGTACGCTAACACTAACGCAACAATGGCGTAAATAGCCCACGCATGAAGTCCCCAATGAAAGAAAGTCATTTTCATGGCTTCTTTAACAGCTGTTACCGTACCGGTTTCCGCTGTAGGGGGTGACAAAAAGTGCATTAATGGCTCTGCCACACCAAAAAACATGAGTCCAATTCCCATACCAGCAGCAAAGAGCATAGAAAGCCATGAAGTTAGAGAATAATCAGGTGTTGCATGGTCAGGACCTAAACGAATATCACCATAGCGTGACAAGCCAAGAAAAATCACAAAAAATAAAATGAAGGCTACGCTAAGCACATAAAACCAACTACCATTCTCAATAATGTTCGATTGAATCAGTGTGAATAGACTTTGCGCTTGCTTAGGTAACATAGCGGTATAAAGTAAAAGCGTTATGACAATCGATGAAGCACCAAAAAATACTTTCTTATTTATTTGACTTTTAACAGTTACAGACAATTTACTTCCTAAAATTTAATTTGAATTGATATTATTTGAATTGATATTATATATGCTAAGCTTTGTTATACACAAAAAATACCCCAGTATCATACCAAATAAACCCTAAACTACCATAATATTTGATCACTATTAACACACATTAATATTTGTTAAACTACCTAAAAAATAAAATATAGTTAGAACTCTAATCATCTTTATTTAAAACATGATAAAAAAACTAAGGGAAATAAATATGAAATTCACTAAGCTGCATATTGCTATGTTAACTGCCATAACCACATCAGGCTCTCTCTATGCTCAAGAAGCTGAAAAGCAAGAAACAGGAAAAGTAGAAGTCATTGAAGTCACAGCAACTAAACGCACTGAATCAATTCAAGATGTGCCCGTTACAGTAACTGCATTAACTGGTGACGACTTGGAGAAACTTGGTGTTGCTAATTTTGATCAATACGTAGAGTTTTTACCCAACGTTGTTTTTCAAGGCACAGGGCCAGGCCAGAATGAAATCTATATTCGTGGCGCAGCAACGACACAAACCAATATATCAGTTTCATCTGTTCAAGCATTACAACCCTCTGTTGCTTTTTATTTAGATGAACAACCGGTTTCCATGCAGGGGCGTAATTTAGATATTTACGCTACTGATGTTCAACGAATAGAAGTATTACCAGGGCCACAAGGTACGTTATTTGGCGCTAGCTCTCAATCTGGCACAGTACGCTTAATTACCAACAAGCCAACACATGACGGTTTTTCCGCGGGTTTTGATACCAGTACAAGTTCTACTCAAGGTGGCGATTTAAGTAACTCAGTTGAAGCGTATTTTAATATGTCATTAACTGACTCACTTGCTGTGCGCGTTGCTAGCTACAATGATCATCAAGGTGGATGGATAGATAATATTCTAAACACACCAGGTGAAGGCGGTTACATTGGTAGCGCCGAAGTTATTAGCCGAATTTCGGGTGATGCGCTCACCAACCCTGAAAATGTACCCGTTACCATTCCAAAAAACGATGCCTTAGTTGAAGATAATTTCAATACAGCAAATTATGCGGGTGCACGTTTTGGCTTATCGTATTTATTTAATGATGATTGGGAACTTTTAGTTCAACATACCCAGCAATCTTTAGATACCGAAGGTGTTTTTGCTTATGATCCTAACCTTGAGGGCGAAACATCAACTAATCGCTTCATTCCAGAGAATAACAATGACGACTTTGGTTTAACTACATGGACATTAGAAGGACGACTTGAGCATCTTGATTTAGTTTATACGGGGGGATATCTCGACAGAGATATCAATTCAACTATTGATTACACTGGTTATACTAATGGTGGCTCCTTTGCCGCCTATTATGTTTGTAACTATGCTGGTATACCTGAAACAGAGCAAGAGTGTCTTGATCCTACTAAGTTTTATAAAGAACAAACCAGTACATCACGTATCACCCATGAGTTTCGCGTAAATACCTCTTCACAAAACGCCTGGCGTGTTACCGCAGGCGTTTTTTATGACTCACAAGAACTATCAACAGTCGGTCAATTCAATATAGCTAATACTGAAAAATTTAATAATTTATCAACAACCCTTAAAGGCACAGAAGGTATCAACAGCAATGGGGGACCTTTTCCTGCAGAAGTGAGTTTTGTTAACGATATTACCCATACAATTGACCAAATCGCACTATTTGGCCAAATTGAGTTTGATATCACTGATACCATTACAGCAAGTTTTGGCGCACGTTGGTATGAAATAGAAGACTCTTATAAAGGTTCTACTTCAACCGTTGATGTGAGTGGTAGATTACGAGCCTTTGGTGATGGTAGCGAAACAGCGTTAACTGAATTTTTCGGTGCTGAAGACGCGGCTGCCATTCAAGCTGCTGTTGCCAGTGGTCAACTAGACACTAGCTTACTCGATAATGATGGTTCATTAACCGTTGATGATACTATTATTAAAGCGTCACTTGATTGGAAAGTATCTGATGACATTATGTTATTTGCCTCATATTCTGAAGGTTTTAGACCGCCAGTTACTAACCGCGTTGGCGGTGGTTTAGCTAAAAACCAAGAAGGCGCTTTTGACGGCTTTCGTATACCCGTTTATTCCACAACAGATAGTTTAGACAATATTGAAATTGGCTTTAAATCTACCCTATTTGACCAAAGCTTACGCGTTAATGCCACCGCGTATTATTCAAAAATTTCAGATCTACAAACGTCACGATTTGATCCAACGAATATCAGTTTCTTAGTGTTTACGGATAATGTTGGTGATGCTGAAATAAAAGGTATTGATGGCGACTTTACTTGGGCAGCCACTGATAACTTAATTATTAGTGGTGCTTTTAGCTATATCGATTCTGAATTAACGTCAATTAATAGTGAGCTGGAAGGTATAGCCCCTTCTGTTGGAAGTCAATTACCTTATTCAGCTGAATTCTCTGGTAACTTACAAGCCCAATATTTCTATTCACTCAGTAAAGATTTAACAGGGTATGTAAATGGCTCAATCAGCTATACTGGCGATAGATTAGCCAGTATGACAATGGACGCATACGTACTTGAAGATACAACTAACCTAGTTTACGGAACAGGTACAGGCTTGAGTATTGAAAAAGAAGCGGATGTTTATTCAGGTGTTAATTACAAAGACAGTAATGGTGAAACCTTTGCGGGTGGTCGTTATGTGCAAGACAGCTACATCTTAACAAACCTCAGTTTTGGGGTGACTAATGACACATGGGAAGCTGAAATTTTTATTGATAATTTAACGAATAAAAGTGCTGTGCTATATATAGATTCACAACAATTTACCCCTAAAATTGTAACCAATAGACCACGCACTATCGGCTTTAGATTTTCATATGACTTTTATTAAATAGTCGTTATTGATTAATCAACCATAAATATCAATACTCTATTGATATTGAAGCCGTTTGATATATGTATCAAACGGCTTTTTATTGATAGAGTAACGATAGGTAGCAATTATATACAAATTTTTCTGGAGTAAATCGTTGAACCAAGCCACATTTTCCACCATCGAAAGCCAATTAAAATCTATTCAACAATTAATTCAAATAGCAAAATTTGAGGATGCTATTACACAAGGCCAACGGTTACAGCAAAAAACAACAAATACACAACACAAAATTCAATTATGGTATTTAATTGCTGTCGCCCAACGCTACGGTAAAAAATATGATAACGCACTAAACAGCATTAACAATTTACTTAAGCTTGACGAAAAACACAGTAGAGCAAATCAAGAAAAAGGCTACAATTTTCTCGCTTTGAATGTGCCAGAACAAGCCAAAAGTGCCTTTGAAAAAGCAGTACAGCTGAACCCAAGTTTAGTCGCAAGCTGGCAAGAGCTTATTGAACTTTATAGAAAGTCAGGGCAACAAGATTATGTACAAAAAACAGCGAATCAATTAGAAAAACTAAAAAAGTTACCCCCTGCTCTACTTGCGGTAACAGAATACATGCACGAGGGAAAATTCTTAAAAGCAGAAAAAATTTGTCGCCATTTTTTACAAAATAATAAACATCATATTGAAGGAATGTGTTTACTTGCTGAAATAGGCATTGAGTTAAAAATATACGATGACGCCGAGTTTTTACTTGCTAGCGCACTTGAGTTAGCCCCTACACATATTTATGCCCGCTCTCAGTACCTTAATTTACTTATTCAATTAGGTAAATACAAAGCAGCAGAGCAGCAAGTTAACCAGTTATTATTAGAGCAACCAAATAACCTCAGCTTTAACATAGCTAAAGCAAACACATTAACTGGCTTAGGTAAAACAGAACAAGCCATTGCGTTATATAAACAAACGATAGCGCAAGCGGAAAAGTACATGACACCATTAAGCATGGAAAAAAATATCCAACTCGCTCACTTTCAACTGCAACTTGGCCATGCTTTGAAAGCCAAAGGTGACATCACTAAAGCAATTACTTCTTACCAAAAAGCATATCAATTAAACCCAAGTTATGGTGATGCTTTTTGGAGTTTAGCGAATACCAAAACCTATCGATTTAGTGATGAAGAAATTAGCCAAATGCAAAGTCAACAAACCAATATAGACTTACCCGCAACAGATAAAATACAGTTATTCTTCGCAACAGGGAAAGCTTTTGAAGACAGACAAAATTACAAACAAGCTTTTCAGTCTTACCAGCAAGGAAACAAGCTACAACATGATATTAGTGGCTTTGACATTACTAAAATAGAGCAACAAGTAGAAGAACAAATAAAATATTGTACCGCCGAATTATTTGCAACACGAGGAAGTTTAGGACATAAAGCAAACGATCCTATTTTTATTGTTGGCTTACCGCGTGCAGGGTCTACTTTACTTGAACAAATACTTGCCTCACACAGCCAAGTTGATGGCACCATGGAATTGCACAATATTTTAGGTTTAGCTTCTCGATTAAAAGGGCGACAACCATCAACAAAAGAAAGCCAATATCCTAAAAATTTAAGCGAGATTAAACCAGAGTACTTTCAGCGTTTTGGCCAACAATTTATCAATGAAACTCAAACGTACCGAGAACAAGCACCATTATTTATAGATAAAATGCCTAATAATTTTCTCCATATAGGTTTGATTAAACTGATACTTCCTAACGCTAAAATTATTGATGCTAGACGCTCCCCCATGGCATGTTGCTTTAGTGGCTTTAAACAGTTATTTGCACAAGGGCAAGACTTTAGTTACGACCTTGAAGACATTGGTCGTTATTATAACGCCTATTTAAAATTAATGGCGCATTGGGACAAGGTATTACCAAACTTTGTTTTAACAGTTCATCATGAAGATATTGTGGAAAATTTAGAAACACAAGTGCGCAGAATGCTTGATTTTTGTAATATTGATTTCGAACAATCTTGCCTTGATTTTCATAAAACCAAACGAACCATAAAAACACCAAGCTCAGAACAAGTTCGCCAACCTATTTATAAAAGTGCCACAGAACAATGGCAACACTTTGAGCAATATTTAACGCCCTTAAAAAAAGTATTAAATACTAACAGTATTTAATTTTCTGCGTAGAAAACAGCATGCTCAGTCTAGGTAGTATATGGACTGTGACCATCATTGTATTTCATACATACACTTTGACGGCACAAATGCCGATCTACACAAAGCATGTTTAATGTAGGTTAGCATTTATTCTAACAAGCGCAATGAATTACGCCCTACATAATTTGGCTTACTATTCTATCTCATTTGCTTCAGCTATTCGTTGCAAACGATCTTGCTCTTCAATAAAAGCGGCTTTTATTTCTTCAATGACGTTATCAACGTCAGCTGAAACATTACTTTCTTTAAACAAGCCAGTGAGTTTAGTTTCAAACGTTAATTCACCACGTTCATACAACGCCCACATTTCTTGAGCATATTTACTTAATAGCAACTCAGGTGCAAATTGACCATAATATTGTGTCATATTATCAACATCACGAATTAACATGGCTTTCGCATTATTGTTAGCTGAAGCGTCTATTGCTTGCGGTAAATCAATAATAACAGGACCATATTCATCAACAAGCACATTAAACTCTGACAAATCACCGTGAACAATACCCGCACATAGCATACGTAACACATACAACATCACCAATTGATGATCTTCAATGGCTTGTTCTTTTGACATCACCACGTCATTCAGCCGAGGCGCAACATCACCCGCTTCATCCGTAATTAGCTCCATTAACAAAACACCGTCAAAACAACCAAATGGATGAGGTACTCTAACACCAGCCTCTGCTAGCGTATAAAGCGCATCTACTTCTGCATTTTGCCATGCTTGTTCTTGTTGATTACGACCATATTTAGAGCCTTTTTCCATGGCTCTAGCACGCCGACTATTTTTACTTTTTCTGCCTTCTTGATATTGAGCTGCTTTTTTAAAACTACGTTTATTGGCTTCTTTATAGACTTTAGCACAACGAATTTCATCACCACAACGAACCATAAACACAGTCGCTTCTTTACCACTCATTAGTTGGCTGATGACTTCGTCAACCAGCCCATCATCAACCAATGGCTGTATACGCTTAGGAATTTTCATCGTAAGATCAAACTGTAATTTATCAAAGGGTGAAACATTTAGGCTCTCTGTTTTTCAATTTATTAAAAAGGTTACTTAACAAGTAGCCTAGCAACTTAGGCAACTTTCTTTGTATTAACTTGACTGGCAAGATATTCGTCTAATGACCCTTGAAAATCAACTAATTTTTTCTCTTTAATATCAATGATACGCGTGGCTAAGCTTGAGACAAACTCACGATCATGGCTCACAAAAATTAATGTGCCTTCAAACCCTTTAAGCGCATTATTTAATGCGTCTATCGCTTCAATGTCCATATGGTTTGTTGGTTCATCCATAATCAATACATTTACATCAGCCATCATTAGCATACCAAATAACAAGCGATTTTTTTCACCACCAGAGCAGTTCCGAGCTTTTTTATTCGCGTCGTCATCAGTAAATAATAAACGTCCTAACATTGCACGAACACTTAAGTCGTTGTGACAAGGTCTGCGCCATTGTGACATCCAATCCATCAGTGTTAAATCATTATCAAAAAAAGCGCCACTGTCTTGTGGGCAGTAACCTAATGATGCATTTTCAGACCATTTTACCACGCCCTTAGTTTGCACCAACTCATTCATTAAACAACGTAACAAGGTGGTTTTTCCAACACCGTTTTCACCAATAATAGCTAATTTAGCACCAGCTTCTAATAACAAATTACCTTTTTCAAATAACACTTCGCCATCAAAACCATGGCTTAAATTTTCAAGCTCTAATGCTTGTCTGTGCATTTTTTTACCTGGTGCAAAGGCGATCTTAGGCGTAATACGGCTTGATGATTTTACCTCATCTAATTTAATTTTATCCATTTTTTTAGCGCGAGAACTGGCTTGTTTTGCTTTGGAAGCATTGGCGCCAAAACGGTTGACAAAATCTTGCAATTCTTCAATTTCGGCCGCCTTTTTCGCATTACCAGATAATAACTGTTCACGTATTAACGCAGACTGAGACAAATAAAACTCATAATTACCAGGATAAATACGTAATTCCCCGTAATCAATGTCGGCCATATGAGTACAAACAGAATTAAGAAAGTGTCTATCATGAGAAATTATAATCATGGTGCACTTACGTTTATTCAACTCACCTTCTAACCAAGTAATGGTATGAATATCCAAGTTGTTTGTTGGTTCATCTAATAACAAAATATCAGGGTTAGCGAACAATGCTTGAGCAAGTAAAACACGTAATTTCCAACCAGGAGCCACTTGTTGCATTGAGCCATAATGAAAAGACTCTTCAATACCTGCTTCTAATAGTATTTCACCTGCTCGACTTTCTGCTGTGTAACCATCCATTTCAGCAAATTGACTTTCTAAATCACCCACACGCATACCATCAGCTTCACTCATTTCAGCTTGAGCGTAAATAGCATCGCGCTCTTGCTTTACTTGCCAAAGTGCCATGTCACCCATAATAACAGTGTCAACAACGTTATGCTGTTCAAAAGCAAACTGATCTTGTCCTAGTGTGCTAACTTTGTTACCCGTACTTACCGAAACATTACCAGAACTTGGCACTAATTCACCACTGAGTATTTTCATAAAAGTGGATTTACCACAACCATTTGCACCAATCAACCCATAACGGTTGCCGTTGCCAAACTTAGCAGATATGTTTTCAAATAAAGGCTCAGCGCCAAATTGCATGGTAATGTTCGATGTAGTGATCAAAGGGGATTCCTGAATTTTTCTAACAGATAGCGAATTTTCATCGTTAATTGCCTTATTTCTCCTTAAAGGGGATAAACGGCAAAGTAACAACGAATACTCAGAATAATAAGGTCGCGCATTATACAGGAATAAATGCCAAGCCTATACCTAATATTGAAAATTGGTGGTTATTTTTTCACCTAGCTAGAAAAATGAGACTAATAAACCTGAGCTAGACTTATTAAAAATATCTATAACCGAACTCGCGGTAAGCAGATTTTATCGATCTAAAAAAACAGTTAACCGTTAGAAATTATCATGTAACTACTTAACTGCTATATGCACTTCAATTGTATTAGCATCAGGATAATACTCAAAATCAGTTGTATAGGTTCTTTGATATTGGGCGTTAGTGTCTGAAAAATAGTGCCAAACCTCGGTCCAAGCATCAATAGCTATTTGAGGCATTTCTCCGTGGTAAGTAAAGACAAGGTATTTAGCTTCGGGAATCGTCACTTGCTCTAAATTAGCCTCAGGCGGAAACACTTTTCCATCAAAACCAGCAAGTACAGTAAATTTTCCTGTGTGATCAGATTCATAGTTAAAATAAACACCATAAACCCGTTCGCCATTTTCATAATCTACGGGAACGGTGTTATCAAATGTTTGCCATAAAGCAGGTATTACCCCGTTATTTGAATCCATTTCTGTGGCGTTATCGGTTCTCACAGATAGCCCATTAAGTGCCTTTTCTTCGACTAACCTTAATTCCATTCTAATACTTTCCTAATATAATGTAACAAGATAGAACCACTTACTATCCATTTTTGTGAAGCAAGTGATTAATTTTGGCTAACGTTACTTGGTAATTTTGATAATTAATAGCAATTGAATGCCTAACGCCATTATGCTCAAGTACCAAAGACGGAAAACCTTGTTGGGTTAGCTCTCTTGCAAAATTAATTTGCTGCATTAATACTTCTTCGGTTGTTTCTGAACTAAAATCTGTAACAAAGCGCGAAAGATCCAACGACAACTCTTCTGCCAAATCGATAAGCACTTCTTTATCTGATGGGTTCAAAGCACGTAAATAATAAGCCTGTTGAATAGCCTCAACCATTGCTACTTGATGCCCTTGATTATCTGCGGCAATTACTGCTCTACAAGCGTTATAAGTAGAGCGTCGTGGCGTATTATTATCCCAAAATTCATAATTAAATTGTGTGCCTAACTTTTCTTCAATAGTACGCCAATGGGCTTTTATCATTGCTTGCTGCTCAGCTGCCATTGGGTTATTTGAGTCTGCCGCTAAGCCACCTGCAACGTATTCTATTTGAACTGTGCTAGGCAAACTTAGTTTTAATGTATCCCAAACAGGCCTATATCCCCAACACCAACTACACATAGGGTCGTGTATGTAATATAAAGTTGCGTTCATAAATATAATGGCACCCTAGCCAAATAACTTTTTAAGCTTGTCTTTAACTTTTTCTTTCACTTTCTCTTTTAGTTTGTCTTTTGCTTGGTCACTAACATCAGGTCGAATTTTGATTTGATGGAATGGACCTGAAATTTTAATTGGAATTTTAATACCTGAGCTAGCCTCTTGCGCGGCTTGTCCTTCAAGCGAAGCCACCATTTCCGTAACAATATGCATTTTCATTTTGGTTTGTGGTAAATCAATATCCCCTGCTCCTGATACGCGAATAAAAGGATTATGCAAAGATATATTATTGGTATTTGCTAACCCTTTGCTGATATTAAAAGTTCCCGTTAAGGCGGCAAAGTCTGTTTTTTCTGCATGACTAAAATCACTGTCTAAACTGACCGCGGCCAAATTACCCGTCATAATATTATTAGCACTTTTGGCAATGGCCGCTAGGTTAACCCCTCGAATAGCCCCGTCAATAAAGCTAAAGTTCAACTCACCATTAAGTTGTGCAATAAAGTCTTTTTGGCTCACCCCACTCGTTGATATATTCCATGTTAATTGGCCTTTGCCCATCAGTTTGTCAAAACCTGCTGCATCAGTAAGTAAAGGCTCAGCATTGATTTTATTCAGATCAAATTTACTGCTGATTTGATAGGGCTTCTTATTTGCCAAAACCTCAATAGTGCCTGTACCTTGCCCCTGGTATGCTTGAAAATCAAGTAAATTGATTTTGGCTTTACCTTGGTGCAAATTAATGGCTAACTTGTTTTGACCTAATTTAATTTCTCGTACAAGCAGCTTACTTGATTTAATTGCTAAGTCTGCATTAATTAACCCTAAGGCAGATAAATCTATCTCAGTATCATCCCATACTAATGGCTCACTACTAGCTTCACTCTTAGCATCAGTGCTTGGCTTAGTCGGCTCTGTTATTGTGCTTGGTGGTAAATATGGGTTCAAATTAAGCGAACCCAAATCAATATCAGCATTAATGGTTAATGGTTCAGATAACGTTATTGTTGACGAACCGGTAAAAGCTAATTTATCTAACTCAACAGAAATGTCTTTCAATGTGAGTTTGTTATTAGCAAAGTGCATATCAGAAACCAATGAGAATTGATTAAAGGCTTCGTCTTTTGCCTCTAAAGGCATATTTTGCCATGCTAATATTTGTTTGACAGAATCACCTGAAATAGCAAGTTTTCCTTTGATATCCTGACCTTTATTTTTTATTTCACCTGCATAGTTAACGTTTGTTAAATCAGATAACATTGATAGTTTGACAGTAAATGGTTGACTATTTATTACATGAGCAGGTGTAGTAATGCTTGATTCAAGCTCAAACACTTTTGCCATATATCTAACGCTGCCTGACACCGTCAGCGTTTCTTTAAGCGAAGGTAATAAAACAGCTAAACTTAACTGGTCAACAACTTTAGTTGTTTGATTTTTATGATCTAAAATTGTCAACTTTCCACCCTGTATCTCAACTTGCCCAAGACGCATATCAAATCCATCGGGTAGCACAGCTGCAGTGTCTGTGTTTTTGCTACTAAGCTCCTCAGAAGGTTCTTCACCTGTATTAGTCACAACTGGAAACTGCCAATTCACCTGTCCATCAGCTGTGGTTTCCAATAAAATATCAGGATTAACAATAACAAACTTATCAATGGTCAACTCACCAGAAAAAATGGATAGCCAAGGAATGTGAATATTCAACGCTTCAACTGTTGCCATATTGGGTTTTGAGCCGAATGGAGCATTAGCGAAACGCACTTTATTTAGCTCGATTGACAAAGAAGGAAAAAAGCTCAATTGTTTATCGCCGTCAACCGATAAGGTTCGGCCAGTGGCTTGCTCGACTTTAGTACTTACTTGATTAACAATATCATCTGTTGAGATTAGTTGTGTTGCAGCCACAATAGCGATAATTATTAAGGCTAGAATGATCGCGGAAACTTTTAGGAATATTCGCATAATGGTCTTTTATTTCGCTTAACTTGGATTAAATTTCAAAAAATGATTACTACCTACGAGTAATACTATAGTAAACAACCCTGTTCAAGTCAGTTTTTATTACTAAAATGACCAAGTTAACGGCCAATCACAAATATAAACAACGTGGCAGTATTATCCTTCTACAATAAAGAAGTTACTTTATACTTAATTACGGTATTTAAGCATTAAAATTTATGTTTCAATTTATGACCAATGAACAGGGTCAACTTGATAATATTGTTTTAATTGATGATAGAGTTTTGGGTGTTCATGAAAAAAGGCATGTGATTTCTCAAAAAACACTTCGCTAGCAACAGCAAAAAATTCCGCTGGGTTTGTTGCACCATAATAATCAAACAAAGACGGAGAGCCTGTTTTAGCTTGCTTCTTCAGTAATTCAAATTGTGCTGAAAAAACATCAGACCAACATTGATAGCTTTGCCCTTTTTCAAGCAACGGAGCACCGTTTGCTCGACCGTTTTCTTGATCTAACTGATGAGCAAATTCATGTATTACCACATTATGCCCATCATCTGGAATTTGAGCGCCATCTAACGTATCTTGCCAAGACAAAACGACTTTACCAAAGTCCCATGACTCTCCTGCCAACACCATTTTTGTCGTAAAGTGTAGGCCATTAGCATCTTTATTTTGCTGTGATTTAACAAAAGCTCGAGGATAAACCAGTATTGTTTGTAACTTGGGATAATAATCTGTTTCACGGTTTAACAGTAATAGACAAGCTTGGGCTGCAACCGTCACTTTTATTTCATCCGTAACATTAACGCCATTACAACCAACGAAATTTTTCTCCGCTAAAAAAACTTGAATATGTTGTTTAAGCTGTAACTGTAAGTCAGCAGGCATCTGCCTAAAATAAGGCACTCTTTGTTGAAGAATTTTACGCCATTCTTTTTTAAAAGGCTGCTTTATAATTTTACCCCGTTGATATCTTCGCCAATAAGGTTTACCTACAGAATAGCCGATAAGAATAACACCAATCAGTATAGGTAATAGATAAGACAACATAATAAACTTAAGTAGTTAGGGTTTATTATGAAGTAGGTACGATATATTAAAATAACAACCTATAAGTGATATTAAACTTAACCCTTAGGAAATTTTTAGCCAACATGATCATTTATTCAACTGGCTGATATGCTACTTACAACAAAGTCGCTCGGTAATTAGACCGACAGTCTCCCTTGGTAATGACACTAATACAAATTACGACCTTGCTAAAGGTTCATTCGGTAAAGCCTGTGTAAATTTCGCTTCTTTTTCCAACGCTTTTAAATCCTTAATAATCAATTGATTACGTTTTTTATCAAGGGTGTCTTCTTTTTTCCAAAGTTGCAATTGTTTATTGATTACTTGTCTAACAGACCCTGTCATTCGCGCTAAAACCTCATCGTTTAATCCATTCACTAAATGATAGTGATGCTCTTGCTCTTTTACACCATTATAAAATTTAATTTTATTAATATGTTCTAAAATAATACGACTTAACCGTGTGGGTACATCATGTAAAATAAGGTTACTTGCTTGTTGCTCTTTTTCACGCATCTTTTTTGCTAAGTAAGGCATGAATTGTTGGTTGAATTCAGGGTACGTCCACAACCAATTCCGCATGGTAGACAGCTTAACAGAAAGTAATTTGACTGTTGTTAATGGCGAAATAATAACGTCATGGGGTTGATCATCAAATAACACCATTAAATCAAAACAATCACCAGCGTAAAGCATATCTAAAGTTACTTCTCTGCCTGTTTCAGAGTTACTTTGCTTGATCTCTAATTGACCGTCAATCACCACAAAAAAGCGTTTGGTTAATACATCAGAATTTATGTAATCGCCTTTGTGCCATTCATTAAGTTGAAACTCTTGCTGAAAATCTTCAATAAGCTTTGTTGGTAAATCAGCAAACAAATTAGCTTGCTTCACTAATACTGGGTTTGCTTTTTGAGGTAAATTAGTTGATTTTTGTTGCATAAATATCAAGGTAACAAGTCGTGAATACTGGTCTTTTTATTCTACCTAGTTGTCGCTATATAGCAAAACTAATACAACAAATACAAACCACCATGAATGAAAAACTAAATCATCAGAACTGTCATATTTGTGACAGAGCGTTTATCTGATCTCCCTTATTATAGCGTCACTAACAAACAGCCAAGGTTGTTTATCTGGTCAAACTACTTAATTGGTAATAACAATGAAGCAGCAGACCTTTTTATTAAATGCTTTTTATTAAGCAAATTATTCAATTAACAGGTGATTATTATGACTAAGATTATTGGTATTGATTTAGGTACAACAAATTCATGTGTAGCAGTTATGGAAGGTGGTAAAGCCAAAATTATCGACAATGCAGAAGGTAGTCGCACTACCCCGTCTGTTGTTGCTTACGCTAACAACGAAACATTAGCGGGCCAACCAGCTAAAAGACAAGCCGTTACTAACGCTAAAAATACATTATTTGCAATTAAACGCTTAATAGGCCGTAAATTTGACGACGAAGAAGTGCAAAAAGATATAAAACTAGCGCCATATAAAATTGTGAAAGCAAAAAATGGCGACGCTTGGGTTGAAGTCAATGGTAAAGCCTTGTCTCCACAAGAAGTGTCTGCGCAAGTATTACGTAAATTGAAAAAAGATGCTGAAGCTTATTTGGGTGAAGCGGTAACAGAGGCGGTGATTACTGTGCCAGCATACTTTAATGATTCGCAACGACAAGCAACGAAAGACGCAGGTAAAATTGCAGGCCTTAATGTAAAACGTATCATTAATGAACCTACTGCAGCCGCATTAGCGTATGGCGTTGATAAAAACAACAAAGCTGACCAGAAAGTTGTGGTATATGATTTAGGTGGCGGAACTTTTGATGTTTCTATTATTGAAATTTCAAATGTAGACGGTGAAAAACAATTTGAAGTGTTGGCAACCAATGGTGATACCTTTTTAGGCGGTGAAGATTTTGATTTACGCCTAATTAATTACCTTGCTGACGAATTCAAGAAAGACAGCGGTATTGATATTCATAACGATACATTAGCTTTGCAGCGTATAAAAGAAGCGGCTGAAAAGGCGAAAATAGAGTTATCATCAGCATTGCAAACCGATGTGAATTTACCGTACGTTACTGCTGATGCAAATGGGCCAAAACACCTAAACGTGCAAATTACTCGTGCCAAATTAGAGTCTTTAGTAGAAGATCTAGTTAAAAGCACTATAGCGCCCTGTGAACTCGCATTAAAAGATGCAGGTTTAACTAAAGGTGAAATTAGTGAGGTAATTTTGGTAGGAGGTCAAACACGTATGCCAAAAGTTCAAGAAGCGGTTAAAGCATTCTTTGGTAAAGAACCACGAAAAGATGTTAACCCTGATGAAGCTGTTGCTTTAGGTGCGGCCATACAGTCGGGTGTATTATCAGGAGCGGTTAATGACGTACTACTACTTGATGTAACTCCGTTATCGCTAGGTATTGAAACATTAGGCGGCATTATGACCAAGCTTATAGATAAAAATACTACGATACCAACCAGGGCTTCAGAAACATTTTCAACTGCTGAAGATAATCAAGCCGCAGTAACGGTACATGTGTTACAAGGACAACGAGAAATGGCGACTGACAATAAGTCATTAGGTCAATTTAATTTAACTGATATCAACCCTGGCCCACGTGGTTCAGTGCAAATAGAAGTAACCTTTGATATTGATGCCAATGGTATTTTAAATGTGTCTGCTAAAGATAAAGCGACAGGCAAAGAGCAAAGCATTAAAATTACCGCATCAAGTGGCTTAACGGAAGATGAAATAAATAGCATGGTGCAAGATGCTGAGAAACACGCAACTGAAGATAAACAAAAACGTGAATTAGTTGAGCAACGTAACCAAGCAGACCAATTAATTCATACTGTGCAAACGTCTATGACGAGTTTAAGTGATGATCAGCAAACAACACTAAAAACTCTCATTGAGCAGTTAAAAATGGCAGTTAATGGCGATGATAAATCAGCAATTGAAATGCGACAAAAAGCATTACAAGAAGCCTACAGCAAAGTAATGGAAGCTACACAAGCAGAGCAGCATCAAGCACAGAGCAATCAAGGAAATACCAGCAATGCTGCAAATGATGCCAGAAGTGATGATGACATCATTGATGCTGACTTTGAAGAAGTAAGCAACGGCTAATGTGTCGTAACTAATACGGCTAATATAAACATAGTTAGCACGTAAAAACCTTCAGACTAAAACCCCCTACTATTATTTATTAGGGGGTTTTCCATTTTATAACCTAAATTACAGCTAAATTACCGCTTGTTACGCAACACTATGCACCTTATGATAGACCAAATTGAGATATGCTTGATTGACGCATTCAAAGAGCCAATAAAACTAATCAACCAACTCTCAATTAAACATTTACATTCATAAATAAGAAAGGAAAAATCTAATGTTTAGTCATATCATGATCGGGGCAAACGATATTAACGCGTCAAAAGTTTTTTATGATGCCATTTTAGGCGAATTAGGACATAAACCAGGAGTATTCGACGAAAAAGGCCGTTGTTTTTACTTTACCGACACGGGAATTTTTGCCCTTACAACCCCAATTAATGGTGAGCCTGCAAGTCATGGCAATGGTACAACCATAGGTTTTTCAGCAATTTCAGGTGAACAAGCTGACGCTTGGCATGCCGCAGGTATTGCAAATGGTGGTGTAAGTTGTGAAGACGCACCAGGTCTTCGTGGCCTTGGTGACAAACAGCTTTACCTTGCCTATTTACGTGACCCTTCTGGTAATAAGGTATGCGCGTTATATCGTAAAAGCTAATAACAATACTATTTGCATATACATTGTATTGAGTTTATTCAATTCAACTACCCCAGCTAGATAATAATACCTTAACTGGGGTAAGCTGGGGATAAAAAGTAATAAACGCATTAATCCCTCAACAACAGTATTCAGTTGCCTTATTCATTTTATCAATTAATGCTTTTCGTGTGGTAAAAACATATTCAGTAAAATAGCAGAAACCGCCGCTAAAGCGATTCCTTTTAACTGAAAACTACCAAAATTAAAGTTCATACCACCCAAGCCAAACACTAATACCACAGCCACTATTGCTAAGTTTTTACTTTTTGACAAATCAACTTGTGCTGTTACTAACGTTTTTAAACCGATGACGGCAATTGTGCCAAACAACAACACCATAATTCCCCCCATAACGGGCACAGGAATTGTCGATAATGCTGCGCCTGTTTTTCCCATAAAAGATAAAGCAATGGCAAAAAAAGCAGCCCACGTCATAATAACGGGATTGAAAGATTTAGTTAACGCAACAGCGCCAGTAACTTCTGAGTAAGTAGTATTAGGTGGCCCGCCTAGCATTGCTGCAGCCGATGTTGCTAAGCCATCTCCCAACAAGGTTCGCTTTAAGCCAGGTTTTGATAAGAAGTCTTTACCCGTTATATTTGAAATAGCCGTAATATCACCAATATGTTCAACTGCTGGCGCAATAGCAATAGGCAAAATAAATAATACCGCTTCCCAATGAAAAACAGGGGTAACAAAGTTTGGAATAGCAAACCAAGGACTTTTACTAATCACAGAAAAATCAACAATACCAAAAACTAAAGCTAACCCATAACCAACCACTAACCCTGCTAATATAGGTATTAACTTAAAGATACCTTTACCTAATAAAGAAACTAAAACAGTTGTTGTTAAAGCAGCCATAGAAATAATTAAAGCAATAGCTGGGTCAACAAGTTGCAAAGCCCCGTCACCTGATTTTCCTAAAGCCATATTAACGCCAACGGGGGCTAAGTTTAACCCAATAACCATAATAACTGGCGCGACTACCACAGGTGGCAGTAACCGGTTAATAACACCGTCACCACGCCATGCAACAACAAAACTTAATAAAACATAAAACAAACCCGCAGCAACCAAACCTGACATGGTAGCAGCTATTCCCCAACTTGCTACACCATATGAAATAGGCGCAATAAAAGCAAAGGAGGAAGCAAGAAATATAGGCACTTGTCTTTTTGTAACGAGTTGAAATAAAAGCGTTCCTATTCCTGCTGTAAATAAAGCCACATTAGGATCTAACCCTGTTAAAATTGGTACTAATACTAGGGCACCAAAAGCTACAAATAACATTTGTGCGCCTAGTAAAGGTGTTTTCATGTCTATCATCTTTTATTTAGTTCCAAATATTTTATCGCCAGCATCACCCAATCCAGGCACTATATACCCTTTATCGTTAAGGTGATCATCTACAGATGCTACATAAATATCAACATCATCATGTGCTTCCTTAAGTTTTTCTATTCCTTCTGGTGAAGCCACCAAAAACAAGCCCATAATATCCTTACACCCCTTTGATTTTAGTAAATCAATCGTTGCAATCAATGTTCCGCCTGTTGCCAACATAGGATCAACAATTAATGCAGTTCTTTGCTCTATATCACTAACTACTTTGTCAAAATAAGGAACAGCTTCTAGCGTTTCTTCATCACGATATAACCCAACCACACTAATTTTTGCACTAGGAATCAAAGGAATTACTCCATCTAACATACCTAAACCTGCACGTAAAATAGGCACAATAGTAATTTTTTTACCTTTGATATTTTCAACTTCTATATCATTACCTTCCCAACCTTGAATCGTAATTTGTTCAGTGGCTAAGTTTCGGGTAGCTTCATAGGTTAGTAATGCACCGACTTCACCGCAAAGCTCTCTAAAATTTTTGGTACTAATACCATTAGCACGCATTAATCCAAGTTTGTGTTGTACTAAAGGGTGTTTTATTTCATGAACTTTCATAACTGATCTCATTCTTTTATTAAATATTAGCTAAAATTGCCGTTAATATAACATTTCTCAAAAAAGAATGATGCTTTCAACAGCATAACAAAAATAATTTTAAATCAAGAAACCCTAAAAAAATTTGACGGCTATCAACATAGAACACGCTAAGAAGAAAATAAGGCCTTTTATTGGCATCATTCACATGTAAGCATTCGCTGAGTAATTGCTAAGTTATTAAGGTAATTAATAACGTTATTTAATCGTACGTTACTCTTAATATTATTTTGCATAAAAAATCATAAAAGCGTAATATTTACCTAATTTTCTACATTCTAAATAACTCATATGCCCGTTAATTTACCTGAACTTATTCCCGCTTCACTTACGCCAATTCAAGGTATTCGCCTTGGTTGGGCTGAAGCAAATATTAAAAAACAAAACCGTAAAGACCTACTTGTTATTGAAATTGCCGAAGGCAGCACTGTGTCAGGGGTGTTTACTCAAAATCGTTTTTGCGCTGCCCCTGTTACTTTGTGTAAAAAGCACTTAGATGCAGTAAAAAGCAATAATGTAAATGGTATAAAAGCATTAGTAATCAATACAGGTAATGCCAATGCAGGTACTGGTGAGCAAGGTATGTTAGATGCACTAACCACCTGTGAACATTTAGCTGAAATTATGACCATTCCTGTAGAGTCTATATTGCCCTTTTCAACGGGGGTCATTTTAGAACACCTACCAATGAGTAAAATTTTAGCTGGGCTGCCAAGTGCCGTTGCTAACTTAGCTAGTGACAACTGGGCTGACGCAGCTTCAACGATTATGACGACAGACATAGTGCCTAAAGCTTACGCCACTCAAGTAAAAGTAGGTCAAGAAAACATCAATATCACAGGTATATCCAAAGGTTCAGGCATGATACATCCCAACATGGCGACCATGTTAGGATATGTAGCAACCGATGCCGCTATATCGCAACCATTATTAGATAGTATCACCAAAGAAATTGCAGACCTCTCGTTTAACTGTATTTCAGTTGATGGTGACACCTCAACAAATGACTCGTTTATTGTTATAGCCACCGGCAAAAGTAATGTGCCTGCGATCACAAGCCGTGATGATGATGGCTATGAAGCCATATTTAATGCGCTACTTGAAACGTCACAATACTTAGCTAAAGCAATCGTTCGTGACGGAGAAGGCGCAACTAAATTTATCACTGTCACTGTAAAAGGCGCATTAACCACAGATGAGGCTAAAACTATTGGTTATTCCATTGCTAAGAGCCCTCTTGTGAAAACAGCCATGTTTGCTTCTGACCCTAATTTAGGTCGAGTACTTGCGGCTATTGGCTATGCCTCTAGAGAATGTCACTCGTTGAATGATTTAGACACCACACAATTATCACTTTATTTTGGCAATTTATTAGTTGCTGAAAAAGGCGGACTTGCGGCAAGTTATATTGAAAAAGAAGCACAAGCCATAATGAACAAAGCTGAAATTGACATCACAGTGCAACTGAACAGAGGCAATGAAAAAGCAACCATTTGGACCTGTGATTTTAGCTATGATTACGTCAGAATCAATGCTGAATATAGAACCTAAGCCCCTTCTAATATTTGTTTCATAAACTATTTAACTCCAACACTTGCAAATAAATAAATATCTTACCTTTCATCATTTGTGAGTGTTCTATTTTATACGTAGAAATGATCACATTGTTAGTGAGATTGTTACAATAGCATAATCACCACCACCTGTTATTAACTGAATTTCGTTACTCTATAAACCTCAAATAAACGCAATATTTCTTCCTAATTTATCAATTAACAATAGAATTCTAGTTAATCAGCTAATAATCTAACACCGAGATTAACAACGCTTTAAAATTAATGTATATTTACACCCAAGAATTAAGTGCATAACAATGCATCAGTATTCACTCATTAAATAACTATTCTTTTATTAGAACAACAATATACCAAGTGTATCTTATGCGTCTCCTACGAAATACAAAACACAAAGAAAAGAAAACTTTAAATATTAAAAATCAAACAATTAACACTATGGTGGCACAATGCTAGCAAAACGCATAATTCCTTGTTTAGACGTACGTGATGGTAAAGTTGTCAAAGGTGTACAATTTAGAAACCATGAGATTATTGGTGACATCGTTCCGTTAGCTCAAAAATATGCTGAAGCAGGTGCAGATGAACTGGTTTTTTATGATATTACCGCCAGCTCTGATGGTCGTGTTGTTGATAAAAGCTGGGTTAGCCGCATTGCCCAAGTCATTGATATTCCTTTTTGTGTCGCTGGTGGCATTAAAAGTGAAAATGACGCAAAAGAAATTCTCATGATGGGTGCAGATAAAATTAGTATTAATTCGCCAGCTCTGCATGACCCTACACTTATTTCACGCCTTGCTGATCATTTTGGTCAACAGTGTGTTGTAGTTGGTATTGATAGTTTTTATGACAAAGAATCACAACAATATCAAGTATATCAATTTACAGGCGATGAAAACCGTACTCAAAAAACAAGCTGGACTACCTTTGACTGGATAAAAAAAGTCGTTAGTTTAGGCGCTGGCGAAATAGTGCTTAACTGTATGAACCAAGATGGTGTACGTCAAGGGTACGATATTGAACAATTAAAACAAGCAAGAGCTGTATGTAATGTACCATTAATTGCTTCAGGTGGTGCGGGCACTATTGAACATTTTGCTCAAGTTTATCAACAAGCCGATGTTGATGGCGCACTTGCTGCTTCGGTATTTCATAAAGGCATTATTCCAATAGACGAACTAAAAACCTATTTAAGATCACAAAGCATTGAGGTAAGACCATGTTAGTAAACAAAGATAATATCAATGAATTAGCATGGGGAAAAATGGATAACCTTATTCCTGCTATTATTCAACATGCCGCTACTGGTGCAGTTTTAATGCAGGGTTATATGAACCAAGCATCATTAACAGAAACGTTAGCATCAGAAAAAGCAACCTTTTATAGCCGCTCAAAACAAGCGTTATGGGTAAAAGGCGAAACTTCTGGCAATTATTTACATGTAAAACAAGTCCTTACTGATTGCGACCAAGACAGTTTATTAATTGCTTGCATGCCTACAGGCCCTACATGCCATTTAGGCACTGAGTCTTGTTTCCCTGAACAAAAGCTAACCAACCAGAATTTTTTAAGCCAACTAGAGCAAGTGATTGCTAGCAGAAAAGACGATGATCCTAAAGAAAGCTACACGGCTCATTTATTTTCACGTGGCACAACTAAAATGGCTCAAAAAGTAGGAGAAGAAGGTGTTGAAGTTGCCTTAGCTGCCGTTGCTGAAACGAAAGAAGACTTATTAGGGGAATGTGCAGATTTGTTCTATCACACGCTTGTTTTACTTGCAGATCAAAAAATTGACTTAAGTGAAGTGATGACAGTTCTTCAAGATCGCCATAAAAAATAACACCTGAAACATAATCACAATTGAACACCTGAAACACAATCACAATTGATTTGAATCTTTTTGATAACTGAATGCATCCTTGTTATAACTAACATCGATGCATTTTTGTCATTAATGCTTATATAAAACTAAACCTTACGCTTGAACTAGATAAATGAACTTACATAACTTGAACAACTTAGAAAACATAAAAACAACTTGGCAAGTTAAACACTTTGATGAGTTATCACTTGATCAATTGTATGATTTATTAAAATTACGTATTGATGTATTTGTTGTTGAGCAAACGTGCTATTACCCTGATTTAGATAGTGAGCCAAATCAGTTAGACAGACACCCAGATACCCTGCACGTTTTAGGGTATCAAAACAATAAACTTATTGCCTATTTACGGATATTACCTAAAGGGCAAAGTTATGATAATTATATAAGCATAGGCCGTGTTGTTATTGCAAAACAGGCAAGAGGATCAGGCTTAGGTCATGAATTAATGTGTGAAGCACTGAATTTATGCCCGCAATATTTTTCTAACCAAAACATTAAAATTTCAGCACAAGAGCATTTGATTAGTTTTTACCAACAGCATGGTTTTGAACAAGTATCTGAGATGTATCTTGAAGATAATATTCCCCATGTTGCTATGGTCAAAAATGTCGCTATTTAAATGACATGCACAGTTTAAAAAATAAAGGCATAAATATTTGCTATAGCTAACAAAATTAAAACCAAAAACATAGAAAGCATACCGAAGGCTCTTGACTTTGAAGTACCAACAGATTGAGTTAAACCTATTGCATGCAGCACCCTACCAATAAATAAAACCGCACCAAATAAATGTACCCAAAAACTATCTGCGCCGCTGAGTTCAAAACCAACCAATAATATTAGCGCTAGCGGCATGTACTCAGAAAAATTTCCGTGTATTCTAATCGCTTTAATTAAAGGCTCTTTCCCACCATCTCCCAAACCTACTTTAAGCTTAAATCTTAGTCGAATAATGTTAATAGACAAGCCGATATAAAGCAGCGTAAGTAAACTGGCATAAAACGCCGTAATAGTAATATTAATATCCATAATTCGCCTTTCCCCAACAATAGCAGGGGTAATAAAATGAAGTGTGTTTTCCTTTATATAACAAAAAACTCGCCGCAGCGAGTTTTTATTCGTTATTTTGCTTAACGTAAAAATTAAGCGAGTTGTGCAGATAATAAGGCATTAACCGCTTCAACCGCTTGAGTACCATCAATGGTTAAATATTTGCAGTTGCCTGATTCAGCTTCAGCTTGATAAAAATCTACTAGCGGCTTAGTTTGCTCATGATAAATAGCTAAACGTTTACGTACTGTTGATTCTTCATCGTCTGGGCGAATAGACAAATCATCGCCTGTCACATCATCTTTGCCTTCCACTTTTGGTGGATTATAAACAAGGTGATAAACACGACCAGAACCTGAATGTACGCGTCGACCAGCCATACGCTCAACAATAACTTCATCAGGCACATCAAATTCAAGCACATGATCAACATTGATACCATTTTCTTTCATCGCATTAGCTTGTGGGATAGTACGTGGAAAACCGTCAAGTAAGAAACCAGCTTTACAATCATCTTGGGTAATACGTTCTTTTACTAAACCAATAATAAGTTCATCAGAGACTAGTTGACCAGCATCCATCACAGCTTTTGCTTGTTTACCTAATTCAGTGCCCGCTGAAATGGCAGCGCGAAGCATGTCACCAGTTGAAATTTGAGGGATACCAAATTTGGCCATTAAAAACTGAGCTTGTGTGCCTTTGCCCGCACCAGGAGCACCAAGAAGTACAATACGCATATAAACTAACCCTTAAGTGATAATTGTGTTTAAATAAAAATAATTACATTAATACAACTACCTATCCTTCGCTAAAAAGGGTAAATTGATCACACTAATGTAATAATTCTTAGCTATTCTATTTGTTGGGGCAAACACTATACAAGTTAGCCCAGAATCAAACAAGCTTAGCATACAAAAAAGGAGCATTCATTGACAGTGAATTGCCCCTTTTTCAGACTAAAGTATACTGTTTTACCAGTACAAACTTACTTAGTTAAACTTAGCATTAATTTATTCAAACGAGACACAAAGCTAGCAGGGTCTTTCAAACTACCGCGCTCAGCTAACATGGCTTGTTCAAACAATACTTCAACCCACTGATTAAATTTATCATCGTCTTGTTCATCAGCCACATGCTTAACTAACTCATGCTCACCGTTTATTTCGAATATAGGCAGTGTTTCTGGCACTTCTTGACCAACAGATGCCATTAGTTTCGCCATTTGGCTACTCATGTCATGTTCGTCAGCTACAATACATGCAGGTGAATCGGTTAAACGTTGAGAAAGTTTAACATCTTTCACTTTACCTTTAAGCGCATCTTTAATTCGTACAACAACACTGTCGAACTCTTTCTCAAGTTTTTCTTGTGCTTCTTTTGTTTCCGCATCATCCATATCACCTAGGTCTAAACCACCACGTGTAACAGATTGCAATTGCTTGCCATCAAATTCATTTAAGTGGCTAACTAACCATTCATCAATACGGTCAGACATGAGTAATACTTCAATACCTTTTTTACGGAAAACTTCTAAATGAGGGCTATTTTTAGCGGCTTCAAAGCTATCAGCAACCACATAATAAATCTTGTCTTGGCCTTCTTTCATACGTTCAACATAAGAAGCTAAAGAAACATTTTGCACAGCATTGTCTTCATTGGTTGAAGCAAAACGTAGTAAACCTGCAATTTGTTCTTTATTTGAAATATCTTCAGCTGGGCCTTCTTTTAGCACTTGTCCAAACTCATCCCAAAAACCTTGATATTTTTCAGCATCATTTTTGCCTAATTTTTCAAGCATTTTCAACACACGTTTAGTACAACCTTTACGAATAGCTTGGGTAATTTTGTTATCTTGTAAAATCTCACGCGAAACGTTTAACGGCAAGTCATTTGAATCAAGTAAACCTTTCACAAAACGTAAATACGTTGGCATAAATTGCTCAGCGTCATCCATAATAAAAACGCGTTGTACATACAGTTTTAAGCCATGTTGTTTTTCACGGTTGTACATGTCAAATGGCGCTTTAGCTGGCACATAAAGAAGTGAAGTATATTCAGTTTTTCCTTCTACTTTATTGTGTTCCCATAATAAAGGGTCGCCAAAGTCATGTGATACATGCTTGTAAAATTCGTTGTATTCCTCATCAGAAATATCAGCTTTTTCACGAGTCCATAATGCAGTAGCTTTATTAATAGCCTCCCATTTTGCAGGAATAGCATCTCGTGCTTCTACTGCAGGCGTAGTAACATTACCTTCATCATCTTTCACTTCAGCAACCGCTTCAACGGCAGGCACTTCAGGTGTTAGCATTTCTACAGAAACAGAAATGTGATCAGAGTATTTAGTCACAATTGACTTTAATCGCCATTCATCAGCAAACTCACTCTCATCTTCTTTTAAATGAAGAATAATATCAGTACCACGATTTGACTTATTGATTTTTGCCGTAGTAAATTCACCTTCACCACCACTTACCCACTCAACACCTTCAGAGGCATCATCACCTGCACGACGAGTACGAACAGTGACTTTATCTGCAACGATAAAGGCAGAGTAAAATCCAACACCAAATTGGCCAATTAATTGTGAATCAGCCGCTTGGTCACCTGATAATTGTGAGAAAAATTCAGCCGTACCTGATTTTGCAATAGTACCTAAATGTTCAATAACTTCATCAAGGTTCATACCAATGCCGTTATCAGAAATCGTGACTGTGTTGTTTTCTTTATCACAACTTACACGAACTCGTAATTCACCATCGCCTTCAAATAAATCAGCATTAGATAAACCTTTAAAACGTAGTTTGTCTGAAGCGTCGGCTGCATTTGATACTAATTCACGTAAGAAAATTTCTTTATTAGAATAAAGACTGTGGATCATTAGTTGAAGTATCTTAGCGTTATCTGACGCAAACTTATGATTTACTGGTTCTTTTTCAATTGTCATGTGATTAATTCCTACTTGTTTTTACAATGTGATAACTGATTTGATAATTATTCCCTAATTTGACTTGAAGCAAAGTGATTCAAACAGAGAACATTAGTTGCTACATATCTGAGGCTGGTTTAACTTTTTTCAAGGGGAAGGATGAACTTTAGATAAAAAAACTCAAATAAGCTGAGTTTTTTTATAATCAATAAATCATATATATTTAAACATTTCAATTAATCACTTAATACTTACTAACAACACAGGAAGGCGTATTAAAAGTAATTTTTTCTGAAAATGCATTAACAGGCGAAAAACCAAACTATTTTACACCTTAGCTTTGTGCACCTTGCGATCAAGCAATTGATCGTAACTCCTTCCCCCTATTTACTATATAAAGCAGACTCAGGACTTGTCCAACACCCGAATAGGTTCACGACCGAATAAATAAGGTAGACGCTGTTAGCCAACAGCTTAATAATCCACGTATATCAGCATGATAACCGACAAATTTACTTACTCCATCTAATGCGTTAACTCACATAATTGAGAAGTGAACAATATGGCTCTGATTTATTGAGCATAGATCAGAGCATTTAACTTGACGTGAGGCGTCATACCAACGCTTTAGTCGCAGAATTAACCTCATGTTTAAGCACGAGTTTAATTCTTCTATCATAATAATTTAAAGTCTTATTTAAAATGACATAAAGCTAGCTCACACTCGAAGGAAGAACGAAAAAGGAATGAAAGTTAATGAATATTGATACTTTACAACAAATCAAACCGGGCTTTATGTTTAGCTAATAGTTCAGACTGTTTATTTCGAGCCTGTTTCACTGTGGTTTTCTGCCCTGATTGGTGCTGTGCTTCAAACCAGTCGAGTAAGTCAATACGAACTTGATAGCCTTCTTTAATACAAAATTCACGCTTACTCACCATCACTTTCGCAGCCCCCATTGATGCACCTGAGTACCAAGTGCATTGAGAATAGCCTTGTGATTCTAGCCAGCCCATCACTTGGGTATTATAAATGAGCCATACCAAAAGAAAGATAGGAAAGCTGCTCCCAATGAAAACCAAGCCTTTTTTTTGCTTTTCAACGGTCATAGTTTGTTTCACTTGATGCACAATCCCCCACGCTAATACCAAAAATGCCGGAATCATACTTAATAAAGGAAGCACAACATTGCGCACTTTCACTAACGCTACCCCCTCTTTAATACGTTCCAGCATGGCAAACTCATTCAAAGCCGTCATCACTAATGCAAACACGCCCCCTAATAATAACGTAACAAATACCCCCCCTTGTAAGGGGGATATAGGCTTAGAACAAACCTCTATTGCGTCTTTCATCGAAACTGAGTTCCAAAATACGGAATACCGAATAAACGATGTATAAAACCGATGGGGTCGGCATCAAACATACGCTCTACCCGATTAATTTCATACTGTACGTTTAATAAGCCTTGTTTAAACTGTTGCTCAGCTTCACGTAAACTATCCGAAAGATTTTTAGACAATGCATCCGAATCAACAAATGCGGTCGTGAGCATCATCAATGCAGCGCCCACTACAACTACCGCTAACATCGGCCCCACCGCAGCCATTGCCACAGTACCACCAATATAAGTGGCTACAGCACCCCAAGCAATGCCTGAAGCCGCTGCGGCGATACCAACATCAACCGCCATACCACCAACAAAATCATGCCAAGTGGCTTGGTCGTTTAGCATTTGTTCAAAAGCATGAAAGGTCGCAGAAATAATCACTGTTACTACAAAACCGGTTTTAATGGATTTAGCAACACCGAGTTTACCTATTCCGAATGACACCACTTTTGGGTTACTTGCTAGGTATTTGGTACCAGTTAAATGTTTACGAAATCCTGAATAACCTTTAAACACCACGTTGGGCTTACCGTTATAAGTTTTAACGTAATATTTGGAGAAGGTGTTTCCGTCGCGTTTCATTTCTAACGCAATAGCGCCAAGTCCCACCACATCGACTCCCCATGGAATAAAGCCTGTACCTGTTTTAATACTTGCTTTGTATTGTTCCCAGCTTTGTGGGTTCACACCTGCTTTTTGAAACGCATTCTCGAACCATTCGACGATTTGTTGTTGTTCTTTACCTTGTAAGCGCAGTGTGTGAAGCACATAATCGATAAATTCTTGGCTGTTCATTTGAACAAGGGTGTGCTGGTTATTTTTGATTGCCTTGTGGATCTGATGATGACGCTGTTTTTCGGCAATGGTGGATCTTGCATATGTAAACATGCTGATTTCCTTATCATATTGTTAGTATTATTACATTGGTTTTAAAATTACAAAAAGGCTCTTTCTTTTAATAACTTGAAAATTAAATTACCATTAATTCTACTCGCCAAGATATCACCTATATAAAAAAAAGAAAATAAAAGTTTACTCAGCGCGACTAAATTCGCCTACAATTTGTTCTTATGATTATAATCGCGGTCTAAAAATAATTCTTTCTGCCTGAAAACGCATGAGACAAGGTATTTCCATCAACATATTCCAGTTCTCCACCAACAGGAACACCATGAGCAATACGAGAAATATTTACTTGATATTTTTGCGCCAGTTCAGCAATAAAATGCGCCGTGGCTTCCCCTTCTACCGTTGGATTAGTGGCAAGTATCACTTCTTCAAATTGCCCTGAAGCAAATTGATGTTCTAAAATATCTAAACCTAAATCATCTGGGCCTATGCCGTCAATAGGAGATAAGTGTCCCATCAGTACAAAATATTTTCCGCTGAACTCCCCTGTTTGTTCTATAGCAATCACATCGCCAGGGCTTTCAACAACACATAACGTTGTGGCAATTTTTCGTTTTGGGCTTTGACAAATTTCACATAAGTCCTGTTCGGTAAAATTTCGACACGATTGGCAGTGTCCAATATCAGTCATTGCTTTCGCTAACGTTGAAGCAAGCTTACTGCCTCCGCGGCGATTGCGCTCTAACAACTGAAATGCCATGCGCTGAGCCGATTTAGCTCCAACGCCAGGTAAACATTTTAACGAATCAATCAGTTCTTGCACCAAAGGGCTAAATTTCATAGAAATGGTCTTTTGTTTTTTAAAAGTTAAACATAACGATAGTTATAAAGGACTAGATACAGGATAAAGTACTTGGTCTTTATAACCTGTGGTAATTGGCATAAAACCAGACAATAACTGATCTAGTTCATTATCACCAGTATCACAAATGAGTGGTTTATTATTTAATGCGTTTAGTTTTGTTTTAGTGGCGATAATCACGATATTTTCTTTGCCACCACTTTGTTCAATAATAAAGCGAATAATTCTCGGACTTAATTGCTGATTACCTCGGCCAAAAATATGTCCTTGTCCACCAATTAACGTAATGACTAAATTAACATTATGTTTGGCTTCTTTAGCCATATTAAGTTGCTGCCACAATGCTTGTTCAGTTACATCATTAGCCACTAAACTTTGGTTTTGTACTAAATCAATCCCTAGCAATGTACTTTCTAAACCCAATTCACCCATCAAAAAATGGGTGGTTGAGCCCGAACCAATAATAAACAAAGTATTTTCATTCTCTGTCATATTAACGATAACATCTTCACTAATGTCTTGAAGCACTAATTCATCAGATTCCTTACCACCTGACTTTACTGCTTGTACATAACGAAGTTCACTGGGAATTTGCATTTCACCAAAGCGCTTGGCTTTAACAATACCCTGACGAAATAATGACTCATCAATGTCCATAACATCGCCTTCCGTTAACGTAACCAACTGTTTAGTAACCATTAACTCCACCACACGTCCAGCTGCTGTAGGTGTAATAGCATAAACGCCCGAATGAATTTTACAACCTGCAGGAATACCTAAAACGGGCACGTTAGGAAACGTACGCTGTTGAACATTATCGTCCATATTTTGCGAGATAACACTGGCAATATTACGCGCGGTGCCATCTCCCCCTGCAAATAATATTACATCTACCTGTTCAGCTAATAATGCTAACAATGTTTTTTCAGTATCACTTGCTTGGGTATGTTCACTGTCAGTGTGATAAATCACTTCAACGCAAAAACCTAATTCTTTTGCTGCTTGTTCACCCATTTGGTTATTAGCAGTATAAATTGTAATTTCATCTTGGTACGGTAATAAAACACGTAAAGCTGTTTGCGTGCGCTCATTCGCTTTTAGCTCAGCGCCTAACGCCAACGCGTGCTTTACCATGTCATCACTACCCTTTAGCGCAACACTACCACCAACACCTGCTACAGGGTTAATAACCAAACCTAATTTGAACATAATTTATCTTCTTTATTTTTTATAAAATTGTCGAGCGTTAAAGGTAAAGGTGTATTATAAAAAGTAGCTAAAGCTTCAATAAATTGATTCGCTCTTTTTGGAAAACCTTGTTGTAAAAATAATTGTACTTGTTCAAAAACTTTCAGTTTAAAACCATGAGTATCCGCTTGAAAGCCCTCAATATTATCAGAAGATATATTAAACTCTTTTTGCGCCGCCACATTAAAAGCCCACTCTATCGCTTGCGGAATAACCTCAACCTGCTCAAATTTTTTCTGTTGTTCCTCATTTCTTCCATCTGGTATATACCAATAACCAAAATCTTCTAATAAACGTCTTGCTTCACCTGCATGACACCAATGAGAAATTTCATGCAAAGCACTAGCATAAAAACCATGAGCAAAAATAATTTGGTGGTAAGAACGCTCTGCGCTGGCTGGTAGGTATATTGGTTCATCTTTTCCCTTTATCAATTTAGTATTGTATTCATTGAAAAAAGTGTCGTGGAAAAGCAAAATAAGATCTTGATACTGATGACGCATAACCAATGGTATTAACAAAGTAAAAATTTGCGCTATTGTAACGAAAAAAGGTGCCTATTTCATCCCGCAACCATGAGAAAATAGTACACCTTTTTATGCTAAATAATGAAAACTTACATTTCAATAATCCTAAATTTATTTTTTCAGTGCACGGTTAATCACCAAATACCCTAATATGCCAGAAATTAAAGACCCAATAACTATGCCTAGTCTATCTTGGTATAACACGCTGTTACTCGTTTGCTCAAAGGCCAGTGAACCAATAAATAAACTCATTGTAAAACCAACACCACACAACAATGCTACACCATAGAGTAGTGTCCAATTAACATTGGCTGGTAACTTAGCAAAACCTAACTTTATCGCAATAAAACAAAAACCAAAAACCCCCAATTGCTTACCGATCACTAAGCCTAGAATAATACCAATAGGCACAGGAGCCATGATCTGTGTAATACCTACATCAACAAAACTTATACCTGCGTTAGCAAAAGCAAAAATAGGTAATACAATAAACGCAACCGTTGAATGTAAATTATGCTCTAACGACTTCAAGGGGGATGGATCATCACCTTCCCCTTTAATTGGAATAAAAAAGGCAAGAATTACGCCTGCTAATGTTGCATGTACCCCTGACTTTAATACTGCAATCCATAAAACAACACCAATAAAAATGTAGGGTGAAGTACTTGTTACGTTCTTTTTATTTAGCACGAATAAAATGGTTAGCATACAGCCTGAAATAATAAGCGCTAATGTCGATAATTGATCTGTATAAAATAACGCAATAATAATAATAGCGCCTAAATCATCAAAAATAGCTAAAGAGGTTAAAAACACTTTTAATTGCAAAGGTACTTTCGAGCCAATAATAGCAAGTATTCCAAGCGCAAAGGCAATATCTGTTGCGGTGGGTATTGCCCAACCATTGAGTGCTTCTGGGGTATTGTAATTAAACCCCGCATAAATCAATGCAGGCATTAACATACCGCCTAATGCGCCAATGGCTGGTAATGTTACTTGCCCTGGTTGTGATAAATCACCTTCTAAAAATTCTCGTTTTAATTCAAGACCAACCAAAAAGAAAAATAATGCCATGAGGCCATCGTTAATCCATAAAAGAAGTGGTTTAGCTATTTCTAAGTTACCTACTGCAACAACAACGGGTACATCAAGTAATAAATTGTACCAACTAGCCCAAGGGGAATTTGCGAGTATCATCGCGAATACTGCTGCAAACATTAAAATAATACCACTAGCAGATTCTTTTTTTAAAAACGTTTCGATAGTTGATATAGTCATTCTTTTCCTTTTATAACTTTACTGAGACGAGTTGCCTTACCGTATGACATAATATGTCAAACTGTGAGAGCTAGGCAACTTTTTTATTAGAGTCAATTATAACTTAACTTAATGAATCACCATATATATGATAAAAATTCGGAAAAACAAGCTAAAACAAAATTAATGCATGATTTATTGATTAAAACTAGCGTAGTTTTGCGGTTTAAGTATAATATTAATGGCACAATTAATATTAGTAGCAATAATCATAACTTAATTATAGGTTAATAATGAAAAAACTAGATAATACAGATCTCCACATTTTAACTATTTTGTACAATGATGCCGACATAAATAATAAAGAGTTAGCAGAAAAAATTGGTATTGCCCCTTCAACCTGTTTAGAACGAGTAAAACGCTTAAAACAAAATAGAGTAATCAAGGGAGCATTTATTGACGTTAATTTAAATACTATTGGCGGAAATATTGAAGCGATTGCGGCCATTCGTTTACAGCCTTATTCAGAAGAAATAGTAAATCAATTTCGCGATGATTTATTACAGTTTCCTGAAATATTAAATCTTTATCATATGGGGGGCAGTTATGATTACTACGTACACATGTCGGTGCAAGATAGTGAACACTTACGTCAGTTTGTTTTCAAACAAATCACTTCTCGTGATGAAGTAACAACCGTAGAAACATCACTTGTATTTGAACATAGCCGTAGTGGTGTGCTACCTAATTTTCAAAAAGAATAAAATACTTCAGTTTCCCCCCTGTTTAATAGTTTTGTTTTTTTCTAAATTCATGGTTTCTGTTCACAACAACTTGGTTACGTTGTTTAGTTGAAATCCCTCTCGGTGATTTAGACACTGCACTGTTAAGGCGTTTGTTGCTAGTATTATGCTTAATATTTCGCTTTTTCATTGACGAATGTGGATTCAATTTACCTGTCGCAATGTTTAAAGCGGGTTGTGCTACTTTTTTTGATACATCTCGCGATACAGGGTGCACTGCTCGTGTAGTTTTAAACTCTTTTACATGCTTTCTATTTACATGGTTGCTATTTATTACGGCTCCGTGCTTTTTTACAGCCCGATGTTTTATCGAAGATTTATTGTGAAATTTTTCTCGAATAATCTTGTTTTTATATGACACACCTCTTCTGTGTACAGGTTTATGTAACCAGGTCTTAGCATAACCACCGTGAGTAATTAACTTACGAGCACGGTAATGATGTGTTTTGCGCGGATTAACCACTATAATGTGACGCTTATGCCAATGAAATGTACTAAAAAAATAGTTAAATGAAATACGAATACCTGAATGCCAATGAAAGGGGTTATGGTGGTTCACATAAACACGATGGGATGGTGTCCAGTAAACAGGAGGATACGACGACCAACGCCAAATACCATATACCATGCGTGTATCATAGTATGGTACATAAACAACTTCTCGTTCTTTCGACTCAATCACAATATTATTATCATCATAACTCACATCCATGTTAGCCATTTTACTTAAGTTTCCCGCATGTTTTGCTTCATACCTTAACGATTGTATACTCGCTAACACTCTACTTTCATCTTCCAAAAAAGTATCACCGAGTTGCTGCATCCAACTTAAATCATCACTTAACCGAGATAAAATTTGTTCAAATGGCACCAAGGCTTTAACACTGGCATCCCAGTCAAAATCTTCAATTGCTTTTGCAATCTGCTTGGTATTAAGAGAAGTATTATTTTTCAGCCATCGGTACGCTTCTATTATTTCAATAGGGTACGTTGAAGCAATCAAAATATGCGTTAATAAACTATCTGGGTATAAAGCAATAGGGGCCAGCATTTGCGCAAGCTCTGCATTACTCAGCTGTTCTGCTTGTTGCTTGCTTGATTCTGTATTAAGGTAGGCTTGTTGTGCCATGACAGAAAAACTCGTCTGCAGCGTGAGTAAAACACTACATAATAGAATTAACTTTTTCATCATTATTATCCTTTTCTTAATACTGGTTCTTATGATATATAATAAGGATAACAAAGCTAAACTGAACATAAGCTGAATGACATAATAAGAAAGAAGTTTGGTTCCCTTTTTGTCGTTCTAAGATGCTCGACATTCTAAATAATAAACAAAGCAGTTAACTAGAGAAGTCAAAAATGAGGGTAAAAGTAGCCCCTGAAAGTATGTGTGAATTACTGATACAAAGTAGGCCTTGATAACTCTTCACTAAATCATTAACAATCGCCAAACCAATACCATGACCAACTTGATAAGTATCAGCCCTACCGCCCCTAGATAAAATAACGGCCTGTTGAGATTCATCAATGCCCTTACCATCATCAGAAATCTCAATGGTTAATTTTTGATTTGTATAAACAGCTTTTATGGCAATATTGTGTTTAGCTGCTTTACAGGCATTGTCTAAAATATTCCCTAAAATCTCCATCAAATCAGCTTCATCACCTTTAAAAACGGCCTTTTTGTCTATCTCAACAGCAAAAGACAAGTTATTTTCTTGGTATATTTTGGCTAATGTTTTAATTAGCTTCTCTACAACAGGTAATATTTGAATTCCTAAATGCCATGAAAACTGGCCTGCTGTTTGCGCTCTTTTTAATTGATGTTCAATAATTTGATCTATACGTTGTAATTGTTGACTTGCACTTGATGAGACATCAGTTTGACTGTGCATCACCGCAAGTGGCGTTTTTAAACTGTGGGCTAAATCAGCTAAGGCATTACGATAACGTTTTCGTTGGTTTTCTTCGGTTACTAACAAGATATTTACTTGCTGAGTGACTTGATGTAATTCAAGAGGATAGTTAGCATCTAATGCTTTTTTTTGGCCTTTTTCTATTTGCTCTAACTCATGGGTTAACTTGTTTAGTGGCTTTAAAGTCCAGAGCAAGCCTATAATTTGTATAAAAACAAACACCATCATAAGCACAAATAGCCATGTCCAAAGGGTATTTCTAAACTCGTTTAAGGCAATTAATAACTGCTTCTGATCTTTAATTAAATGCAGTGTTACAGCAAAAGCTTGACCATTATCAGAAAAACTAGCACTAAAACTGTAAAGTAAATGACTATTTCCCGCGAGTTCTATTTTTGAAAAATTAGTGTCTCCTATTTTAGGCGTAGGAAATGACTCAGGTAAAGATAAAGTAAGCAAAGATTGAGACTGCCACAATGGGCTAAGCGGTTCTGTATTATCCGTTAAACTCGAAGGCTTAATTAACGGCATAATCACCGCATACAAACCAGACTGACTAACATTAAACTGATTTTCTAGTAAAACATCAGGCATAACCAATTGATTATTTTCAACTTCAGCCACTGTAAAAATTGAGTAACTGTATGCGTTAAGTTCATTTTGAATAGATAAATACAATTGCCGTTCAAAGGCGTTACTTAACGTATAACCAATAACAGGTAACATTATTAACGTCATTACCAAAGCGCTTAATAGTAAGCGAACTTTTAACGAGTTCATTGGGAGTTCAGTCGCTTTAATTTATAACCATGACCTCGAAGTGTTTCAATAAAACCATATTCGTTATTAGGATCTAGCTTTTTTCTTAAACGCCGAATAAATACTTCAATTACATTAGAATCAAGATCAAAATCTTGATCATAAATGTGCTCAGTTAAAGTCGCTTTAGATGTTACCTCATCAAGATGCAATATCATGTATTCTAATAGTTTATATTCTGAACTACTTAATTTTATATTTTGATTATTTACTTCAACTTGTAAACTTTTGGTATTTATTGAAAGAGGGCCATTTTTTATAACTGGGCTCGCCTGCCCTACTGAGCGTCGAATTAGTGCATTTAAACGTGCAAGCAGCTCTTCAGCTTGAAAAGGCTTGGTTAAGTAATCATCAGCACCTGCATCTAAACCAGCCACCTTGTCTTGCCAGCTATTTCGCGCTGTCAACACTAAAATAGGAAAACTGATATTCTTCTCTCGCAATAATCGAATAACGCTAATGCCATCAATGAGGGGTAAGCCTACATCAATAATTGCAGCGTCATACGGATATTCTTGCCCTTGAAATAAAGCTATTTCGCCATCACTGGCTACATCAACTACATAGTTTGCCGAAATTAAATGCTCATTTAGGTTTTGCTGTAAAGCTATATCATCTTCGACAAGTAATAAGCGCATAATTATTTACCACCACTAACGCGGCCACTTCTAGCATCAACAAAAACAGAAACTATATAACCATTATCCTTAATTAATTTAACTCGATAACCCGTGTTCTGCTTTTGTACTTTAAGAACTTTTCCACCTAAGCGAGCCTTAGCCATTTGCGCCGCTTGTTGGCTACTTTGTACCTTCAATTGTTGTCTTGCTGGAGGGCGGGCTTGTTGTACAACTTGCATTGTACTGGTATTAAGTGAAAAACTATTATGAGCTAACGCACTCGTAGAATTTGTGGCACTAATAAGTAAAAAGCCAAACAAAATGCTAGGTAAAAGCTTATATAGAACAAAATTCATGATGGTTCCAAGTACTCACAAGTAATATATCAGTTTAATCACTACAGCTTATTTAAAATCATAGCCCTTAGCAACTGAATATAAGCTGAACAGCTTTTCTTATACATTAATACACACAACATACTCAGATTTTTTAGTACATTCAGCTTACATTCATCTTGATTACGTTTTAATAACAACACAAACAAAGCGTCTAAGGATTTATCATGCTTAAAAATACTCACGTAACTAAACCAAACACAATCAAAATATCAGTGACAGGCCTACTTCTGTTGGCACAATTACTTCTTTGTGTGCATATTTCTGCCGCTGAAGTCAGCCATTCTTCTACTCCCTCTTATTCAATTTCTCAAGGAGCATTTAAAAGTGAGTTGAGTGATAATAAACGCAAGGAGATTATGTTAACTAATAAGCTTATAAATATTCCTGATCAGCTGAACAATAAGGCAACATCAATCACTAGGAAAGAAATGACTAGTCGTCATAAAAAGCAAGCTAAAAAATTAGCCAAAAACCTGACATCTCAACGGAATTATTATGCTGACTTTGCTATTTATAGTGCAGCAAGTTTTTTAGACGATGATTTTGACAATGACGGTTTTTATCAAACTTTTAGTGTGGTTTTTGATGCTGATATATATAGCTATACCGCCAAACAATGGGGTGAAGTTTATGCCTTACTCTATTTAAGCAAAAATGGTGGCCCTTGGATTCACTACTATACAACTGATAATTTTATTATTGAAGGGGAGTCAGACGCAGATCAATACGAAGTTATTACCACATTTCTATCCGGTTATTCAACTGATTATTACGATGTATTAATTGATTTGTATCAGGTTGGTTATAACGATATTGTAGCCAGTTACAGCGCTGATAATGATAATGCCCTCTATGCTTTATCACTTGAAAGTGCCGACTATGACGAACCATATGTTGACGTAGTAGAGGTTCATGGTGGCGGTAGTTTTTCGTTAATTAGCTTGCTTATTATACTCGGTAACACTTTTAGACTATATTACAAAAACTAAAATAACGATTAGCAAAGCGGTTAGACAAGCCTTATAAAAAAAACCACATCAAATTTGATGTGGTTTTATCATTTACTCAACACTTGATTTATTAATCATTCTATAGCAAATACTAGCCTTTCAAGTCATCGAAAAACTTTTTTACACCATCGAAGAAACCTGTTTCTTTTGGGCTATGCTTTTTACTGCTTTTACCCATTTTCTCTTCTAATTGGCGTAACAAGTCGGCTTGGTCACCAGATAAATTAACAGGTGTTTCTATAACCACTTTACACATTAAATCGCCTGTTGTTGCACTGCGCACTGACTTAACGCCTTTACCACGTAAGCGGAACATTTTACCTGTTTGTGTCTCTTTCGGTACTTTTAGTTTAACTTTACCGCCTAAGGTTGGCACTTCAATTTCACCACCTAAAGCCGCGGTAACAAAACTAATGGGCACTTCGCAGTATAGGTGGTTTTCATCACGAACAAAAATATCGTGGTCACGTACATTCACTTGCACATATAAATCACCCGCTGGTGCACCATGTTCACCTGCTTCACCTTCACCAGACAGACGAATTCTATCACCTGTATCAACACCTGGTGGAATCTTTACTGATAACGTTTTTGTTTTCTCTACGCGCCCTTGACCACGACATGAAGGACATGGATCAGTAATAATTTTACCTTTACCACCACATGTTGGGCACGTTTGTTGTACTGCAAATAAACCTTGGCGCATTTGCACCTGTCCATGTCCATGACATGTAGTACAGGTTTTAGCTGATGTGCCTTTTTTAGCACCTGAGCCATCACAGGGTTCACAACTAACATAAGTAGGCACTTTAATTTCTAAACTTTTGCCTTTTACAGCATCTTCAAGATTTAATTCGACGTTGTAGCGTAAATCAGAGCCACGTTGTGCGCGTGATTGTCGACCACCGCGACCTCGCCCACCGCCAAAAATATCACCAAAAATATCACCAAAAGCATCGCCGAAGTCACCTTGACCACCGCCAAAGCCTCCACCGCCGTGACCGCCTTGTTCAAAAGCAGCATGGCCATATTGATCATAAGCAGCACGCTTTTGATCGTCTTTTAGCACTTCATACGCTTCTTGAATTTCTTTAAAGGTTTCTTCTTTCTCTTTATCGCCTTTAGTTCTATCAGGATGGAATTTCATCGCTAACTTTTTATAGGCTTTTTTGATCTCTTTTTCATCAGCGCTTTTTGCAACACCGAGCGACTCATAATAATCACGTTTTGACATAAATGACTTCTTTTGATTTACACTTTAATTAACATTGGCTTTAACGCAAGAAGCGCCGATTATATCGACGCTTTAATTTTACCTCGCTTAAATAACAACCTTTTAATCGAAATATTAAAGCTAGTTAGCCTAAGTTCAAGGAGCGGTGCTCACCTAAATTAAACTAAATAGCCATAACAAAGTGACTAAAATTATTTGTCGTCTTTAACTTCTTCAAATTCAGCGTCTACAACATCATCTGCAGGAGTTTCGCCACCTTCAGAAGCTGCACCTTCAGGCGCGCCTTGTGCTTGTTGTTTCGCTTGAGCAATTTCCATTAATTTAGCAGACGCTTCCATTAATGCTTGAGATTTAGCATCAATGTCTTCTTTATCTTCGCCTTTAAGTGCTGTTTCAAGTTCAACAATAGCTGCTTCAATTTTTTCTTTATCTTCGCTAGGTAAATCATCGCCAGCTTCTTCAACTTGCTTGCGAGTAGCATGAACCATACCGTCAGCTTGATTACGTGTTTGCACTAATTCTTCAAACTTAGCATCTGCGTCAGCATTGGCTTCAGCGTCACGTACCATTTGTTCTACTTCATCATCTGATAAACCAGAAGACGCTTTAATGGTGATTTTTTGCTCTTTACCTGTTTTCTTATCTTTTGCTGTTACATGTAAAATACCGTCAGCATCAATATCGAAAGTTACTTCAATTTGAGGTGTGCCACGTGGTGCTGGGTCAATACCTTCAAGGTTAAATTGACCTAATGATTTATTTGCACTGGCTTGCTTACGCTCACCTTGAACAACATGAACCGTAACCGCGGCTTGGTTATCATCAGCAGTAGAGAAGGTTTGCGATTGTTTCGTTGGGATAGTGGTATTTTTATCGATAACTTTAGTCATCACACCACCCATTGTTTCAATACCTAATGATAATGGTGTTACGTCTAAAAGAAGTACATCAGTTACATCACCAGAAAGTACACCCGCTTGAATTGCAGCACCCGCAGCAACAGCTTCATCAGGGTTAACGTCTTTACGTGGTTCTTTACCGAAGAAATCCGTAACCGCTTTTTGTACTAAAGGCATACGTGATTGACCACCAACTAAAATAACGTCATTTACGTCACCTACTGATAAGTCTGCATCTTTAAGTGCTTGTTTAAGCGGTTCTAATGTTGCTTTAACCATATCTTCAACAAGCGATTCTAACTTAGCACGTGTTACTTTAATGTTCATGTGCTTAGGACCTGAACCGTCAGCCGTGATGTAAGGTAAGTTAACATCGGTTTGTTGTGCAGAAGAAAGTTCACACTTCGCTTTTTCAGCGGCTTCTTTCAAACGTTGCATAGCCAATGGATCCGTTGTTAAATCCATGCTTTGGTCTTTTTTAAATTCAGCAACAAGATAGTTAATTAAACGGTTATCAAAATCTTCACCACCTAAGTGAGTATCACCGTTAGTTGCTAATACTTCAAAAGTATGCTCGCCATCAACTTCGTCAATTTCAATAATTGAGATATCGAATGTACCGCCACCTAAATCGTATACAGCAACAACTTTGTCGCCTTGTTTTTTGTCCATGCCATAAGCAAGGGCGGCAGCAGTTGGTTCGTTAATGATACGTTTAACATCTAAGCCAGCAATACGACCAGCATCTTTAGTTGCTTGACGTTGTGAATCGTTGAAGTAAGCAGGAACAGTAATTACTGCTTCAGAAACAGTTTCACCTAAATAATCTTCTGCTGTTTTTTTCATTTTCTTTAATACTTCAGCAGAAACTTGTGGTGGCGCAACATTTTTGTCACGTGCTGTAACCCATGCATCACCATTGTCAGCTTTAACAATACCAAACGGCATAATTTTAAGGTCACGTTGAACTTCTTCGTCTTCAAAACGACGACCAATTAAACGCTTAATTGCAAATAAGGTGTTTTTTGGGTTAGTTACCGACTGACGTTTCGCAGGTTGACCTACTAACGTTTCGCCATCTTCTGTGTAAGCAATAATTGAAGGAGTGGTACGGTCACCTTCTGCATTTTCAATAACACGAACTTTGTCGCCGTCTAATACAGCAACACAAGAGTTAGTTGTACCTAAGTCAATACCAATGATTTTACCCATGAGGGGGAAGCTCCTATCTATTACGTTCTAATACGTTTTACTCTCGTTGAAAGTAAAATATTTATCTGTTGTTGAAATAGTAAATGGGGGTAGGAAAACACTTTTCAATAGAAAATTTGTAAAAATTTACTTTTATTTAAAATAAAGTCTTACTTTATTGTTGTACACTTTGATTAACAAGAAAGGGCTGAGACGAAAAAACCAGACAAATTGTCTGGTTTTTATAAAATATATAAACTTTTAATTTATAAAATAATTTATTTTAGCAATTAAACTGACTCATCAACACTCGGTGCAGCCTTTGATACCATAACCATTGCTGGACGAATTAAACGGCCATTTAATTCATAACCTTTTTGCATTACTGCAATCACGGTATTTGGCGCAACGTCTGGTACTTCTTGCATAGACATGGCTTGGTGCAATTCTGGGTTAAAAGGTTGATCTTGTGGATCAACCGCTTTAATACCAAATTTTTCTAACGACGAAATTAAGCCTTGCAAGGTTAATTCAACACCTTCAATAACGGCTACTTTACTTTCATCCTCTTTATCAATATTTTGTAAAGCACGTTCTAAGTTATCAACGGTAACAAGTATTTCGCCTGCAAATTTTTCCAAGGCAAACTTTCTTGCTTTTTCAACATCTTGTGCAGAGCGACGACGAACATTGTCCACTTCAGCTTTCGCGCGAATCACGGAATCTTTTTGATCAAGAACGGTTGCTTCCGCTGTAGCTAAAGCAAGCTCTAACTCGTTTATGCGTTCTTGTTCAGCACTAAGGATCTCATGTGCATGTTCATGCTGATCTTCAACTTGCTCTTCTGCGTCTTGCACTATTTCTGCTGCTAACTGTTCTTCAGCAGTTTGCTGATTTTCTGATTTTGTAGACTCTGTCGTCATAAAAAACTCCAATTAAATCTTAATAACTTTACAATAATATAAATACATTGATGCTAATTATGGGGTCAAGATTACGCTATTCAAGCCCTTCAACAATAGAAATAATTTATTCACTAACTTTACATGATTTATAGCAAAAATTAGCTCAAACTAAATAACTTCTCTTGTTATTAACGCCAAAAAATTCATTTTATCAAATACAAACTTTACAAGCCACGCAAATAAGGGGAAACTTCTTATAATTAGATTAATTACGAAATAATTGTTATGGCTCAACACTATAAAACAATTGGGCTAATCGGTAAGCCTAACCATCAAGGTGCAAGTGCAACAATTTCAGCACTGCATGAATACTTACTTAATAATAACTATCAGGTGTTGGTAGAAACAACAGTTGCTACATCATTAACAATAGAGGGTATGCACATTTGCTCTCTTACCGATATTGGAGAGCAAGCAGATCTTGCTATTGTTGTGGGTGGTGACGGTTACATGCTGGGTGCTGCGCGTGTTTTAGCTTGTTTTGATATTGGTGTTATTGGAGTAAACCGTGGTAATTTAGGATTTTTAACTGATTTATCACCTGATGAAATAATCAAACCATTAACAAAAATATTACAGGGTGAATCTCGTTCTGAACAACGCTTTATTATTGAAGCTGAAGTATATCGACACGGTAAACTGAAAAGCTCTAACAGTGCTGTGAATGAAGCAGTACTACATGCTGGTAAAGTAGCCAGTATGATAGAGTTTGAAGTACACATTGATAACTGTTTTATGTTTAGTCAACGTTCAGACGGTCTTATTATTTCTACACCTACTGGTTCTACTGCTTATTCTATGTCGGCTGGTGGCCCTATATTAACCCCTAACTTGAATGCGCTATCTTTAGTGCCTATGTTTCCACATACATTAACTAGTAGGCCTATTGTTGTTGATGGTAACAGTGAAATTAAACTTATCTTAGCCAATGAAAATCAAGAAAGTTTACAAGTAAGCTGTGATGGCCATGTTATTTTAGCCGTTATGCCAGGCGATGAAGTAATAATCAAAAAAAGCGCAAGCACTATACGTTTAGTACATCCGCTTGATCACGATTACTTTAATGTGTTGCGAAGTAAATTAAGCTGGGGTAACAAACTATACTAGTATTGTTCTCAGCAAATAAGCGAAAATAATAAGTAAAAAATAACAGTAAAAACATTTGCATTATTTACATTTACTGTATAAATTAACACCTAAGTATTTATACAGTATTATTAGGTGCTCTACATTATGCTTTTACAATTAAACATTCAAAATTTTGCCATTGTTAAATCGCTTGATATAGATTGGCAATCAGGCATGACTACTATTACGGGCGAGACGGGCGCAGGTAAATCAATTGCCATTGATGCTTTGGGCTTATGTTTAGGTGAGCGTGCCACCACTAATGTAGTTCGTCCCAACAGTAAAAAAGCAGAGCTTGCCGCCACCTTTGAAACACAGCACAATACTAATGTGCAACAATGGTTAAAACAACATGACCTATTACTAGAGTCGAGTAGTGAATGCATATTACGGCGAGTTATTTCTGCTGAAGGCCGTTCTAAAGCCTATATAAATGGCAGCCAAGTACCTTTGGTACAGCTGAAAGAAGTAGGTCAATTACTGATTAATATTCATGGCCAACATGATCATCAATTAATAACTAAATCAAGCCAACAGTGCAAATTACTTGATGAATATGCTGATAATAAATCAGCACTTGATGAAGTCAAACATTACTATCAGCAATGGCATAAACTCAATAAAGAGTTAACTTTATTACAACAAAATAAGCAGCAACGAGAGGCTGAACAACAGCTTTTGCAATACCAAGTGCAAGAACTAAATGAATTCGCCCTACAAACAGGTGAATTTGAAACCTTAGAAAGTGACTATAAACGTCATGCTAATGCGCAAGATTTACTGGATACTACCTTGCAATCTCTGCAAACCCTTACAGAAAATGAAAACTTTAACGTACTTGACTCATTAAGACATTGTAGTGAAAATATTAGTGCTATTGCACGCTTAGACAAGAGATTAGTGAACGTGGCTGCATTGCTTAACGACTCTTTCGTTCAAATTGAAGAAGCCTCTGCCGACCTTAAACACTATTATCAAGATCTTGAGCTAGATCCCCAAGCCTATGCCATGATCGAAGAACGCTATTCAACAGCTTTGCAACTTGCAAAAAAACACAACCTACCTCCAGAAAACTTAGTTGGCTTCCATCAAGAGTTAATTTTGGCTTTGGCTGCAATATCTAATGATGAATCAAGAATTAATACCGTAATAACAGAAATTGCCACAACCGAACAACACTACCTCGAGTCTGCTGCAGTATTAACAGCTTCAAGAAAAAAAGCAGCAAAAACATTAAGCCAGTTAATCAGCAAAAGTATGCAAGAATTGAATATGCCCCACGGAAAGTTTCAAATAAGCATTACACCAGCAAATGAGAGCACAAGCACTATCTCAAATAATGGTTTAGATAAAATAGACTTTCAAGTTAGCATAAACCCTGGCCAAGCATTAGAAGCAATGAATAAAGTTGCTTCAGGCGGTGAACTATCTCGCATAAGTTTGGCAATGCAGGTAATTTTAGCTGATAAAGTGGTTACGCCAAGCCTGATATTCGATGAAGTCGATGTAGGAATTAGTGGACCAACTGCTGCCATGGTCGGTAGAAAATTACAACAACTCGCAAAAAACACACAAGTTATTTGCGTAACACATTTACCGCAAGTTGCCTGCAAAGGCCATCAACAATTCTTTGTTAGCAAATTAACCGATGGTGAACACACAGAAACAAAAGTTACGGAACTAAGTGAGCAAAGCCGCATCCAAGAAATAGCCCGCTTACTAGCAGGAGATAAAATATCAGAGCATAGTTTAGCTAATGCACGTGAGTTATTAGCAAGTTAAATAAATACCTTGCTGTGAAATTTATGAAAAATAGCTTTGTATCTAAAGCCGTGCTTCGTTACTATACCCAATCTATTTCAAGGGGCTAACCTCTAGACACCTTGGGGTAGTTTTGGGTGTCCCTGTTTACACATTACATGTTAATGTATATTTGTATTATTTTATATTGAAGGAAAGTAAAATTTCATGTTGTTTCGTACCTCAATTATTGCCATAGCGCTATCACTTTCTGCCTGTTCAAGCTGGGTTTATCGAATAGATATTCCGCAAGGTAACTATCTTGAACAAAAAAACATAGACAAAATACAAATAGGTATGACTAAAGAACAAGTTAAATTTGTTCTTGGTAGCCCAGTAATGGTAGATGCATTTGACAAAGACACATGGAATTATATTTATCGCTTTAAATCTGGTCGTAGTGAAACGTTAGATATGCACAAAAGCTTTACTATAAAATTTAGTGAAAATAAATTAGTGTCAGCGGAAGGTGATTTTGAATTATCAGAAAATTTCAATACACCATTTAATGCTCCCATTAAAACAGCTGAAATTGATAAGAAAAAGTAATGTAGAAAGCGAGACAATAGAAAATAATAAAACCAGTAGAAAATACTGGTTTTAACTAGGATTTATTTTTTAAAAAAGTATTAATAAAAAAGCTAACCCAAAATAAATAATTAAAACTTACTGGTATCTGTAAATAAACCAACTTTTAAATCTTTAGCTGTGTATATTTCACGGCCATCAACGCTAACACTTCCGTCAGCTAATCCCATATACAACTTACGTTTAATTACACGTTTAAAATCTATTCTAAATGAAACTTTTTTTGCTGTTGGCAAAATTTGCCCTGTAAATTTAACTTCACCCACACCTAGCGCTCGCCCTCTGCCTGGACCACCTGTCCATGCTAAGAAAAACCCAACTAACTGCCACATAGCATCTAACCCCAAACAACCAGGCATAACAGGGTCGCCTTTAAAGTGACAATCAAAAAACCAAAGATCTGGAGTAATGTCTAATTCGGCTTCAATAAATCCTTTACCGAACTCCCCCCCCTCTTCAGTAATGGTAAGTATGCGATCCATCATCAACATATTATCAGAAGGAAGTTGAGAATTTCCTTCCCCAAACATTTCACCAGTACCAGCCTTAACTAAATCTGCTTTGTTATACGAACTCTGTTGTGCCATTGCCATCAGTATTTATACCTATAAAAGTTGTTTACTTGAGTATGTAATATTTCTTGGGCGCTACTTTAGCGAACACTTGTACACTAAACAACTCCGAACAGTAAAAAATATGAGTTTTAATGACAATAGTCAACTTTTATAGTGTTATTATGCTGCATGTTGATATTGCAAAATTGGTCGGTCAGGGTAACATAGTAGCTAATTGTAGCAGGTTATAAAAGGCATTGAGGTAAAGATGGATGATCTAGTTAAAAAGAAAAAAAAAGCAATGACAAATGCCGAAAAACAAAAACGTTACCGAGAAAGACAAAAATTGCGTGGAAAACAAGAAATGCGCGGCTATTTATCACCCGAAGCAAAAGTCTGTTATCAATTAATTTCAGAACAAACAAATTGGTCTGACAGTATTATTTTAAGTAATGCTGTACGTTTAACTTATGCTGCCTATAAAAATGGGCAAATTGGCTTACTCAATAGTTGGTTAAAAAACAACGAATTATAAAAGGCAAAATCCATTGATAAATATATTATTAGTTGATGATCACGAACTAGTACGCTCTGGCGTTAATAGAATATTAAATGAAGTTAAAGGCTTTAAAGTTATTCATGAATGTGAAACTGGTGAAGATGCAATTAAATATTGCCGTAAAACTGAGCCTGACGTTATTCTAATGGATATGGATATGCCAGGCATGGGTGGATTAGAAGCGACAAAGAAAATTTTACGTATAGCGCCAGATATACAGGTAATTATATTAACAGCCCACACAGAAAATCCTTTTCCAACTAAAGTAATGCAAATTGGTGCAGCAGGCTTCTTAACCAAAGGAGCTGGACCAAATGAAATGATTAACGCAATTAGAGCCGTACATAGCGGACAACGCTATTTACCTGCCGAAATAGCCCAGCAAATGGCACTAAGCCAATTCAAATCAGTAGAAGAAAATCCTTTTAGTGAGTTGTCTGACCGTGAATTGCAAATAATGCTAATGATCACTCGCGGCGAAAAAGTACCTGATATTTCAGAAAACCTACATTTAAGCACAAAAACAATTAACAGTTACCGTTATAGAATGTTTGAAAAACTTGGCGTTGGAAACGATGTTGAATTAACACATCTGGCTATTCGTCATGGCATGATTAACACAGAAAAATTATAATTTTGTCAAACACAACCACCAACACAGACATGCCAGCAATAAATTTTGATAGTGAAGCCTTTTTAAATTCGGTTACCGAACAGGCTGGCGTTTACCGTATGTACAATGCTGAGCAAACGGTTATTTATGTAGGGAAAGCCAAACAGCTTAAAAAGCGCTTGGCTAGCTATTTTAGAAAAGATGTAGGCTCCATTAAAACAAAAGCCCTTGTAAAGCAAATTTGTGCAATCGACGTCACTGTAACCCACACGGAAGGGGAAGCACTGATTCTTGAAAATAACTACATCAAAAAATATCAACCTAAATATAATATTCTCCTGCGTGATGATAAATCTTATCCCTATTTATTAATTACTCATCATAAGCACCCAAAACTTGGCTTACATCGTGGTGGAAAACGTACCAAAGGTGATTATTTTGGTCCTTACCCAACGGTAGGCGCTGTTTGGGAAAGTTTGCGCTTAATGCAAAAAATTTTTCCTATTAGGCAATGTGAAGACAGTTATTACAAAGCACGCTCTCGCCCTTGCTTGCAATATCAATTAGGCCGTTGTTTAGCACCTTGTGTCGATAAAATATCTCAAGAAGATTATCAACAACAAGTTGATTTAGCCAAGCTATTCCTAAAAGGTAAAAGCTCAATGGTTACTGAACAGCTTGTAAAAAAAATGGAACAAGCAAGCGAAGAGTTAAATTTTGAACAAGCGGCTAAATATCGAGACCAAATCACTACCTTACGTAAAGTTCAACAACAGCAATATGTTAGTGGTATTGCCGCAGAAATGGATGTTATTGGTATATATCGATTGAAATCCCAAGTTTGTCTTCATTTACTTTGTATTCGTGATCATAAAATATTAGGCAGCAAAAGCTATTTTCCCATTGTGCCAAGTGAAACAACCGATGAAGAAGTCATTCAGGCTTTTATTGGACAGCATTATTTAGGTAACGAGCTTGGTAACGGTACAAATGAAGGATTGCTTCCAAAAGAAATTGTAGCACCCAACGAATTTGAACAATTAACTGAATTAGCCGCTTTGTTATCAGAACAGTCAGAGCATGACGTTAAAATATCAACCAAAGTGCGTGCTGAACGTCGACAATATCTAAAACTTGCAGCCACCAATGCACAAACAGCACTTGTTACTCGTAATAGCCATAAAGAATCGATGCAAGCAAGATTTGTTGCCTTAAATGAAGTATTTGAATTAGCCAATGGCATCAACAGAATAGAATGTTTTGATATTAGCCACACCATGGGGCAGCAAACAATTGCCTCAAACGTTGTATTTAATCAAGAAGGTCCTCTTAAAAGTGATTATCGACGGTATAACGTACACGGCATCACACCAGGTGATGATTATGCCGCAATGGCATTTGCGTTAAATAAGCGTTATGGCAAAATAAAAGCTACCGATGAAGAATCATTAAAAAAAATGCCTGACATCGTTTTTATTGACGGCGGCAAAGGGCAATTAGCAAAAGCAGAAGACTTTTTTGCTTTGCTAAGTAGTGAACAATCACTAGACAAAATTCCTTTACTCGTTGGCGTTGCAAAAGGTGAATCAAGAAAACCCGGCTTAGAAACCTTAATATTAGCGGGTTCTCATCAATTAATATCTTTACCTGCCACCTCTCCCGCTTTACATTTAGTACAACATATTCGTGATGAATCTCACCGTTTTGCAATAACTGGACATAGAGCCAAAAGACAAAAAGCGAGCAAAAAATCTTTATTAGAAGAAATAGAAGGAATAGGCGCTAAAAAACGACAGGCATTACTTACTCATTTAGGTGGTATGCAAGAGGTAAATAAGGCTGATATAGCTACATTAGAAAAAGTACCAGGAATCAGTAAAGCGTTAGCAACAAACATTTATGAGACTTTACATAACAAGTGACTATGACTAATCAGCGATCCTGTGTAGAATAAAGTCAGATTTTTTGCAGTGACATTTCAAAGTTAAATAAAAACTATGTGGACATTACCTAATCAAATAACCTTATTCCGGATCATTTTGATCCCCGTTTTTCTACTTATTTTCTATTTACCTTTATCATGGAGCCACTTTGGTGCCTTTGCTGTATTTTGGACAGCATCAATTAGTGACGCCTTAGATGGATATTTAGCCCGAAAATTAAACCAATCTTCAGCATTTGGGGCTTTTATTGACCCTGTAGCCGATAAACTCATGGTAGTCGCAGCCTTAGTGATGATAGCGCAAGACTATCAAACATGGTTAGTAGCAATACCGGCCATAATTATGATTGCCCGAGAAATATTCATCAGTGCCTTAAGAGAATTTATGTCATCTCGTGGTAAACGCGACGTTATTGCCGTGTCTGACATGGGAAAATATAAAACTGCCGCACAAATGTTAGGCATTATGGGATTAATTTGGCGTCCTGATTATGATATTCCATTAATATTATTTTATCTGCCGCACGAAGTTATCAATTATGCTGCTTATTTTTTCTATTTTATTGCCACTATTTTAACCGTTTCAACCTTAATAAATTACTTCAAAGCTGCGTGGCCTGAACTGAAAGGCTAAAAAGCTGTTTGCTATAACATCAAATTAGCTGCTTTTTGAGCAGTCAACAGAAAAAAAGGATTTAATAGTTGACTGTAACTTAATTCGATGTAGAATGCGTTTTCGTTGACAGGGTGTCGACAAATGAAGCGGCTAGTATCAACTGGTTGAGCATCATGTTATTAACATGTATAGCACTACTTAAATTGATGAGAGTAGTCTCGTTAGCCGCTCCAATAAAGTAAAAAAGCTCTAATGAAGCGGCTGTAGCTCAGCTGGTAGAGCATCACGTTGCCAACGTGAATGTCACGAGTTCGAGTCTCGTTAGCCGCTCCAATTACTAGTTTTTAGTCGATGAAATCTCGACAGATGAAATCATCTCAACTCGCGTTGATAAAATGGCGGGTTGGCAGAATGGCTATGCAGCGGATTGCAAATCCGTGGACCTCGGTTCGACTCCGGGACCCGCCTCCATTATGCCCGGGTGGTGGAATTGGTAGACACAAGGGATTTAAAATCCCTCGCCGAAAAGCGTGCCGGTTCAAGTCCGGCTCCGGGTACCATTTCATCAACAAGTGTTGAGATAAAAATAGTGTTATTTATTGTTGTCAAAACAATTTAGTTACGCTAGAATGCGCCCTCATTTTTAAGTAAATGATTGCGAAAAGAAAAAGCTCTAATGAAGCGGCTGGTGTCAGCTGGTAGAGCATCACGTTGCCAAAAGCGAAGTGAATGCCACGACTTATGTTGATGAGAGTAGTCTCGTTAGCCGCTCCAATAAAGTAAAAAAGCTCTAATGAAGCGGCTGTAGCTCAGCTGGTAGAGCATCACGTTGCCAACGTGAATGTCAC
>CBDLPA010000014.1:0-119113 GCA_965305135.1 uncultured Colwellia sp.
AGGTTATGTTTGGAACGTATAACCTGTGCCTCTAAGCCTTTTAATTCTCGCTGAGAGGGAAAGAACTTAATCAACTTGGTATTACTTCTATGCTAACAAACAATATAAAAATGAGAATAATAAATGAGAGTTACTAATGAATAAAGCAAGAGGTGGTTTTAGTTCGCGCATTGGTTTTATTATGGCTGCTGCTGGTTCGGCAGTGGGGTTGGGTAATATTTGGGGGTTTCCAACGCAAACAGCGAGTAATGGCGGGGCAGCATTTGTATTAGTGTATTTAATTTTAGCTTTTTTTTTAGCTTATCCCGCATTTATGGCTGAATTGTTAATTGGTCGCTATGGTCAGGCTAATGCCGTGACATCAATGCAAAAAATGTCACGTAATCATTGGCAAAAGCGTTTTGCTTTTATTGTTGGCTTTGGGGGCATTCTTTGTGCAGCGTTAATTTTAAGTTTTTATGGCATTATTGCTGGATGGATGATGTCATATGCGTTTGAGCCAATAGCGCGTCTTGTTGGTTTAACACAAGTAGCTGACTGGTTTATTAATCAATCATTAATACGAAATTTACTCTTTACTGTTTTATTTATGCTCTTAACTATCACCATTATACGTCGTGGCGTTGAGCAAGGAATTGAAAAATGGTCTAAACGTTTAATGCCTATGTTGATAGGCTTATTAATTATATTAATTGCTTATGTGTTTACCCTTGACGGTTCTCAAGAAGGGTTTGTTGCCTATTTAAATCCAGATATTTCTCGTGTATTAGAACCAGATTTACTTATTAGTGCGCTTGGCCAAGCCTTCTTTTCTTTATCACTAGGTACGAGCGTAATGGTTATTTATGGTTCATATATTGCCAAAAAAGAAAATTTAGTAACGTTAGGAGCGCAAGTGACGTTAATTGATGTGTCTATTGCTTTTCTTGCTGGCTTATTAATCATTCCTGCTATGTATGTTGCGCAGGCACAAGGTGTGGCAATTTTTGCTGAAGATGGTAGCTTAATTTCTGGATCTAACTTGGTCTTTACGGTCTTACCTTCTCTTTTTTCAGGTATGGGAACGGTTGGCTTATTTGTTGGTTTTGGTTTTTTTGTGTTAATGACTATTGCGGCATTAACATCAAGTATTTCTATGCTTGAAGGTCCTGTTTCTTTTGTTGTTGAACGTCATAACCTGCGGCGAGAAAAAGCAACCACATTCATTGGTGTTGGTATTTTTCTTTTGAGTGTCATTATTATTGCTAATATTAGCTTTATGTTGGATTTTGTTGCCGTTTTAGCCACTCAATATGGGCAACCCATTATTGCCATGTTATGTTGTATTTTTGTTGGTTGGATATGGCATCGTAATGAAATTTTAACAGAATTAAAGCAAGGTCATGCCGAGGTTGAGCACAGTTTTTTTTGGAAAATTTGGCCTTGGTATATTAAATTTGTTTGTCCAAGTGCAATTGGTACCGTATTTTGGCATACGTTGTGATATATCGCTAAGGCTAAGAAGTTCTTATTGTGACGATATTGGCTTAAACGTTATATTTAGGCCAATTTAACATCCAAGGGTGTGCAACTTCGGTCAATTTCTGTTTGAAGTTGTTAGCTAAAAATAATGCTCCCTCGTTAGGGGGTAAAGTAAACTTATATTCCTTACCCATAAACTCGAAACGTAAAGCATACGCATGTAAATATCCTCTGTCTGCTATCAAGTTTAATTCCATATTTGGGTTTGAATAATATAGCGAATCACCTAAAATAGGCGCACCAATACTACTAAGTGCGACACGTAGTTGGTGGGTTTTCCCTGAATGAGGTTTTAATAGATATAAACGTTGTTTATTACCCATACTATAAGAAAAAAACTGTGTAATAGCTGGATTTTTTTGAGTGCGTAAAAGTTTAAACATCCCTCGACGGCTTTTTGTCATGTCACCTTTGATAAGACCTTGTTTTTTTGTTGGTTTTTTATCACTAATCGCTAGGTAATACTTTTCAATTTTGTGAGTTTGAAATAATTCCCCAAAAATCTTTGCAGAGTTATTATTTGTTGCAAAAATAAGTAACCCTGATGTCATTTTATCTAATCGATGAACAGGATAAAGGTCAGTTACTGTAGAATTGAGTAATACATAGTTTTTAACTTGTGAAAATAGCCCTTTACCTAATTCTCCTTCATCATGAAAATTAACATTAGTACTTTTTGATACCACGATAAAATCACTTGTTTGTGTAATAATTTTAAACATTTAATAAGTCTACTTTCTAAGATTATTTGGTATGATAATTCAATCAACCTCATTTTACTCTTTTAACAGGATGTTATTTTGAAAAACACCTTTAAATATTTCTCAAAGCTGGGCGCAATTATTTTAGTAACAGGGGCATTATTTGCCTGTACTAGCCAAAAAAACACACTTAAAACAAGTGATGATAACCATTTACCTAAGGGGGTACGTTTACTTGAAAGCGTTGAAGAAAGCGAGGACCGTTTAGCAATTCCTTTTAAAAAATACAAGTTAGATAACGGGTTAACGGTTATTTTACATCAAGATAACTCAGATCCCTTAGTTCATGTAGATGTAACCTATCATGTTGGCTCAGCGAGAGAGCAATTAGGGAAGTCTGGTTTTGCTCATTTTTTTGAACACATGATGTTTCAAGGGTCTAAAAATGTTGCCGATGAACAACATTTTAAAATTGTAACGCAAAGTGGTGGTAATTTAAATGGCACTACAAATACGGATCGCACTAATTATTATGAAACTGTTCCCAAGAATCAATTAGAAAAAATGTTGTGGCTTGAATCTGACAGAATGGGTTTTTTATTAGAAACTATCACAGAAGAAAAGTTTGAAGTTCAACGTGCAACGGTAAAAAATGAACGAGGCCAAAATGTTGATAATCGTCCTTATGGCCGATTGAATGAGACAGTAAATCAAATGATTTATCCGCGTGAACACCCTTATTCTTGGCCTGTTATTGGTTATATGTCTGATTTGGATAGAGAAACGGTAACTGATTTGAAAGCGTTTTTTAGTCGTTGGTATGGTCCTAATAATGCGGTGCTGACTATTGGTGGTGATATTGATGAAGCACAAACATTGTCGTGGGTTAATAAATATTTTGGTGATTTAAAACGAGGCCCCAATGTGAGCAATATCCCTAAATCATTAACCAGCTTATCGGAGAATCGTTATTATTCATTTAGTGATAATGTTTCTCTTCCATTACTTTATATTAGTTATCCCACAGTTTATGGCATGCATGAAGATGAAGCTGCTTTAGATGTGTTTTCTAATATTATAGGTAACGGTCCAACGTCTTTACTGTATAAAAATTTAGTTAAATCGGGTATTGCTGTACAGGCGGGGGCAAGTCATCCTTGTAAAGAATTAGCCTGCCAAATGAGTTTTTTTGCTTTACCAAATCCGCAACAAGGAATGGAATTGGCTAAAGTTGAACAGATTATTAATGACACCTTACTTGAATTTGAAACACGCGGTGTTAATGATGATGATTTATTAAAAACCAAAGTAAGCATAGAAACAGGTACTATTTATGGACTGCAAAGTGTTTCAGGAAAAGTGTCAACGTTAGCGCATTTTGAAACAGTTTTAGATAATGCTGATTACACCGCACAACAAGTTGCACGTTATAACAACGTGACTAAGGCCGATGTAATGCGTGTTTATCAAAAATATATAAAGGGCAAAGGCGCTGCAATATTATCTATTTATCCTAATGGTCAAAAACAAGTAATAGCCAAAGCAGATAACTTTACATTACCCGATATAAGTACCCCCCCTAAACTTGCTCATCTTGATGTACCTATTATGAAAAACATGAGCACTTTTGATCGTTCTGTTATGCCAACATCGGGTGCTAACCCACAAGTTGATGTGCCAGCTTTGTGGCGTGGCAAGTTTAACAATGGCTTACAAATCATAGGTACTAAGAATAGCGAAACTCCAACAGTCAATTTATTACTGAGTATTGAAGGTGGCCCTTTACTTGATCCTATCGAAAAAGCAGGTTTAGCCTCACTTACTGCAAGTTTAATGAATGAAGGAACAACAAATTATATTAAAGAAGAGTTATCTAATGAGCTTGCAAAGTTAGGCAGCGATATAAGTATTAGTGCCAATGGTAGAAATACGACCATTCGTGTTAATTCTTTAGTAAAAAACTTGGATGCTACTTTATTATTGATGTTGGACATGATGCTGAATCCTGCTTTTGAAGAGAATGATTTTAATCGTGTTAAAAACCAACTCATACAAATGTTAGAGCAAGGCAATAAAGATGCTAGAACATTAGCAAGTAGAGCACAAAAACAAGTTATTTATGGTGAAAATAACCGCGTTGGTTTAGCTGATGAAGGTACAATTAAAACGGTTTCTACCATTACTTTAGAAGATGTTAAGCGTTTTTATCAGACATATTTTTCACCAACACATGCCAGTCTAGTGGTTGTTGGAGACATAAGTAAAAATGAATTATTGCCTAAGCTTGGTTATTTAAAATCTTGGCAAGGAAAAGGCTACAGCATACCTACCCATAAAGAGTTTCCTCAAATATCGTCTAATAAACTTTATTTTGTTGACTTACCTAATGCTAGTCAATCAGTTATCAACTACAGTCGACGTGCAATGGCTTATGATGCAACAGGTGAGTATTTTAGGGCTACTCTCATGAATTATCCTTTAGGAAGTGCTTTCAATAGCCGTATAAATTTAAACCTTCGTGAAAACAAAGGCTATACTTATGGCGCGTCGAGTTCCTTTGTTGCGGGAAAAACATTAGGTCGGTTCGTTGCGGTTGCTAGTGTGAAAAAAGAACATACTTTTGATGCCATGATTGAAATAGAAAAAGAATTAAATAATTACCAGAAAAATGGCTTAACTCAAGAAGAAGTAAACTTTATGCGTCAAGCTATTTCGCAGAATGAAGCATTAAGTTATGAAACGCCAAGAAAGAAAAGTGGTTTTTTAAGACAATTATTACAATTTAATTTACCAGAAAATTATAGTGAGCAACAAAATAATATAATTACATCAATAACAAAGAAAGAATTAAGTGATATTGCTAAAAAAGAATTGAGTCAACCAATGCAATGGATTGTGGTTGGGGACGGTCAAGTCATTAGGTCACAGCTAGAAAAAATGAATTTAGACATTGTTGAGTTGCAGTTAGTCAAGTAAAGCGTTGTGTAATTAAGCATGGTAGTTTATTCCATGTTGGTATATTACTATCTGCAAATTAGTTTTTACTTGAAAATGAATAAAATGGCCTTATTTAAAGCGAATGAATAGGGCAAATTTTTTGCCACCGTTAGGAATTATTTTGACATTATCATTAAACCATTATATTGACGCTTTCAATCAAAATGAAAACTTTAAAACACTTGCCGATATTGGCCGCGGTATTGAACGAGAAGCGTTAAGGGTATTACCCGAAGGAAAACTTTCAGATCACGATCATTATAGTGATTTAGGAGCAGCACTTACACATAGCCAAATAACAACAGATTACTCTGAAACATTATTAGAATTTATTACCCCTGTTAGTCATTCACCTGAAGATGCTATTGCACAGCTACAAGATATTCAGAAATTTACTTTTTCTCATATTCGTGGTGAGTTGTTATGGCCAATGAGTATGCCGTGTTTTGTTGATGATGCAGACAAGGTTCCGTTGGCGCAATATGGCAATTCAAATATTGGAAAAATGAAAACAGTTTATCGCCGAGGGCTTAAAAACCGCTATGGATCAATGATGCAAGTGATTGCTGGTATCCACTTTAATTTTTCATTTTCTCAGAGTTTTTGGCAAATAATTCAAAATTTACAGCCACAAGCAAATGAACAACCGTTAAATGATTTTATTTCTGATCAATATTTTTCCATTTTAAGAAATTATAAACGTTACTGCTGGCTAATTCCTTATTTATATGGCGCATCACCAGCCTTATGCAGTTCTTTCCTACAAGGTAAAACAACTCCGCTACCATTTAAAAAATCATCCTCAGGTGCTTTGTATTTACAATACGCCACGTCTTTACGTATGAGTGATTTAGGCTACACAAGTAGTGAACAGTCAAATTTAAAAATATGTTATAACAACTTGCATGATTATGTTGATGCCGTACAAGATGCCATACGTTTGAAGTCAGACGAGTTTGATAAAATAGGGGTGAAAGTAAATGGAGAATATCAGCAGCTAAATGCCAATGTTTTACAAATTGAAAATGAGTTGTATGCACCTATTCGTCCAAAGCAAGTGATGAAGCCAGGAGAAAAGCCCTCACAAGCATTAAGAGATCGAGGGGTTGAATACATTGAAGTAAGAGCACTTGATGTAAACCCTTTTGTGGACACTGGCATTAGCCTTGAACAAATTTACTTTTTAGATATCTTTATTACTTATTGTGCTTTTGTTGAAAACAAAAAATTTGATTGTGACTCTCAAAAGAAGTTTGAAAACAATATGAATGAAGTGGTAGTACGTGGGCGTGATCCTGAGTTATTGCTTTCAGATGTTAATTGCGAAGGGGAAGTCAGTTTAAAATCAGTGCCAGAATGGGGAAATGAGTTATTTGATGAGATGGAAAAGGTTGCCTTGCTTTTAGATAAAGCGTATCAAACCACACAATACTCAGAGTCTATCATTCGTGAACGAGCTAAAATCAATGATCCTAGTTTAACACCTTCAGCTAAAGTGTTATCTATTTTGATAGATCAAGAGCAAAGCCTTACAGAATATTCACTAGGGTTAGCCTCTAAATATCGAGATGAAACGCTTGCACGTGATTATCAGTTTTATTCACAACAATATTTTGTTGATGAAGCAGAAAAGTCACATCAAACACAACGAAGTATTGAAGAAAGTGATACCTTAAATTTTGATGATTTTTTGATTGCTTATTTCAAATAACAGGCAAAAAAAATGCATCTATAAACATAGATGCATAAAACACTAAGGGAATAACATGATATTACTACTAAGTAAGAGTATGTTTTCCCAATTAAGTTCAACTTAGGTTAAAAAATAATTATCTAAAAACTAAACTTTCCTAAATATAATAATCTTTGTTGTATTTTAAGCAAAAAAAAGCATCTATAAAAATAGATGCAAAAACATGAAATACTAAGGGAAAACATAACTATTAAGTAAGAGTCTGCTTTTTCTATTAAGTTCAATTTATTTCTTAAAAAATAAAAATAGTGAAAAAAATATTGTTGATAATGTTAAGTCATTAAAAAATCTGGCACTATTACCATCATTGTTTATGTTTTCAAGTGTTGTTATGCCTATCAAAAAATTCCCTTATGTTGTGTTGAGCGGTATTTTATTGTTAACCAGTTGTGCTACTCCTCCACCAAGTAATCCTGAGAATGTTTGTGAAATATTTCGCGAGCATAGAAGTTGGTATTTTGCAGCCAAAGATGTACGAGACCGTTGGGGGGTACCAATTCATGTACCTATGAGTATGATGTATCAAGAAAGTTCTTTTAAACATGATGCATTACCTCCACGCGACTACTTATTTGGCTTTATTCCTTGGGGAAGAGTAAGTAGTGCTTATGGCTATTCACAAGCTAAAACGATGACCTGGGATGATTATATTAAAGAAACAGGAAATGGTGGTGCTGACCGCGATGATTTTGAAGATGCTATTGATTTTATGGGGTGGTTTATCTTTAAAACACAGAGAATTAATGGGGTTTCAAAGTGGGATGCCTACAATCAATATTTGAATTATCATGAAGGTTGGGGTGGCTTTAAACGTAAAACCTATAAAAAGAAATCATGGTTAGTGAAAGTGGCTAGAAAAGTAGATAACCGTGCTCGTCGTTATTCATCACAGTTAAAAAGCTGTGAAGAGAGTTTAAATCATGGTTGGTTATGGCGCTTGTTCTTTGGCTAAGTTTTATTAACTATAGATAGAAATATTCATAGGTATTTTCTATCTATAGTTTATTCATTTAGGGCTTTGACATGTTGTTTCTATTTATAATATGTGGTTAAACAAGGTTACAATATGCTTATAAATATATTGGTGTGTTTTCTAAAAAAAACATTAAATTTTTTATTAAAAAACTGTTGTAAAAGTTAAAAGCTGTTCTAAATGGGCTTTGGTATTGTTATCCACAGAAATTGTGGAAAGCTATTTCTATTATTTTGCTTGTGGATAACATTGTGATTAACTTTAAGCTGCGAATGATAAAGTTTATTTATCTTCATCATCTTCACTAATAAAATATTCAGGCATAACACGTACAGTTTCTATTCTATTTTCTGATGCTTCTACAATTTCAACTGGATAACCAGCGATACGTACACTTAAGTTGTTTTGTGGAATATCTTCTAGATGCTCAATAATTAATCCGTTCAGTGTTTTAGGGCCATCTGTTGGTAATTTCCATGACATCTCTTTGTTCACATCACGTATGCTTGCACTACCGTCTACTAGGTAGCTTCCATCGGGCTGTAATGTAACAGCATCACTAGGCGTTGGTGTTTGAGTTGTCGTAAAGTCACCAACAATTTCCTCTAAAATATCTTCTAATGTAACTAAGCCTTGAATATCACCATACTCGTCTACAACTAATCCTAATCTTTCTTTAGCGTGTTGAAATTTTAATAATTGAATATTCAAAGGTGTACCCTCTGGAATATAATAGAGCTCACGTACAGCACGCAATAATGTCGCTTTAGTAAATTGGTTTTTAGATAATAATTTTAATGCGTCACGTGCATGAATGTAGCCAACAACATCATCTATATTGTCACGGTATAAAAGTACGCGAGTATGGTTTGCTTGGGTAAGTTGCTTTTGAATTTTCTTCCAGTCGTCATTCACATCAATACCGATTAATTCACTACGTGGAATCATGATGTCATCTACGGTTACTTTTTCTAAATCAAGTATACTCATGAGCATACTATGATCTTGTGCATGTAATAATGCTCTAGATTCATTGACGACAGACCGTAGCTCTTCACTACTTAAACTGTGTTGTTCTCTTTGTTCTGAGCTAATGCCTAATACCATTAAAATACCATTTGTAATCCAGTTCACTGCCATAACAAAAGGTAGTAATATTTTTAATAATAATGTTAAGAAAATTGAACTAGGGAAGGCTATTTTTTCAGGGTACAAAGCGGCAAGCGTTTTAGGTGTTACTTCAGCAAAAATTAACACAACTAAAGTCAGTATAATGGTTGCTGCTAGCACAGCTATATCGTCAGATATTCCCATTTCACTTGATAATCGTAATGCAATAATAGTCGCAATGGCAGAAGCGGCTATATTAACTAAATTATTACCAATTAAAATTAAGCCAATGAGTCTGTCTGGACGTTTTAGCAGTTTGCTTACGCGTTTAGCACCCTTATGTTTTTCTTTTTCGAGATGTCTTAATTTATAACGATTTAGCGACATCATGCCCGTTTCTGAGCCAGAGAAGTAAGCTGAAATGAGTATCAGTATGCCAAGAATAATAAAAAGCATCTGAATTGATATGTTATCCAAAAAGGAGGTACCTTATGTAATTAATAATAAATTTAAGATAGCAGAAACTCTTTCACGAATCGACTACCGAAATAGGATAAGGTTAATAGCGTACTAGCAGTCATGGTTAACACTAAAACCCGATGCCCACGCCAACCTTGTAAATAATGGCCAAGTAATATCACAATATAAATAAACATTGCGATAAGAGATAATACCGTTTTATGTATGTTTTCTTTAGCAAAATACCCGTCTAAAAATGCTAAACCTATTAATTCACTTGCAAATAAAGCTAATGTTCCTATTGTTAAAATAAGAAATAATTGCTTTTCTACCTGCATTAATGGTGGCAAATGTACTACTGCTGTTAGGTTTTTACTCTTTAATTTTAGGTTTATATAACTGACTTGAAATGCGTATAGCGTTGCGATAATTAGTATGCAGTAAGCAATTAATGCAATGCTTATGTGGCTGATAAGTATAACCTTCTCTGCAACTAAAGGGATAGATTCTGTTGACGGAATAAATATTCGTGCTAATTGCCAAATACCAGCAAAACCATAAATAACAGGCAGTAATAAATTAACTTTAACACGCAGCGCTACAATTGAAATAGCGATTGTAATAATTAAGCTTACGAGCGAAATTACATTAGGAAGGCTGAAATTAATTCCTTTATTGGGGTTGAAGAATAACTGCGCATCATTAAATAAGTGAATTGCAATGGCCGTAGTTGCTAGGATCAACACGCGTTCAAGATTAGGGCCGTTAGGGTGAAATAAGCGAGATATAATTACCATAGTAGCGAGCATGTAAGCAATAAATGCCATGCTTGATCCAATAACCAAAGATTCCACTAACTTAAACTCCTACTATTATATAGATGGTAAATACAATTTTACTGATTCTATCAGATAAAACATTAACTACCATGACAAATGTTACATTGCTTGATTTAAATTAAAGCACTAATCTTCTTAATGGCTTAATTCCTAATAAGACAATTAAGCAGGCACAGGCTAAACCAAACCATTGTGGTAACATTTCATGCGAATGAGACATTTGCTCGGTAATATTAATAGCAAAAAAAGTTAAACCATAATCAAGTAACATAGCAAACCCCAGAGCAGATAAAGCTACCCCCAGCAAATAACGTATTAAAACAGCACCGCCCATTTCATTTTTTATCACACCTAATGTAGATATGTTACTTGCAGGACCGGCCATCATAAATACTAATGCGGTACCAGGAGATAAGCCTGCCATAATAAAGCCCGCGGCGATTGGCGTTGATGCTGTTGCACAAATATACATAGGAATTGATATCACAATCATTAATAACATTGCAGGCAAGCCGCTACCATAATTTAGTAAAAATTCTTCAGGTAAAAAAGTGCGTACAATGGCAGCAAAAGTAATACCAATAGCTAACCAAATAATAATATCATCAATTAATTTTGTTGAAGCGTAGTAAACCCCTGTTTTTGTTTTTTCAATAAAATCTGATATGAAAGACTTTTCTATTAATGACACATCAGCAATGGATGATGTTGCACTACTAGAACAACAGCTGCTTTGGGTTGAAGGTTGGGGATATGAATTTTCAATGGAGGAGCTTGAGCAGCAACTGCTTTGTACGGGCGACTCAGCTTTTTTTATTGGTTGTGACTTGCAACACGTACTTTTATTCTCTGCTTTAGGTAAAGGCTCTACGGTTGTTGTGCTTGAACAACAGCTAGTTGTCCCTTCTTTAGTCGTTGTTACGGGGTTTTTTATAGACTCTTCTTTAGTGGTAGCAACAAGTAAGCCCGTAATTATTGCTGACATTATTGCAGCAAAAGGACGATAAATAGCAAAAACAGGGCCAAGCAATGCGTAGGATACTGAAACCGAGTCAATTCCAGTCTCAGGCGTAGCAACTAAAAAAGATGCCGTTGCTGGTGCTGATGCCCCACTACGTCTTAGCTCAGTTGCTACAGGAATTACACCACAAGAACATAAAGGCAATGGCGCACCAATTAGCGCAGCTTTTACTATTGCTGATTTCCCTTTACCTAAGTGCTTGCTTAAAATTTTGCTTGGTACCCAAGCTTTCATTAAACCTGCTATTAATAAGCCTAATAACAACCAAGGGCTTGCTTCTGCACTGAGGTCGATAAAGTTGTCAACAAGAGAGTATAGGTGTTCCATAATTACAACCATAAGATGAAAAGTAAGGTAAATCAACAAGTCTGATTGTATCATGATTTTATCAATGGAGAAGTTCTCAATGACAAATATTGACTATATTTACTTCTGTTTTCACTGTTTTTGTAACAAATAATTGATTGCGTAACGCTGATCTCGACAATGCTTTTATCACGGGTATAATAGCCGTATTAATTTTCACAACTATTCGCTATTTAAAAGCGTTATCAGAGTCATTCATGTTTGAAAATCTTTCCGAACGATTAGGTAAAACCCTTAAAAATATCAGTGGCCGTGGTCGGTTAACTGAAGACAATATTAAAGACACATTGCGCGAAGTGCGTATGGCATTGCTTGAAGCTGATGTTGCGCTACCTGTAATAAGAGAGTTTGTTAGTAAAGTAAAAGAACAAGCTATTGGTGTGGACGTTTCTAAAAGCTTAACACCAGGGCAAGTTTTCGTAAAAATAGTTCAAAAAGAACTAGAGCTTGCCATGGGTGGCATCAACGAAAACTTAAACTTGAAAGCTACACCACCCGCTATTGTTTTAATGGCTGGTTTGCAAGGGGCGGGTAAAACAACATCTGTAGCAAAGCTAGCAAAATTTTTAACAGAGCGTGAAAAGAAAAAGGTATTAGTCGTCAGTGCTGATGTTTACCGACCTGCTGCTATAAAACAACTTGAAACCTTAGCGACTGAAATTAATGTTGGTTTTTTCCCTAGTGATATTAAACAAAAGCCTATTGATATAGCGAATAGTGCTATTGACCACGCGAAGAAAAACTTTTTTGATGTTGTTATTGTCGATACTGCTGGTCGATTACATGTAGACGACAGTATGATGGATGAAATTAAAGCGCTACACGCAGCAATTAATCCTGTTGAAACACTGTTTACTGTTGATGCTATGACAGGTCAAGATGCTGCCAATACCGCCAAAGCTTTTAATGATGCTTTACCTTTAACAGGTGTTATTTTAACGAAAACTGATGGTGATGCTCGCGGTGGTGCGGCACTGTCAATTCGTCACATAACTGGTAAACCGATAAAATTCATGGGGGTTGGTGAAAAAATAGAAGCTTTAGAGCCATTTCATCCCGACAGAATAGCCTCACGCATTTTAGGTATGGGCGATGTTCTATCACTTATTGAAGAAGTTGAACAAAAAGTTGATAGAAAAAAAGCAGAACAGTTAGCCAAAAAAGTAAAAAGTGGTAAAGGTTTTAGCTTAGAAGATTTTCGTGATCAGCTTGTGCAAATGAAAAGCATGGGTGGAATGATGGGGTTGATGGATAAACTACCAGGTATGGGCAATATGTCTGATAAAGTTAAAGATCAGATGGATGATAAGTTAACCATTAGAATGGAAGCTATTATTAATTCTATGACACCTGGTGAGCGTGAACACCCTGATATAATAAAAGGCTCACGTAAACGCCGTATCGCCGCCGGCTCAGGTACTCAAATTCAAGATGTAAATAAGTTACTTAAACAGTTTTCTCAGATGCAGAAAATGATGAAAAAAATGTCTGGTAAAGGTGGCATGAAAAAAATGATGCGAGGTATGCAAGGCATGATGCCACCTGGCGGAATGGGTGGCGGTGGAATGTTCGGCCGTTAATTGTAATTATTTTTTGAGTTTCTGAACTTTTAAAGCTAAAAAACCTAAACACGCTTTGTTTAGGTTTTTTGTTTTTTATAATTGTATTGTTTAGTAAAACAATACTTGCTTTTTATCCTTAAAAGCGTAGAATACGCGAGCTTTTCTGTCGCCTGTCGGCAGGAAGTGTCTGGAAAAATCCGTTTTAACACTAAAATTAAAGAGGGCGATATGGTTACCATTCGTTTAGCTCGTGGTGGCGCTAAAAAGCGTCCATTCTATCAGGTTGTTGTTGCAGATAGCCGTAACTCTCGCGATGGTCGTTTCATCGAGAAAGTTGGTTTCTTCAACCCAACAGCGCAAGGTCAAGCTGAAAAATTACGCTTAGACCTAGACCGTATCAACCATTGGGTTGGTCAAGGTGCTGGTGTGTCTGATCGTGTGGCTAAGTTAGTAAAAGACGCACAAGTTGCGGCTTAATTGCTTTACTTAGTAAGTACAAGAAGTAAGGTTTAATTTTGTAGTGAGTTGTTATGAATAACGAAAATCAAATTATCTTAGGTAAAGTAGGCGCGGTTTACGGTATCAAAGGTTGGTTGAAAATTCATTCATTCACAGATGAAATAGATGCCATACTGGACTATTTTCCTTGGTCATTAAAATTAGGAAATAAAATACAAACAGTAGAAATTACTGATTGGCGCAAGCACAACAAAGGCTTGATTGTGAAAGTGGGGAATATTGATGACAGAGATCAAGCGCAAGCATTGGTTGGCTCTGAAATATTAACCAGTGAAAGTTCATTGCCAGATTTACCGCAAGGTGAATTTTACTGGCGTGATTTGATCGGCATGAATGTTGTTACCACCAAAGGTTACGATCTGGGAGTGGTTTCCGATATGATGGAAACTGGCGCTAACGATGTACTGGTTGTAAAAGCAAACCTAAATGACGGTTTTGGTAAAAAAGAGCGGTTAATCCCATATCTTTTTGAAGAAGTTGTTGAGTCGGTAAGCATTGAAAATAAACAAATTTGTGTTGACTGGGACCCAGGTTTCTAACTTGTGACTAGTGTTAATTCTTGTACTAATACTACAAAGAAAGAAAAGAGCAAAATGTGGATAGGGGTGATAAGCCTTTTTCCCGAAATGTTTAACGCTATTACTGAGTATGGGGTGACTGGCCGAGCGATCCGTAGTGGGTTAATTGAATTCCATAAATGGAATCCAAGAGACTTTACTCATGATCGACATCGCACTGTTGATGATCGTCCTTATGGCGGTGGTCCAGGTATGTTGATGATGGTGCAACCCCTACAGGATGCCATAACTGCTGCACGTAAAACTGCAAAAGATAATGGCAGAAAAGCGAAGGTTATTTATTTGTCACCGCAGGGACGGAAATTGGACCAAGCAGGTGTTAGTGAATTAGCACAGCATGATTGCCTGATATTTATAGCAGGCCGTTATGAAGGCATAGACGAGCGGCTAATTACGTCAGATATTGACGAAGAATGGTCGGTTGGTGATTACATTTTAAGTGGTGGTGAATTGCCAGCGATGAATGTAATAGATGCCGTAGCACGTTTAGTACCTGGTGTATTAGGACATAAAGAATCAGCAGAGCAGGACTCCTTCTCTAACGGTTTATTAGATTGTCCGCATTATACTAGGCCAGAAGTATTGACTACCTCAACAGGGAATGAAATGTCAGTGCCGAAAGTGCTACTTAGTGGAAATCACGAGCATATACGTGTATGGCGCCAAGAGCAGTCTCTATTGAGAACATGGATCAGAAGACCAGAATTATTAATTAACCTAGCTCTGACAGATGAGCAGGAAAAAACGTTAGCTTTCATTAAAAAGCAAACAAAATCCACTTAGACTGTGAATACTAGGAAGAAGGTATTATGAGTAAAATTATTGAAATGCTCGAACAAGAGCAATTAAAAAAAGACCTACCAGAATACGCACCAGGCGATACTGTTGTAGTTCAAGTAAAAGTTACTGAAGGTGATAAATCACGTCTTCAAGCATTTGAAGGTGTTGTTATTGCTGTTAAAAACCGTGGCCTACATTCTGCGTTCACTGTTCGTAAAATTTCGAACGGTGTTGGTGTAGAGCGTGTATTCCAGACACATAGCCCAATTGTTGATTCAATTGCTGTTAAACGTCGCGGTGATGTTCGTCAAGCGAAACTTTACTATCTTCGTGAACGTTCAGGTAAATCTGCACGTATCAAAGAAAAATTGACTAAAAAGTAACTTTCGAATAGAAAAATTTTTGGTTAAGTTTGATGATAAAAAAGGGTGAATATTAAGTTATTCACCCTTTTTATTTTGTAATATACCCAAACCACCTCAAGATGCTCGTTTCAGCTGAATCCCGCATTTTAAGCTGGTTTGAGCACACTTTACTTATATACTGGGTAGGCACAATAACATGCTAATTTAAGTAAGTTGATAATGTTAAATTCAAAAGGGAATTAATTATTTTCTGCTCGATGTGCTCTCATAAATTCTAAGGCTTTATCAATAGCCTTTCTTACTTTGGTTTCCATTTCAAAACGCTCAGAAGCAGGCAGATAAAAGGCCATATCAACCTCATGGCGGATATAGCGTGTAGGTAATTGATTTAATACAATACAAATCAGATCAGCGATAAAGTCTTCATCATACTTCTCATTAAATTTAGATAAAGTAAAGTGTTGCATTACAAGTTTTTCATAATAATTATGAATATCATCAGATAGTTTCATTGTGTATTTCCTAAAATTTATTTTTCTGATTTAAGGTTAACCTGTGATTTGTAAAAACGCTAATTTAATTCTACGTTAACTAATGTTTTTCAGCCATTTCGATATCACGTTCAATTGCTGATATGGCTTTTCGACAGCGACCTAAGCGTTGGTGTAAAGCAAGTACTTCGGCTGACAGCTTATCAGCTTCATGTTTTTTGCATTGTACTCGAGCAATTTCACGTTCGGCTAGCATGTCCATTAATCGACGTTCAAATTCATGGTGTTCTGCTAACTTCTGATAGAGCTGATGACTACTAAGCATAATTTTTTTAGTTATCTCACTATACTTATTTGCTTGTTTGAGTTTTGCTTTTTTGATCCGCACCTTATGATTGGCGTCAAAACTTAGCTTTGCAGCTTGATGCATTACTGAATTTGAGTATAGAGCATTTGATATAGCAGATATTTGTTGTTCTATATGTTGTAAAAGAACTTTAGAAAGTTCAACTTTATTGGCCACAACTAAGCGAGAAAATTCGGTGATTTTACGTTTTATTTCAATTATATAAGGACTAAATTGATCACTTTGACTTGTAAAAAGTGTTGATGAAAATAAGTTATTATTCTCAATTAAACGATGTACTTTTAATTGTGTATTGTGTTCGTCAATTTGTTTGGCTTTAGCATCAAGTGTTTTTATTAATTCAGATAAACGCTCAATAGAATTCATTATTTAACCTAGTGTGGAAATAGTAAGTAAACTTAATGCTTACTATAACATTTGCTTTGACTCTTACACTCGCTCATTTAACTTTTCTAATAAACATGAGCGCTATATTAGTATTTGAGCATAAATTGAAAATTTATAAAATATCAATTTTGTCACATTTTATTTACATTCTATTTATTTTGTTTTTAACTGCATGAATTTATTGTATTATTTTTATTTTGTTAACTTGGTTTTACAATTAGGTAAAAAATGCAAACTAATAGTAACCACTTAACTACTTGTTATTAATAACTAATATTTTTTATAAAATTTATAGGTTTACTAAAGATAAATTTATTTTGTTTTTTCATTAAAAGTGTAGGTTAATTAAAATAAGCATTCTTTTTTTATAAACTGTATATTTTTCAATTGATTATGGTTTTGTATCGTTTTCTTTATATTTTTTAAAATGTTACTGAATATGTTTAAATGTTAAAAACTTTATTGATTGGTTATAAATGGTGTTGACGCTGTGCGTTGATCCCGTTTAATATCGTAGGGGACAGATCAGGCCATATGGCTCGTTCAAAAAAGTTTACGAGGCAATATAGTCTCGAAACGGTTAAAAATAAACAAATAACAACCAATCACAAATGTGATCCAGGGAGTAAACATGTATAACAATAGCAAAGTAGCTAAAAGTATTCGCTTAGCTCTAATGATAGGTGCTGCCGCAACTGCAACTGTTTCAACGTCAGCTTTTTCTGCTGAAGAAGAAGCTGCTGAAGGAGTAGAGCGTATAGAAGTAACTGGTTCTCGTATTAAACGTACAGATCTAGAATCAGCAAGTCCAATTACTGTCTTTTCTTCGGAAGATTTAGTTAGTTCTGGTGCTGTAACGTTAGAAGAGTTTATTCAAAATGTACCAGCTATTACTGGTGCTGCTGAAGGTTCAAGTACAAATAACGGAAGCCGAGGATATGCAACTGCATCATTACGCGGGTTAGGTTCAGGTCGTACATTAGTACTAATTAATGGCCGTCGTTTTTCTTCTCAAGATTTAAATACCATTCCTGTAGCATATGTTGAACGTGTTGAAATATTACGTGATGGTGCTTCTACTGTTTATGGTTCAGATGCAATCGCCGGTGTTATTAACTTTATAACTAAAAAAGATTTTGAAGGCGTAGAAATTGTTGCTCAATATGATGAAACATCTGAGGGTGATGGCGGTACTACAGCTTTCTCTGTTACTACTGGTGCATCTAGTGAAAAAGGTAATATTGTTTTTTCACTAGGATACAACAAACGAAAAGAAATTTATCAAGGTGATCGTTCTTTTTCTGATTGTCCTATAAGTGAAAATGCAGACGGTAAATTCTGTAGTGGTTCAGGAACAATACCTTACGGTCAATTCTTCAATGATAACTATGATGGTCATGTAGTTGATCCATCAACTGGTGAAGTTCGTCCTTTTGAAGCTGAAAAAGATGCTTTTAACTACTCAACAACTTCATATTTAGTTACACCACAAGAAGTTTTCTCAATTAATGCCGCAGCAAGATATGAAATTGCTGACGATCTTACCTTTATTTCAGAAGGTGGTTTTACTAATCGTAAATCTGATCAGTTAATGGCTCCTGAAGGTACATTCTGGGCGCCAGCAGTACCTGCTGCAAACCCATATAACCCTGTTGGTGAAGAAGTTTATATTGTTCGTCGTTTACGCGAAACAGCTGGTCGTGCATTCATTCAAGATTTTTCTGATTACCGCATGGTTGTCGGTTTAGAAGGTTTATTATTTGGTGAATATTCATGGGATGTTGCATATAACTACAGCCGTTATGTTGATACTCGTTTAGATACGGGTCGTGTTAACCCTCTTCGAATTGAAACATTGCTTGATCCAGCTTTATGTGAAGCTGATGGTGCTTGTCCAGAAGTTTGGGATGTATTCCATGCTGGTACTCTTACTGATGAAATGATTGACTATGCCTTTGTTGATAACTCTCCTGTAGTTAATGGTACAACTAAACAATTAATGGCTAACATCTCTGGTGATCTTATAGATCTACCAGCAGGTACTGCTATGTTTGCTTTTGGTGTTGAAAAACGTTGGGAAGAATATAGTAGAACGCCTGATGGTGCTGCTGCATTAGGTCAAATATACTCTGTTGCTGGCGCTCCAACAGCGGGTGCGTATAACCTTGAAGAAGCATATTTAGAAATAAATGTGCCAGTGTTATCTGGTTTACCAATGGTTGAATCTTTGAATATCTCTGCTGCGGCACGTTATTCAGATTTCTCAAACTTAAGTAAATCTTCAACTAATACAAAATTTGGTATTGAATGGACACCAATGAGTGGCTTATTGATTCGTGCTACTCAAGCTGATGGTTTCCGTGCTCCAAGTATTACTGAATTATATGCACCTCAACAAGAAACCAATTTAGCTTATAATGAACCATGTATTGATTGGGGCAATAGCGATAATGCTAATATACGTGCTAACTGTGCTGCAGATGGTTTACCTGAAGACTTTAATTTGTCTTCAGATCAATCAACTTCAATCACTGGCGGTAATCCAGATCTTTCTCCAGAAGAGTCAGATAGTTTTACTGCAGGTTTTGTATATACTCATGATTCAGGCTTCACTACGAGCTTAGATTACTTTGATATTGAAATTACGAATGGTGTTGGTACTGCGGGTACTAATAACGTAATTACAGCGTGTTATGAAAGTGCTAATTTCTCAGATCCTTTATGTGAATTCATGAAAGGTGCTGCAATCACTGAAGATACACCTCATTCAACAGCTCCAAACCGTTCTGTATTAGGTTCTATTTCTGGTGTGTTATTAACCAACGCCAACTTAGGTCAATTCAATACTTCAGGTTTTGACTTTGATATGGCACAAAGCTTTGATGTTACTGGTGGTACTTTACGTGTAGCTTTAAATGGTACTTATTTAAATGAATATACGTACACTCCTTTACCAGGTTCACCAGAAGTTAGCTTAGCGGGTAAATTTGGTGAAGATCAATGGGAAAATAACTATGCAACATTTTCTCGCATCCGTGCTAATTTGACTGTTGGCTATTCTACAGATGACTGGTCAGTTAATTGGGTATCACATTACCAATCAGCTACAGATGATTTAGCAGCAGATGATGGTAATTTAGATAATGTTGCGGATTCTGTATGGTATCATGACATTCAAGGTAGCTATTATTTAGAAAACTACACATTTACATTAGGTGCACGTAATGCAACTGATATAGATGCTCCTTATACAACTAACAACCAAGATTCAAATACGATCCCTGCATCGTATGATACAGCTGGTCGTTTCATGTATGCTAAAGTAGCAGTTAAATTCTAATTTGACTTAAACTTAAAAAAACCAGCCTTTGGGCTGGTTTTTTTGTCTGGTGAATTTGACAAACGTGTAGACAAAGTAAGGTAGATAAAACTCACTGCATTGCAGTTGCTCATCTGTAGGCATTTGTTATACTCAACAAAAGTTCTTACTATGATAGTATGTTATTGATTTTTGAGGAAAGTTGACATGCAAAAAATTGTCAAAGATATTAATCAATGTATAAATTTATATTCAAGTCAACGTTACCAAGATGTAGTAAATAAACTTCCTCTGTTATTGAATCAAATTCCGTATAATGGGCAACTTATTTATATACTTGCTATGTCTGAGAGGTTCATTGGAAACAATGAAAGAGCCGAGCATTATTTTCAGCTATTATTAGATAAAGAGCCCAATAATTGTGCATATTTATGTGGCTATGCCAACTTTTTTATTGCAATAAAAAAGTATGCACGAGCACAGCCATTATTAGAAAAAGCATTACAAATTAACGGTAAATATTTTGATGCTAATTATAACTTTGCTCGATTATTATCATTAAAAAAAGAGTTTGAGTATGCATTTAAATATTACCAACAGGCCTCATTGCTTAACCCTCAACATCAATCGACTACCGTTGGTTTAGCCGATTGTCAGCATAAACTGCATAAAACCAATGAGGCAATCAATACTTGTTTAACATTTATTAAACGTAATCAGACGAATAAGCAAGTGAGGCATAAACTTGCTTTGTTATATAAAGAACTGAATGACGTGACCCTATCCGTTAACGCTTTCAAAGAACTACTCGCATTATTTCCTGAAGATTTTGATCTTTTAAAATCTTATGCGCTTTCATCAGCTTCTTTCGGTTTATTTGAAGAATCTAAAGCGCTATTAAGCCGACTTTTAAATGAACACCCCAATGATTTTGAGTTACATGAATGTTATTTTTATCTACTTTGGAATCAAGAAAGACGAGGGTATTTCGCTTACTATGAAAAATATTATAAAAGTATAACTAATGTGGATATACTTTACTCATTTTGTAAAAAACTGATCAAAGAAGATTTATTGGCACAAGCTCTAGAAGTGATTGAATATGGTTTTAAATTAAATATTAAAATTGAAAATGCCTACTTGATAAAGGGTCATATACTTAGAGAATTAGGGGATTTTGAACAATCACTTCACGTTTTATCTGAAGGAAAACAACGTGTTCCAGAACATACCGATCTAATTTATGAGTTGGTGATAACTTACCTGTGTTTAAAGCAATATGACAACGCCTTGATGTATGCTAAAAAAATGACAGAAAACTCCCCTTGGCATCAAGGTTGTTGGGCATTGTATGCAAGCACACTACGTTTTAGTGGTAATGAAGAAGAATATCATAAGCTTTATAATTATGATGATTTTGTAAAAATATACTCGGTTCCACCACCTAAACGTTATAAAAATGTACAAGAATATAATGCGGAGCTTCTCGATGAATTAGAAAAATATCATAAAAATAAGCGTTATCCAATAGAGCAATCAGTGAGAAATGGTCGACAGACACCCAATCATTTATTTGCTAATGCATCACCATTCATTAAAGAATTTGAGCATTCATTAACGTCAGTTATTGATGAACATGTAAAAACATTAAATAAAATGGAAGGTCATCCTTTACTAGCTCATGTAAATAATCATTATTTTTATTCTGGAGCATGGTCTATCGATATGAAAGGTAAAGGTTTTCATAAGAATCATTATCATCATAAAGGTTGGGTAAGTGGGCCTTATTATGTTGTTGTACCCGATGCCGTGAATGCTGATGGGGAAGGATGGTTAAAGGTAGGGCAGGCAGAGTTGAGCCGTTGGTTAAAACAAGAAGCAGATTATTATATTAAGCCAACCGAGGGAGATGTTATTTTATTTCCTTCATACATGTGGCATGGTACGGTTCCGCTTACTAAAAATCAGCAAAGAGTGACCATTGCGTTCGACGTAACCCCTCAATAAGCTTTACAGCTAATAAAAAGAAATGATAAATGGATGTGTTTGATGAACTTTAATCCGAAAATACTAATGGATCGTATTGTTAAACTTTATACGGCTAATCAACTAGATAAAGCCTTAAAAGAAATACAACCTATGTTACAAGCTTTTCCTGAGCATGCAGCAGTAAATCATCTATATGCTTGTATACTTAAATCAAATAATGATTACTTGGCTGCAATCAAATATTTTAAAAAATCACTTTTAGTTAATTCAAAAAATATCAATGCTTTAAATGATTTAGGTTGCTTATATCAAGACATGGAAAAATATGATGCAGCAGTGAATTGTTTTGAAAAGGTATTAGCAATTGAAACTGATAATCCTCTTGCATTAATGAATTTGGGTAATGTATATCATAAACAGCAACGTAATATTTTAGCAATAGAGTATTTGCGTAAAGGAATTAATGCTCAAACAAGCAATGCTATGGCGCATTTTTCATTAGGGAATGTGTATAAAAGTAACAAGCAAATTGAATTAGCTATATTAAGTTATAAAGAGTCCATAGCGCTTAATCCTAAAAATTATAAAGTATATTATAACTTAGCACTAACGTTGAAAGATGTTGGGCGCTTAGACTCATCATTAAGTTATTGTAAGCAGGCTATTGAATTAAAACCAGATTATGCCGTTGCTGTTATGCTAATGGGTGAGCTGAATGAGTATAATGGCAATATAGATGATGCGATTACTTGCTACCGTCAATCTTTACAGTTAGCCCCATCATTTACTGAAGCGTATTGGAGTTTAGCTAACCTTGGTTTTAATAATCTAACCTCGTTAGATCTGGAAAAAATGAAAGCTTTCGATTTTAGTGAGTTAAAAGATAAATCAAAAATATACTTGTCTTTTGCTATAGCGAAAGTCTTAGAAGAAAAGAATGATTTTACACAGGCTTTTCATTACTTAAAACAAGGAAATGATTTAAAAAGAAAGCAAATTAACTATCAAGAAAATAAAACGTTTTCGTTATTTCATGATTTAAAAACTGTATTTAACCATAAATTACTATCCAACCGCTTGACTTTACAAAATGATAATATTTCCCCTGTTTTTATCATAGGTATGCCTCGCTCGGGCACAAGTTTAGTAGAGCAGATTTTAGATTGTCATAGCAGTATTTCTGGTGGTGGTGAGTTAGAAACATCGTTACAATTATTGTTTGAAGAACTGCCTAAGATGACAAAAGTGAGTTGGCAAAACAGTATTGATATTTTAGAACCAGACATGATAGAAAATTTAAGAAATATCTACATTAACAAGCATGCCAGCTTAATAAATAAAACGTTATATTTTACCGACAAACTCCCCTTTAATTTTGCCCTTGTTGGTTTTTTAATGTTAATTTTTCCAAAAGCAAAATTTATTCATATATATAAGCACCCTTTAGACTCTTGTTTAAGTTGTTACAAACAATTTTTCACGGGTGGGCAGGAGTATAGTTATAATCTTAGTGAACTAGGTGCATATTACAAAGAATATGTAAAAATGATGGAACATTGGAAAGCGATTGATTCGGAAAATATATTATCTATGAGCTACGAGAGTTTAGTTCAATCACCTAAAAAAAACATCTTAGCCCTGTTAACATTTTTAGACCTTCCATGGCAAGATAGTTGTTTAGCATTCCAAAACAGCAAAAGAGTTGTTAAAACGGCTAGTTCAGGGCAGGTTAGGCAAGGATTTAATAGTGGTTCAGTTAACCGTTGGAAAAATTATGAAAGAGAGCTACAACCGTTAATGCATATTTTATCTGAAGATGATATCCGTTGTAGCTAATAGTTGTACTTAATATTAGGCAAAAATTAAAAACTGTTTTATCTACAGACATATTTTACAATAAAAGAATAACTTTTAGGGAGTAGCTTTATCAAGCGATTAGATAAATTAAAAAATAAAGCCAGTGAAATACTCAATCGTACGCTTGATCAGCATATCAACTTAGCGGTTACTGGCCTAAGTCGAAGTGGAAAAACTGCTTTTATCACCTCCTTAGTGAATCAATTAATAACTGAAGGTAATGGTAGTAAGTTAAGCTTTTTTGATCCCGTTCACAATGGTCATTTTATTGCAGCAAAAAGGGTGCCTCAGAAAAATTTATCAATTCCCCGTTTCGATTATGACAAAGCGATAACGTCATTAACCAATGAGCCGCCATCATGGCCAGAGCCTACACACGGTATAAGTGAATTACGCCTTGCTATTCGTTACCAGCCGCAAAAGTCCTTGTTAAAGTATACTGCGGATATGGCAACATTAACGCTTGATATTACTGATTATCCAGGAGAATGGCTACTTGACTTGCCCATGCTTAAACAAACCTATGAACAATGGTCTGAGCAAACACAAGCATTATTAACTACATCACCACGTAGTAAGTATGCTCAATGTTTTTTAGACAAAGTGGCTAATTTAGATCCTTTTGCTGTGGCAGATGAAGAATTATTAGCACAATTAGCTTTGGAATATACAGAGTTATTACATACCTTTCGTTATCAATTAGGACTTAGTGTTATCCAGCCTGGTCGTTTTATATTACCTGCTGAATTAGCTGGCGCACCTATTTTAGAGTTTTTTCCTTTTCCTAACTTAACAAATATTGATGGTAATGAGTATCAAAATGCAAATGATGATAGTTTTATTGGCATGTTGAGAGCTCGCTTTATTGAATATAAAGAAGAAGTGGTGAAAAAGTTCTATCATCAACATTTTATGCGTTTTGATAGACAAATTGTTTTAGCTGATTGTTTAACTCCCCTCAATGCTTGTTCTGATAACAGCGGTCCTGAGAGTTTTGATGATTTACAATTAGCAATAGATATGATTTTAGAGAGCTACAGTTATGGTAAATCAGGTTTGTTTTCACGATTATTTTCACCCAAAATAGATAAGTTACTTTTTGCTGCAACCAAGGCTGATCATGTAACGGCAGAACAACATGCACCCATGGTTTCTTTATTGAATCAGTTAATTTATCAAAGTAAGCATAAGATTAACTTTGAAGCCATCGAAATGAAAACTCTCGCGATAGCGTCAGTAAAAAGCACTACCTCTGGAAAGAGTTTTCATAACGGTCAACAAGTGTCTGTCATTCAAGGGCATAGATTAAAAAGCACCTTAGACAAAGAGGTTGTAGAGAAAATCACTTTATTTCCTGGATCTGTACCAGAGAAATTGCCCAAAAAAGAATTTTGGCAAGAAAGCGCGTTTAACTTTATTAATTTTTCCCCTATGAGTGGTATGACAAAGCATGAAGCTTTACCTCATATTCGCATGGATCAAGTATTACAATTTTTGTTGGCAGATAAAATGATATAAACCAAAAATTGAAACGACAATAACCAGTTCAAAGGAAATTACTTCAAAGAATATGACCTCAAACAAACATAAAATTGATAAAAAAGAGCACAAACAACAAGTGCTATTTGCAGAAAATGAATTACCAGACGAGCAGCTTACACAAGTGTTTGAGGTAAGCAAAGAGGGTAAGCAGGTCATTTTTGATAATAATGATTATCTACCCATTGATGAGCAAACAGAATTACCTTCTGTGCTGCAAGAGCAAATACAAGCAGATAGCGTAGTTGACATTAAAAAACGCAGCCCACGATGGTTATGGCGTATTGTGTTGGCGTTATTCGCTGTTCTTATTGGCGTTGAAATGTTTGACTTTTTTGTTACTGGTTTTACTCAGTCACCCATTATCACCACGATTTATGCCATTATTTTAGCTTGTTTAACTATACTAGCTTCTTCAAGTTTATTAAGTGAATGGTCAACATTAAGACAATTTAAGCGTAGAGAAAAATTAAAGCAACAAACAAGTGAAGTGTTATTTAATAATGACACTTCTGCAATTAATGGTAACAAGGAGCTAAATGTAGAATGTTTTTGTCAAAAAATCACTGATAACTTACCTTGTGATCTTAGTTTTGAAAAAGAAAGTGAGCAAGCACAAGCTTGGCAAGACGCGTTAAATAGCTCATATTCTAATCAAGAATTACTTCAGCTTTATTCACGTATAGTACTCTCAAAAGTTGACGAGAAAGCCATGGCTGAAATAGCCAAATTTTCAACTGAGGCTGTTGTACTGGTTTCTCTAAGCCCCGTTGCTATCATCGATATGCTCATCATATTATGGCGTAATTTACGAATGATAAATAAAGTGGCGGGTTTGTACGGATTAAAGTTAGGTTATTGGAGTCGTATTAAGTTAATCAGACAAGTTTTTGTTAATATGGTTTATGCAGGAGCCAGTGAATTGATTGCTGATTTCGGAGCAGATATGATTGGCGCAGATTTACTTGGAAAGCTTTCTGGACGCTTAGCACAAGGTTTAGGTGCTGGTATGTTAACTGCACGTTTAGGCGTTAAAACTATGCAATTATGCCGACCTATTCCGTTTGAGGATAAACCCAAGCTTGGTCATGTTCGCAAAGAGATGCTGAAAACAATTAAAAACCTCATTAGTAGAACAAGCTAAAATAGCGTTGTTTTTTGAATAAACGCAGCAAAATTGAAATCCTGCGTCATTAAAGACGTGCACTTGTCTTGTAACTATTATTTTACAGAATTCACAGTAGGCTGTTTTTTATCCTATAAGCATGACTTCCTTTTCATTAACTTATGATCTTAATATAAAGATAGCTAAAGGGGATTCCCAAACTTTATATAATAGGTTGTAGTCATGTCAAAAGGCACCAAGTATGTTTCCAAGCATGCAGATGAAAATGGTATAATTCATTGGTCTGAACAAGAAAATAAAACATGGAATACGCTGATATCTCGTCAGCTTTCACATATACACAACAAAGCTTGTGATGAATATTTTGATGGATTAGAACGGTTACAATTACCTACTGACCGCATTCCACAGCTTGGCGATGTCTCCAAAGTATTGCAAGCGACAACAGGTTGGCAGTGTTATCCTGTTCCCGCCCTTATTGGCTTTGGTGAGTTTTTTAAATTGTTGTCAGAAAAAAAATTTCCTGTAGCAACTTTTATTCGTAGCCAAGAAGAATTAGATTATTTACAAGAGCCTGATATATTTCATGAAATATTTGGTCACTGCCCACTATTAACCAATCCTTCATTTGCTAATTACACCCAAGCCTATGGAAAAATGGGGTTGAATGCAACCAAAGAACAACGGGTATTTTTAGCTCGCTTATATTGGTTTACTATTGAATTTGGCTTACTTGATACACCCCAAGGGCTGAGAATTTATGGTGGTGGCATATTATCTTCTCCCAGTGAGACTGAATATGCATTAACCGATAATAGTGTTGAGCGAAAACCTTTAAATAAAGCCAATGTTATTGATGTGCTCAGAACGCCGTATCGCATTGATATTATGCAACCTGTTTACTTCATGCTGAATAAAGTGAGTGATTTAGACGGTATAAGAGAACTCACTGTAGAAGACATTATGGCACTAGTTGAAGAAGCTAGAAGACTTGGTTTATTTGATGCTAGATTTCCACCTAAAAAGATTGCGTAAGTTAACCCTAATTAAGGAATACAAATGAATAAAGAATTATCAACACAACAATGTGAAGCATGTCATGTGGATGCACCCAAAATAAGTGGTGATGAATTGAAACAACTTATAAGACAAATTCCTGATTGGGTACCAGAAGTACGTAATAACGTAATGATGCTAGAGCGTGAATACACATTTAAAAATTATAAACTAGCATGGGCATTTGCTAATAAAGTAAGCGAGCTTGCAGAAGCTGAATTTCACCACCCTTCCATTTTGCTTGAATGGGGTAAAGTAACTGTTACATGGTGGACACATGCTATTGGCGGTTTACATAAAAATGACTTTATATGCGCAGCAAAAACAGATCAACTAATGTGATGTATTAGCCATAACTGTGCTAACTCGTTTACGCTTTTTACAGTGATATTATAAAAAGCCTTAATAATATCGCTTATTAAGGCTTTTTTATTGTAAAAATTAGTTTACAATGTTTTCTTTGATCTTTTAAAGGGTTGTTTACATGCGTTTGGAAATTACGTGTCATGACCGTGTTGGTATGGGACAAAAAGTTTTAGGTATCTTTGTTGAACATGAGATCAATGTTCGCGGAATTGAGTTAAAAGAGCAGGGAAGAATATTTATTAATATCCCCGACCTCGATTTTTCAGATTTACAAACTTTTATGCCTCAATTACGTTTGTTAGAAGGGGTAGGTGATGTAAGAACAGCTCCTTATATGCCATCAGAGCGTGAACAAAATGAACTTATTACGTTAATTAAAACTTTTCCTGACCCTTTTATTTCACTTGATTCCAAAGGTAATATTCGTATTGTAAACAATATTGCTGCCAGTATTATGAAAAGTAGCGATGAAGAAATTAAAGGACAACCCATTAGTAATTGGTTAAAAGGTTTTAATTTTACTCGCTGGTTAGATGGTAATGATGTTTTAGCACAAACCCGCCGCTTAAAGTTTCAAAATGAAGATTTTGTCGCTGATATTATGCCGATTCATGTTGCTAATGAAAGCAGCACGGATAATAAAAATAAAATATTAGCTGGTGCCGTGTTAATTCTAAAATCTGAGGCTCGTTTAGGGCAACAGATTAATGCATTCAAGCAGCCTAATGAAAACACTTTCTCAGGTATTCAGGCAAGTAGTACAAGTATGAGAAAAGTGATTAGAGAAGCTAAACGGATGTCTCAACTTGATTCCTCTATTTTAATTATTGGTGAAACAGGTACAGGTAAAGAGTTATTAGCAAGAGCCTGCCATGCCGCTAGTGAACGTGCTGAACAGCCTTTTATGACACTCAATTGTGCGGCTTTACCAGATGATGTAGCCGAATCTGAATTGTTTGGTGTCGGTGAAAAAGATCAAGAAAAAAGCAAACGTGGTATTTTTGAACTTGCTGATGGCGGTAGTGTTTTTCTTGATGAAGTAGGAGAAATGTCAACTAAACTGCAGAGTAAATTATTACGAGTTATTCAAAACGGAAGCTTTAGACGAGTGAATTCAGAACAAGAAGTGACCGTCAATGTTCGTATTATTAGCTCAACAAATAAAGATTTACTTCATTTAGTCTCCATAGGCGAGTTTAGAGAAGACCTGTATTATCGATTAAATGTTTTTGGCTTGAATATTCCGCCTTTAAGAGAACGCCGTAGTGATATTTTGCCGCTAACAGAGTTTTTTATTTCGCATGCAGGGCAACAAATTGGACGAGTTAATTTAAAACTAACAGATGAATGCCGTGATTTTATTGAACATTATCCGTGGCCTGGTAATGTTAGGCAGTTAGAAAATGTGTTAACCAGAGCTACTTCTTTACTTGAAGGTGAAGAAATTGAGGTGAGTCATTTACAGCTACCTGCTTATACACGTGAACATGGTTACTTAGAACAAGAGTTTGAAGGCACTCTTGATGCCGCAGTGAAAAACTTTGAAGCAGATTTGTTACGTAAACTTTACCCCGCATATCCAAGTACAAGACAGTTAGCTAAAAAGTTGGGCTTGAGCCATACCGCTATTGCTAACAAGCTACGTGAATATGATATAAATAAGAAAACCGTTAAAATATAGTAAATATTAGAGTCATAAATATTGGGATCAGGTTTAACTATTCTTTGAAAATACAATTTAATTCTGCCTAATTTAGTTTTGACTATACGGAATATTCATTGTTAGGCAGGCTCACATCTACTGATGATCAGGTAAAGTGAAATTATTTCCTCCAAGGAATTCATAGCGGTTTAGTTTAATGTAAACTTTTTTGTATCGCTTAAAGTGGAAAAAAACATGTAAAGAATTTTTGCCATCATTTACTTGGCTCTATTTTGTATTTGCTTGTCGCTTTTAGATAAATACTCGTAGAATTAGCTTTCTATATTAGTCTTGTTTTTACGAGAAGGTTTTACATGAAATTAGCTACCCTTAAAAATAACACCCGTGACGGACAATTAGTGGTTGTTAGTCGAAATCTTGATAAAGCGGTTACTGTGGCTGACATAGCGCCTACTTTACAAAGCGCATTGGATAACTGGCCTGAAACATCATCTCAATTGGCGTGCATCTATCAGGCATTAAATAATGGTGAAATGCCTAATGCTATCGATTTTGACCAAGCAGCTTGCGAATCACCTTTGCCTAGAGCTTATCAATGGGCAGATGGTAGTGCCTATGTAAACCATGTTGAACTAGTGCGCAAAGCTCGAAATGCAGAAATGCCAGAAACATTTTGGACAGATCCTTTAATGTACCAAGGTGGGTCTGATGCATTTATTGGTCCTCGTGATGATATTTATGTCGCTTGTGAAAGTTATGGTATTGATTTTGAGTCAGAAGTTGCCGTAGTGACTGATGACGTACCGATGGGGGTTTCAGCTGAACAAGCGGTGGAACATATTAAATTACTGATGTTAGTTAATGATGTTTCTTTACGTAATTTAATACCTGGAGAATTAGCAAAAGGATTTGGCTTTTTTAGCGCTAAGCCATCAAGTGCTTTTTCTCCAGTTGCTATCACACCTGATGAATTAGGTACTGCTTGGGATGGCGCTAAATTGCACTTACCGCTCACTACACATTTTAACCATACGTTATTTGGCCAACCAAGTTGTGGTGTCGATATGACGTTTGACTTTCCAACTATTGTTGCACATGCAGCAAAAACACGCCCATTATCAGCGGGTTGTATTGTTGGATCTGGTACTATTTCAAATTATGACCGTTCAGCTGGTTCAAGCTGTTTAGCAGAAAAACGCATGCTAGAAACGATAGCAGAGGGTAAACCTAGCACTGAGTTCATGAAATTTGGTGATCATGTTCGCATTGAAATGTTTGACGATAATGGTAATAGCATCTTTGGGGCTATTGACCAAAAAGTTGTTGAATACAAGGCTTAAAAGATCCATTGTAAAGCGTGGAGAATACTATGAAACTTTATGGATATTGGCGATCAACTGCTGCTTATCGGGTACGAATAGCATTACACTTAAAAGGCATTGTATTTGAGTCTATTCCTGTACATTTAGTGAGGAATGGTGGGGAACAACATAATAATAATTATGCGACCGTCAACCCGAATCAATTAGTGCCTACCTTGGTTGATGGTGATTTTTCTCTACATCAATCTTTAGCGATAATCGATTATTTAGAATCAAGCCAGCAGGGGTTATCATTATATCCCGATTGTAGTAAAGCAAAGGCGAAAGTTCAGGCATTGTCACTAGATATTGCCTGTGAAATTCATCCTTTAAATAATTTGCGTGTTCAACAATATCTTGCGGCAGAGTTAAAAATAACGAATGAAGCAAAAAACCACTGGATAAATCATTGGATGCAAATAGGTTTTAATGCCATTGAAAAACAATTAGTGCGAACCGCTGGGTGTTATTGTTTTAAAGATCAAATAACGGTTGCAGATATATGCTTAGTTGCGCAGGTTTACAATGCAAAGCGCTTCAATGTAGATATGAGTTGTTATCCCTATATTAATCGCGTTGTTGATAACTGTAATAAACTTGAAGCTTTTCAACTTGCTTTACCTGAAAATCAGCCCGATGTGGAATAATACTTTATATAGTATTATGTAATTAAATAGAAAAGTGTATAGAAATGAAAACGAGTTTCGAGAACAGTTAACTATTCGCTAATTGATTTCGTCACTCGCTTTTATATGAGTCAAAAGAAATTAATGCAATACTCTCGCTTTAATTGTTCCATCTATCGCTTTTAATGCTTTTAATGCTTGAGCACTATCAGAAGATTCAATATCAATAACTACATAACCAATTTGTGAATCAGTTTGTAAATATTGTGCTGCAATATTGATATTATTTTTTGCAAAAGCTTGGTTGATGCTGGTGAGCACACCAGGTTGATTACGGTGAATATGTAATAATCGGCTAGTTCCCGTTTCTCCTGGTAATCTATGCTCAGGTAACGAAACTTCTGGGAAATTAACAGCAGATAAACTTGAACCATTATCTGAGTATTTAGCCAATTTACTTGCTACTTCTAAACCAATATTTTCTTGTGCTTCTTTTGTACTACCGCCAATGTGTGGAGTCAAAATAACATTATCAAACTCACGTAATGGAGAGACAAACTCTTCCTGATTGCCTTTAGGCTCAACAGGGAATACATCAATTGCCGCACCTGCTACTTTCTTATCTGACAAGGCTTGTGCAAGATCATCAATATCGACAACAGTGCCTCGAGAAGCATTAATAAAAATAGCACCTGTTTTCATTGCTGCAAATTGTTCAGCACCAAACATATCTTTTGTTTGTGGTGTTTCAGGGACATGTAAACTAACCACATCAGATTCAGCTAGCAGCGAATCTAAAGAAGGGGCTTGGCTAGCATTACCTAAAGGTAGTTTTGTTTCTATATCATAAAAGCGAACACGCATACCCAACGTTTCTGCTAAAATGCCAAGTTGAGTACCAATGTGTCCGTAACCAATAATACCTAAGGTTTTACCTCGGGCTTCAAATGAACCTGCCGCTGATTTTAACCATACACCGCGATGTGCTTTTGCACTTTTTTCTGGAATACCACGTAACAACAATAGTGTTTCGCCTAATACTAATTCAGCAACAGAACGTGTATTAGAAAATGGGGCATTAAATACAGGAATACCAAGTTTTTGAGCTGCTTTGATATCAACTTGGTTTGTGCCAATACAAAAACAACCAATGGCAACTAATTTTTTAGCATGGCTTAATACTTCTTCTGTTAATTGAGTGCGCGAGCGAAGACCGATAAAGTGTACATCAGCTATTTTTTCAATCAAATCATCGTTAGAAAGTGATGTTTTAATATACTCAATATTTGTATAACCTTTTGCTTCTAGTTCATCAAGCGCACTTTGATGGACCCCTTCAAGTAAAAGAATTTTGATCTTGTTTTTTGCTAATGAATTTTTGTTTGTTGTCATGTGAATGGCTTCGCTTATTTAAGTTGGTATTATATTGTTAATAAAAATTTAAGTTAAATAAAAGTCAGCTAAATAGAAACGTTTAGATGGCTAGATATCTATAATTGAGATAAAGATACCATATAGTGTATAAACTCTAAAGCAAATATTTAGCTTAAAAGACTAAATATTTGCTTTTTTACATGGTTATGCATTTATTAATAAAATTTTTATTGGATAACGTTTACGCCGTTGTCACCAGCAAGTATCAGTATATCAGCGCCTCTATTAGCAAATAAGCCATTAGTTACAACACCAACAATGGCGTTAATATCCGCTTCTAGCTTTTTAGGATTAATTATAGATAAGTTATGTACATCCAGAATAACGTTACCGTTATCGGTGATAACGCCTTGTCGATATTCAGGGTCACCACCAAGTTTGACTAATTCTCTTGCAACGTAGCTTCGGGCCATAGGGATTACTTCAACAGGCAGAGGGAAACTACCGAGTATTTCTACTTGTTTCGAATCATCTGCGATACAAATAAACTGTTTAGCCACTGCTGCAACGATTTTTTCGCGGGTAAGAGCAGCTCCACCGCCCTTGATCATGCTCATGTGTTTGGTAATTTCATCAGCACCATCCACATAAATGTCTAATACATCAACATTGTTAAGATCAAATACTTCAATACCATGTGCTTTGAGGCGTTTGCTAGATTCATCAGAACTTGACACGGCACCAACAATATTATGCTTAATTGTTGCTAAAGCATCAATAAAGTAATTTACTGTTGAGCCTGTACCAACACCCACAATGGTGTCATTTTTAATAAATTCTAAGGCTTTTATTGCCGCAGCTTTTTTCATTTCATCTTGAGTCATTATTATGCCTTGTAGAAGAGATAAGTTACCAGTATCAGAATGGCGTAGATTATAGCACTGTGCATAGAGATAAGTAACGAGTTATCGGAGGAAGTGAATATTGACGAGTGCATAGTTTTTTACATGAAAAAAACATTTTGATTTTTTCAAGTCTGCTTGCTACTTATCCTGAACTTCATAAGTGTTAAGTTACATGAAACATATATCGTTTTGATGGAGTGGTTATTTCAGGCAATGGAATATCCCAATGTTCAACTGGAATTTTGTCTACTTGTTGGCAATCATGTGCAATACCAAGTGGATAAATAGGATGTTGTTGCCAATTTACTAACGTTCTATCATAAAATCCGCCGCCCATACCTAATCTAGCGCCAGCTAAATCAAAAGCAACTAAGGGAGTACATAACACATCAAGCTGCGCTAAAGGACATACTTTGGTTACATCTAGGGTAGGTTCATCAATTCCATAAATGTTCTTGACCATATTTGTGTTTCTTTCAAATAAAAGAAACAGTAAATGGCCAGAGCAAAAGGGGTGTAAAACAGGTAAATAAACACGTTTGTTTTGTTGCCAACACCATTCAATAAAAGGCATGAGGTTAAGTTCACCATCATTAGCTAAATAAAGTGCAATAGTTTGTGCTGATTTTATTTTAGGGTGAGTAGACAAATGTTGAGCAAGATGTTTGCTTGCCTGTTGTTGCTCTTCTATAGAAAGTGTTTGCCGTCGTGATCTGATCAGGTTTCTTAGGGCTGCTCTTGAGTTCATATAATTGGCCTGTTTCGTTTTGAACTATGTCAACTATTTAATGGAGAGCAGTAGCTTTTGCTCTTGGATTTTTTACGCTTAAGTTTAGGGCTTTCAATTCTAAACTTAAATGTGATTTCATTGTATATTAATCTGTATTCATCGACGAGTGGCTTTCTTGCATAACACCGTTTTGTTGATTTAATTATCACAACAACTGAGTTGTTCCATGAGTATCAGCTTTCTTGTAACTTATTTTTAGTATGTTCTATTTCAATTGATATGTGCGAGAGGTTGGGTAATAAATTTTTTAATATATGTTTATATTCTTTTGGTTTTAGAGGTTCATTTGATGTTACCTTGAGAATAGCGGCTTGATGTGCTGCTGCTATTTTCCAAATGTGGAGATCATTTATCACAGTATTTTTTTCATTTAAAGCTTTAGATATTTTATGTAATGTTGATTGTTTTACTGATTTATCTAACAATATGTCACTTGATTCTTTGATAAGTCCATAAGACCATTTAGAAATTACTATAGCACCTACAATACCCATGAGAGGATCCATCCAAGTTAGTCCATAATACTTACCTAATAATAGTGCTACAATGGCAAGAAGTGAGGTGAGGGTGTCAGCTAACACATGAAAATATGCTGCTTTCATATTATGATCGTGATGTCCATGGTCATGATGCTCATGGGCATGCTCTCCATGATGATGGTCGTCGTGTAGAATAAAAACTGATGCAAAATTTACAATCAAGCCGATGATAGCAACAACGATAGCTTCGTTAAAATGAATAGCCTGTGGTTCTAATAATCGTTGGCCAGATTCAATAATCATCATCAATGCGACGATTGCTAATGCAATTGCACTAGCAAAACCACCTAACGAATTGACTTTACCAGTACCAAAACTAAAGTCCTTATTGTTTGCATGCTTTTTAGCATATGAATAAGCAAAAATAGTAATGAGAAATGCTGCTGAATGGGTTCCCATATGCCATCCGTCAGCAAGAAGCGCCATTGAACCAGACCAAGTACCCGCACTAATTTCAAGTACCATGATGACTGTTGTTAACCAAAAAACTATTTTTACTTTGTTTTCATGGTGTTTACTATCAATACCAAAATCATGAGAATGCTCCCATTGAATACTGTTATCATTTTTCATTGCATTTCCTAAACTGTATTAATATTATTAAATATTCAAGTATTTTAAGGTGGTTTGGGGATTAAGTGGTATCTACTTATTTACTGTAATATACTATACCCCAGTACCCTATGTTTCATCAAGGTGATAAATATGTCGCATATCATTGCAAGTAAAGCAAAACTCCTTAGTCGTATTAGGCGAATTAAAGGTCAGTCAGTTGCCATAGAGTCAGCCTTAGAGGGAGAACCTGATTGTATGGCTGTCTTACAGCAAGTAGCAGCAATTAAGGGGGCTGTAAATGGATTAATGAAAGAAGTATTAGAAGGGCATTTGAGAGAGCATTTAGGAGGTGAAGATTTGACCAAAGAAGAAAGAAAAGAAGAGGTTGAGCAGGTTATTTCTGTTTTAAAAAGCTATTTAAAATAAAGAAAGAGTGCTGTTGTATTTTACAGCACTCTTATATGTATTAATTATGAGTTTCAGAAATCCCTTCATGTGCACCAGTAACACCAATTTCTTCTTCTAATCTTTCTTCAATATTGCCTGCATGGCTACCTTCAGCACCGTGCATCCATGCGACTAGTTTGCCTGCTGATAAGAAAATAATGACGCCTGTAATTAAAGCGGCTGCACCAACGCCCATAAAAATATTAGCAGCATTATCTACCATCTCTTGTCCTTCACCAACAAATGAACCAATAAAACCCGCTAATTTATTTGAAAGTGCAGTAAATAAGAACCAAATTCCCATTAACACAGATGTAAATTTAAGTGGTGCTAATTTAGTCACCATAGACAAGCCGATAGGTGATAAACATAACTCACCCAATGTATGGAAAAGGTAAGCAAATACTAAAAACAGCATACTTACTTTAACAGTAACATCGCCACCTTGAACCATTGTTGCCCAAAACATTACAAAAAAACCTAAAGCAAGAAATAACATAGCTAAAGCAAACTTTTTAGGTGATGTTGGTTCTTTAGAGCCCATTTTTACCCATACAGAAGCAACTACAGGAGCAAGTAATATAATGAACATGGCATTTAACGACTGAAAAGAAGAGGCCGCAATCTCAAAACCAAACATAGTACGGTCAGTAAAATCAGATGCATAGATGGTAAATAAGCCACCCGCTTGTTCAAATCCTGCCCAGAAAATAACAGAAAACATACTCATAATAAGTATTACTTTCATTCTATCAATATCTTTAGAAGTAAGCGGTGCGTGTGCTTGTTGTGTTCCTTTACTTCGTTTAGCTGAAGGCTGAATACCAATATCACCCAAATATTTATTTGCTAAAGTAAGCTGTAAGATTAAACCAATAATCATACCGCAACCAGCTAAAATGAAGCCATAATGCCAGTTAACTTGTTCCCCTAAAACACCGACAGTAATTGGTGCTAGAAATGCACCTAAATTAATACCCATATAAAAAATAGTGAATGCACCATCACGACGGTGATCGCCTTCTTCATATAGATCACCTACTAAACTTGAAACATTGGCTTTAAATAAACCGTTACCAATAATTATTAAGGTTAAGCCAATATAGAATACGGTTTCCTCCATGCCGACAATCATTGATTTAGGAATACCTAAAGTAAAATAACCCAAGGAGAAAATTAACCCGCCAAAAATAATTGCTTTGCGTTGACCAATAAAATTATCTGCGAGCCAGCCACCTAAAACAGGGGTTAAATAGACAGCCATAGTAAACGTACCGTATAAGCTTAAAGCTTCTGCAGGAGTCCAGCCAAATCCTCCATCTTGAACACTGGCTACTAAATAAAGCACTAAAAGGGCACGCATGCCGTAGTAACCGAAACGTTCCCACATTTCAGTACCAAACAATAGAAAAAGCCCTTTAGGGTGACCAAAAAGAGTTCCTGTATTAGGTTGAGTCATAAAATTTTCCTAATTTTCATTATTATATTAAGTATAGATATTTGCGTTAGTAAACACTTCAGCAATAATTTACGTAAAGGTAAATAAATAGTAAATAAAATGTATACAGTGTGCTTTTATACCTGTGCTTTAGTTCAAAGGCAAGTTTCAGTTACTCACAAAGTATAAGTGAGTTTATGTTATGTAGCGAAATCTTTCCTCTTGAGTATTAAAATATGATTACTAATTTATTTTATATAAGCTTATTTCTTTTTTCATTTTATATGGAAGATGTTCAATAAATACCTAAGCGATTTCTAAATAAGAGGATATATAATGTAGCAATCGTCTTTTAATGCTTTATTTTGAAGTTGTTAGACAGTATATATACTGTTAAACTTTCACGTTGTTATTTTAGGCGTTATAAACGCATAATAGGAATTTCCTTGCACTAATGATCCCCTTTATCAAAAAAAATATATTTATTTTATTTACTCTCGTTTCAGTTGTTTTTATTGCCTCTGTTTCTGTGGAAGTAACTGCTCAAGTTAGCCAAGCTCAAATTGATCAATTTCAAAAATTACCTGTAGCCCAACAGCAGGCATTGGCCAAAAGCATGGGGATTGATTTAACGCAAATTAAGGGGCAAATATCGAGTGTTACTTCTGAACAGCCAGAACAAAATACCAATAACATAAATTATCCGCGAGGGACTCAATTTGATAGCCAAGGAAATCAAATTATAGAAAGAGAGCAACCTGAAGATGATGAAGATTTTGATGAAGTAAAAGAATTAACTCCGTTTGGCTATGATGTTTTTGCTAATGCACCGCAAACGTTTGCTCCGACAATGGATATTGCTATCCCCACTGATTATATGGTGGCGCCGGGTGATCGAATTTCTGTTCAAATTTTTGGTAAAGAAGTTAATGAGTTAGAACTAGAAGTTAATAGAGAAGGGCAAGTTGTTTTTCCTAAATACGGTCCCTTCACTGTTGCAGGGTTGTCATTTAGTGAAACGAAGCAGTTACTCAGTGCTAAAATTAAAGAACGAATTATAGGCGTTGATGTTGTTATTGGAATAGCGTCATTAAGATCAATGCGAATATTTGTTTTAGGTGATGCTTATAAACCTGGTCAATATACCTTAAGTTCATTATCAAGCATAACACATGCTATTTTTGCTGCTGGCGGTATTAGTGATATTGGTAGTTTACGTAATATACAGCTAAAACGTGCAGGCAAAACAATAAAAACACTCGATTTATATGACTTACTTGTACACGGCGATTCAAGTGGTGATGTTTTACTGCAATCTGGAGACGTTGTTTTTATAAACTCTGTTGGGAAGACTGTTTCTATTGACGGTGAAGTACGTCGTCCTGCTATTTATGAACTAAAAGAGGGGGATGATTTTTCTGATGTAACCACTATGGCTGGTGGATTACTTCCAAGTGCTTATGCTAAATCAACCATTGTTGAGCGTTATAATCAAAATAATTTACGCAGTGTCATTAATTTAGATTTTACTAACCCAAAACAGATGGCACGAAAAGTTGAAGGTGGTGATAACATACGTGTGTTGAAAGCTGCGGATATGTTCTCAAAATCAGTAACTTTAATTGGCGCGATTACTCGCCCAGGTAAATATCAGTGGCATAAAGCACAAAGAGTCACAGATCTACTTCCCGAAGTTAATTCTCATTTATTAGCTAACGCGGATTTAAATTATAGTTTAATTATCCGCGAAATTGATATTACTCGAAATATCGAAGTGTTGCAGTTTTCATTAGCCAAAGCGATTAGCTCACCTGAGTCTGATGATAATATTCAGTTACAAGCAAATGATAAAGTATTAATTTTTTCACAAGTAGAAAAGCTTAGTGAAAATAGTATTGGGCTTGATGCATTAGCGTTTACTCAAGAAGAATTATTTATACAAGAACAAAAATTAGCTAAGAAAAAATTCAAAACTAAACAGTTTTGGCTAGAGTATGGTGATCAAGAAAAGTTATCTGAACTTGACGAAGAAGAGAGTGATGCTGCTGAATTGATTAATCAATCTATTGAGCAAATGTCAGGCGGACAAGTAAAAGAAGTTGTTGATATAAAAGAGCTAGCACTTTTTTCACGTCAACGGTTATTGCTACCTATCATTCAGAAATTAAAACGCCAAGGGGCAGCGGGCCAACCTATTCAGCTCGTTGAGATTGATGGCGCTGTAAAATTTCCAGGTGTTTACCCTTTAGCTGTTAATGGTCGAATTGATGATTTAGTTGCAGCAGCGGGCGGATTAGATGAATCTGCTTACTTAGTTAGAGCAGATGTAACCCGAAGCGAGCTTAAGAATAAAGGCGTTACTAAAAAGTCAGTTTCAATTAATTTAGCACAAGCATTAATGAGTAATAATGAAGATAATTTATTATTACAAAGTAAAGACAGAGTAAACATTCATCAAATACCTTCATGGAGTGAAAATCATGTGGTTGAGCTTCGTGGTGAGTTTGTTTTTCCTGGGAAGTACACTATCCGACGAGGTGAAAAATTGTCTGATCTTATTGAAAAAGCAGGTGGTTTTACTTCTTTTGCTCACAAAGAAGGATCTGTATTTACCCGCATAAAACTTAAAGAACTAGAGCAACAAAACTTAATTAAATTAGCGGGTGATTTGCGTATTGAAATGGCGTCAAAATCATTATCAGATAAGAGTTTTTCGCAGTCATATGCAGAAGTTCAAAAAATGTTGCAAGATATCACCAAACTACAACCTATTGGGCGGTTGGTATTAGATCTTCCTAAAGTAGTTAAAGATAATAATTATGATGTATTACTAGAGAATGGTGATGTACTTTATGTGCCTACCATGAAGAATTCGGTCAATGTTATTGGGCAAGTGCAAGTTGCTTCATCACATGTTTATGATAGTAATTTACGAGCAGAAGATTACTTGGCTAAAAGTGGCGGTAGCAAAAAACGCGCTGATGACGAAAGAATTTATATTATTTCTGCTAATGGCAGTATTAAATTGATGCAAGATGGAAATTGGTTTTCCAGTGAAGAAAATAATGCTGTTAAGCCTGGTGATACCGTTGTCGTTCCACTTGATACTGAATACATGGACAATATTAGCTTATGGACAAGTGCAACAACAATTATGTATAACACTGCTGTAGCGGTAGCCGCTATAAGTGGAATTTAATAAAATTAAAATGGAAGAGTGTAATGATGCACACATTAAGTGATGTAAAAATAGCAGTTATTGGCTTAGGTTATGTTGGTTTACCTTTGGCAGTAGAGTTTGGTAAAAAATATCCAACCGTTGGTTTTGATATTAATAGTCAACGAGTTGAAGAATTAAAGCAAGGTCACGACTTTACTCTTGAAGTATCTAAAGATGAACTAGCTGATTCTGCTTTTATTTCATATGCCAGTGATATTGAAGCATTAAAAACAAGTAATGTTTATATTGTGACTGTGCCAACACCTATTGATGAACACAAACAGCCCGATTTAACGCCACTCGTTAAAGCAAGCCAAATGTTGGCTAATGTAATTAATAAAGGTGATATTGTTATTTACGAATCAACAGTTTACCCAGGTGCGACTGAAGATATTTGTATTCCTCAAATAGAGAAGAATTCAAATCTAGTATTCAATAAAGATTTTTTTGCTGGTTATTCACCAGAGCGTATAAATCCGGGTGACAAAGAACATCGAGTGACTAATATTCTAAAAGTGACCTCAGGTTCAACACCAGAAATAGCTGATTTTATTGACAGATTATATGGTTCAATTATTACAGCAGGCACTTATAAAGCCTCAAGTATACAAGTGGCGGAAGCTGCAAAAGTTATTGAAAATACGCAACGAGATTTAAATATTGCATTAATTAATGAATTAGCCGTTATTTTTAATAAACTTAATATTGATACCGAAGAAGTACTTAAAGCGGCTGGGACAAAGTGGAACTTTTTACCTTTTCGTCCAGGTTTAGTGGGCGGGCATTGTATTGGTGTTGATCCTTATTATTTAACGCATAAGGCACAATCTATTGGCTATAATCCCGAAGTTATTTTAGCTGGGCGCCGTATTAATGATGGGATGGGCGCTTATGTTGTCTCACAACTTGTCAAAACCATGATAAAGCGAAATATTGCTGTGAATGGCGCTAATGTTTTAGTTATGGGGTTAACATTTAAAGAAAATTGCCCTGATGTACGTAATACTAAAATTGTTGATATTATAGCTGAACTTGCAGAATTTAATACCAATGTTGATGTATATGATCCTTGGGTTAACCCAGAAGAAGCAAAACACGAATATGGTGTAGACTTAATTGAAAAACCTAAAACTGCTCATTACGATGCGGTAATCTTTGCTGTTGCTCATAAACAGTTTATTGCCTTATCTAACGATGAAATTAAAGGGCTAATGCAACCAGAGCATGTTATTTATGATTTAAAATACATGCTTGATCCTACGTTAGCAGATATTCGCTTATAGTCTTTTACCCCTAATAAATGCGATCCAAATTGGGCATCAGCTCACTTTTAGACTAGAACTTGGAAATACAAGGCAATAGATAATGACTCGTTATACTAAAATAAAACAACAATTAACCACAAATCCAAAAACGTGGTTAGTTACCGGTTGCGCGGGTTTTATTGGTTCTAACTTATTAGAAACACTCTTATTGTTAAACCAAAAAGTGGTTGGGCTAGACAATTTTGCTACAGGTCATCAACATAATTTGGATGAAGTAGAAACACAGGTATCAGCGCAACAATGGCAAAACTTCACTTTTATCGAAGGTGATATACGTAATGTTGAAGATTGCGCAAAAGCGATAGGAACAAAAAACAACCATGTAGATTATATATTGCATCAAGCCGCTTTAGGCTCTGTTCCGCGTTCTATTGCTGACCCTATATTAACAAACTCAGCAAATATAACAGGTTTTTTAAATATGCTTGTTGCAGCTAAAGAAGCAGAGGTAGAAAGTTTTGTTTATGCTGCCTCCAGTTCTACTTATGGGGATCATCCATCGTTACCTAAAGTAGAGGAAAATATAGGTAAGCCCCTTTCTCCTTATGCAGTAACCAAATACGTTAATGAATTATACGCTGATGTTTTCAATAAAACTTATGGGCTAAATACAACAGGTTTACGCTATTTTAATGTGTTTGGCAAAAGGCAAGATCCTGATGGTGCTTATGCAGCGGTCATTCCTAAGTGGACTGCTGCTATGATAGAAAATCAAACAATATATGTAAATGGTGATGGTGAAACTAGCCGAGATTTTTGTTTTATAGAAAATGCAGTGCAAGCCAATATTTTAGCTGCTACCGCTGAAGATAGCGGTAAAAACCAAGTTTATAATGTTGCCTTAGGTGATAGAACAACGTTGAACACTTTGTTTAATAGTTTGAAAGATGCATTACAATCTAATGGCGTAGAATATCAAAGTTCACCTGTTTATCGTGATTTTAGAGCTGGAGACGTACGCCATTCTCAGGCGGATATTTCCAAAGCAAAAAACATGATTGGCTATGAACCTGAGTTTAAAATTCAACAAGGCATTGATAAAGCTATGCCTTGGTATATTGAATTTTTAACTAAAGAATAGAGTTATTCTTAATAAGTTCTAGTTTTATGGTTTATAAAAATTAATTGTTCTTTGTATACTTATAAGAGACAGCTTTTATAGTACAGCAAATTTTTTGTTAAGGTTAAAGTGATAACTATAACCTTAATATGTAATAGAAAACTTTCATTGGTGAATAGATTAAGTGTCAAATAACTCAGATAAAAGTATAAAAAACAACCTTGTTGATGAACAACATGAGCAAGATCAAACGCCTGATCAAAACACACATGCAACAGACACTACTTTTGCTAATGCAGCTGTATTGCAGCAACAAATGCTATTGATGCAAATGCAACAAAATCAATCGAAAACAAATGAAATTAATTTAGGGGAATTATGGTGTGCTATTTGGGCAGGCAAAATAACGATTATTTTTATCAGTTTTGTTTTTGCAATAGTTTCTATTTTCTTTGCACTTTCGCAACCTAATATTTATAAAGCTTCTACAATAGTCGCGCCTGTATCAAACGAAGCTGGAGCGGGGGGGTTATCTGCATTAGCAGGGCAGTTTGGTGGCCTAGCCAGCATGGCTGGTATCAATTTAGGTGCAGGGCAAAGTGATAAAACCGATTTAGCCTTAGAAATTATAAAATCTCGTTCATTTATTGAAAAGTTTATCGCCAAGTACGATTTACTTGTACCAATAATGGCAGGTGAGAGCTGGGATATGAGCACGAATACTTTAATTCTTGATGACACATTATATGACTCAGTTAATGAAAAATGGATGCGAGAAGTTAAAGCACCTAAAAAGGCAATACCTTCATATTGGGAGGCATTTGTTGAGTTTTCTAAGTTACTTAATGTTTCTCAAGAGAAAAGCACTTCAATGATTACCATAGAGCTTGAGTTTTTCTCTCCTACTATGGCGCAACAATGGCTGGGGTGGCTAGTTAATGATGTAAATGAATTTATGAGAGAACAAGATAAAAAAGAGGCGAGTGACTCAATTAACTATTTAACTTCGCAATTAAAAGAAACTCAAGTTGCTTCAATGGAAACCGTATTTTATCAGCTGATAGAAGAGCAAACTAAAAATATGATGCTCACACAAGTAAAAACGGAATATGTTTTGAAAACGGTTGACCCAGCACAAGTACCAGAAGAAAAGGCAAAACCAAAGCGTGCTTTAATTGTTGTTTTAGGCACCATTTTAGGTGGTTTACTTTCTGTAATTATTGTTTTAACCCGCTATTTTTCGAATAAAAAATAGAGTTAAATACTGACATTTAATAAAAACTAATAAATAGCAAAGGTTTTTCGGGTAATAATCACGAGGAAAATACGCTTGCCACCTTATTTAGCGACTTCTGTTTCTAGAGCAAGTTTAGTGGTATGTTTAAGTAAATTTATACCTCCAATCTTCCCATGTCCTGGAACAACCATTTTTATATTTGGATATTGATTAATAACTTGTTGAATTGAGTCAGGCCAATCTTTTATAACAGCATCTTCAATATTACCCAAATTTTTACTGTTTAGGCTTTTGACAAAGCATCCACCAAATAATATTTGGCTCTTTGGCAGCCAAACCACAATATTATCAACAGTATGACCAGCACCTGGATAAAATATTTCAATTGAATCTTCAACCAATTCAAAAGGATTACTAGAAACTTTATTACTTGATATTTCTTTGTGGTTTAAATTAAGTAAATTATTAGTTAAAGGTGTAGCATATGTTTTTATATTAGACTTATTGAGGTAGGGTATTCCACCGCTTGCATCGTCATGAAAATGCGTAACAATAGTGCTTTTAACAACGAGGTCTTTAGATTCTATCCACTTTATTAACTCTGCAGTTTCTTCTTGAGTCCATGGTGTATCTATAATATGAGCCTCTTTTTTATCAATAACAATTAATCCCGATGCCCCAACCAACCCCCAAGGTTCGATTTTTTTATATGAAATATGCTGATAAACGTTTTCAGCTAAAAACTTAATTTTTAGCTGTTCATTACCAGCCCAAGTAATATTTGAAATTAATAATAATAAGATGATTATATATTTCATACTCAATTGACCTCTAACGCATAACCTGAATACCGTCATAAATGGCATATATATGTCATATTGAAGTGAGTCACTTTTATGTTATTTTACTTACTTTTGAGTGGGGCTAACAGAAAGTAAAAAACAATTGAAAACCATGAAATAAAAATGGTAGCTAATAGCCAAGCGATTTTCTCGCCACCGCTAGTTTTAGATGATCTAGCAATCAGCACAATCGGTATTAACCATATTAATAAAACAATCCAAACACTTATTCCTCCCATGAGGGTGACTCCTTAATATAATAAAACAGAATGAGCCTATAGAGTAACTCGTTTATTTATTTTTTTTGTGGCGATAGCCTGAACAACAGCACCGATACCTGTATGGTATAAACCTTCTACAACATTACGCTCTACTTCAAGTAAATGTTTAAAATGTAGTTTACTCAGCTCTGAAGTAAGCGTTTGTTTAGATTGCATTACATCAACTGAGTTGCCACCACCTGTACCGTGTTGTAATTGGTCAGGTGTGTATGCTTCTAATAAAAATACTCCATTAACTTTTAAGGATTTTTCAATATTTTTATATAGTTTTTTTCTTAGCTCAGAAGGTAATGGATTAAAAATAGATATTATGCCGTCCCATTTATCTACTCCTAAGTCATAATCTTTTAAATCAGCGTGAATAAGCTCTAGTGTTACATTATTCTCTTTTGCCAATTTTTTAGCTTTAGTTAGGCCAACTATTGATGAGTCTACTGCAGTAACCGAATAGCCTTTTTGGGCTAGAAAAACTGCATTTCGGCCTTCGCCTTCCGCTAAACTTAAAATTTTTCCTTTTGGAATACAGCAAAAATTTTGCTCTAAAAACTCATTCGGTTCAGTTCCATATGCATAAACTTCAGAATTATACCTTTCATCCCACATTTTGAATCTCCAATTGTTTATTGATGCACGCTATGATCAAAAAATAGCAGCGCAGAAGCAAAAGCCAACTGATATTTGCGCAGTATAAGTGACTTGTAGCGATTGATTATAATGCTTATTTTTTATTGCTTGTGAAATAATTAACACCAATCGAACTAATATAAAATAGCACTCCAAAAACACCGAGATCAATGAGTAGCTTTTGTATATCAAAAGTATCTGAAAATACTGAATAGTTAAAAGAAAATAAATAAAATATCCCTTTTGATCCAAAAAATGCAATTAAAAAAGGAATCAAAAAATTAAGTAGAGGGGTATTCGATTGATTAACATCCATATTTTTATGTCTCCATTATTGATTCAATTAACCCTGTTAGAACAACAGTGATGCGCGGTGTACAGGCACAAGAGTTGATTATAATTCACAAAGTACGAAGAGTAAGTCAAGTGTTTTTCTTTTTAGCAATTTTTATGCATTGCTTCATGTTATTGTAAATTTAATTTGTAGTAACAAGTATTATACTCAATGTTTGTAATCTTTTATGTGTCAGTTTTTGTTTATCTTAATGTAAATCACTAACATCTACATTGATATATCCAGTGATGACACTATTGTCTTTCCTAGTTATAGAGAAGTTTCCTTCAAAGCTTTTTTTGTCAGCTGATATTAAATCTATCCAACCAGGATCATAAAATATATTTTCTCTTGTCTTATCAAATGTTTCAATATTTTCTTGCGCATAGGTCCACATTTCAACGCCTAGAAATCTGGTCTCTAAATTTTCAAAATTGTATAAATCAGGGGAGGGATAACCGACAAAGGAAAAGAATATATCAATGCCTCCTTGTTCAGCATATTCTCTAGAACTCTCCATAGTGAAAGTAAATATGTATGTATTGATCTCATCGTGACCCGATAGTGTTTGCGTCATGTGTTGACTACAAATGTCTGTTGTGGCGGAGTACTCAAATGGACCACTTAAATCAATTGCTCCATCAGAATAAGTCGCATCTGTTGAGTCTATATAAGTGAGGGTTTTACGTATTGACTTTATAGCATCTAGCCCCTCCCCAACAGCATCAACTTCAAATTCTTGCAGCAAAACTCCATTTTTATAAAGGTATGAGTTAGCGGGTTCATCTTCACCTAAAGGGAAATATTTATTGTCTGTTTTAGTACCACTATAATCATAATCTTTATCCGCTGTGCCATCCCAAATTTGTAGGCATGTAACATTTTTTATGCCGTTATTTGTATCATCAATATACGTTTTAATTTTTTTTGTTGTGGTTTTTAATATTTGTCCATCACTTTTATTTGTATAGGTAACTGTATTTTCTGATAACCAAGTACCAGTCATATTAGGTATTTCTGTTTTATCTCTATCAACATCTAGTCCACACGCACTTAAATGAAATGAAATTAAAACAACGGCTAACTTTTTGAACACACAAATCTCCTAACTAAAAATAAATCTAACCATCCAAATAAAAGGATGATAATAGTTGGTAAAATGTAAAGTGGATTTGAACCTAATCAATGGTCATCATTGAGTGTTGTTATGTTTTTTCAACTCTTGAGATAAAATATCTTCCATTGTGGTGTTTTGAGGTAATCGTTTCTCAAGTATATTGATTAATTCATTGTATTTTCGAGAGCCACCTAGTTGTGGCAACATGACGGTAAGAAAAACCAACAGTATTGCTAAATACGCAAACTTATCACCAGACAATATGCCGAAAAGCATTGCTACTAGAGCTATAATCAATAATGCAAATATAACAAGCTGTAAAAAATTACCTTTATTTCGTGCCTTAATAACCGTCTTAATAACTTCAACTTCTTTTGGGGGCATATCCATAGCCAATTCTCCTGAAAACATAATGAGGTTAACTCATTTATTATGAACCATCTTATAAAATAGGTGTATTTTATGTATTAGCTATATCGAGTTAATTCTCTACAGTACAATATATAAGCACAAAAAAATCAATTGTTTTGGTTGAATTGGTCAGGTACAAATAACAGCTAGTTGTTATTTTTTGCGCATATTTTATTTACTAAGTTTAAAGTCTAATTTTCTTACCTTGATATTAACACCTGAAGCAATTAATTCTTGATAGAAATCACCAAGGTTACATGGTTTAATTTGCTTACAAACTATTCCATATTTTAAAATTGCAGGTTTATAACTTTGCAACGATGCTTGTTTAAGCCAATAAAGTGCTTTATTAAAATCTTTTTTAACATGCTGCCCATTTATATACATTTCTGCAAGGTTAACTTGCCCTTTAACATAGCCAAGATTTGATGAATCTTGAAAAAGTTTAAAAGCAGTCTCTAAATTAGTTTCACTAAATTTTTCTTGTAAGAATGCTTCACCTTTAATATTCTCTTTTTTACCATAAGTTAAATCGTTACTGACTTTTTTCTTTTGTTCTGAACCCACTAAGTTACCAAATAACTTATTTCTTACAGGTCTTTTAGCTAAGTAGATAGCTTGATTGTTGTACATGTTTTTAATTGAGTTCAGGGAAATATCATATCTTTTAGACTCAAAGTACTCTTTATAGCTTAATTGACCATATTGGATACTATTAATCGCTGCATTCTGATATTGATAGAAAAAATGCCCATAAACCAGAGTAACGATGTCACCTGTAATGTCAACCACTTTTGCTATTCTATATTTTTCGTTGGGCCTTAATTTGTTACTTAACAACCTAAAGTCTAAAAAATAAATATCATTAATTTGGGGGGTTGAAATAATTTTTAAGGTTTGTTTATCTTCTGTTTTATGATTTTTGTACTCTAAGAAGCCTAAACATAAAACAACAATGAATAAAAAGAAAATAGTCACTTTAAGTGCTTTTGTTATTTGAGAAAGTCGATACATCCTTTGTGTTATCATGGCGTTAAAAATATACATAAAATTTGTCCCTATACTATTTTATTTATTCAAACACCAAGTGCATAAAATATAACGCTTACATAAGTTGAAAACTATAGTTTGCTAAAATATGTAGCGAAGTGCAATTAAGCAAACGGTTAGCGGTTCTGTTTTAATGGCTCGTTAGCTGTATTATTTAAATCTGTAAAAAATTGCGTAAATCTTGTTCTTGCCAAATCCATTAGATGGTCTTTGTACTTAATTACGCTTTTATGTGATAAATTCTTTGGGAAATAATGTGGTCAACTTTAGTTTCCCCTGAAAGAATCTGATCGCAACCCTTTCAAAAATAAAATTGCTATAGACACTATATAGCAGGTTTGGGCTTCGCGATACTTATTGTTATTTGTTTTGAACTTGATTTACGCTAAGCTGATTTTATTTTAATTAAAAATTGTTATACTGCTCCAATAGCATGGAATAATTACTTATTTAATGAAATTTACTATTGGCTTTAGAGCAGTAAAGCACGAAGATTTAGATTTTTTGCTGTTATTACGAAAAAAATCAATGTTAAAACATTTAGCTGCCGCCAAAATAAAGTTAACAAACGAGCAGCATCTTGAGCGTGTAAAAGAGCATTATTATGACTCGCATATAATTTTACGTAATCGTAAACCTATTGGCGTGATAAAACTTGGTGTTGTATCACTTAAGGGTTCTGAAAAAAGTCTGCATATTAGACAGTTACAAATAATGCCGCAATATCAAGGGCAGGGAATTGGCAGTAAGGTTTTGGCTGTTGTGAAAAAAAGAGCATTACAACTTCAGTTACCAGTAACGCTTAATGTTTTATTGAATAACCCTGCAAGAGGGCTTTATTTACGCCATGGTTTTCAAATAGAAGGTAAAAATAAACTTGAGTATCAAATGCGTTGCCCGCTTGAGGTGATTGCAGCTTAGTTTACTTATAAAATGTAGCCTTCAATATTGTTATTATGTTCACTTTAAAAAATCAATCCTTTCTTATTTACCTTTTCAGTATCAATACGTGATGGTGTAATTAAACCATTTACTAAAGGTTGTGTTGCAATAGTCAGTGTTTGTATAACCTGATGCATAGAGGATAAGTTTAATGACGATATTTCGTCGCTTACGTGATGATAATGTTTATCTTGGTCTAGTTGAGCACTACTAAAACTATGAGCTGGTACACCTAGTTTTGCTAAGCTTGCATTGTCAGAACGATAAAATAATCCATATTCAGGGTAAGGGTCGTTGTGTATTTTTTTTTCTGATTTAGCCAATACTTGATTAAGTTGCTCGCCTAAATTAGAGTGCTGCATACCTGTCATCCAAAGTGTGCCAATGCCAAACTTAGACGGTTTACCAATCATTTCAATGTTTATCATTGCTGTTATTTGTTTAGGATTTAATTGCTTTGAAAAGTACTGAGAGCCAAAGCTGCCAATCTCTTCTGCACTAAAAGCCGCAAACATCAAAGTGCGTGCATTTTTACCCTGTTTAGCATAATACTGGGCAATGTTAATAATAGCCGTAGTACCTGACGCATCGTCATCAGCACCATTAAATATGTTATCTCCTTCAGTATTTTTTGTACCTAAATGGTCATAGTGGGCTGAATAGAGAACAACTTCGTTTGGTTTAGTTGCACCTGGAAGCATAGCAACAACATTGTTAAGCTCTGTTGTAGTGGTTGTATTTGTGGCTGTAGCCTGCACGTTTTGCAATTTATCAACGCTGATATCTGTTAAGGCAATAATGATTGTGCCACCTTCAGTAGGATGACTTGTTTTTTGATATAGCGTTGTAGTGCCTTGTTGAAAATAGTGCTGATAACGTTTGAAAAGTGTTTCATGCTTGGAATTAAGTAAAACAAGATGATTACCCCCTTGTTGGTTGAGTACGTTAAGTATTGCCTGCATATCATCATTTTTATTTATACTGTGTATGCTAAAGGCACTATTTTTTGTTTCTTTTGAAAGTTGCCATGAAATATTATTAACCGTGCTAACTATGGTTAAGTTTTTAGAATTAACTGTTTGGTCATTTAAGACAAGAGTTAATGTTTGAGGGCTAATTTTGGATATTTTATAGGTTTGTAAAAAACCTTGTGCACCAATATTATTAGCACCAATTAAACCACTTTCTTTGAAACGCTTAGCAATATAATTTGCAGCTTGGCTAAGTTCGTTTGAAAAGTTCCCTCTGCCTTTTAGCTCATCACTTGCCAAATAAGTAATGTCTTTGGTTATTTGCGCTAAAGAGATAATGTTATTTGTTATTGGCGTAATGCTTGATGTGGCAAAGCTCATAAAGCAGTGAGATAAGCTGACTATAAAGGCACCAAAAGTCAAAAGTGGCAAGCGTTTTTTTATCATCATATGGGGGAAGTTGTATTAGCTATGAGGTGTTTATATTAATTTAAGTTGATGTTTTTAGCATTGTTGTTTCAATTAATAAGGTTTCTTCACCACAACTTAACCATAATTGTCCATCTTGAATGCTGCATTGAAATTCCATGGTTCTGTTTAATAATTTTACGAGTGCATTGGTGGTGCTTGTTGAAAATTGTTCAATGCTAAGTTTGGAAAATTTCTTTAGTGCATTTTGTGATTGTGCCCACCACGTTTCTACGCTGGATCCATAACAATACAATTTAACCTTTTCGGCTTTATTGCAGGCTTTTTTTATACGTTTTTCATCTATTTGGCCAAGCTCAATCCACAATGCAATTTCGTCACTGTAATTTATTTGCCAAATTGCTGCTTCATCTTCATCGCTTACGCCTTTACCAAAGTGTAAATCGCTATGAGCATTTAATATAAAGCAGATTAAGCGAACCATCAGTCGTTGCTCTGTTTCAGAAGGATGCTGTGCTAATGTTAGTTGTAACGAATCGTAATAGTTACGATCCATATTAGCTAACTCAATATTTGCTTTGTAAATGGTTGCTTTAAGTGCCATGTGATTTTTACTACGTTGAAGGTAAGTGAGGCAAAGGGGTAAATCAATTTTATTAGTTGAAATAGAGTAAAAGTTCTACCAAGTCCCCGTATTTTCCATGCTCAACCATGGTTCTTTAGGAGCAAGTGCTTCACCTTTTTGCAATAATTCAATAGAAATATTGTCAGGAGATTTAATAAAGGCCATGTAACCACAACGCGGTGGTCGGTTAATAGTGACACCGTTATTTTGTAAATGCTGACAAGTTTCGTATATATTATCTACTTCAAATGCTAAATGCCCAAAGTTTCGGCCTGTATCATAAACTTCTTCTGAACCCCAGTTATGGGTTAGTTCAATTTCGGCTTCACCGATAGCAGTAGCTAAAAATATCAGTGTAAATTTCCCTTCAGGCACATCTTTACGTCTTACTTCCATTAAGCCAAGTTTGTTAATGTAAAAGTCTAATGAAGCTTCAAGATCACTTACACGTATCATGCTATGCAAAAATTTCATTGTTATTCCTTTGTTTAGTTGTTTATATACTTAATTTTGCAGCCAGTTTCAGCCAGTTTGAGTAAGTTAAGTATTCATTTTTGAATGTACTTGTGGTCAACATTTAGCTAAATTTAATTATAATAAGTTAGCAAATGTCTGACTTAGGTATTATGCCAAAAATACCTTATTTAAAATACCTTTCTTCTATAGTTTTTACGTTAATGGGTTTTGAGATAAAATATCCCTGAACACGGTGAATATCTAAGTGTTGGCATAAATATAGTGCTTCTTCCGTTTCAATGCCTTCGGCAACAATTTCTAAATTGAGAGAATGTAACATTAGTGACAAGCCCTTAATTAAAGAAAGCGTTTTAATTTTTGATGAGACTAGCATTAAAGATTTATCAATTTTTACGGTATCAATGGGAAAGTTCTGCAAATGTGAAACAGAAGAGAAGCCAGTACCAAAATCATCCAAGGCAATTCTGCACCCTAACTGGTTAAGCTCTTTCATCATGTTAGTGCTTGTGTCATTATTTTCTAGTAAGGCCGTTTCGGTAAGCTCAAATTCAATGTACTTTGGAGTAACGCCATACTTTGTTAATGCATTTTTTAAGCAATCTATTAATTGATTATCTGCTAATTGAATCGCAGATAAATTAATAGACATATGTAAAGATGGATTATGGTTTTGCCAAATGGAGAGTTGATTTATCGCTTTGTTAATAACCCACCGCCCAATATCTAATATAATGCCAGATTCCTCGGCAATAGAGATAAAATCATCAGGCATATGAAGTATGTCATCTACTGACCAGCGTAGTAGGGCTTCAAAACCAGTAAGTGTTTGTTTTTTTGTACAAAGTATGGGTTGGTAATGAAGGTGTAATTGGTTGTTAGTAATAGCATTAGTCAGATCTTGCTCTTTTTTATAGCGAAGCAGAAACTGTTTTTGCATTTCGTCTTCAAAATAACAAACTTGGTTACGGCCAAGTTTTTTGGCTCGATACATAGCAATATCAGAAAATTTGAATAATTCATCAGCATTAATGGTATTGTCTGGATAAATAGAAATGCCAATGCTGACGCTCATTTGGATTTCAATACCACTAATATGAAAAGGTACTGAGAGGCTTTTTAATATACGCTCAGAAACTTTAGTTGCTAGGTAGTTGTTATTTTTATTTCTTAAAATAACAGCAAATTCATCTCCACCAATACGCGCGAATAATTCGCTTTCGCGTAAACAGTGGCCTACTTTAACTGAAAATTCTTTTAATAATAAATCACCAATATCATGGCCGTGGGTGTCATTAACATATTTAAAATGATCTAAGTCAAACAACATTAAAGAAATGCCATCTTCACTTCGTGAGCTTTTATTTACATTTAACTTTAAGGTTTCTTCAAAAGCATAACGGTTTGCTAAACCTGTTAACGCATCGTGTTCGGCGACTTTTTTTGCATTTTTATAACTTTGGTAAAGTTTGCGTTCTAATTCAAAGCGTGTTTGTGCTTGTATAATGGCACGATTTAACCTTGCTGTAGTGACCTCTATTTTAAGTAAAAAATCTTGCGCTCCAGCTTTAAGACACGCTAAAGCTAAGCTGCTTTCTTCAGAATTACTAAGCATAATAATAGCAACAGAGTTTTCAATAGGTTCATTTTTTAACTCTAATAGCATTTCTATGCCATCGCGTTGTGGCATACGGTAATCAAGAAGAATCACGTCAAATTTATGCTTTCTAAATGCTGCTAGCCCTTCGTCAACAGATTCTGTTTCTATAAAGTTACATTTTTGATCAGACTTACTTAATGTTCTTTTGATATGTTCGCGATCAACAATGTCATCATCAACAATTAAAATATTCATACACCTATACCTATTTATTGCTTTATTTTACTTTAGTTGTAAAGGCAGCATAATATTAATGCGTGTGCCACAAATTCCGTCAGACTCAATTGTTAATTTCCCACCATAATGTAAAGTAATTTTATTTACTAAGGCAAGCCCCATACCTGTTCCTTCAACTTTGTCTCGTGGCTTTAAGGTTTGAAACATTTCTATGGCTTTGTTGAATAATTCAGGCGGGATTCCAGGGCCATTATCCTCAATACTAATTTTATGCATGTTATTTTCTTTTACATAAGACACGGTAATTTTTATGACTGGTTTATCATGATGCTTAATAGCATTTGAAATTAAATTGCGCAGTATAATTTCAAAAGGTATTCGCGGAAATATGAGTTCTACATTATTGGTAATCGTTAATGTGACGTTATCATCATGATCTAACAACGAGAATACTTCTTTTACTGATGTGGCTAATTGTATTGTTTCTGGTTTATAATCAAAGCGTTCAATACGAGCATAATCGAGTAAATCATTAAGTAAGTTGCTCATTCGCTCACTTCTGTTTTCAAGTAATTCAATATGTTTTAATGAACTCTCTGGTAGAATATCAATGCAATCTTCTTTTAACCAATTTACTAGTTTACACATTGCATTTAACGGTGACTTTAAATCGTGAGACGCAACATAAGCAAACTCTTCAAGATCGTGATTAGACTTTTCTAATCGCTTAGTTTTAATTTTTAACTCATCATTCATGCTGTCGGCATACATCAAAGCTTGTCTATTTGCACGAGTCAAGAAAATAAATAAGCCAAGAATTAAAAAATCGATAATAATGCCGCTAAATAGAATGAGTATGGGTTGGTATGATTCTGACGCTTGTTTAAAGGCCAAATTAGATTCAATATCAAAGGCCCAAACGCGGCCGTAAAAATCTACCTTAAAGGTCTCTTTATAAAGGGGGGTATTGTCTATATTTTCTGTTGACGTATTTGCCCTATCATCGTACAGCACATGCCCTTGGTCACTAATTTTTATAGTAACTAATCGATTTTCAATAGCTAAGGTGCCCGAAATAAGTTTGAACATGATAAATGGCGCATAACTAACGCCTACAATGTTTTTTTGTCGTGCTTCTATCGTGTCAATGGGGGCTTTATGTTTATAAAAGGGAGTAAAAAAAAGAAACCCCGGCGTGTTTTTATCATCCTGCACTAAAGTAATTGGCCCCGTAAGTTGGGCTAAGCCAGTATCTCTGGCTTTTTTTATCGCAGTATAACGGCTTGTTTCAAAAGCCATATCTAAGCCAATGGCTTTATTATTTTTTTGTTCTGGTTCAATGTAAGTAATTGGCCAGTATTCATTTTGTTGATGTTTAGGGTGAATAGTAAAATTTGGTCGCTCAACTTGCTTGTTTGCTAAATAACTCGGCAATTGTGCTGGTTTAATATGATAAATAATGCCAATGCCATTAATACCAGGGTATGTTTCGTCAATATGTAAACGTGTGGCGTATTTTTTAAACTCAACATAACCAAATTGTTTGTCGCTGGCAGCATATAATGAAACAACTCCCCATAAGGCTTGTTCATATAAAGTCATACGATCTTTTACTAATTCAATAATATGGTTGGATTCACGCTGAAATCGTTCTTCTACTTTTTGATTGACTTGCTCATTAGCAAAATACCAGGCCAATACTGTTAGTAGTGCTGATAAACACAAAATAACCCAGTGTATATTATGAAACTTACCAGCATTAACTAATTTTTGGCGCTGAGACTCATTTTTATTTTCAACAAAACTTAATGGCATTAATTATCCTTTAGAAAATAGATACTAAAAATAATTTTTAACTGTAGAAAAACTTATCCAAACATTAACAAGCGTGATGGATTTGTCAAAATAATATTTCAATTGTCATTGTAGTGCGAGGACAAACAGGTTAAGGATCAATTGATGTCTAAAGTTCAAAATAATATTTTAAGTGTATTATAAGAGTTGAATTTATTCCGTTTTATGTTTGAAATCACATAAATCTTCAATAATACAAGAGCCGCATTTGGGATTTCTAGCAGTACAAGTATATCGGCCATGTAAAATAAACCAATGATGTAAATTGAACATAAATTCTGTTTTATTAGGGGTGTTTTTTATAATGGCTTGTTCAGTTTGTTCAACTGTTTTACCTTTAGCGTAACCAGTACGATTAGCAAGCCGTTGAATGTGCGTATCTACAGCCAAGAAGTACTTACCTTCATTGTCTTTCAGCCAGCCAAAAGCGGTGTTAAGTACCACATTGGCTGTTTTTCTACCTACACCAGGTAATGCTTCAAGTGCTGCTCTGTTTTCAGGCACTTCACCGTTATGTAAGTCTACTAACATTTGACAAGTCTTTAAGGTGTTTTTGGCTTTGGTATTAAATAAACCAATGGTTTTTACATAGAAAATTAAACCTTCAAGCCCTAAATCTAAAATGGCTTGGGGCGTGTTAGCAACAGGGTATAGCTTGGCTGTTGCTTTGTTCACGCTAACATCAGTTGCCTGTGCAGACAATAATACCGCAATTAATAATTCAAAAGGTGTGCTGAAGTTCAACTCTGTTGTTGGTTTTGGGTTGTTTTGACGCAACCTTTTTAACATTTCTAAACGTTTTTCTTTGTTCATTTTTTAGTATTCACAGTGTTGCTATATTGCTATGATTCAAAGTTGACTCTAACGCGCTCTATTGCTTGTTTTTCTGTTTTAGGTTGGCGTTGTTTTATTTTATCATCAATGACATTTTTAAGGGCAATAATAAAACCCATTGCGATAAATGCGCCTGGAGGCAAAATGGCTAATAAAAACTGGCTATCTAAATGCATTACTTCAATACGTAGCACTTTAGCCCAATCACCTAGTAATAGATGTGCGCCATCAAATAAAGTACCTTGACCTAGCACTTCACGGATAGCGCCTAATAATAGTAGCACTAAAGCAAATCCTAACCCCATCATTAACCCATCAAAACTTGCTTGCGATATGGGGTTTTTAGAGGCGTAGGCTTCAGCTCTGCCAATGATTGCGCAGTTAGTAACGATTAAGGGCAAAAATATACCTAACGATTGGTATACACCATAAGTGAAGGCATTCATTAATAATTGCACGCAGGTAACAAAAGCCGCAATAATTAATACAAAAATAGGAATACGTATTTCTTTTGGAACCCAGTGGCGTATCGCTGAAACTGTTGCATTAGAGCAAACTAAAACCAATAATGTAGCTAAACCCAAGCCTAAGGCATTGGTCACTGTTGCTGTTACAGCAAGTAAAGGACAAAGCCCTAACAATTGTACTAAGCCGGGGTTGTTTTTCCACAAACCTTGCAGTGCTAATTCTTTGTATTCAGCTCTGAGTGCTTGTTTAGTCAATGCTTGTTCGGCAGCTTCATTGGTTAATTCTGGTGAGAGTTCGGTTGAGTTATCAGGTAACTCTTCATTATTAGTGCTCACTTGTGACCTCACTTTTCTGTACTTTTATCTGATCATTTTCAATTTGAGGATCGTTATTTGTTATCAAACAACTATTAGGTAAGGTTAAGAGTGTTTCTTTGTTTTCTTGAAAAAATAACAGTGTTTTTTTCATGGCTTTAACAATTGCTCTTGGGGTAATAGTTGCCCCTGTAAATTGGTCGAAAATGCCACCATCTTTAGACACAGCCCAACGATTGTCATTTTCAGAAAGAAGTTTTTTGCCATTAAAACCAGTTATCCAAGCACTTTTTCTGATTTCTACTTTATCGCCCAGTCCAGGGGTTTCTTGGTGTTTTAACACACGAACACCGCTGATTGTATTGTCCATATTAATCGCAACGATAAAGTCAATATTACCATTGTATCCATCGGGTGCAGTATTGGTAATAGCTACTGCTATTGGCGTATTATCTTTACGGGCTATGTAGGCCGTTTGAGTCGTTTTATTGTCGTTATTTGTATTGAGTATTGTGGTATTTAAGTTAACACAGTCTTGAGTTATGTCGTTATTATAACGATGGGGTTCAATAATACTGTGTAGTGTATTTAATAGTTGTAGCTGTGATTGTGCTATAATCCTATCTTTAGTTAACTCATTCACTAAACCTACTATAGCGGTACATACAATAGCGAATAAGGCTAATATTTGGCTGTTTTTTTGTATGGCTACATTAAAAATAGACGTTGTTTTTTTTTCGTTTGTTTTCTGTTTTTTTTGCGTGTTATTAGGAAGTGGCTCTGACATTATTTACTTCCTCCTTGCCCGTCTGTTTTAGACTTATCTAGGTTATCTTTAATGACTGAGAAATTATCAGTGTTAATATTATGTCCATAAGTACGTGGGCGAGTATATTGATCTATAAGGGGGGCTGACATGTTACAAAGTAATACAGCAAAAGCGACACCATCAGGGTAGCCACCAAAAGTGCGTATTAAGTAAACTAATAATCCAGCCAGCGCACCAATAAGCAAACGACCTTTTACACTGGTAGCACCTGAAACAGGGTCGGTTAAAATAAAAAAGGCTCCTAACATGCAGCCACCAGTAAGCCAATGAAAAAACGGAGAGGCATTGATGTCGGGGTTTAAACTATAAGCAATAAATGAACAAATAAATAAGCTCAATAAAAAGCTCAAAGGTGTTTGCCAAGCAATGGCCTTTTTGGCAATTAGTATTAGACCACCAGCAAAAAAGGCGATATTAATCCACTCCCATCCGAAAGCAAAACCTAAACTTGCAGATAAATTATTAGAAAACAGCTCATTTTGCATGGTTTCTACTGTTGTATAGCCTAAACCAATGGTAGTTTTTAACGTGTCAAGCGGTGTTGCCATGGTATAACCGTCTAAATTGGTACGTAGTTGTTCTACGGAGTAACCGTCATTAGTAAAGCCTGTAAATATAGTGATTAGCGTATTGTAAAAATCTAATTCTATAGTCATAAGGGCGAGTGTTGGTTGCCAAGACGTCATTTGCACGGGAAATGAAATTAATAACATCACATAAGCGGCCATTGCTGGATTAAACAGGTTATGTCCTAAACCACCATAAAGTTGTTTAACTACTAAAATAGCAAATGCTGCGCCAATGACTGAAATCCACCACGGGGCAACAGCGGGTAAACAAATACCAAGTAATACGGCTGTAAGTATGGCGCTACCATCAAAAAGTTGTTTAGTGATGCCTTTGTCTACGTTTTTGTTTCGCAGTGATAACGCTGTGAATTCACACAGTAATGCGGTGACTACAGCTAAGGCTATGTGAATAATATTGCCCCATCCCAAAAAGTACCATTGGGTAAAAATACCAGGTAATAAAGCATAAATCACAATACGCATTAAGGCAGACGTTTCAGCTTGGTTGTGATTATGGGGTGAACTTGCTATCCAAAATGCCATAATTATTCTGATTCTTCTTTACTAAGTTTTAAGGATGATTTCGCTTCATTATTGGTTATTTGCAATAGTTCAGCTTGTTTTTTTTGGTCTTTCTTTGCGTTTGCCTTAGCTTTGGCTTTCGCTACGGCCAAGGCAATTCTCGTTTTTTTGTCGTCTACGTTTGGTGTTACAACGTCTGATTTTTTATTTTCTAGATTAACTTCTGGCGCTTTTATTTCATTTTTAGCTTCTTTTTTTGCCTTGGCTTTGGCTATGGCCGCTGCTATTTTTGCTTTTTTGTCTTCGTTATTCGCTTTATTGTTTGCTATTGGCGGTTCAATGGCTTCATTATTTGTTTCTGTTGTTTCTTCTTGTTTTTCTACAGCTTGACTTTTTGCAAGTCTTTTAGCTTTTGCTCTAGCAATGGCCGCTTTTACTTGCGATTTTTCATCTTCAGCTTCATCTTCAACACTTATTGCTGTTGGTAATGCGTCTGATTTTTCTTCTGCAGCTCGGCTTTTCGCTAGCCTTTTGGCTTTTACTTGTGATTTATCTCCTTGATCTTCATTACTTGTAGAGGATAACTCGTCATGCTCTTTAGTTTTTCCATTATTGATAGTTGGAGAATCGCTAACTGTTTTTTCAGTTGCTTCTTTTTTAGCTTTTACTCTTGCTAAGGCTGCAGCAACGGCTGAACTTGCACTAGTGCCATCAGCTGACTTTTTATTCATGGTTGCTTTACGCGCAGCTGCAGCTTTTTTATGTTTTTCTTCGCGCGCAATTTTTTCTTTTTCTAGACGCAATTTTCTTGCTTCAAAGCGTACTTTTGCTTTCTCAGACTTTATATCAAGTTGTTGTTGTTGACGAATTTCAGCTTTAGCTACTCGGTAATATTGTACTAATGGAATTTGGCTCGGACACACATAGGCGCAGGCACCGCAGTCAATACAATCAAATATATTAAGTTTCGTTAATTGTTGGTAATCTTTTGCTTTAGCGCTCCATTGTAATTCTTGTGGTAATAGTTGGCTTGGACATACATCACTACATTGACCACAACGAATACATTCTAATTCTTTACTATTATTGTCAAAGGCACTTGGCATTTCTGTTTTGCTTGGTGCTAGAATACAATTACTGGTTTTAACAATAGGCACTAATTCATTTAAAATACTAAAGCCCATTAAAGGGCCGCCCATGATAACTGGAGGAGGAAGGTTAATATTTTTGTTGTTATCTGCTGTGTTTTCATTTGTAAAGCCAGTTTGTTCAAGCAAATAGCTTACGGGCGTGCCTAACAGAGCCCAAACATTTTGTGGTTTGCTTAAAGCCTGTCCTGTTAGCGTCACAACACGCCTTATCAAAGGAATATCGTGAATAACTGCGTCACTGATGGCAAAACAAGTCGCAACATTTTGCACAACAATACCTGAATGAATAGGCAACGCGCCGCTTTTAACTTCTTTACCTGTTAATATTTTAATTAGTTGTTTCTCACCACCTGTTGGGTATTTTGTCGGGAGAGTACAAACTTTCATCTTATCAATAAACTGTGTTGCTTTTTGCAATGCTTTAATTGCTTTGGGTTTATTGTTTTCAATGCCAATTAATATAAAGGCAGGGTTAAGTAATTGGTCAAGTATTTTTATGCCATCAATAATTGCTTCGCTTTGCTCACACATCAATAAATCGTCTGCGGTGATATAAGGCTCACATTCTGCGGCATTGATGATTAAGAAATTGATGTCAGGTTTGGTATTCACTTTGATATGTGTTGGAAAACCAGCGCCACCCATACCTGCAATACCAGCGTTGGCTATTTTACTAATTATTTCATTTTTAGTGAGTTGGGTGAAATCTTGACATATTCTTCGAGGAAGCCACGTATCATTAAAATCTACATCAAGGAAGATACATAGATCACTTAAACCTGATGGATGCGCGATAACTGATTTTTTTATAGCACTAATAACGCCACTGGTTGGTGCGTGTATTGGCACAGCCATTGGGTTGGTACTTTGTGTTAAGGGTTGGCCTTTTAGTACTTTATCACCTACCTTGATCAGTAGATCACCTTGGCTACCTATATGTTGCTGTAAAGGTAATATAAGTTGTTTTGGTAAGGGTAATTGCCTAATGGGTTTGTCTGAAGTCAATTTTTTTTGTTCAGGTGGGTGAATGCCACCGTGAAATTGCCAAAATTTTTGCTGATTGATGCGTTCGACTATAGATTCCATAAGTTCTTTCTCCTAATCTACTTGCTTAACAGCAATTTTAGTTAAATCCCATTGCCAATTTTGAACAGTTTCAGGGATAGGACGCATTTCAATACAATCAACAGGGCAGGGCGCTACACATAAATCACAACCTGTGCATTCATCACTAATAATGGTATGCATTTGTTTAGCAGCGCCTAGAATGGCATCAACAGGGCATGCTTGAATGCATTTGGTACAACCAATACAATCTTCTTCAATAATAAAAGCGACGGTAGGCCCTTTTTTCGCGTCATGATTTTCATCTAACGGTTCTACATCAACCCCGAGTAAATCTGCAATTTTTTTGATAGTATCTTCACCACCAGGAGCGCATTTATTAATTGCTTCGCCATTAGCAACCGCTTCAGCATAAGGCTTACAACCTGGGTAACCACATTGACCACATTGTGTTTGTGGTAGTAAAGCGTCAAGTTGCTCAACAATGGGATCACCTTCAACATGAAAACGTATGGAAGCATAACCAAGGATCGCGCCGAATAGGGCAGCGATAAGTCCTAAAACAAGTATGGCAATTAAAATATTCATAGGTTAAATGTACTCTATATTTTAACTAGGCCAGAAAAGCCCATGAAAGCTAAAGACATGAGGCCAGCAGTGATCATTGCAATGGCGGCGCCTTTAAAGGGCGTTGGAACATCAGCGTTGACAAGTTTTTCTCTCATAGCAGAAAACATGACTAAAACTAAAGAAAATCCAGCGGCAGCACCAAAGCCATAAATAATTGATTCAAAAAAGTTATGCTCTAATCTTAAATTTAATAAAGCCACACCAAGCACGGCACAGTTTGTAGTGATTAGTGGTAAAAAAATACCTAATAAACGGTACAGACTGGTACTGGTTTTGTGCACAACCATTTCGGTAAACTGCACTACAACGGCTATCACTAAAATGAAGCTCATTGTGGTGAGGTATTCAAGATTGAGAGGCGTTAAAATATACGTTGTCACTAAGTAGCTAAGTAAGGATGCAAGCGTCATAACAAAGGTTGTGGCAAACGACATGCCAATAGCGGTTTCAGTACGTGAAGACACCCCCATAAAAGGGCATAAACCGAGGAATTGCACCAATACAAAGTTATTCACGAGTACTGTGCCAATAAGTAGCAGAATGTAATCAGTCATTTGCGTGTTAGATCAGAACGTTAGTTTTATAATATTAGCTACATTATCCTTTGTTTTAATCGATATAACAACACCACTATTAATAAGGTTGTTATGTGTTTATGATCTGGACTAAATATATGCTAATTATAAAAAAGCCAAATAGTAGATTATTTGGCTTTAATAGAAAAAAATTACAGTTAATTTTTTATAGTGGGTGTGGTTTTCCTATGTAAAATCCTTGGCAACCATCAATAAAGAGTTTTTCTAAGGTGTGTTTTTCTTCCTGGCTTTCAACACTTTCAGCCAAAACATTAATGCTCAATCTATGGGCTAAATCAACCATTAAACGTAAGAAGTATTGGTTGTTTTTATCGTCATCAATATCACGAGTATATGAACTGTCCATTTTGATATAGTCTGGTGTTAAATCTCGGAAAAATTTAAACGAGGTTAATCCAATGCCAAAGCGCTCAACAGTAACCCGAGAACCAACGCGATGTAACATATCAATTAATCGTTTACTGGTTTTTATATTTTGTTGTAATCCGTATTCTGATATCTCAAAAACTAAATGGGTTGATATTTTAGGATCACGTAATAATCTACGCTCTAACCAAATGATGAAGTGTTCATCGCTAATACTTCGGGGGCTGATATTTATGCCAAAACTTTGACCAAGCATATTTTTATCTACAATATTTCGAAGGGTTGTTTCTACAATCAGTTTGTCAATAGCGGTTATTTGATCGAGTTTTTCAGCCATGGCAATAAAAGAAGCTGTGGGTAACATCTCGTTGTTTGAGTTTAAAAAACGCGCTAATACTTCACCATACACTTTGTTATTGCGTCCGCTTGGTTGAATAGGTTGTAGTAATAATGTGATACGTTGATTATCAATAACACTCTCTATTTCTTGTCGCCAATTTTGATTACCATAATTAGCACTATTTTTTTGTAATATGTCGGTATCTGTTTGTGTGTACCAAGAATTAGGCGCTTGTGTTTGAGCAATACTTACGCCTGTATCTGCTAAGGCAAGTAATTCACCTAATGGCTTTGTTTTGTTAAAGGCAACCAAGCCAGAATAAGCAACAGAGTCTAAATCTGAAGCAAGTTGATACTCATTAAACAATATGGTTAATTCTTGGGCAAATTTTTCTGCATCTTTCAATTTTATATTGGGCAATATGCTGGCAAAATCAGAGCTGTTTAATCGGAATAATTTACCGTCAGGGTAAATTGAAATGGTTTTCTTAATAAGCTCAGCGACACGAGCAATATAATTATCCCCTTCATGGTATCCGTGTATTTGATTAATTGTTTGTAATTCAGAGCAACGTGTCATCACTAGCACTCCAAATTTAACAGGGCTGTCATTAACAACATTATTTTCATAAAACTGAATAAAACGACCCCGATTATCTAGTTTGGTTAATGCATCAATATAAGCTGTTTGTTCTAAATCAATCACATTCTTTAGCTGTGATTTCATTAGCATTTTTATATCATCAACGCCTTTTTTTAATTCGGGTATTTCTAAAACACTCTGATCAGTAGTAGATCTTTCTTTGTCTGTTATATTGGTATTATTAATTAAAGCCAGCTCATTTTTGATTTGTTGCCCAATAATATTAAACATGGTTTTGTATCGTTTTGAGCTTAACGTGGTAGCAAAAGTAACTAAAAATAATGATAAAACAAGAGATAGTACAATAAAGGTTAATACTAAAATGGATTCATCGGTAAAGTTTAGTTGGTATTCAATCGTCAATTCTATGTTTTGAGGGGTCACTTTGTTAGCTGCAGGAAATAATAAAGAAAAGCCAATTACGGAGTCTTTATTGATAAATTGAACTAACTTTTCACCTGAAATATCATAAATAGTTAATTGTTTGTAATCTGTTACTTTTTTAAGTGTCTTTAATAGCGTGTTTGCGCTTTCTAGTTTGTTCTCATTTTCGTTGGCCGTAAATTGTTGTGCTAATGTATCAACAAGTAAAATATGCGCTTGACTCTTATTTTGGATTAATGAAGACAACATAATGAAAGAAACAACACTGATAGATGCGATAAAAATCAGCGCCAAAGCAATGTTTCTTAATAATAATTGAGGGAATGTGTACATACTGAGTAAATTACTCCACAAAAATACTAAATTGATTCAGTACATTAATGACTATAAAGTTATTATAAAGCTATATAGTACTGATACTGTGTTTATATTAACTTATTGTAATACATATGTTAATTATTTACGCCAATTTCTGTTGATTTTTAAGCATATAATTGGCATTGAAGCTTGCGCTAAGACGTTTGCCCTTATATAATCTGTCCTGTTCATTTTACTGCAAAGCTAAATATTGAACAAATAGCAAGATGTCACTGAAGAATTAACCCACTACTTTTTCGTGTGAATGTGGGGGTTCCTATTCTTGTTATTAGTACTTTTTTCTTAACAACGCTTAACTAAAAGGCTGTTAAATAAAAAGTATGGGGTCAGTGATATAGACCCCTGTTATGGGGTTTTTTTGTTTTTAGTGTTTAATATTATAGCTTAAATAACGTTGGCAAGTATTAAAAACAAAAATTACAGCAAAAATACATGCTGGGCTATAAGCCCTTTTTTTGTACCTTAAATTTTATTTAATGTGAATTTTTAATTGATTTTAGGTAAGACAGGAGATAACGATTGGCTAAATTTGAACAAAAACTAACTGACATGCTTCGTCCCGCGGTGGAAGAAACAGGTAAAGAATTACTGGGTGTTGAATTTATCAGTGCAGGTAATAATTCAGTTTTACGTTTGTTTATTGATCATGAAAATGGCATCAATGTTGATGACTGCGCAGAAGTAAGTCGTCAAGTAGGTGCTATTTTAGATGTAGAAGATCCAATAAGTAGTGAATACAATTTAGAAGTATCATCACCAGGTGTTGATAAACCATTGTTTGAAATGGCGCACTTTCAATCAGTGATAGGTGAAATAGTAAATATCAGATTATCGATGCCTTTAAACGGTCGTCGAAAGTTTAAAGGTACCTTAGTTGCCATAGAAAATGACACATTGATCGTTGACGTTGATGGCATTGAATACGAACTTGTCATCAATAATGTTGATAAAGCGAATCTTGTAGCGCGACTATAGAAATAATAAAATTAAGGCTAAGAAGCATGAGTAAAGAAATATTACTGGTTGTTGATGCGGTATCAAATGAAAAAGCATTACCGAGAGAAAGCATTTTTGAAGCAATGGAAACAGCTTTAGAAACAGCAACCAAGAAAAAATATGAAGGTGATATAGCGGTACGTGTTTGTATTGACCGTATATCTGGCGAGTTTGACACATTTCGTCGTTGGTTAATTATTGAAGATGATGAAGCGATGAGCAATCCTTTTGCCGAAATTAGCTTGTCAGCTGCGCAATATGAAAATGCCGAACTAAATGTCGGTGATTATGTTGAAGATCAAATTGAATCAGTCAAGTTTGATCGTGTTACCACACAAACAGCTAAACAAGTTATTGTACAAAAAATTCGTGAAGCAGAGCGCGCATTAGTTGTTGATGCTTACCAAGAACAAATTGGTGAATTAGTAACAGGCGTAGTAAAAAAATCGAGTAGAGAAAGCGTTATTTTAGATTTAGGTAATAATGCTGAAGCAATAATTTATCGCGATGATATGTTACCGCGTGAAAGTTTCCGTCCAGGTGATAGAGTTCGTGGTTTATTATATGAAATAAAGCCAGAAGCACGCGGCGCACAGTTATTTGTTAGTCGTACAAAACCAGAAATGTTAATTGAGCTTTTCCGTCTTGAAGTACCAGAAATTGGTGAAGAAATGTTGGAAATTAAAGGTGCGGCTCGTGATCCTGGTTCACGTGCTAAAATTTCTGTGAAAAGTAATGACAAACGTATAGACCCTGTTGGTGCATGTGTTGGTATGCGCGGTTCACGTGTACAAGCGGTATCTGGTGAGCTAGGTGGCGAACGTGTTGATATTGTTTTGTATGATGATAACGTAGCACAATATGTTATTAACGCAATGGCGCCTGCTGAAGTGGCTTCGATCATTGTTGATGAAGACAAAGGCACTATGGATATTGCGGTTGAAGAAAGTAATTTAGCCATGGCAATTGGTAGAAGCGGTCAAAATATTCGTTTAGCAAGTCAACTAACTGGCTGGGAACTAAACGTAATGACTGTTGAAGCCATGAAAGAAAAACATCAAGCAGAAAATGACAAGGTATTAAACTTATTCATCGAAAAACTAGACTTAGATGAAGATTTTGCTACGTTACTTTCTGATGAAGGCTTTACGTCATTAGAAGAAATTGCTTATGTACCTGTAGCTGAAATGCTCGAAATTGATGGTTTAACTGAAGAAATTGTAGAAGAGCTTCGTGATCGTGCTAAAGAAGCATTAACCACACAAGCTTTAGCAAGTGAAGAGTCATTAGAAGGCGCAGAGCCAGCAGCTGACTTGCTTGCACTTGATGGTTTAGAGCGTCACTTAGCGTTTGTTTTAGCAAGTCGTGGTATTTGCACATTAGAAGACTTAGCAGAGCAAGGCATTGACGAAATAAGCGATATAGAAGAATTAACTGAAACCAAAGCGGGTGAGCTAATAATGGCAGCACGTAACATTTGTTGGTTTAACGAAGAATAAATAACACCGGGAGAATAGCGTAGATGGCAGATATAACTGTAGCAGAACTTGCCAAAGAAATTGGTACACCGGTGGAGCGTTTAGTGAGCCAATTGGCTGATTCAGGCGTGATGAAATCGGCAACTGATGTGATTTCGCAAGACGAAAAAGAATCCTTGTTGGGGTATTTAAAAAAACAACATGGTGACAATTCAGAAGCTAAGCCGAACAAGCTAACATTAAATCGCAAAACTAAATCTACCTTGACAATGGGTCATGGTAGTAAAGCGAAATCGGTAAATGTTGAAGTACGTAAAAAACGTACTTATGTTAAACGAAGTGAGATAGAAGAACAGCAAATAGCAGAAGCAGCAGCGAAAGCTGAAGCAGAAGCGGCAGAAAAAGCTGAAGCAGAAGCGAAAGCGAAAGCTGAATTAGCAGCGAAAGAAGCAGAAAATGCACGTGCTGTTGCCCTAGCAAAAGCAGAAGCAGAAGCTGAACGTAAAGCATCAGCCAAGCTTGAAGCGGCAGAAAAGGCGAAACAAGTGGCTGCTGAAAAAGCTAAAAATCCAGAACAAGCACCTGTGGCTAAAGTTGAAGAAACCGAAGAAGCTAAAAAACTTCGCTTGATTCAGGAAAGAGAGGCCGCAGCAAAAATTGAAGCAGAAGCGAAAGAAGCTGCTGAAGCTGCAAGAAAATTAGCAGAAGAAAATGAAGCGCGTTGGAAAGCTCAAGAAGAAGAACGTAAAGCGAAAGAAAAAGAAGTCGTTCATGTTACTTCGTCTAAATATGCGCAAGAAGCAGAAGATAAAATTGATGCTGCAGATGAAGGTGCAGGTCGACGTCGTAAGAAGAAAAAAGCGGCACAAGACAAAAATGCTAATGCTGGCCGTTCTGGTAAAGGGCGTAAAGCTACTTTATCAGCACCACAAAGTTTGAAGCATGGTTTTACTAAACCTGTTGAAACTAAAGTACAAGATATACGCATTGGTGAAACAATTTCTGTTGCTGAACTTGCCAACAAAATGGCTAAAAAAGGTGCTGAAGTTGTTAAAGCTATGTTCAAAATGGGGGCTATGGCAACCATTAACCAAGTAATAGACCAAGAAACAGCCGCATTGGTTGCTGAAGAAATGGGCTTTGATGTTGTTCTTGTTAAAGAAAATGCACTAGAAGAAGCCGTATTAGCAGATCGCGGTGCAGCAGGTGAAGCAATTACTCGTGCACCAGTAGTGACTATTATGGGTCATGTTGATCATGGTAAAACATCACTACTTGATCACATTCGAGAAGCAAAAGTTGCTGATGGTGAAGCGGGAGGCATTACTCAACATATTGGTGCTTATCACGTAGAAACGGGTCATGGCATGATCACATTCTTAGATACTCCAGGCCATGCTGCATTTACTGCCATGCGTTCACGAGGTGCAAAAGCAACAGATATTGTTATTATTGTGGTTGCCGCTGATGATGGTGTTATGCCTCAAACAATAGAAGCAATTCAGCATGCGAAAGCATCTGAAGCACCTATTATTATTGCTGTAAACAAAATGGATAAAGAAGGCGCCGATCCAGACAGAGTGAAGAGTGAATTATCACAACACGATGTATTATCTGAAGAGTGGGGCGGTGATGTACAATTTTGTCATGTTTCAGCAAAAACAGGTTTAGGCATTGATGAATTATTAGACGCGGTATTATTGCAATCTGAAGTGTTAGAGTTAACAGCCGTTATTGATAAAATGGCTAACGGTGTTGTTGTTGAGTCAAAACTAGATAAAGGACGTGGCCCTGTTGCAACGGTTCTTGTGCAAGAAGGTACGTTGAGACAAGGTGATATCGTACTTTGTGGTTTAGAATATGGTCGCGTGCGTGCGATGCGAGACGAAAACGGTAAAGCAATTCAGTCAGCTGGTCCATCAATTCCGGTCGAAATATTGGGCTTAAGTGGTGTGCCGCAATCAGGTGATGAAGCTACTGTTGTTAAAGATGAGAAAAAAGCGCGTGAAGTTGCTTTATATCGTCAAGGTAAATTCCGTGATGTTAAATTAGCACGTCAACAAAAAGCGAAACTTGAGAACATGTTTGCTAGCATGGCCGAAGGTGATATATCTGAAGTAAATGTTGTGATTAAGTCTGATGTTCAAGGGTCACTAGAAGCAATCACTGATTCATTACTTAAACTTTCTACTGATGAAGTAAAAGTTAAAATTATTGGCTCAGGTGTTGGTGCTATTACTGAAACGGATGCAACGTTAGCGGCAGCTTCAAATGCGATTGTTGTTGGTTTTAATGTACGTGCTGATGCGTCTGCTCGTAAAGTGATCGAGTCTGAAAATATTGATTTACGCTATTACAGTGTTATTTACTCATTAATTGAGGAAGTTAAACAAGCAATGAGTGGTATGCTTGCGCCTGAATTCAAACAAGAAATTATTGGTTTGGCTCAAGTACGTGATGTATTCAAATCACCTAAAATTGGCGCTATTGCTGGTTGTATGGTTACTGAAGGTCTTATCAAACGTAGCGCTCCAATTCGTGTTTTACGTGATAATGTTGTTATTTACGAAGGTGAACTTGAATCATTACGTCGCTTTAAAGATGACGTACAGGAAGTTCGTAATGGTACTGAATGTGGTATCGGCGTGAAAAACTATAATGACGTTCGCGTTGGCGATCAAATTGAAGTTTTTGAAACGGTAGAGGTTCAGAGAAGTCTTTAATTGACTGACCTTCGAATATAGAAATTAGAACGGAGGCTAAGCCTCCGTTTTTGTTAGGAGAAATTCATGGCTAGAGAATATGCCCGTACAGACCGTGTTGGTCAGCAAATTCAAAAAGAAATTGCTGTTATTTTAATGCGTGAAATTAAAGATCCACGTTTAAGTATGACGACAGTTTCAGCAGTTGAAGTAACACGCGATTTAGCGTACGCAAAAGTGTTTGTTACTTTTTTTAATGATAGCGAAGAAGATATTAAAACTTCGCTTGAAGTGTTGGCAGAAGCAGAAGGCTATATCCGTTCATTATTAGGAAAGCGTTTACGTGCGCGAATCATGCCGCATTTACGTTTTGTTTATGACAAATCAATGGCTGAAGGGGTCCGTATGAGTGCTTTGGTGGATCAAGCCGTTGCGAGTGACAGCCATAAAAACGACATAACAAACGAAAGCGCAAATAACAGCACAGACAATAGTATAGAAGATAGTGAAAAGAGCGAATAAGTTATGGCAAAACGTAGAAAAGGTCGTCCTGTAAATGGTGTTCTATTATTAGATAAGCCTTATGAAATGTCATCAAACCATGCATTACAAGCTGTTAAGCGTGTTTACTTTGCACAAAAAGCGGGTCACACAGGAGCCTTAGATCCTTTGGCTACGGGAATGTTGCCAATATGTTTAGGTGAAGGCACAAAGTTTTCGCAATTTTTATTAGACACAGATAAAACCTATCAAGTGACTGCTAAACTTGGTATTCGTACAACCACAAGTGATGCAGATGGCGACATAGTTAGTGAAAAACCTGTCGATATTTCACCTGAACAGTTAAATAAAGCGTTGAACCATTTCCGTGGTACTACCAAACAAGTTCCGTCTATGTATTCAGCATTAAAATACCAAGGTAAGCCTTTATATAAATATGCGCGTGAAGGAATTGAAGTACCTCGGGAATCACGTGATATTACTGTATTTTCGTTAGAACTATTACGTTTTGAACTGAATGAAGTTGAACTCAAAATTCATGTGTCAAAAGGCACTTATATCCGTACCATTATTGATGACTTAGGTGAGTTATTAGGGTGTGGTGCTCACGTTGCAGAATTACGTCGCTTAGCTGTAGGTAGTTATCCCGTTGATAAAATGGTGACATTGCCGCAACTTGAAGCGTTACTTGCACAAGCAAATTCAGACGAAGTATCACCGTCAGTACTACTTGATCCTTTGTTGTTACCTATGCAAAGTGCTGTTGATGGTATGCCTGCTGTTTATGTTGATGACATGTCAGCTAACTTTTTACGTCACGGTAATCCTGTTCAAGCTTATAAAGCACCGATGGATGGCAATGTTCAAGTGTATATAGGTGAAGACGAAAACGATAAAAATGCTGAGTTTATTGGTGTGGGCGTTATAAATGATGACGGACAAGTTGCACCAAAACGTATTGTAGTAATTTAGCTGAGTCAGCTCTGTTTTGGCTAATATTGTCTTACATCACTTTAATCCTTGCAATTTACTAATTGGCTGCTAGAATACGCGCTCTTTCGTTACCTCGGCTGAATTAGTGTTTGGCTTAGGTTGTTATTTTAACTTGTTTCATCAATAGAAATAAGTTTTACACTAAGGATTTATAATGTCTTTAAATGCTACACAAAAAGCAGCTATCGTTGCAGAATATGCTCAAAAAGAAGGTGATACAGGTTCACCAGAAGTACAAGTTGCTTTGTTATCAACACAAATTAACCATTTACAAGGTCACTTTAAAGAGCACATCCATGATCACCATTCACGTCGTGGTTTATTACGCATGGTTGCACAACGTCGTAAATTACTTGATTACTTAAAAGGCAAAAACGTTGAACGTTATACTGCTTTAATTGGTAAATTAGGTCTACGTCGTTAATTGTTGATTTATCTATTTTAAAAAAAGGAGCCTTTGGCTCCTTTTTTGTTTTTTAAATGAACATAAAAACCTTAACTCGCGATTCTTGCTAGCAAAAAATGCTCAGGTCAGTATAATATGCGTGTTTGTTTTTAGCTGTTTTAATCAGTGATAAATGTAAACACAAATTTTTAATAAAATAATCAATCAAACTGTATAATTTTTTGTTCTACTTAGCCGTATATTAAGAAGGTTTAAGTGAATAAATAATTGTACAGATTGATTAAAATAATCAATACGTTACTGTTTAAGTCTTTTAAAGGGAAAGCAGAACGTGAAAAATAAAGGAAACATAGTAAATGTTTAATCCAGTAACTAAAAAATTTCAATTTGGTAAACATACAGTAACACTTGAAACGGGCACTATTGCTCGTCAAGCATCAGCAGCAGTAATGGCAAGTATGGACGATACTTCTGTATTAGTCTCAGTAGTTGCTAAAAAAGAAGCGAAAGAAGGCCAAGACTTTTTTCCATTAACCGTTAATTATCAAGAGCGTACTTACGCTGCAGGTAAGATTCCAGGTAGCTTTTTTAAACGTGAAGGCCGTCCTTCTGAAGAAGAAACCTTAATTGCTCGTTTAATTGACCGTCCAATTCGTCCATTATTCCCTGAAGGTTTCACTAACGAAGTACAAGTAATTATTACGGTTGTTTCGGTTAATCCTGAAATTGCTCCTGATATTATTTCACTCATTGGTACTTCTGCAGCTTTAGCTATTGCGGGTGTTCCATTTAGCGGTCCTGTTGGCGCAGCACGCGTTGGTTATACTGAAGGTCAATATATTCTTAATCCATTACAATCTGAATTACCAACAAGTCAGTTAGATTTAGTGGTTTCAGGTACTGATTCGGCTGTTTTAATGGTTGAATCTGAAGCTGACGTATTATCTGAAGAAGTGATGCTAGGTGCTGTTGTTTTTGGTCATGATCAAATGCAAGTAGCAATAGACGCGATTAAAGAATTTAAAGCTGAAGTAAATACGCCTGTATGGGAGTGGACCGCACCTGTTAAAAATGCAGAGCTTGTTGCAAAAATTGCTGAGTTAAGTGAAGCACAAGTAAATGAAGCGTATCAAATCACTGAAAAAGCTGTTCGTTATGAAAAAATAGCTGAAATTCGTAACTCAGTTGTTGAAGCGTTATTAGCTGAAAATGCCGAACTTAATGTTCAAGAAGCAAAAGATTTATTCCATGATTTAGAAAAAACCGTTGTGCGCGGTCGAATTACACAAGGTAGCCCACGTATTGATGGTCGTGATCCTGAGTCGATTCGTGCATTAGACGTGATGACAGGTGTACTACCACGTACTCATGGTTCTGCTGTTTTTACTCGTGGTGAAACACAAGCGTTAGTTACAGCGACATTAGGTACACAACGTGATGCACAACGTTTAGATACTATTATGGGTGAAAAGACTGATGCATTTATGTTGCATTACAACTTCCCTCCATACTGTGTAGGTGAAACGGGTTTTGTTGGTTCTCCTAAGCGTCGTGAAATTGGTCATGGCCGTTTAGCAAAACGTGGTATGTTAGCGGTTATGCCAACCATTGAAGAATTTCCGTATGCTGTGCGTGTTGTTTCTGAAATCACTGAATCGAATGGTTCATCTTCAATGGCGTCTGTATGTGGCACTTCATTAGCGCTAATGGATGCTGGTGTACCAATTAAAGCTTCTGTTGCGGGTATTGCAATGGGTCTAGTAAAAGAAGGCGAAAACTTCGTTGTGCTTTCTGATATTTTAGGTGATGAAGATCACTTAGGTGACATGGACTTTAAAGTAGCAGGAACAACAGGTGGTATCACTGCACTGCAAATGGATATTAAAATTGAAGGTATTACGCAAGAAATTATGCAAATTGCGTTAAACCAAGCAAAAGCAGCACGTACTCATATATTGTCAGTTATGGATGAAGCAATTAAAGGGCACAGAGATGATATTTCTGAATTTGCTCCACGTATTCATACCATGAAAGTTAATCAAGATAAAATTCGTGATATTATTGGTAAAGGTGGTGCAACTATTCGTCAACTTACTGAAGAAACGGGTACAACTATTGAGATTGATGATGATGGTACAGTAAAAATTGCTGCGACTTCTGGCGAACAAGCAGAAGATGCGATTAATCGCATTAAAGCTTTAACTGCTGAAATTGAAGTTGGTACGCTTTACACAGGTAAGGTTGTGCGTATTGTAGATTTCGGTGCTTTCGTTAATGTATTACCAGGTAAAGATGGTTTAGTTCATATTTCACAAATTTCAGACGAGCGTGTTAATAACGTAAGTGACGTGTTATCTGAAGGTCAAGAAGTGAAAGTTAAAGTATTAGAAGTAGATCGCCAAGGCCGCGTACGTTTAAGTATTAAAGAAGCTATGGAAAAACCAGCAGAAGAAACACCTGCAGCAGAGTAACTTTAGCGATTGTAAATGACTCAGTCATTTACAATTTAGTCTATTAAAAAGGAGCCTTTTGGCTCCTTTTTTGTTGGTAGATCAAGTACAATCGTTGACACTAGACATTTTATTTTATTAATTTTAAGGCAACTGAGTGAATTTATTCTTTTCTCTATGCAAATTTACACCGTTAAGGGTGACTTTTTATTTTTCGTTCTTCTTGCTTATACAAGGTTGTGTGTCACTGGATGCGAATGATAGTACTAACAATACATCTATAATGAGCCAATTAGTGATTGCTGAACCTTCACCTGTTAACTTTAAAAGTGAAATTGCTATTGCGCGTTTGTCTGAAGTTATAAGCCACGTTAAAATTACTGATGAACAAAAAGCACAGCTTCATTATGATAGAGGCGTTTTATATGACAGTGTTGGTTTACGTGCGTTAGCGCGTATAGATTTCACGCAAGCTCTAAAATTTAATGCAAATTTAACAGATGCTTATAACTTTTTAGGTATACATTTCACACAATTAACTGAATTTTCTCAAGCTTATGATAGCTTTGATGCTGTTTTAGAACTTGAACCAGAGCATGAGTATGCGCACTTAAATCGCGGTATAGCGCTTTATTATGGTGATAGACCCATATTAGCAGCACAAGATTTTAATGATTTTCATCATGAAAAAAATGATGATCCATATCGTTTATTATGGTTATATTTAGCTGAACATGAAGTTGATGCGGTGTTAGCTAAAACAAAATTAAAAGAAAGATCAAGCCAAGTTGACGAACGTATGTGGGCAAAACAAATTATTTACCTTTATTTGGGAGAAATAAGCCAAGAAACCTTTATCAATGAGTTAACAAATAATGTGCAATCAAATAAAGCGCTGACGGACCGACTGTGTGAAGCTTACTTTTATTTAGGTAAATACAACCAAATTAAAGGCGACCATGGTGCAGCAGTTAATTTCTTTAAATTATCACTAAGCACTAACGTTTACGAATTTGTTGAACATAGATACGCACGACTTGAGTTAGATTTAATGCGCACAATAAAAGCATTATAGTTTATCTCATGTAACACCACTTAATATATTTACGTGTTTTATTGAATTAGTAGAATAAATAAATGAAAAAAATGCTGCTCATCATGAGTTTGTTTATTTTCCTGTTATCGGGATTATCAGCAAGCTCATTTTTTTTAGACGATTACTTAACGAATTTAATTGCTAAAAATAAACATAGCCAAGCACAATTAAGCTTTGCTATTGAGCATGAAAATTTAATGGCACTTAACCATGCTTTGAATAGCTCAGAATTTCATAGTGAACAATGGCTCTCTTTGGCAAAAGTTTTAGCAAAAACACAAGGAGAGGCTGCATATCAATTAGCGCTTTATTATAAAGCATCGCCCCAAAAAATGATCTTTTGGTTTAAAAGTGCTAGCCGACTTGGATTTCATCAGGCAACTTTGGCATTAGCGCAACACTTTTTTGATCAAAATGATTTTGCAAGCGCGGAAAAAACATTACTATCATTTTCTGCTAATAACCTAAGTATTAACACTAAACTACATACTAGGTTACAAACCAAATTATTGATATTGAAATTGAATCTAGCCATCAGCCAAGGTCAAGTTGGCTACATAGAGAACAGTCTTCTCCATGATACTCAATTATTAAAAGAAACGGTAGAAGGGCGGGTATTACTAAATGATATTGAAAAATATCAAATAGGCAAACTGACAAATAAAGCATTAGATACTAGTAAAATGATTCAGCAATGTGAAAATAGTATTCAGCTTTTTGCAACAAGTCTCAGTCACTTAAAAAAATTAGAAGGTATCATTGCTGATTTTAATACTCAGCCACTAAGTCGAGCAGTTTGTTTTGCTTCTGTACGTTATATGCCAGTGCATGCCCTTGACTGTACTAAGCGCCAACAAGCGGCAATTCGTTGTGATGAATCACTGTGGGCACCTTATGCTAATTCAATTCAAACACGTTATGTAGGTGTTATGTTGCCTCAAGGTGGCGCTAATGTTCATTTTGGTATGTTATATTTTGATTCACAAGATACGGTAGACGTTGTCGCTCATGAAATTAGTCATTTATTGGGATTTGTCGATGAATATCCTCTGCAAGCGGAACATAATACTTGCCAGGTAACGCAAACTAAATCTTTTTCACAAAACATAGCCGTACTTGAAAACACTTATTATGGTGACAGAAGAACGATTCGATCTAAAATATTGAAGCAATTAGCATGGGGGAAATATATTAAAGACAATACACCCATTTTACAGTCAGTGACAGCGTCGAACGGTAAACGAAATTGGCAGCTAGGAACCCCTGAAGAATTTAATAATGAGGTTGGGGTATTTAACGCACAAACGTGTAAAAAAACAAACGCGAAAATGAGGGAGGATTTTAGTGCTTATAAAGGGCTAGCACAACGTACTCAGTTACAATATTTTTCGCTCAGCTTTCCACCACTGTATAGTTTACTGCTGAAAGAGAATACAACACATTATAGAATGCCTAGTTTTCACTACAATATTGCTTTAGCTTACTTTCAACAATCGGCCATTGGAAAGAATGTTTCAGAAGATGTTGCTTTACAACGAATAGCGCGACATAAAAAAAATATTAAGCTTGCAAATTATTGGCTTGAACAATCAGCTAGGTGGGAAAGTGAACGTGACCGATACAATAAAGTACGTCAGGGAGGTTTTTAATATTTGGCATGAATTAATATTATTTGGTATAAATTTGTAGTGTTCTTAGTGGGGAAATAATCGCTAACTAAATGACTAATTAATTTATATTATAAAAGTAAATAGTTAGCGTAATTTTATCAGCGAACAATATTGATAATAGGTTGTTGCGGTTGAAGAGGGCCTTCATCGGTATTAGTGTAACTTTGCGGTATTACTTTAGCATCAGATTTGATTGTTGCTGTTGGCCACATTGTATAATTTTCAATGTATTGAACAGATTGGTTAGCTTTTGACTGCTCACTGCGAATGTTTTTTTTATTTGATCCTTTTTTAATTCTTGAAAACCACGAATATAACGTCATCATATTTCCTCGTATAATCCTTCGTACTCTTAAAGCTATTATATATCATAAGCGACTAAATCACCTATACATAATCGATTTTTGTCAGAGATAAGATAAGGTATAATTATGACGAAATTATTATCTCATTGTTTTTAAGTAGATATTTATAAATGAAGCCTTTTAATCCAGAACAGTTTCGTCAACACTTTCCTCTTATTCGCGAAAATAGCTTAGTTGAATTATCGCGAGAAAGACAATCGCCTATCATATATTTTGATAATGGTGCTACTACACAAAAACCTGACTGTGTTATTCAAACTCATGTGTCTTTTTATGAAGCCACGAATGCAAACGTTCACCGTGCATCACACCAGTTGAGCAGTAAAGCAACGCTAGTTTTTGAGCAGGCTAGGGAAACAGTAAAAAACTTTATTAATGCTAAATCAATTAAAGAAATTATTTGGACAAAGGGAACAACAGACAGTATTAATTTGATTGCATCGAGTTTAGGAAAAACAATCTTAAATAAATCAGATGAAATTATTTTAGCCGTGAGTGAGCACCACGCAAATATTGTTCCTTGGCAGTTAATTGCTGAGCAAACTGGGGCGTTAGTCAAAATATTATTGCTTGATAAATCAGGAAGAGTAGATCTTAATCATTTTGATGAGCTTTTAACGAGTCGAACAAAAATAGTGTGTTGTGCTCATGTTTCAAACGTTTTGGGTAAATTAAATCCTATCGATGAAATGATTGTTAAAGCAAAAAAAGTAAATGCTATTACAGTGATTGATGGCGCGCAGGCTGTCGCACACTTCCCTGTTGACGTTCAGGCGCTTGATTGTGATTTTTATCTATTCTCTGCTCATAAAATGTACGGACCAACAGGGGTAGGGGTATTGTATGGTAAGCAATCTCTACTTGAATTGATGCCACCTTATCAAACTGGTGGTGAAATGATCAAAACAGTAAGTTTTAAAACTAAAACTACCTTTAACGTTTTACCATTCAAATTTGAAGCAGGCACACCTAATATTGTTGGTGCTGTAGCTTTTGCTGAAGCAATCAATTTTACTAATCAGTTTAATCAGGGAGAATTGGCACATTATGAGCAAAAATTAACACAATATTGCTACCATGCGTTAAGTCAAATTCCTCAAATCAACTTTATTGTTGAACAAATACCTGATATTCCAGTTATTTCATTTTTTGCTACAGGGCATCATAACCATGACCTTGCCACTAGTCTGGACAGTTATGGCATTGCAGTACGTAGCGGACATCATTGTGCTATGCCCTTAATGGAGTATTTATCTATTTCAGGTTGTTTACGTGTCACATTAGCGGCATATAACACCTTTGCTGAAATCGATTATTTTATTAAAACACTTAAGTATCTTATGCAATCAGATCATAATGTAGTTAACAGTTTAGGTACTTCTACAATGAGTGTTATTTATAAAAAAAATAATACACATGTTAGTGATACTTTAAAGGTCACTGATACTGGCGTTACAAGTGAAGCGATTATTCAAAAGTTTTTATCAATTAAAGGGTGGGATTCTCGTCACCGTGAGATTATGTTATTAGGTAAACAATTAACGCGTTTAGATAAGAGTTTGAGAAATGATAGTAGTTTAATTAGCGGTTGTGAAAGTTTAGCATGGTTAGTTGCAACAAAAGATACGCAAGGAATTTTAAGCTTTCAAGCGGATAGTGATGCAAAAATTATTCGTGGCTTGTTAGTCATAGTACTAGCCGCATTTAATAATAAAACGTTAGCGCAAATAGAATCATTTGATATTCAGGCGTATTTTGAACATTTAGGTTTGATACAACACCTAAGCCCCTCACGAGGTAATGGTGTATTAGCAATTGTAGATAAAATTAAATTGTTAGCGCGCTAAAGTGTAAGTTGAAAATTACTGATGCTTTTTTAATAACTTGTCTATTGCTCTACCAACAGCAAAAAAAGCAAAAGTTGCTGTAACATGGGTTGTTGCACCAAAACCAGCACTGCAATCTAAACGCATAGCCGTATTACTGTTATCCGTAACCTCTGGTTTTGCTAAGCAGACGTCTCCCAGCTCAGTGGGGTAACGTAATTGCTCGGTAGAAAAAACCGCATCAATTGCAAATTTTCTTTTACTTTTTTTGGGTAAATCAGCTCGTGGAAAGTTAAATTCGCGGCGTAGTTGATTTTTAACCTTTGCTAGTAAGGGATCTTGGTAGGTTTTACTTAGATCCGCAATAGCTATTTTACTGGGGTCTACTTGGCCTCCTGCACCACCGATAGTGATTATAGGCAATTTATTACGTTTACAGTAGGCAATTAATCGTGTTTTTATATCAACAGAATCAATGGCATCAATAACATAATCAAACTTTTTACTCAGTAAGTTGGGTAAATTTTCTACTGTAATAAAATCTTCAATGGCATCAACCTGACATTCAGGGTTAATTTGCTTGATGCGAGTACACATCACATCCACCTTACTTTCGCCAATGGTTTCAGTCAACGCGTGAATTTGACGGTTAATATTAGTCATACAAATATCATCAAGATCAATTAGGGTTATATTGCCTACGCCATTTCTAGCGAGTGCTTCAGCAACCCAAGAGCCAACACCACCAATACCTATAATACAAAAGTGTGAATTTTTTAAAATATGAGCTCCGTGTTGGCCATATAGGCGAGCTATTCCACCGAATCTTAATGAATAATCTGACATTTTACTGATAACACAAGGTTAATACTAAATTGGCGTCATTATAACGTTTTAATTTGACGCGTAAAAAGTAAATTTGTTTTTTACCCAATAAGAATTAGCTCAAACACTTTTTATGCAAGCAATTAATAATCAAGCAACGCCTCTTTTTCTTATAAACAGCTTTACTTAGAGCTAACACATTTAACTTTTGCTCAATGACAATACTTAGTCCAAATATAATAATTAAAAAAGTGGGTAAAATGACTAAAGTTGCAACAATGTTAATATCGATTAATATTGGTATGATAGCTATTAATATTAATAAAGTGCTTAACGTTACTCTGTGAATAATTCTTAACAAATTTGTTGCTTTTTTCATGAGAATACCTCTATCTGAATAAATATTTGATGATCATAACGCTTGCTTTAAAAAAATTATGGTGGCATATTTGCCATAATTAATGTTAAAAGTGTCATTGTAAATAAGGGCTAATATGAAAGTTTTAGTGCTAGCGACAGACCATTGTATGGCTTCTGCTATTTATGGTGTTTTAGATGTATTTTCTACCGCTAATTTTTGTATCACTAGGCGTTATGGTGAAGACGTCTTGGCAAGGTTTGATTGTCAAATAGTTACTATAGACAATAAAAATGTAAAAGCTTACAACGGCATTGAAATAAAACCTACGGAATTGCTCGATTCTACTCAAATTACTGATGTGATTGTACTTTCTTCTTCTGTTGAAGTGATAATTGATTGCTGCGGTGAAGATATTACCATTGCAAACAGAGAAAATATTAAGCAGTGGCTAGTAAAATGCAACGAACAAGGTACTCTTATTACAAGTTTTTGTACTGGTGCATTTTTATTAGCCTCTTCTGGTTTACTTGCAGGCAAACTGGCAACAACACATTGGCGCAGTGCAGATTTGTTTCGACGGATTTTCCCCCATATTCGTCTTGATTGTGATCAATTAATTATTGATAACGGTAATATTATTTGTTCGGGTGGTTCAATGTCGTATATTGACCTTTCTTTACATATTATTGACCGTTTAATTGGCAAGGATATTGTTTCTGATTGCGCTAAATTACTTGTATTTGATCCCGTACGGCAAAAACAATCTCCGTATGTTTCTTTTAAAGCGCAAAAAAAACACGAAGATAAGCCTATTTTAGCTGCGCAAGACTGGCTCGAACAACACTATAAAAGTGATATCTCAATGGATGCATTGGCTGAAAAAGTAGGACTAGGTACAAGAACCTTTAAACGTAGATTTAAACTAGCGACTAATGAAAATCCAATAAACTATTTACAACGAATTCGTGTCGAGCAAGTAAAAGCTAAATTAGAAAAAACGACAGATGCAATTAATCACATTATTTGGTCTGTGGGCTATGAAGATATCAGTAGTTTTCGACAACTTTTCAAACGCTTCACAGGTTTGACGCCTAAAGATTATCGTGCAAAGTTTTCTTAGATTGATAGCTATAATATGCCTGTTATAACAGGCTTTTTCTATTTTATTTGTGAATAATTATTATCATTACAAAAAATAATTTTGGTGCCTTTTTAAAGCGATTTACAGCTATTTTTTTCAAATTAACAATGTCTTTAGTAATTTTTGGTAAGGTGTTTGGGTAAAATAGGTAGCGATTTGTTATAAAAAAGGTAGCAAATGCTACCTTTTTTAGGGAGTAAATACTGGTTAAACGCTATGCTTATCTATAAATATTATCTATAACGCAAAACGTTCAACTTGTAATGCAGCTATCTTTTAGATAAAGAAACAAACTCTCGGTTAATTTCGCCAGTATACTTTTGACGAGGACGACCAATTTTTTGTCCTGGTTGAGATAACATCTCGTCCCAATGAGCTATCCAACCAACAGTTCTAGACATAGCAAAAATTACAGTGAACATGCTTGTAGGAATACCAATTGCTTTTAAGATAATACCTGAATAGAAATCTACATTCGGATATAATTTTTTCTCAATAAAGTATGGGTCTTCTAATGCTACTTTTTCTAATGCCATTGCAACATCAAGTAATGGATCATTGATACCAAGCTCTTGTAATACTTCATGACATGTTTCACGCATTACAGTAGCGCGAGGGTCGAAGTTTTTATAAACACGGTGACCAAAGCCCATTAAACGGAATGGATCATTCTTATCTTTAGCTTTAGCAACAAACTCATCAACACGGTCTAAACTGCCAATTTTTTCAAGCATAGTTAAGCATGCTTCGTTAGCACCGCCATGAGCAGGACCCCATAAAGAAGCTACACCAGCAGCAATACAAGCATATGGATTAGCACCAGACGAACCAGCTAAACGCACGGTTGAAGTTGAGGCGTTTTGCTCATGATCTGCGTGTAAAGTAAAGATTCTATCCATAGCATTAGCAATAACAGGGCTTACTTTATATTCTTCAGCAGGCACAGAAAACATCATGTGTAAGAAGTTTTCAGCGTAAGATAAATCATTGCGTGGGTAAACAAATGGTTGCCCTACACTGTATTTATAAGCCATTGCTGCGATAGTTGGCATTTTAGCAATTAAACGGTGAGCACTGCGTTTACGTTGCTCAGGGTCGTTAATGTCTAAATCACTATGATAGAAAGAAGATAAAGCACCAACAATACCGCAAAGCATAGCCATAGGATGTGCGTCAGGTAAAAAACCATGGAAGAAATGAGCTAGTTTTTCATGAACCATAGTATGGTTAGTAATGATTTTTCTAAACTCGTCATATTCATCTTTAGTCGGTGCTTCACCGTTAAGTAAAATATAACAAACTTCCAAATAATCAGCTTCTTTAGCTAAGCTATCAATGGGATAACCGCGATGTTGCAAAATACCTTTATCACCGTCAATAAAAGTGATTGATGACTCACAAGATGCAGTAGCTAAAAAACCAGGGTCATAGGTGAAATAACCGTGACTACCAAGGGTTCTAATATCAATTACATCGGTACCTGCTGTTCCTTTTAGAATAGGCAGTTCGGCAATTTCTTTACCGTCAATACTTAGTGAGGCTTTAGATTCAGCCATATGTTTTATCCCCTATTATTTTTTAAATGTACAATTTGAGTTCTGATTATTTGGTTAATGCTTGTAGATAAGAATAGACCTTATTTAAAAGAAGAGAAAAATAATCAGTTTTCTAATAAATTAACCTGTTTAGGTTGTTCTCGGTTAATTTGGGTAAATCGAACTGCCGACATTCTACATTACTTTTAAATTAAAATGTAATAGCCTTTCGACTAAAGTTTGATGACAGTCAAAGCAATGGTTAATAATTAACCATTATTCAAATTATTATCTTCAAAGGTAAATTGAATTTATCTGTCATCATCTATATAATCAATCCGTTCTGTAATTGCTTTTTTGACATCACGGTTTAAATAAGAAAATTATTAGATAAAACTTATTGGAAGAGATGTTATATCCAAGGTGAATTAATTCACTGTTATACGAAAGTATTAATTGAATTATTTAGCCAAATTAGACTAAGTTCGTTATCATTATGCGACTCGGTTAACTGAGAAGTAACTTAAGTTATTTTCTTAATAAAGGCAGTTACCGTTCATTTCGGGAATTACTTATTTAGTAATCTCTTTAGTATTCTTTATTTATCTAGTTCAAGATTGAAATAGAATATTAAATTCTAAAAAGGTAGTTCATGAGTAACAATAATAAAAGTTGAAGGCTTTCGAGCTCTTTAGGCAACAATTGTGAAAAAACAACGTCCTGTAAACCTAGATCTAACTACAATTAAGATGCATCTGGCAGCTAATGCCTCTATTCTTCACCGTGTTTCAGGTGTCATAATGGTATTTGCTATTGGTATCTTATTGCTGACCCTTTCAACCTCTCTTTCTTCTGCTGAAGGATTTGCCCTTGTTCAAGATTGTCTTGATGGCTTTTTCTTTAAATTTATTATTTTCGGCTGTCTTTCTGCGCTGACTTTTCATATTTTAGCGGGTGTTCGTCACTTGTTTATGGATTTAGGTCATTTTGAAGAGCTAGTCTCTGGTAATATGAGTGCCAAATTCATTATGATGATTTGGTTAGCTGTATCTGCAGTTATAGGAGTTTGGTTATGGTAGGTATCGTCGCGTCAGTAGGCCGTAATGGCGTACATGATTTTATTCTTCTAAGAGCTAGTGCAATTATACTTGTGCTATACACCTTACTTCTTGCTGGCTTCTTCTTGGTAACACCTAGTGTTACTTTTGATGTTTGGCAAGGTTTCTTTGCTTGTACAAGCGTAAAAATTGCTACAATGATATCGCTACTTGCGGTACTTGTGCATGCTAAAATTGGTGTCTGGCAAGTATTGTCAGATTATATCAAACCAGCATTTTTACGTGGTGCATTGCAGTTTTTCTTTTCAGTTTTGTTATTAGCCTACGTTGCGTTTGGCTTATCAATTTTGTGGGGTGTGTAAGTGAGCGTTCCAATTCGTGAATTTGACGCCATTGTTATTGGCGCAGGCGGTGCAGGTATGCGCGCTGCACTAGCAATTTCAGAGTCAGGCAAGTCATGTGCCTTGATTTCTAAAGTATTTCCAACTCGTTCTCATACAGTATCTGCTCAAGGTGGTATTACCGTAGCATTAGGTAATGCCCATGAAGATCACTGGGAACAACATATGTACGATACGGTTAAGGGTAGCGATTATATCGGCGACCAAGACGCAATCGAATACATGTGTAAAACAGGCCCTGAATCAGTGATAGAGTTAGAGAGAATGGGATTACCTTTTTCTCGTACCGAACAAGGTAAAATTTATCAACGTCCTTTCGGTGGTCAATCTAAAAACTTTGGTGGCGAACAAGCAGCCCGTACAGCAGCAGCAGCTGACCGTACTGGCCATGCATTATTACATTGCTTGTACCAACAAAATGTAAAAAACAAAACTAATGTTTACTCAGAGTGGTATGCGCTAGATTTAGTGAAAAACAGCGATGGTGCTGTTGTTGGTGCTACTGCAATTTGCATTGAAACGGGTGAAATCGTTTACTTTAAAGCCCGTGCAACAGTATTAGCTACTGGTGGTGCAGGGCGTATCTTTGCATCAACAACTAATGCTCATATTAATACTGGTGACGGTGTTGGTATGTCACTTCGTGCTGGCATTCAAATGCAAGACATGGAAATGTGGCAGTTCCATCCAACGGGTATTGCTGGTGCTGGTGTACTTGTTACTGAAGGTTGTCGTGGTGAAGGCGGTTATCTTCTAAATAAAGACGGCGAACGCTTTATGGAACGTTACGCACCAAACGCTAAAGATTTAGCGGGTCGTGATGTAGTTGCACGTTCAATGATGACAGAGATTCGTGAAGGTCGTGGTTGTGACGGTCCTTGGGGTCCACACATTAAGCTTAAGCTTGATCATTTAGGCCGTGAAACGCTTGAAAAACGTTTACCAGGTGTTTGTGATTTATCAAAAACTTTTGCTCATGTTGATCCTGCAGAAGAGCCAATTCCTGTTATTCCTACCTGTCATTATCAAATGGGTGGTGTACCTTGTAACGTTAACGGTCAAGCGATTAATGTCGCAGCCGATGGCAAAGAAACCATTGTTGACGGTTTATTCGCTGTAGGTGAAATTGCTTGTGTATCTGTACATGGGGCTAACCGTTTAGGTGGTAATTCATTACTTGATTTAGTTGTATTTGGTCGTTCTGCTGGTAATTTCTTAGGAACTTACTTAAATGAAGGGCAACATGGCAAAGACGCTTCTGAATCTGATTTAGAAGCATCATTAGCACGCACTAATCGTTGGGAGTCTTCAACGAAAGGTGAAGATCCAGTACAAATTCGTAAAGACTTACAACAGTGCATGCAAATGAACTTCTCGGTTTTCCGTGAAGGCGAAGCAATGGCACAAGGTATGAAAGAGTTGACGGAAATTCGTGAACGTCTTCAAACTGCAAGGTTAGATGACAAGTCATCTGAATTCAACACTCAACGTATTGAATGTTTAGAGCTTGATAATTTAATGGAAACTGCATTCTGTAGTGCTAAAGCAGCTAACTTCCGTACAGAATCTCGTGGTGCGCATGCACGACAAGATTTCACAGAACGTGATGACGAAAACTGGTTATGTCACTCAATTTATACGCCACAAAGCGAAGAAATGAGTAAACGTAGCGTTAACATGAAACCTGTTCACCGCGAAGCTTTCCCACCGAAAGCCCGTGTTTACTAAGGAGTAATTGGTATGAAACAGTTATTTTCGATTTACCGTTATAATCCTGATGTAGATGCAAAACCTTACATGAAAGAGTATGAATTAGAGATACCCGATGGCTCTGATTTAATGGTACTTGATGCGCTTATCTTGTTAAAAGAACAAGATTCAAGCCTATCATTCCGTCGTTCATGTCGTGAAGGTGTTTGTGGCAGTGACGGTTTGAATATGAATGGTAAAAATGGTTTGGCTTGTATTACGCCGTTATCAGAATTAAAGGCAGACAAAATTATTTTGCGTCCTTTGCCTGGTTTACCTGTAGTACGTGATTTAATTATTGATATGACACAATTTTATCAACAATATGAAAAAATCAAACCATACTTGATTAACGATGCACAACAACCCTCGCGTGAAAACATACAAACAATTGAAGAACGTGATAAATTAGACGGCCTTTATGAATGTATTCTATGTGCTTGTTGTTCAACATCTTGTCCATCGTTCTGGTGGAACCCTGATAAATTTATCGGACCTGCTGGTTTATTACATGCTTATCGTTTTTTAATTGATAGCCGTGATACAGCAACCGAAGAACGTTTAGACGGTTTACAAGATGCTTATAGTGTATTTCGTTGTCATGGTATAATGAACTGTGTTGATGTTTGTCCTAAAGGATTAAACCCAACCAAAGCTATTGGTCACATTAAATCTATGTTATTAACTCGCGCCGTATAACGAGTTGAGTTAACATCATAAGGCAATATCTGAGCCTCGTACTCAGATATTGCCAATAGCTTATACACATAAAGTTTTATATGTTTTCTTTGATAAATATATAGTTATTACAATTTAACCGTAACCGCTTATAAAAATGTAAGTGGTTATTTATTTTTTGCTTTACCTCAGCAAGGAAAAGGCAATGCCAGAAGGTGTAATGAAGGCTTGGCTAGAGTCTTCCCACTTAAACGGTGGCAACATCGTTTATATTGAAGAATTGTACGAATCATATCTAGATAATTCAGCCTCTGTATCTGCAGAATGGCGTGAAATATTTTCAGAACTCCCTAAAGTTGAAGGTAGTGATGTGGAATATCGCCACAGCGCTATACGCGATGAATTCAAAACCTTAGCTAAACAACAGCAAAAGCAAGTTGTTACGAGTGGTGGTGACGCTAAACAAGTTAAAGTTTTACAGCTTATCAATGCGTTTAGAGTTCGTGGCCATCAAAATGCTAATTTAGATCCTTTGGGTTTATGGCAGCGCGATAAGGTTCGTGACTTACAATTATCTCATCATGATCTATCAGAAAATGATTTCGATAACGAATATAATGTCGGCTCGTTAGATATTGGTCAAGACTCAATGAAGTTAGGTGAGTTATACAAAGCACTACGCAAAACCTATTGTGGTTCAGTGGGCGCTGAGTATATGCATATTACTTCAACAGATGAAAAGCGTTGGTTACAAAATCGCTTAGAATCAGTGCAGTCAGTACCTACATTGTCAGTGGATGAAAAAACCGAAATTCTAAAAGGCTTAATCGCTGCTGATGGTTTAGAAAAATATTTAGGGGCTAAATTCCCCGGCGCAAAACGCTTTTCATTAGAAGGCGGTGATGCACTGGTTCCTATGCTAAAAGAGCTTATTTCACGCGCAGGTTCTGCTGGCGCCAAAGAAGTTGTTATGGGTATGGCTCACCGTGGTCGTTTAAATGTTCTAGTGAACGTTATGGGAAAAAATCCATCCAAGTTATTTGATGAATTTGGTGGAAAACATGATGATGCGCTAGGTTCAGGTGATGTTAAATACCATCAAGGTTATTCGTCTGATTTTGTAACGCCAGGTGGTAATGTTCATTTAGCCCTAGCATTTAACCCTTCTCATCTTGAAATTGTAAATCCTGTTGTCATTGGCAGTGTACGAGCGCGTTTAGACAGACGTGATTGCAGCCAAGGTGATTTGGTGTTACCAATTACTATACACGGCGATTCTGCAATTGCAGGGCAAGGGGTTGTACAAGAAACCTTTAATATGTCACAAGCACGTGCATTTAAAGTGGGTGGTACCGTTCGTATTGTTATCAATAACCAAGTGGGCTTTACTACTTCAAAAGAAGAAGATACACGCTCTGGTGAATACTGTACTGAAATAGCCAAAATGGTACAAGCGCCCATATTGCATGTTAATGGTGATGACCCTGAAGCAGTAATACTTGCAACTCAAATAGCGTTAGACTACCGTAATGAGTTTAAACGTGATGTTGTGATTGACTTAGTTTGTTACCGTCGTCATGGTCATAACGAAGCGGATGAACCAAGTGCTACGCAGCCATTAATGTATAAAACAGTTAAAACGCACGCTACACCTCGTCAGTTATACGCAGATAAACTTATTAATGAAGGTAGTTTAACCAAAAACGCTATCGATGAATTAACTGGTTATTATCGTAAATTACTTGATGAAGGTCAGTGTACCGTAGAGCAATGGCGCCCAATGACAGCTCATTCCGTTGATTGGACTCCATACATTGGCCATGAATGGGACGATGACTACGATAAAGAAATTAGTCTTGAGAAGCTAAAAGAATTAGCCCTTAAAGTATCTACTTTTCCTGAAAATCACCCTGTTCATTCGCGTGTTAAAAAGATCTACGATGATCGGATGAAAATGGCAGAGGGTAAAAAATTACTCGATTGGGGTATGGCTGAAAACTTAGCTTATGCATCTATTGTCGATGAAGGAAAAAGAGTACGTATTACTGGTCAAGATGCTGGTCGAGGCACTTTTTTCCATCGCCATGCTGTATTACATAATCAAGACGATGCAAGCACTTATGTACCATTGAAAAATATTAGTGAAGGGCAAGGGCCTTTTGATGTTCATGATTCAGTATTATCAGAAGTGTCTGTTTTAGCGTTTGAATATGGCTACACCACAGCCGAACCTGCAGGTTTAACCATTTGGGAAGCTCAATTTGGTGATTTTGCAAACTGTGCACAAGTAGTTTTTGACCAATTTATTAGTTCAGGTGAGCAAAAGTGGGGTCGTTTATGTGGTCTAACTATGTTGCTACCACATGGCTATGAAGGGCAAGGTCCAGAGCATTCATCTGCTCGTTTAGAACGCTTCTTGCAACTTTGTGCTGATCACAATATGCAAGTTTGTGTGCCTTCTACCCCTGCACAAGTATTTAATATGTTGCGTCGTCAGGTAGTTCGCCCTATGCGTCGTCCATTGGTTGTTATGTCGCCTAAATCATTATTACGTCACCCATTAGCGGTTTCTTCTTTAGAAGAATTAGCCACAGGTGAATTTAAAAATGTTATTGGTGAAATAGATGAGTTAGATCCAAAAGCGGTTGAACGAGTTATATTCTGTAGTGGTAAAGTTTATTACGAACTACTTGAACAACGTCGTAAAGGCGAACTTAATAATATTGCTATTATTCGTATAGAACAGTTATATCCGTTCCCAGAAAAAGACCTTCAAGATGCTATTAAAGACTATCAGCATGTGAAGCAATTTGTTTGGTGTCAGGAAGAGCCGCAAAACCAAGGTGCTTGGTATTGTTCTCAGCATCATTTTAGAGCTGCAATCCCTGAGGGTACTTATTTAACTTATGCTGGTCGTAATGCTTCTGCTGCACCAGCGGTTGGTTATATGTCTATGCATGTTAAAGAACAACAAGCGCTTGTCACTCAAGCGTTAACCTTGGACTAACATTAAAAAAATAAGCGCTTGTCGCTCAAGCGCTAATGTTAGATAAGATTAGATTAACTATTGAGCGCAGCTGCTTAAAACTAGAGTTAAGCAAAGTGCAAACGTTTGTAAGGAATAAAATAAAATGACAACCGAAATCAAAGTTCCGGTATTACCAGAATCAGTTGCTGATGCGACTGTAGCAACTTGGCATGTACAAGTCGGTGAAAAATTTAGCCGTGATCAAGTATTAGTTGATATTGAAACGGATAAAGTAGTATTAGAAGTACCAGCTACAGCTGATGGTGTTTTAACCGATATTAGCCAACCAGAAGGCTCAACAGTTTTAGGCGACCAAGTGATAGGTGCCTTCTCTGAAGGAGAAGAAGCCGCAGCCCCTAAAGCAGCAGAACCAGTAGCAGCGCCAGCAGCTAGCGGCGGCGCGAGTAAAGTAATTGATATTATTGTACCCGTATTACCAGAATCAGTAGCTGATGCTACGGTAGCTACATGGCATGTAGCTGAAGGCGATAGTGTTTCAGTAGACCAAAATCTTGTTGACATTGAAACGGATAAAGTTGTGTTAGAAGTTGTTGCCCAAGACAACGGTGTAATTGGTAAAATAATACACGCTGAAGGCGATACAGTATTAGGTTCACAAAAAATTGGTGAATTAAATGCAGGTGCTTCAGTGAATACAACGGCTACCGCAACACCAGATCAAGCTATCAGCTCTGATGAATTAGCAAGCCCATCGGTTCGCCGTTTGATGACTGAAAAAGGTTTATCTGCAAGTGACGTAACAGGCTCAGGTAAAGGTGGACGTATTTCTAAGGAAGACGTAGAAGCAGCAGTTGCGGCTAACTCTTCAAAAGGAAAGGCTCCATCAGCACCAACAGTAGCTTCAGCAGTTGCAGTACAAGATTTAGGTGAACGTACACAAAAACGTGTACCAATGACACGTTTACGTAAAACCATTGCGACACGTTTATTAGAAGCGAAAAACTCAACCGCTATGTTAACAACGTTTAATGAAGTTAACATGAAACCAATTATGGATTTACGTGCTCAATACAAAGATGTATTTGAGAAAACCCATGATACACGTTTAGGTTTTATGTCTTTCTACGTTAAAGCCGTAACCGAAGCGTTAAAACGTTTCCCAGCAGTTAATGCTTCAATTGATGGCGATGACATCGTTTATCACAATTTCTTTGATATCTCTATTGCTGTATCAACACCGCGTGGTTTAGTAACACCCGTTTTACGTGATGCGGATCAATTGAGCATGGCGGGTATTGAAAACGGTATTCGTGATTTAGCTATCAAAGGCCGTGACGGTAAACTTGCCATTGCTGACATGACAGGTGGTAATTTCACCATCACTAACGGCGGTGTATTTGGATCATTACTTTCTACTCCAATCTTAAATTTACCTCAAGCAGCTATCTTAGGTATGCATAAAATACAAGACAGACCTATGGCGGTTAATGGTAAAGTTGAAATTTTACCAATGATGTATTTAGCGCTTTCTTATGATCATCGCTTAATTGATGGCAAAGAGTCGGTTGGCTTCTTAGTAACCATTAAAGAATTGTTAGAAGATCCTGCACGTCTACTTTTAGATATATAAAAAGCATCTACCGCTTTATATTTCTAAAAGGCAAAAATAATTACGAAGTAGACTATAGTATTAGCTCTTTTGGCTACCGTCACTAGAGCTTTTGTACTATAATTTGTCGACTTTTCATTGGCTCTTGTTTATTTTTATTTTTTGATAAATAACTTTTTACTAAAAAATAAGAAAAACGCTAGCTTTCATTTACAGATAAATGGATAAAACACCATGAATTTGCATGAGTATCAAGCGAAACAATTATTCGCTGAATATGGTTTACCAGTTTCTGAAGGTTTCGCTTGCGATACCCCTCAAGAAGCTGCGGAAGCTGCTGATAAAATTGGCGGCAATATGTGGGTTGTTAAAACTCAAGTACACGCGGGTGGCCGTGGTAAAGCTGGCGGCGTTAAGCTGGTTAAAACCAAAGAAGAGATTAAAGAATTTGCTCAAAACTGGTTAGGTAAAAATTTAGTTACTTACCAAACAGATGAAAATGGCCAGCCAGTATCTAAAATTTTAGTTGAAAGCTGTACTGACATTGCTAACGAATTATACCTTGGCGCAGTTGTTGACAGAGCATCACAAAAAGTTGTGTTCATGGCGTCTACTGAAGGTGGCGTTGAAATTGAAACGGTTGCTGAAGAAACACCTGAGTTAATTCATAAAGCTGAAATTGATCCACTAGTAGGTCCACAAGCTTACCAAGCACGTGAATTAGGATTTAAATTAGGTTTAAACCCAACACAAATGAAACAGTTTGTTAAGATCTTTATGGGTCTAGCTAACATGTTCAATGACTATGATTTCGCCTTATTAGAAATCAACCCATTAGTTATTACTGATGAAGGTAACCTTCATTGTTTAGATGGTAAAATTGGTATCGATGGTAATGCGTTATATCGTCAACCTAAAATCCGTGCATTCCACGATCCATCTCAAGAAGATGAACGTGAAGCTCATGCGGCACAGTGGGAACTTAACTATGTTGCATTAGACGGAAACGTTGGTTGTATGGTTAATGGTGCTGGCCTTGCAATGGGTACAATGGACATTGTTAACCTACACGGTGGCAAGCCTGCTAACTTCCTTGATGTTGGTGGTGGCGCTACGAAAGAACGTGTTGCTGAAGCATTCAAAATCATTCTTTCTGATACAAACGTTAAAGCTGTTTTAGTTAACATTTTTGGTGGTATCGTTCGTTGTGACATGATCGCTGAAGGTATCATCGCTGCTGTTAAAGAAGTAGGCGTTGAAGTGCCAGTTGTTGTACGTTTAGAAGGTACTAACGCTGAAGCAGGTCGTGCAGTATTAGCAAGCTCTGATGTAAATATCATCGCTGCTGAATCATTAACTGACGCAGCACTTAAAGTTGTTGCCGCTGCGGAGGGCAAATAATGTCTGTATTAATTAACAAAGATACTAAAGTAATCTGTCAAGGTTTTACTGGTGGTCAAGGTACATTCCACTCAGAACAAGCTATTGAGTACGGTACACAAATGGTTGGTGGTGTAAGCCCAGGTAAAGGCGGTCAAACTCACTTAGGCCTTCCTGTATTCAACACAGTACGTGATGCAGTAGAAGCAACTGGCGCAACAGCTACAGTTATCTACGTTCCTGCACCGTTCTGTAAAGATGCTATTTTAGAAGCGATTGACGCAGGTATTAAACTTATCGTAACGATTACTGAAGGTATTCCAACTTTAGATATGGTTGATGTTAAAGTTAAGCTTGATCAAACTGGTGTTCGCATGATTGGACCTAACTGTCCAGGTGTTATCACGCCAGGCGAAACTAAAATTGGTATTATGCCAGGTCACATTCATTTACCAGGTAAAGTGGGTATTGTTTCACGTTCTGGTACATTAACGTACGAAGCCGTTAAACAAACTACTGATGCTGGTTTCGGCCAATCTACTTGTGTAGGTATTGGTGGTGACCCTATCCCCGGTACTAATTTCATCGACGTTTTAGAAATGTTCCAAAACGATCCTCAAACTGAAGCAATCGTAATGATTGGTGAAATTGGTGGTACGGCTGAAGAAGAAGCAGCGGAATACATTAAAGCTAATGTAACTAAACCTGTTGTTTCTTACATTGCTGGTGTTACTGCACCTGCTGGTAAGCGTATGGGTCACGCTGGCGCAATTATCGCTGGTGGTAAAGGTACAGCTGATGAGAAATTTGCAGCGTTAGAAGCGGCTGGTGTTAAAACTGTTCGTTCTTTAGCTGAAATTGGCAGCGCACTTAAAGAGAAAACAGGTTGGTAATCAGCTTTTGATTGCAAACTGCTTTTCTTTGAAAGGTTGATAAAAACCCGCATTATCTAATAGAGAGTGCGGGTTTTTTTATTCAAATTTGCAAGTCATACTTTGTTGCTCACCGTAAATATCTACATATTTTATAGTGTAATGAATTTTACCTCGTAATTTTTCAATAATACCGATAAAAAATGTATCTTGTGTAGTTGAAATAAGTTCTTGATTGTTTTTTATTTCTAATAAAACAAATTTTTCATCTTTAGATAATGCATTTCCCTTAGATAAAGTACCTGAAGTTATATCGAAGTCATTTGTGGTTATTTTCCCAATTCTACTATTTAATTCAGCACTCGTGATAATTGTATTATTAAAGTGTATTTCAAAATCTTTAATAATAGCTGTTCCTAATCCCTTATTGGCTATAGATATAGTAAGTTTACCCCCATAAGAATCAATGAAATGAGAGTTTTGACAAATATAAGGTCGAACAGATAATTTATTGTGTTTATGAGAATAAAAAGCTTGGTTGATAGTTGCTAATAAAGCAAAACAGGCAATAAATATACCTGTTATTCCAATTATTATTTCAGGCTTTAGCATAGAAAAAAGATATTCCATTTATTTTTCTTTATATTAAAATTCATATTTAAAGTTAACTGATTAATTTATTGAAATCAATTATGTTTGTTAATCTTTGATTTTTAAGTTAAACAGGCTAAAATTTCTATTAAACTTTATGTTCTTTTTGTTTTATATCTGATTATATTGTCGCGGTGGCGACGACACCCAAAGGGAGGCTGACGCCGACCTCCCTCTGGACTCCCTCGGCGCTGCTAATCAAGTGTGATCCTACATTCAAGGCAATATCTTCGACGTAACGGCAAAGAACGCACATCCATGTGCTGCTTTGCCTTTGCCATCATCCTGATGGCAATACGTGAATATTGCCTTTCATTTCGGCACTTGATTCAAGCAGACTTGGCGCGTTTTGATAGGTGAGGGGACAATAATATTGGTTTTATTGTTTTGGTTTGTTAAAAAACTCAAGTCAGTTTGTTTGGTAGTAAATTCGCCAAGTTCATTATTACCACAAATCGTACAAAACCTACAAGCCAGCACACTTAAAGAAAGTACCGTGACGCCAAGCAGTGAATCAAACGCCAAGCTGAAGAAGTTTAACGCAATAGAAATACCCTCACCGCGACGCGAACAGTGAACTAAGCTGCAAACGCTGCAATTTAGCACAAAAACATATTCCCACCGAGAGTTGTAACGCCAAGCAGTAATAATTGATACAAATCAATTTTTTTTAATGTGATAGGCATATTATGGTTGTAATACAGAAAGATTTTTTAAACGAATTTTTATAACTTGCAGGAGAGTCATGATGAAAAAACTAGTCAAGAGTATTCCCTTAGCTTTAGTTTCCTTTTTAGGGGTTACATCACTTTCAATTATATCAGCTGAATTGCCAATGCGCGGCCCTATTCCTTTTGTTAACTATGATCTGGATGGAAATGGATTTATCAGTGAACAAGAGTTTACTCAAGTAAGAAGTGAGCGTATGGCAAGTAAAGCAGCTCAAGGCCGTCCCATGAAAGGTGTTGGTACCGCCCCTTCATTTATGAGTTTTGATGTGAATCAAGATGGGCAGTTAACAGAGCAAGAGCTCATCGTAGGTCAACAGGCTCAAATGCAAAATCGACGTAGTATTCAAGGTCAAGCTTCTAACATGAGACAGGGTAATGGCAAAGGTACAGGTATGGGAAGAAAGAACAATATGCCCAGTTTTTCTGAATTTGACATAAATGGTGATGGTGTCATTTTAGAAGAGGAACTCTATGAGGCTAGAGCCGTAAGAATATCAGAGCGTGTTAAGCAAGGTTATCCTATGCGAAATATTGCCAACTCTTCGTCTTTTGAAGAGATAGATGCTAATGGTGACAAAAAAGTAACCTCTGAGGAGTTTGCTAAGTTCCAAGTAAAACATCGACAACAGATGATGCAAAAGTAAATCATGAATCAAGGGGGGGATTCCTCCCCTTGAACTTTTTAGAGTAAAGCGACGTAAGGGAGCTATAACTGCTGGCTTTATACTTTACATGAAACTTTTATGATCTTAAGTGTTTATTAAAAAAAGCGATTGTACGTTCCCACGCGAGATCGGCATTTTTTCGATCATAGCGACTGGTCGAATCATTATGAAAGCCGTGATTTACATTTTTATACATGTGCATTACATAATTAACGTTATTAGCTTTTAAGTCTTGTTCATACTCAGGCCATGTGGCATTCACTCGTTTGTCTAATTCGCCTAATTGAATCAGTAAGGGGGAATTAATATTTTTTCTTAATTCTTTTGCTGCAGGTGTCCCATAAAAAGGGACGCCAGCATCAATAACATCAGGTATTCTTGCAGCAAGTATATTAATGATATAACCACCAAAACAAAAACCAACACCGCCGAGTTTGCCGTTTGATAATGGATGATTTTTAAGGAACCTAGCTGAGGCAATAAAGTCTTGTTCAATTTTTTCTCGGTCTAAGGTGCTTTGCATTTTCCTACCTTCATCATCATTACCAGGATAACCACCAAGAGTGTGCAAAATATCCGGGGCGAAGGCAATGAAACCTGCTTTGGCAACTCTACGTGCTACATCTTTTATGTATGGGTTTAAACCTCTGTTTTCGTGTACCACTAATACAGCAGGCACGGTGGCAGTTAAATTTGCAGGTTTAACAAAATACCCTTTAACACTGCCAAGTCCTTTAGGAGAACTAAATGTTTCATAGGTTGCTGTTATACTCTCATCATTAAATGAAACTTGCTCAGCTAGAGCATAGTTAGGCAATAAGGCTGAGGCGAGTATATTCGTACTCATGCCAACTACAGCTAAACTGGCAAGACGTTTCATAAAGGTTCGTCTATCAATCGTGCCATGAGCGTATTCATCATACCAATCAAAGGCTTCTTGAGGAATTATAATGTTTTCTTCTGCATTGTAATCGTTTTTCAAGGTCATATTTTTTAAGCTCTTAATTGTAAACACATTATTTTATAATTAAAGTAGAAAAGTAGCTTAAATCTGGCGATTGCTTAATTTATTTTCCCCAATGGCCAGTATTGTATTAACCATCAGCGTTAATAGCTGAAATCAACTCAGCAAGACATGCTTCATTTTGATCATGTGGCACTTGACAAGTACCTGCTGCATTATGCCCACCACCATTATATTTCAACATTAATTCACCAACATTTGTTTTTGAACTACGATCAAAAATTGATTTGCCTGTAGCAAAAACAGTATTTTGTTTTTTAAGCCCCCACATAACATGAATTGAAATATTACATTGTGGAAATAAAGCATAAATAACAAAACGGTTACCTGAATAAATTATTTCTTCTTCTCTCAGATCTAAAACGACTAAGTTGCCATGAACGGTTGCACAACGTTTTATCTGTTCTTTGAATTTCTCTTCATGCTCAAAATAAAGGTCGGTGCGCTCTTTGACATCAGGCAGTTCTAGTATTTGATCAATACTATGATCTTTACCAAAATCTATTAAATTCATCATCAGTTCATAGTTTGATATACGAAAATCTCTGAATCGCCCTAAACCAGTTCGAGAATCCATGATGAAGTTTAGTAGTTCCCAGCGTTTTGCATGCAATACTTCTTCCATATTGAACTGTGCAGAATCACCCTTGTCTACAGCTTTCATCATGCTTGTCCAACTAGCGGGGTAGGTTTCTAGACCACCGTAGTAGTCATATACAACACGAGCTGCTGATGGAGCATCAGGGTCAATAATATGATTTTCGCGTTTTTCATTGCGAAGTGTTTCACTATGATGGTGATCAAAGGCAATGTTAATGCCATCAACGTAAGGTAAATTGGTTGAAATATCCTTTGATCCGACTTCAATAGTACCATCTTGCATATCTTTTGGGTGAACGAAAAGAATATCATCAACTAAATCAATATGTTTGAGTAGAATTGCACACACTAAACCATCGAAATCACTACGAGTTACCAAGCGGTATTTTTTATTGTCAGACATTTACACTCTCCATTAAGTAAAATTTATTTTTGTTATATAGCACTATATTGTTTATTTAAACATAATAAAAGTAGATTGGGTTAAGTGTAGATCAAATTTAAAACTTTTTAGATTTTTCTATTGTAGATAAATCATATAGTGAGGACAGACTTTTAATTTATCTTTTTGTAAAGCATTAATGTAAATCAAGGGGGAAAGTTTCAATGATGTTATTATTTGCGGGCTTATAAAATTAAGCCATTGAATTGAGGTGTAATTGTGACAAATGATATGAATGTTAAACAAAAATTTAGAATGAGAATAATTTCTTTTGCACTGCTTCTATTTTCAACATTGGTGATATTTGCCATTGCGCAAGCGATTAGTGCTTTGCTCAAAACCTATGAATTAAGTTCTATGTATGTCTCTTTTTGCGCAGGTTTTATTCTTTTTACTCCTTTGGTTAGCTTATTGTTACACCCCTTGGTTTTTGTAGATAAAGTTAGTGAAAAACGCTCTCAGTTGTCAATTTTGATGGCAAACTTTGCTTTAGTTTTAGTTGTACAATGTTTATTCTTTTTAATTTGGATAACAGATGCTGTTGTGGTTTACAGTATTTATGTTGATCAAAATTCGTTTTTAGCTAAATCATTTAATATTGTCAGTGAAAATCAAAGTAATTTAAGTATTGAATTTTATTGGGCAAATTTGTTTTTAGCTTGGTTCTTTGCTTTATTATCATTAGTCTTGGGGGTTATGCCGTGTTTAATTGTCCGAATGAACAATCAGGGTGTGGTTAATAATTTTATTTCCAGTTTTGCTTATGCTAAACAGCATAAAATACCGTTAGCGTTTGCGGCATTATGTATTGCTATGGCGGTTGTTTTACCCTTGTTGTACATGAAGTTCTTATTTTTGTTATTTTTCCCAATGGCGTTAACAGGCATAATTTTATATTTATCAGGTTCATTTATGTCGTATAAAATTATTAATAAATCAATGAAAATTTAACTAGTTAGGCAGAGGGGGGACAGCCTATAGTTGTGACTGAGGGGGAGTTGTTCGTGTTGTGTTCATATTATGTTCGTACTATCATGCATGATATGTTTTGCACTCGCATACTATATTGACTTTGCTGATGTAGGTAAGAGTTAATTAAATAAACTGTGAGTTAATCGGGCAATCAATTAAATAGTAAGGGACTATGACTGTAAAAAAACACTCGACTCTGTCAGAAGAAGAACAGCGACTTCAGCGGCAAAAGCGACAACAACAAAAGCGCCTTAATAGAGCCTTAATAGGTTTTGGCATTTTTTCTGTTGGCTGGCTAGTTGTTATTGTGAGTACCATTTTTTATAAATCCAGTCTTGCTCTACCTTATGTGCTTGGTTGTATTTCAATCAGCTTTATTGTGCAAGTAGTGTTACTATATTTATTTAAAAGCAATAAAAATCTAAAATTTAGTGATCCAAATTTAACAACATTACAACTATTTAATGCCATTTTTTGGGTCAGTCTCGCCATGATATTGATGCCACAAATAAAAGGGATAATCGTCTTTTTTAGTTTTGTTTGTTTATTATATAGTGTTTTTCATACTTCAAAACTGGCTTTATATTTATTACCAATGACCTCCATTATAGGGTTAGCTATCGCCGATGTTTCTTTTTACCTGAAATACCCTGAGGATTTTAATTTACAATATGAAACGCTAGAATTTTTGGTTTTTAGTTTATCTACCGTGTGGATAAGTATTATTGTCAATTTTAGTTCTACTTTGAGAAATAAACTCAAACAGCAAAAACAAGAGATATTGAGAGCTAACGAACTGTTAGCTATTCAAAGTAGACAAGATGCTTTAACAGGCCTAAAAAATAGACGTTATTTTGACGAACAGTTTACTGCCGAATACAAAAGAGCAAACCGTAATAACAATGCATTATCAATCATTATGATAGATTTAGATAATTTTAAATCTATTAATGATTTGTATGGTCATGATGCTGGCGATTGTTGTTTAAAATATATTGCTAACCTCTTAGCAGCAGAAGTGAATAGAACAGGTGATATACTTGCTCGCTATGGGGGAGAAGAGTTTGTTATATTATTACCCAATACTAAGGGTGAACAAGCATTTAAAATAGCATTGGAATTAAAAAATAAGATCAACGAGTGCCTATATCATTATGAAAATTCTGTTGATGTTAACCTTAAACTAACCGCTAGCTTTGGTGTCAGTTGTTACAATGAAAATAATGTTATTGGTCAATGTGAATTATTAATCTCAGCGGATAAAGCGTTATATCTATCAAAAAAATCAGGTCGTAATCAAGTCAGTATGTATCATCCTGATAAATGTCATTAATTAAATGCTAGTAAGTTATACATACTAGCATTTAAGGTTTACGGTATAGCTACTTAACGGTTGCAGCTTTCATGCTTATTACAAAACTAGATAGCTCTGTTAGCATTTTAGTGTGGTCATTAAGGTTGCCTTCAATAATTTTTACCACAGCAGAGCCACTAATAGCACCACTTGCCCCCGCAGCTAAAGCATCTTTAACTTGTTGCGGTGTTGAAATACCAAACCCTAAAACAGGTGGTGCGGCATTATATTTATTTAACGTGCTTATTAAGGCTTGTGCAGGCGAGGTTTCTGTTGTGTTCATTACTTTTTCATCATTGCTGTCTACACCTGTAACGCCAGCACGACTTAATACATAGGTATAACCTTGGCTGTATGTAGATACGTTGCGTAAGGTTTTATCGCTGGCATTTGGTGGTGCGATAAAAATAGGGGCAACACTATGTTTTAAAGCGGCGTCTCTAAAAGGTAGGCTTTCACGTATTGGTAAATCAGCTATCAAAACTGAATCAACCCCAACTTGTGCCATGTCATGATAAAAAGTATCAATACCACGTGCAAAAACTAAATTACCATACAGTAACAAACCAATAGGGATGTTAGGCGCATATTCACGTACTTTAGCAAGAATATCGATACAAGTATTAGTATTAATACCTGCTTCTAAAGCGCGTAATGCAGCCATTTGAATCGTAATGCCATCTGCACTAGGGTCTGAAAAAGGTATACCAAGCTCAAGTGCATCAGCGCCTGAATCGATGAGTGATTTTATTACGTTGAGTGACTGTTCAGCATTTGGATCGCCAATCATAACAAAAGGAATAAACGCTTGTTCATTTTTAGCGGCTAAGTCAGCAAAAGCTTGTTGATAACGGTAACCCGCGCGTTGTTTGTCTTGTGTCATTATGCTTCTCCTCTGTGCTTAACCGTTGTAGTGTCATTACCTTGTTCATTAGGGTGTAAAACCGCGTGTACATGCGCAAGATCTTTATCGCCACGTCCTGATAAGTTAACCAAATAAATTGTTTCAGTTGTTGCCGTTTCAGCCATTTTAAGGGCTTGTGCCAAAGCATGAGAAGACTCAAGGGCAGGAATTATGCCTTCATTTTTAGCTAAAGTTTGAAAAGCATCTAATGCTTCATCGTCGTTAATGGCAACGTATTGAGCACGTCCTGTTTCTTTTAAAAATGCGTGTTGAGGGCCAACAGCAGGGTAGTCTAATCCTGCTGATATAGAGTAAGACTCTTCAATTTGTCCATATTTATCTTGCATAATATAAGTGTAGTTACCATGTAACATACCTTTACTGCCAGCGACTAAGGTTGCGCCATGTTGATCTGTGTCTATACCTTTTCCGCCTGCTTCAACACCAATTAGCTTTACTTCTTCATGTTGAATAAAGTCATTGAACATGCCAATTGCATTTGAACCACCGCCAACAGCTGCAATAACATAATCAGGCAAGCGTCCTTCTTCTTCAAAAAATTGTGCTTTTGCTTCTTCACCAATCATTTTTTGAAATTCTCTAACAATGGTGGGAAAAGGGTGTGGGCCTGCGGCAGTACCTAGCAAATAATGAGCATTTTCATAATTGGCAGACCAGTCACGCAAGGCTTCATTAACGGCATCTTTTAATGTGCCAGACCCTGCGGTAACAGGAATAACTTCTGCGCCCATCAGTTTCATACGAAATACATTAGGTTGTTGACGCTGGCAATCAATAGCGCCCATATATACTTTACATTTCAAGCCTAATAATGAACAAGCAATGGCGGTTGCAACGCCGTGTTGGCCTGCACCTGTTTCAGCAATAATTTCCGTTTTACCCATGCGCTTAGCTAGTAAAGCTTGGCCTAATACTTGGTTGGTTTTATGTGCGCCACCATGTAATAGATCTTCGCGTTTTAAGTAAATTTTGGCTAAGGGGTTTTTTACAATGTTTCTACAGCAAGTTAGTGGCGTAGGGCGGCCAGCATATTTAGTTAATAAATTATTAAACTCGGTCAGAAATGCTTCATCAGTTTGTGATTCAATAAACGCTTGTTCTAACTGTTCTAAAGCAGGAACGAGTAATTCTCCAACAAACATACCACCAAATTCACCAAAATAAGCCGGTAATGGTTCTTTTAATGTATTTTCTTTTGTGTCATCTACTAAATTAGTCATGTGCTAATAATTCCTTATTTGCGAAAAAACTTCGTTAAGTTTTTTGCTGGATTTTATACCTGGACTTGTTTCAACACCTGAGTTGAGATCTAAGCCAAATAAATCTAAATCGGTTAATTGTGCTAGTGCAAAGTTGATATTTTCAATGTTAAGACCGCCCGCTAAAAGACTATTTGATAAGTCTTGTTTGCTATCGGTTAACAGTCGCCAATCAAAAGCTTGTCCTGAGCCAGGCGATTTACCATCAAGGATATGATGAACCACGTTACTGCTTAATTGTGGTATTGAATCATGTAATGCGTAAGCCTTCCAAACTTGACAGTGTTCACTGTTATTTTCTCGTAACTGTGTTTTAAGGGTATTAATATAGGTTTCATCTTCATCACCATGAAGTTGCACAGCGATAAGTTGTAGGCTTTGAACCAAATCAACAATGTCTGCCTGTTCATGATTTACAAAAACCCCCACGTATTCTAACTGTGGTTGGGTGTCAATTATTGCTACAGCTTGTTCTTTCGTAACACAACGAGGAGATTTTTCGGCGAAAATTAAGCCGCCAAATCGTGCGCCAGCTTGTGCTGCCGCTTGGGCATATTCGGGTGAGGTTAAACCACACACTTTATTATTGCCATAAATCAGTTTACGACAGGCTAAATCAATATCGTTATAAGCATTATTATCCATTGCCATTAATGAACTACCCACCAAAAATCCATCCACAGCGGGTGCTAATTCACGTACCTGAGCATTATTGTAAATACCTGATTCAGATATAATAATTGTGTCATCAGGTAAAGTTGGTGCAAAATCAAACGTACGCGCAATATCCGTACTTAAATCGCGTAAATTACGGTTGTTAATACCAATCATTTTTGCATTTAACTTAATAGCACGATCTCTTTCATCACTGGTTGAAATCTCGGTTAAAATGGCCAAGTTATAGTGATCAGCTACCGTAGCCAATTCAATATATTCTTCATCAGTTAAAACACTTAGCATCAGTAAAATCGCATCTGCGCCATAATATCTTGCTAAATGGACTTGGTAAGTATCAACAAAAAAATCTTTATTAATCACTGGACATTTGACGGTTTCGGTAACTAATTTTAAGTACTCAAAATTGCCTTGAAAATATTTTTCATCGGTTAATACTGAAATTGCCGCGGCGTATTTGTCGTAAACTTGGCAAATCGCTTTCACATCAAATTCTGGACGAATTAATCCTTTTGAAGGAGACGCTTTTTTGCATTCTAAAATAAAACCTGCTTGTGGCTTTTGTTTTGTACGTCGCAATGCCGCGTACATATCTTTTTTAGTTGCAGTCAGCCCATCAATAAAGTTTTCCAAAGGATTAGCTTTTTTGAGTGCATCAATTTCAATACGCTTATCAGCAACAATTTTGTTTAATATGTTCGCCATTATTATTCACATTCCTCATTTGAAAGCTTAACTAATTGCTGTAATGTTTCTAAACCTTTTCCACTTTGTAAAACCTCACGGGCTAAGTCAGCAGCGGCTTTTAAATCGGTTGCTTTATCATGCAGGTAAAGTAACGCCGCGCAGTTTATGATAACGGCAGCATTATGAGCTTCTTGTCCTTTACCTGCCAATATTGCTTTAATAATGTCAGCATTTTCTTGTGGCGTGCCGCCTTTAATATCCTCAAGGCTATATTGCTTGATACCAAAATCTTCTGGCGAAATAGTACGCTCTATTAGTTTTCCATCTTTAATTTCTACTACTTGTGTATCACCATGAAGCGCTATTTCATCTAAACCGCTGCCATACACAATAAATGCACGTTTAACGCCTGTTAAGAGTAATGCTTCGGCCATTGGCTTTAATAAATCAGGTGTGTAAACACCAAGTAGCATAATGTTTGGATAAGCAGGGTTAGCTAGGGGCCCTAAAATATTGAATAACGTGCGCACTCCCATTATTTTTCGTACGGTTACTGCGTATTTAAAACCACTGTGATAAGCGGGCGCAAATAAGAAACATAAGTTTGTTTGATCTAAACAATTGCTCGCGGTAGCGGGAGACATCGTTAAATTTACGCCAAATGCTTCCAGTAAATCGGCTGAGCCAGACATACTTGAAACACTGCGGTTGCCATGTTTTGCCATTTTTAAGCCACAAGCCGCCGCTAAAATGGCCGCCGTGGTTGAAATATTAATGGTATTAGCGCCGTCACCACCAGTGCCGACACAATCGGCAACCGTGTTATTTTGTGGAGGAAATTTTTTTGCCGCACTTTGAATAGCAATGGCTGCGCCTGATATTTCTTCAGGCGTTTCACCTTTAATTTTTAACGCGGTAAGTACACTCGCAAGTAGAATAGGATCGGTTTCGCCTTTGAGCATTTTTTCAAAAAACGCTTTAATAGTTTGTTGGTCAAGATCATGTCCATCAACTAGCGTTGATAATATATTCGTCATGTTATGCTCCTTGGGCTTTGGTGTTTAAACGCTCACTTAGGGCGAGTAAATAATCAAAACTTTGCGCTAATAAGGTTGCGCCAAAAGTCGTTAAAATAGATTCTGGATGAAATTGAAACGCCAATATTGCATCACGATCTTGGCAGATTGCCATGGGCATGTTGTTATAATCAGCAATTACAGTGAGTGATTCAGGTACTTGGCTTCCTACCAAAGAATGATATCGGGCAACGGGTAATGGGTTTTGAATATTAACAAAAGCGCCCGTACCACAATGGTTAATTGGCGATGCCTTACCATGCACTATTTCATCAGCACGACCCACTTTACCGCCATAATGTTCAATTAAGGCTTGATGTCCCAAGCAAATACCTAACATAGGAATTTTGCCTGCACATAATTTGATTAAGTCCATTAAACAGCCTGCATTTTTAGGCTCTCCTGGCCCTGGTGAAAGCACCAAAATGACATTCTCACCAGTGACATGTGTATGTTCGACCATTTTAGTGAAAATAAAATCACTGCTTAAGGTATTTCGATATACGGTTGGATCAAAACCTAAACATTGAAATTCATCCACTAAGTTATAAGTAAATGAATCAAGATTATCGAGCATAAATAACTTGGTTTTATTAGTATTTGGCTTAACCTTGTTTTGAGTAGACATTATGAGTTAACTCCTTGCGCTAGCGTTTTATTTGCTGTTAGCACAGCATTAATAACTGCTTGGGCTTTTTGTTTTGTTTCATCCGCTTCTGCTTGCGGAATTGAATCATAAACGACACCTGCACCTGCTTGCACATAAGCGATAGATTCTTTAACAAATGCTGAACGTATGACAATACAAGTGTCCATTTCACCGTCACCAGTAAAATATCCCACCGCACCACCGTAACTGCCTCGGCGTTTTACTTCTATTTCTCTAATTAAAGACGTAGCTTTTACTTTAGGTGCCCCTGATAGCGTGCCCATATTCATACAAGCTTGGTAAGCGTGTAATGCGTCTAATTCTTCCAGTAAAGTGCCACAAACACGCGAAACTAAATGCATTACATGGGAATATCTGTCTACCTTCAATAAATCTGCAACATAGCGAGTACCAGCTTTAGACACACGAGCAATATCATTTCGTGCCAAATCAACCAGCATAATGTGCTCAGCAGACTCTTTTTTATCTTGTCTTAATTCCAACTCTATTCTAGAGTCTAGGTCTAACGATATGCTACCGTCTTTATTAAAACCGCGAGGGCGCGTACCTGCAATAGGATAAATTTCCACCTGACGTTGGCTTTCAGCCCCATTTTGTTGATACTTTATCGCTGATTCTGGTGAAGCCCCAAACATACAAAAATCACTGTCTTTTAAGTAAAACATGTAAGGGCTTGGGTTACTTAATTTTAACGCTTGATATGCAGCAATACTGTCTAAGCAAGGTAATGAAAAGGTGCGAGATGGTACAACTTGAAAAATGTCACCCGCACGAATATTCTCTTTTAATTGCTCAACATGCTGACAAAACGTTTCGTCGCAAATATCCACTGACACAGTTTGTGAATTATCATTATTTATTAGGTTAGTTTTTGTCTTTAGCACAAGGTCGTTAGTGGTAATATCATTTGACAATAACTGCTTTATTTCAGTAATACGTTCAGTTGATTTTTGTTGAATTGTTTGGTCTTGCGTTTTTTCCTGCACGGTTTTTTCATTTTTACCGTGTTCATAAGAAAAAATATTGGCGATAATTTCTGTACTTTTTTCTTCGTGATCTATCACTACAACGGTTTCGGCAAGATAATAAACAAAATCAGGGCAAGTATTCTCGCCTTCAGGTACTTTAGGTAATTTTTCGCTAATGCTGATCATATCAAAAGCGAAAGCACCGCCAAGAAAAATGGCAAAATGGTGATTGTCACTATTTTTTACACGGGTAAATAAACGCAAACTTTCAAAAGGGTTTATTGCCATTAAGCGAGCTTTTTCATCAAGCTCTGTAGGAATGTCGGCAAAAATAGCGGTTAAATTTTGCTTACAGGTAGATAATGTAAGTTTTGCGTAAGGCTGTAATTCAGCAGCTGCAAATTGTAAGGCAACTTGGCCATTCAGTGTTAATGCGGTAAATGTTACGGTATTACCATGGCAAACTATTTTTAAGGCGGCATCGACTAATAATAAGCTTTTTAGTAAATGTTTTTGGTCTATCTCTGCTGATTCAAGCAGTAAATTATTGTCTCTATTTTGGCAAAGTAGCTGATAAACACTTAACGGATCGCCTTGATAATTTGCGCTATCTGTTAACGTACATACACTTGCCGTAGATTTATTATATGTTGTCATTGTTTTCTTCTTTTATTGGTTATCTTTAAAAAGTGGGTCATCCTGCATAAATTGGCTGTAGCCACCAAAGAAACCATGTTCTTGTTTTGTTCATTGTATTTTCTCTTATGGGTTAGTGTTAAAAATCATTGTTCTGTGTTTTTACTTTGCTTTTTTGTTCCTATTTTTTATTTCGGACCGTAGAAAGCAAAAAACCCGCCCCTTTGACAAGCTCAGGTAGCGGGTTTTAGAAATTTTTTTGCTTTAGCTTGGTAAAATCATTTTAAGCTTTTAGCAAGATACGCGCAATTATCACAACCCACTATGTGTAGAGTTATGCCACCACCAACGAAGTTGGCTATGTGTTAATTTAAATTGCTTTGCTAGTATCATTATCTCGTTCTTATCAGTAAACTTGCACTTAGGTTTGGTAGTTTTAGTTTATGAAGTCATTCATAAAAAAACTTACTTGCAATAAGTCCCTATAGAAGACCTTATTATGGCGTTACTGTCAACAACTGATTTCCCTTTTATTATTGAAAAAAACGACGGCTTTTCACATGGTCGTATTGATTTGCATTGTCATACACATTGCTCTGACGGTAGTTTGTCGCCTGAAACCCTGATAGACAGGGCGGTTAATTATCAAATAGCTGTTTTAGCGATAACAGATCACGATACGCTTGAAGGATTTTATATAGCGCAAGATTATATATTGGAAAAAAATATTCCAATTAAGTTAATCTCGGGTATTGAAATATCAACATCTTGGCAAGGGTTTGAAATTCACATTGTTGGTTTAAATTTTGATGAAAAGAATGCTGCATTGCAGCAATTAATTATTAGTCAACAGCAAGCGCGAGAACAACGCGCAATTATTATAGGGGAAAAGCTGGCTAAAAGTGGTTTTGTTAATGCTTATGACGACGCTAAAAAATTAGCCAATAAAGGTACTATTACACGTGCACACTTTGCTAAAGTGCTATATGAGCAAGGTCATGTCAGTACTATGCAAAAAGCCTTTGATAAATATTTAGGCAAAAAAGGTCGTAATACGCAAAGTGCCTATGTTAAACCCGTGTGGTGTTCAATTGAACAAGCGGTTGACGTAATACATAAAGCAGGTGGCAGTGCCGTAATGGCACACCCTATTCGTTATGATCTATCCACTAAATGGTTAAAACGATTAATCGCGCATTTTAAAGACAGTTCAGGAGATGGATTAGAGGCAGTTTTACCGCAAATGAATCCCCAACAGCGTCAAATAATGCTAAACTACTGTACAGAATATGATTTGCATGCCTCAACTGGATCTGATTTTCATCATCCAAACAAATGGTCTGATTTAGGTCGTAACTTGATTTTACCTGATGGGGCTAAACCTATCTGGGCAATGTGGAAATAATCACTTAAACGTTTACTAAATAATTGATGAGCGTTTAAAAGGAGATTTTATGAGTCAATTTTTTTATGTACACCCCGATAACCCGCAAGGTCGCTTAATGAAGCAAGCTGTGGCAATTATTAATGATGGTGGTGTTATTGTTTATCCTACTGATTCAGGTTATGCCTTAGGTTGCCATTTAGGCGATAAAAAAGCATTAGAACGGATTTGCCAAATTAGAGATATTAATAAAGAGCATAACTTCACGTTAGTTTGTCAGGATTTGTCACAATTATCTGAATACACCCGTATTGACAATACGGCATACAGGTTATTAAAAAATAATACGCCTGGTGCTTATACGTTTATTTTTAAAGGTAGCAAAGAAGTGCCCAAACGGCTTTTAAACCCCAAAAAGAAAACCATAGGTATACGAGTGCCCGATAATAATATTTGCCAAGCCTTGTTGGCTGAGTTAGCAGAGCCTATAATGTCAACTAGTTTGATCATGCCTGGCGAAACCATGACAGAGTGTGATCCAGAACAAATTCGTGACTTGTTAGAGCATCAAGTTGATTTAATCATCAATGGTGGTTATTTGGGCGAACATCCAACGACAGTGATTGATTTTTCTAATGATGATATTGAAATTATTCGTGTGGGAGAGGGCGATCCTACCCCGTTTGAGTAATCTAAAATTAACCATCATCATTAAAAACTAATACCAATTTAGTCTAGACAAGCTTTAGTCTATAAAAATAATGTATAAATGAGCCAGAAGTTAGTTTCTAGGGAACGACTACTGACGTAACAGAGAAAAAAACATGTCACAAGACAAAAAAACACCTAAGGGTAAGCAAAACTCAGCTGATGGAAAATCTACTAATAATAAATATGGTAGTCGCGGCACTGGGACTAAATCGGTTGTTAAAAAAGGACAAAGTAAAACGGGGCCTAATAAAGTAGGTAAGGGAAAGAAAGTAGAAGAAAAGCCAGTAAAAGTAAATTTTCAAAAAGCGACCGTTAAAGATTCTGAAAAGTTACAAAAAGTATTAGCGAGAGCGGGTAAAGGCTCACGTCGTGAAATGGAAACAATCATCAGCCAAGGACGTGTGAGTATTGATGGAAAAACAGCCTTCTTAGGTGATAGAATTGATGGCAGTGAGCAGATTCGTATTGACGGTCATCAAGTGAAATTAACCGCGCAAGAAGAAGATATTTGTCGTGTATTAATGTACAACAAACCTGAAGGTGAAATGTGTACACGTAAAGATCCCGAAGGTAGAGCAACGGTATTTGACCGCTTACCGCCATTAGAATCAGGGCGTTGGGTTGCTGTAGGGCGTTTAGATATTAATACCTCTGGCATGTTACTTTTTACTACTGACGGTGAACTTGCTAACCGACTTATGCATCCTTCACAAAAAGTTGAACGTGAATACGCTGTTCGGGTTTTTGGTGAAATAAATGAAGCGATGTTACAAACGCTTCGCACGGGTGTTAAATTGGAAGATGGTCCTGCGCGTTTTCAAAAAATTACTTATCGTGGTGGTGAAGGCAGAAATCATTGGTTTCATGTGGTACTTTCTGAAGGTCGTAACCGTGAAGTACGCCGTTTATGGGAAAGCCAAGAAGTACAAGTTAGTCGCTTAATTCGTGTTCGATATGGTGATATGGAAATGAAGCGTCAATTGCCTTTAGGTGGTTGGGCTGAGCTTCCTTTGAAGGAAGTGAATTATTTTCGTAAGCTTGTTCAGCTTAAACCTGAAACGCAATCCAAAGTAAAAGTAGATGAAAAAGCCATGGACAATGCGAAAAGTCGTCGCATCCGTCGTTCTGTGAAAAAACATCAACAACGTCATCAGCAAGCAACACGCCGTAGAAGAAAGTAATATTATTAAGCTTAGGTCAGGTGACTTAACGAGTAAAATAGCCATTAAAGAACATGTAACTAAACAGACAATAAAGGGTAGACAACATCACACCTATGCAGTATCAATTAATTGAAGATTTTGAACGTTTACAAACCCTTTGCCAGCAATATAGCAAAGCCAATTTTTTAGCTATTGATACTGAGTTTGTGCGTACACGAACCTTGTACCCTAAATTGGGTTTATTACAAGTGTTTGATGGTAAAGAACTTGCGTTGATTGACCCCATTGCTATCGATGATTTATCTCCTTTTTGGCAATTACTCACAGATGAAAATATTGTTAAAGTATTGCATGCTTGCTCTGAAGACTTAGAAGTTTTTCTAACCCATGCACATTGTAAACCCATTAATTTAATTGATAGTCAAATTATGATGTCTTTTTTAGGGCATGGATTATCTATGGGCTATGCGGCAATGGTTGAGTATTTTACTGGAATTGAATTAGATAAGTCTGAGTCTCGCACCGACTGGACTAAAAGACCGCTTTCTTTAAAGCAATTAGTTTATGCCAGTGCAGACGTTGAACATTTATATAATATATACCCTAAATTGGTTGCAGAAGTAGAAAAAGCTGGTTGGCTTAGCTTTGCTCAGCAAGAATCTCAATCGTTAATTGATAAAAAGTTTACTGCCATTGATGCAGACCAATTATACCGCCAAGTTAAATTAGCGTGGCGCTTAAATGCAAAACAACTAAATACGTTGCAGCATTTAGCAAAATGGCGTTATTTGCAGGCGAAAGAACGAGATTTACCTTTAGGCTTTGTTGTAAAAGAAAACACAATGATGGCTGTTGCCGCTAATAACCCTGAAAGCTTATCAGCTATGGGGAATTTAGATGGGGCAGAGGTGCTTGATATTCGTCATAAAGGCAAAGCTATGTTAGCCATTGTTGCGCATGCATTAAAAGATAAAGAGACTGATTACCCTAAAAAAATTGAACGTTTAGATGAATATCCCGGGTATAAGCAAATATTTAAAAAAGTAAAATCTTTTATTACTGCGATCAGTGAACAGCACCAATTAGCTATTGAAAACCTAGCATCTAAAAAACAAATTAATCATTTCTTAAGCTGGTATTTTGATTTAAATGAAACGAAAAAAATAGCGAAAGAAACGGATGTTTACCCAGATATATTAAGTACATGGCGATATGATTTATTTGGTAAATCGCTGGAATCTTTCGCGAATAATGATTTCAAATAGTTTGATTGTTTAGCAACTATTAATAAGCAGCTAAAAAGGTTTTTATTTCTTCTTTTAGCTCATTATCATCAATACCTACGCTCGCAATTTCAGCTTGTTTAGCGTATTCAATGGCTTTATCTGATTCTTCAAACTCTTGTTGTCTTTGTGCCATCGATAAATAAATAGATGCCGTGAAGGTTGCTAATCCAAGCTTGCTTGCGCTAGCTAAGGCAATGTCATAAATATCCATTGCCATATCACCGTCTTCAGTAAAATCGCCTAAAGCTTCCCATTGCAACGGATGATCTTTGGGTGAATCTTGGTTTGTAGCACACAATTTTTGTAAATCTTTACATGCGTTTGTTCTTGCCTCGTCATTACCTTCAGTAGATGCATTAGCTATTTGTTGACAAATTTCGAGAATTTCATTGTATAAAGGGGCTTTCATTGACTCACCTAAAGTTATTTTTTCTGCTATTAATTTAATGATTGATTAAAGCAGAGTAAAGTAGATTAAAAAGTAATGTAATTTATTGTGTCATTGTATCGCATAATAAGGTCAGTGCGTGATATATTAAACATTCACTTTCTCTCATAGGTCTCCATTATGCTATGCGCCATATATAAAAGTACAAAAAAAGAACAAACCTACCTTTTTGTTAAAACACGTGATGATTTTTCTTCAGTTCCTGAAACATTAATGCTGACTTTTGGCACGCCTGTGTTAGTGACACTTATTAATTTAGCTACAAAAGAAAAGTTAGGTTTTGCCGATTTAGCAAAGGTAAAAGCCAACTTAACAGAACAAGGTTATTACTTACAATTACCGCCCCCCCAAGAAGATTTACTCAAACAACATAAAGCCGAAATGGACGCTGAAAGCCAGACCAGCGAGGAATAAGTCATGAAAATTAAGTATGTTTTAGCCTTTTTTATTGTTTTGAGTATTACGCTAATTCCTTTTAAAGCATTGCAAGCAAAAGCCTTAAGTGAAGCTGGTTTTAATGACTACGTGACTGAGTTGAAAAAAGAGGCATTGGCTCAAGGTTATACACAAGCGCTTATTGACGAAAGTTTTGCTAAAGTAAAATTTCATAAAAGAGCGGTTGCCGCTGATAGAAAACAACCTGAAAAGGTTGAAACACTTGACACCTATTTACCTAAACGTGTGCCCAGTTGGAAAGTTAAAAAAGCCAGAGAGTTGTTTAAAGAGCATCACGATATATTAACTAAAATTGGTAATGATTATGCCGTTCAACCTCGGTTTATTGTGGCATTGTGGGGGTTAGAAACTAATTTTGGTAAATTTACAGGCGGTTATAATGTTATTTCTGCCCTTGCTACTTTAGCTTATGAAGGTCGTCGAGAAGTGTTTTTTAAAAAGCAATTATGGGCAGCGTTAACAATTTTAGATGAAGGCCATATTAGTATTGAAAACATGAAAGGCTCATGGGCGGGCGCAATGGGGCAAAATCAATTTATGCCAACGTCTTTTTTAGCTTATGCTGTAGATGGTGATGGCGATGGTAAGAAAGATATTTGGCAAAATCAAATTGATATTTTTGCGTCAATGGCAAATTATTTAAAAAAGGAAGGTTGGAATGATGACTTAACTTGGGGACGTCAGGTTAAGTTGCCAGAGAACTTTGATACCTCATTGGCGATACCTAAAAATACAGGAAGTCGTAAAAACTGGTTAAAAGCTTGGCAAAAAACAGAAAAAACATTATCACAATGGCAAACGTTAGGTGTTCGTCGTACTGACGGTACTAATCTTCCTAATGTAGGTATAAAGGCTGCGCTCATTTTTCCCGATGGTGAAAATGGGCGTGCTTATTTAGCGTATGACAATTATAAAAGCTTAATGCATTGGAATTTATCATACTATTTTGTTAGCTCAGTTGGTCATTTATCTGATCGAATCAAATTTCCACCTATTCATTAGACATATCAGGTATCTATGACAGCCCCGCAAACAATATTGCCATTTTGGCAAACTAAAACATTAGCACAAATGACACGGAGCGAATGGGAATCGCTATGTGATGGTTGTGCTAAATGTTGTCTCAATAAATTTATTGATGATGAAAATACGGATGATGAAAATGAGTTACAACCAACGGATCACATAAAAGAAGGCGAGCAAGTTGTTTATTCTAATATTGCTTGTTATTTATTAAATGAAAAAAACTGTCAATGTAGTCAGTACGCTAAGCGAACTAAGCTTGTGCCAGATTGTGTACAATTAACACAAGACAACCTAGCCGATGTTTTTTTTATGCCCCCAAGTTGCACGTATCGACGTTTACAAGAAGGGCGAGGTATGCCGTCTTGGCATCCTTTACTGAACAAAGGCAAAAAGTCAGCTATGCACAAAGCGGGAATGTCTGTACGCGGAAAAATAGTAAAAGATGATGATATAGCGCTTGAAGACTTTGAAGATTATATTGTTACTTGGCCGCTAAATGACCTTGATTGATCACTACTTGCACTTCATCGGTGCTAAATTTTTTATAACAACGTATTAGAAATCTCTCTATGACAGCTCAACAACAAAGCCTTTTGTTTTTACATTTATCCGTGCTGATTTTTGGGGGTACGGCGTTATTTTCAAAACTTATTGGCTTACCTGCTTTAGATATTACTGTTTATCGCACAGGTGTTGCTGCCATAGTCTTATTTATTTTGTTAACCATACAAAAGAAAAAAATAACCTTAGCTACCCGCAAAGACTATGGCATTGCCTTACTACTAGGGGCTATCGTTGGTGTTCATTGGGTAACGTATTTTGCAAGTATGCAAATGGCTGGCGTTACTATTGGTGTTATTGCCTTTTTTACTTACCCTGTTATTACTGTGTTTTTAGAGCCTTTGTTAAACCGCTCTACAGGATATAAAAAACCGCAACTTAAAGATATTGTTATTGCCTTGATTGTTTTAGTCGGTATTTTTTTATTAATTCCAGAAATACATTTGGGTAACCAAGTCACCTTAGGCATATTAACAGGTGTGTTTTCTGCTTGTTTATTTTCCTTAAGAAATGTACTCCATAAAAATTATTTTAGCCATTATTCAGGCCCACATGCCATGTTTTATCAAACTTTGATTGCTTGTTTGATGCTAGGATTATTTATTGAAGTACCTTTAGTTGAAGTGACTTCTCATGATTGGATACTCGTTTTATTAGTTGGTGTTGTATTTACTGCAGCACCACATGCGCTTTTGGCTTCGTCACTGCGTCATTTAACCGCAACAACTGCAGGGCTTATTTCATGCTTGCAACCATTGTATGCAAGTGTGTTGGCTTTTTTATTACTTAGTGAGCAGGTTGAGTTATTAACGATTATTGGTGGCACATTAGTGATTACTGCTGCGCTTTTTGAAACATGGTCAGTAAGCAAAGGTAGATAAAGATCTATTTATTTCAAAATGGGTGTTTAATATTGAATCAATTAGTGGTAAAACATTAAACAGTAAGTCTTTTTTATCAACTGTTTAAAGGTGTTTTATGATCATTGGCATACCCAAAGAGTCGCTAAAGGGTGAAAACCGTGTTGCAGGCTCACCAACCTCTATTACCGCGTTAATCAAGTTAGGTTTTACAATACAAGTACAAAAAAATGCGGGTAGCAAAGCAAGTTTTACCGACGAGGACTATAGCGACAGCGGTGCCGAAATAGTTGCTAAAAAAGCGTGTTGGCAAAGCGATATTATTTTCAAGGTCAATGCACCTACAGTTGACGAAGTGGAATTAATGAAAGAAGGTGCTACCCTGATTAGCTTTATAGCACCAGCACAAAGCCCCGAATTACTTGAGATCCTTCGTTCAAAATCAATTACTACTTTAGCCATGGAAATGGTGCCTAGAATGACGCGTTCACAATCAATGGACGCGTTGAGTTCAATGGCAAATATTGCGGGCTATCGCGCTGTTATTGAAGCCTCTCATCATTTTGGTCGATTTTTTACTGGACAAATTACCGCTGCAGGTAAGATGCCCCCTGCAAAAATTATGATTATTGGTGCTGGAGTTGCTGGCCTTGCCGCTATTGGTACTGCCAGTAGTTTAGGGGCAATTGTTCGTGCCTTTGATACGCGCCCAGAAGTAAAAGAACAGATTGAGAGTATGGGAGCTGAATTTTTAGAGCTTGATTACGAAGATCCTGAAGCGGCTGGTTCTGGTGATGGTTATGCAAAAGAGATGAGCAAGGCTTTTATCGATGCTGAAATGGCATTGTTTGCTGAACAAGCCAAAGATGTTGATATTATCATTACCACGGCAATGATTCCTGGAAAACCAGCACCAAAACTTATTACTGAAGAAATGGTTAAGTCAATGAAAGCAGGCAGTGTTATTGTTGATTTAGCTGCTGGCGGTGGTGGTAATTGTGAATGCACTGTTGCAGGTAAAGTGACTAACGCCTATGATGTACAAGTCATTGGTTATACTGATTTAGTTTCGCGTTTACCTAATCAAGCATCACAACTTTATTCAAATAACTTAGTTAATTTGGCTAAGTTACTATGCAAAGAAAAAGATGGTACTTTTACTATTGATTTTGACGATGTTGTTATACGAAATATGACCGTTGTTAATAAGGATGAAGTGACCTTTCCACCGCCACCTATTCAAGTCAGCGCTGCACCTGCTCCAAAAGCACAACCAAAAGCAGAACCTAAAACTGAAATAGTGAAAGAGCCCGAATCACCAAATAAAAAATATGCTTTTATGGCGGCTGGTATTGCTTTATTCGGTTGGGTAGCGAGTGTTGCACCCGCTGACTTTCTCACTCATTTCACTGTGTTTGTACTTGCCTGTGTTATTGGTTATTACGTGGTGTGGAACGTTAGTCATTCACTACATACGCCATTAATGAGCGTTACTAACGCGATCTCAGGTATTATTATCGTTGGTGCGCTGTTACAGATAGGCTCTGAAAATATTGTTGTACAAATTCTTGCGGCATTAGCAACTTTAGTAGCCACCATTAATATTGTGGGTGGCTTTAAAGTGACTAGTCGTATGTTAAAAATGTTTAGTAAGTAGGGGGCAGTATGGAAACGACACAAATAGCGTCAAATGGTTTTATTAGTGCAGCTTATGTAGTTGCCGCATTGCTCTTTATTTTTAGTTTAGCAGGGCTTAGTAAACAAGAAACAGCTAAACAGGGCAATTTGTATGGCATGATAGGTATGGCAATTGCTCTATTAGCAACCATTTTAAATCCAGCGGTATCAAGTCTTTGGCTTATTATTGTTGCGATGGTTATTGGTGCAGGTATAGGACTAAAACTAGCCAATAAAGTTGAAATGACACAAATGCCTGAGCTAGTTGCTATATTACATAGTTTTGTTGGTTTGGCTGCGGTATTAGTTGGTTTTAATAGCTATTTTGACGCAGGGCATGGTGTTATTATCAGTGCTGCACAACAAACTGCGATGAATATTCATTTGACTGAAATATTCTTAGGTATATTTATTGGTGCTGTAACCTTTACAGGTTCTATTGTAGCATTTGGAAAATTAAGTGGTGCTATTAGTTCAAGTGCGTTGATGTTGCCTAATCGACATAAAATGAACCTTGCTGCTGGCGTTGTTTCTTTTATTCTAATGATTATATTTGTTCAAAATGGCGGTTCAAATTTCTCACTTTTCTTAATGACCGTTATTGCGTTAGTGTTTGGTTGGCACCTTGTTGCTTCAATTGGTGGCGCTGATATGCCAGTGGTTGTTTCTATGTTGAATTCATACTCAGGTTGGGCAGCAGCGGCAGCAGGCTTTATGTTAAGTAATGATTTGTTGATAATTACGGGTGCGTTAGTTGGTTCATCAGGCGCGATATTGTCGTATATTATGTGTAAGGCGATGAATCGTTCATTTATTAGTGTTATTGCTGGTGGCTTTGGTACTGAAGTGGTAATAGATGAAGGTAAAGATTACGGAGAGCACAGAGAAATAAAAGCGGACGCTGTTGCTGAGATGTTAAATGGCGCCAAGTCGGTGATAATTGCACCAGGCTACGGCATGGCAGTAGCACAAGCACAATATCCTGTGTATGAACTCACACAACAATTAATCAGTAAAGGAATTAAAGTGCGTTTTGCTATTCACCCTGTTGCGGGGCGTTTACCAGGGCATATGAATGTACTCTTAGCTGAAGCAAAAGTACCTTATGATATTGTTTTAGGTATGGATGAAATAAACGAGGATTTTTCTGAAACAGATGTTGTGCTGGTTATTGGTGCTAACGATACAGTAAACCCAGCGGCTAATGATGATCCTAATAGCCCAATTGCAGGTATGCCAGTACTTGAAGTGTGGAATGCAAAAGAGGTAATTGTTTTTAAACGTTCAATGAGTACAGGTTATGCAGGCGTACAAAACCCATTATTCTTTAAAGAAAATACTCAAATGCTTTTTGGCGATGCTAAAGAAACAACCGAGCAGATCTTCAGAGCATTGTAATAACACATAAGTTCATAACATTAACCACCGAATTACCTATATATTTCTTCGGTGGTTAACAATGTTTTGCCTTAAAAAACAATTATTCATCAAAAAAATACTCAACATTTAATAACATCGATTCGTGCAATTGCTCTTTTGCTTTACTTTAACTAAAATCAACGCTTAAATCATTAAACAAGAATATTAAGGTAAACTAAGCTAGGATAAGCTTATACCAAGTTGATTAAGTTCTTTCCCACTCAGCGAGAATTAAAAGGCTTAGAG
>CBDLPA010000015.1:0-114114 GCA_965305135.1 uncultured Colwellia sp.
ATGTTATCAGTTTGCTAATGAGCTCCCAAAGGGCGAGTTTAAAAGGCTTATATGCGGCGTTATTGATTTTGACAAGGGAATGACCATTCTCTTCAATCAATGCCTTGCCTCTAAGCCTTTTAATTCTCGCTGAGCGGGAAAGAACTTAATCAACTGGTATAACGCTTAACTCGCCAAAATATAAATATAGGTATGAATTATGAGCATTAAAACAGGAGATATAAAACGAGTTAAACTGAAAAGTGGACACGAAGTCGTCACTTATTCAATTGGAGAGGGGGGGAATGTTCTTTTATGCGCAAATGGCGGCCCCGGATTACCTTGTGACTACATACGAGATAGTCATTATATAATGGCCGAAGAAGGCTTTCGTGTTGTTACTTGGGACCAACTAGGGTGTGGAAAATCGGACAGACCAAACAATAATGCATTATGGACAGTTGAGCGTTATGTTGAAGAAGTCGAGGAGATTAGATTAGCACTTGATTTGGGAAAAGTTCACTTTTTAGGGCAATCATGGGGGACTTGGCTTGGGATTGAATACGCCTTGAAATACCAAAGTAATTTAAAGTCTTTGATATTAGCTAATGGCGCTGCAGATATTCCACATTTAATTTCTGAATTAAATCGCTTAAAAGCATCTTTAGGGGCAGAGACTGTAACTATGATGCAAAGAAGAGAAGCAGAAAATACTATCGAACATCCAGAATACCAAGCAGCTATTACCTTGCTTAATTATCGTCATGTTTGCCGACTCGATAAATGGCCAGATGCTGTAAATCGTTCACTCGATGACTGGAATCAAGCTCCATACGTTACTATGCAAGGGCCAAACGAGTTTATGTATACGGGTAATATGAAAGATTGGAATCGGTGTGATGAGTTACATAATATAAAAGTACCTTCGTTGATCTTAGTGGGCCAATATGACGAATTAACACCTGCTTGCTCTGCTAAAATTAACGATAACTTGGCAAACTCACAAATACATGTTTTTAAAGAATCTTCCCATATGCCATTTTATGAACAACCAAGTTTATATTTTAGTGCCTTAACAAAATTTCTGAAACGCGTAGCAAATTGATAATAGCAAGAGCATCACCATTATGGTCATTGCTCTTTGGCCTACTTATGGAACATAGGCCAAATTTAACATGCTTATATTTCGTCAATCACGTTTCCGTCAATATACTGACTAAAAACCTCAATAGCTTTGCTGCAAATAACATTACCATCGTGAGCCGCACCAGGGACTATTTCCATATCGACGTTTAATCCATGCTTGGTAAAGTTTTCAAATAGTGACTTACATCGTTCAACGCGAGTGGCACCTGCGATATTTGCATCTTCCATCCAATATTTATCACCAGGAGCGTGTGTTATTTCATGAGTACTTAGATCTTCTTCACCAACCAGCAATTGTATTCTTGGTATTTTAAGTGACTCAATATTAAATACCATATCAAATTTTTCTTCTATATTTCGTAAACCAACCCACCAATCCTTGTCAGTGTCAATCAGTGTTACTGAGCCAGGCGAAGCAATAATTAAATAGGAGATTTTATCTGGGTGAAGATAAAAAAAGCGGTGTGCAAAATGAGCGCCTCCAGAAAAACCAAACATAAAATAGTTGTCTATTTTAAGGTGTAGTCTATCACTTATTTCATCAATCATGGCTAACAGCACTTGATCGTATTGTACTTTATCCGTTATAAAATATTTGTAGCTATCTCTGTCTTCACTATCTGTAATACCACAAGGAAATAATGGTGACAATAAAATGTAACCATAACGGTCGGCAAAAGAAATAAAGCGGTCTCTTATTAATTGGTTATTTCGGCCAGATCCATGAATCACTACCAGTAATTTATTACGCATGTTATTGGTGTGTGCAATATGGGCAGGTACATAAGTAGTATACGAAAAACGTTGGTCATATTGACAAGAAAAGTCGGCAGATTTTCCTATGTCATAAGGTGATATTAATTTATTGCTCATTCAATCTCTCCCAGAGTTAATTTTAAGCATTGTTATATTTAATTTTATAATGGTAGCCAATATACGCAATTATACTTGTATTTACGAATAAATTTACAAAATAAATAGGTTTTATTTTATTTTTAATCTTCTTTAAAGGTGGTTTAATGATGTTTTGTTTTTGTATTATGTAGGTATGTTGCTGTTTTTTATATTAACTATTTATTTTTCTGTGGGTTTTATATACATGTTGATAATTAAGCTCAAATTGGCTACTATTAATGTGGTTAAAATAATGTGGTTAAAAATTATTATTAAAAATAAAACATTAAGGTGGATATATAAAATGAATATATATAAAACAATATCAGCTATCGTTGGTTTAACCTTTGCTGGGACTAGTACTTATGCTCAAGAGAGAGGGGTAAGCGAAGATGTAACCGTAAAGGAAAAAGAAACTGAAGTTATCAGAGTGACCTCTTCTAGACTGGCGTCAACATTATCTACAATGCCTGGTTCAGTAACAGTTGTTGATCAAGAAGAACTTCAAAAGCAGTTAGCTGTTACTAGTGATTTAGGCGCAATACTAGGTCAAATGGTTCCAGGAATGGGAACTTCTTCAGCTTCACCGTCAAATGTTGAAACGTCATTGCGTGGAAGAAAGCCCGTATTCTTTATAGATGGTGTTCCTATTACACCAACTTTAAATGAAGTTGGTAGGGAAATGAGAATGATTGACCCTGGCGCAATAGAAAGGATTGAAGTCGTTAGAGGATCTTCCGCTTTATATGGCAACAGTGCTGGTGCAGGCTTTATTAATTATATTACAGGAGCAGGACAGAAGGGAGCTACAGAAATTGCTGTTGAGATAGGCTCCCAATTTTCTGTCAGTGAGTTTGGTGATGGACAAAGACCATCTGTAAGATTATCTGCTACAGGTGGAGATGATGAAATTGACTATCGTACAGTCGTTTTTTATGAAGAAATAGGGGGCTTTTTTGATTCAGACGGAGATCGCATTGCACCAATTCCAAATGGTTTTAGTGGTTTAGCTGATTCTAAAATTTATAGTCTATATGGAAAGATCGGTATAGACATGGAAGAAGGACGCATTGAATTTAGTGCCAATACTTACAATCAGAAACAAGATACAAAATATACTCTTGAAAATGGTGATGTTTCAGAAGGCATAAAAGCAACAGCAGTACTCAAAGGCGATGATGCTTTTGAGGAAGCAGATCAGTTCCATGAAAATTCGGTATTCAACTTAAGTTATAGTCATCCTGATTTTTTAGGTAGTAGGCTAAACAGTCAGTTATATTATCAAAACTCAAAAAGTGTTTTTGATTATTCAGCTACAAAATTTCCTAAAGCAGAAAAGACATCAGGGCAATCTGATACAACTTCAGATAAGTTAGGAGTAAGAATTGATTTACGTACCCAATTACCGCAGCTAAATAATGGCGCCGAATTATTATGGGGAATAGACATATTAAAAGATAAAACTCGTGCTGATTTAGTTGATGGTCGTACATATGCACCACCTCAAGAGTTAAATAGTCAGGCGATTTTTGCTCAATTATTATTTGAACCGATTGAAAATTTAAACCTGACTATTGGCGTTAGACATGAGCGTTCTCAATTGGAATTAAAGGATTTTACATCCTTGTTAACATATGCCGAATCATCAATTGTAAAAGATGATGAAGGAAATATTACTTATGCTGAGCTGTCAAATGTTACAGGGGGAACACTTGACTACGATGCCACACCAATAAATATTGGGGTGACGTATGATTTGTCTTCAGATTTTAATGTCTTTGCTGGTTTTTCCCAAGGTTTTCAAATTACAGGGGTAGGTCGAGAATTACGCAGCTGGCCAGAACATGTCAATGTAGAGATATTAAACCCCGATCCTAATTTAATTGATAGCTATGAAATTGGCGCTAGAAAAAGTTGGGACTCTTTATCTGGTACATTTTCAGTATTCTATACTGATTCTTCAAACGGATTATCATATCGAGCTGATCCCACTAATCCTGATGCTGCTATAGTTGATAGAGCGGGAGATAAAGTCTATGGCTTTGAGCTAACATTTGATGCTGATTTAACAGAGAATTTATCTTTTGGTGGCACGTATGCATGGCTTGAAGGTAAAGCTGATAAAAATGGTGATGGTAGTTTTGATGATTATTTACAAAACCGTCGTATTCCACCACAAATGTTAAGTATATTTTTAGAATACGATAATGGAGGCGATTGGATAACACATTTACAAGGCTTATATTCAGGAAATCGTGACAGGTTTCCTGATAGTACAGCTTTTTGGGAAGGTAATATTAATAGTTTTACAACAGTTGATTTAAGTGTAAGTGGGAAAGTAGGACCTGGCACTCTGATTATTGGCTTAAGTAATATGTTAAATGAAGATTACTACACGCACGTTTCTGAATCAGCTCAACAAGATAGCCGATACTCAAAAGCTCCTGGAGCAACAGCTTCAATTCGTTATGAATTTAAGTTTTAGCAAAAAGTAATGATTAGATTCAGGGGAGCTAACCTGAATCTAATCAAGTCAAATACTTGAGGAGATCAAATGAGTATTAGAAAAATTATTTTATCTATGCACCGTTGGATGGGATTGATTTTGGGCATTTGGTTACTGCTACAAGTATTGACTGGTGCTGTTTTAAACTTTGAGGATAACATTATTTCAGATATTCCAAGTGGTGATTTAGTTAGATTAGATGAGAAACCTGTAGGTAGCATTCTTGCAATATTGGAAAGAGACTTCTCTGAGCATCAACTCCTCAGAATAGAGTATCCGCCAGTAGGTAAGTCTAGTTTTATTGTCAGAACACAACACAACACTAGTAAAAAGGAACATTATAATAAATACCTACCTTCATCTGATCAATTTATTGAGTTTGATTTATTTGAATATGCAACTATTTGGCTATTTAAGTTTCATGAAGAGTTACTTATTAAAAAAACTGGTCATTATATTGTCGGTTTATTAGGATTAGCATTGTTTTTGTGGGTTCTATCTGGTCTTTATCTTTGGTGGCCTTCGGGTAAAAAAAGAGCATTAAATATTTCTTGGCAAGGCTCTTATCGAATGCAGCTGTATGATTTACATCGTGTTATCGGGGTATTAGTTTCAATATTTTTGTTGATAATTTCCATAACAGGTATAGGTATGTCGTATCGAACGAAGCTACTTGAAGTGTTTGATAGTGCAAAAGCAATACCTGCAGCATCAATGAAAGAGCAGAGCTTGTTAAGCTGTGTACAACACAATGAAATCGATATCACTATTAATTGTCTCGCTAAAACAGCGGGTATTTCATCAGTAAAAGACATTCGCTTTAATGCTCACCAAGAGCAAATACAAATATTGCTTTATGCGAGTGATCATTCAAGAAGTCTTGCCGTTGATACGGTTGTTTTTTCAGCAAAAGAGGCTGAGAAAAACAGGGTGAATTTAGCAATAGAAGAAAATATTTCTGAAACCGTTTTAAATTGGATGTACCCATTACACACAGCAAAAGTAATGGGTACCTTTGGTAAGTTTATTATGTTTATCGTTAGCCTAATGACAAGTTTACTTATTGTTATAGGATGGTTAATTTGGTGGGATAAAAAAAGAGGACAAAAGCATGAAACTAAAATTCGCACATAGATATTTATTAGCGACAGTATTATTCAATGTAAGTTTTTTGATGTCATTAACTGTAAATGCTAATGAGTATGACAGCGAATATTTTAATTCGATAGAGCATCAACAATTAATGGAAGCTTCTGAGAAAGAATCTGATTTACTTATTTATTCAAATATTGCTGAATACAATTGGTCTAAAATCTTAGATGCTTTCAGTGCTAAATACCCATGGATGAGAGTGAACATTCAAACATTGGATATGGGGCCATCAGCGGTATTTGAACGTTATTATGCTGAACGTTCTGTGAATCAAAAAACGGCTGATCTCATTGTTACTGGTTCTCCTGACTCTTGGCTGAGATTTGTTAAAAAAGATGGTTTATTACCATATCAATCACCTTTGGCGGCAGAGTATCCGCAATGGAGTAAACCCAAAAAAGGGCTATATACCTTTTCTACTGATCCAATGATCATGATTTATAATAAAATATTATTACCTGAAAATGAAAGGCCTGCTAGCTTAGTTGACTTGATGTCTTGGTCAAGTAATCCAAAGCGAGTGAATAAAATTGCTACATACAATGCAGATAGCCATGCGTTTGGTCATGCAATTCATTGGTTTACAAATAAATTTTTTAAAGAAAAAAATAAAGATAATGTTTTGTACGAAACGCTTGGCAGTATAAGTCGTTTAGAAAATGGTGGTGCAATCATGGTAGATAAAGTGATAACTGGTGAGTACTTAGCGTGTTATTTTGTTTCTGGCATTACGGTGTTACCTAAAATGAAACAAAGAGGTAGAAATAAAATTTTAGGTTGGAATTTAATTAAAGATGGGACGCCTGTATTTTTAAGAGGAATGGGGGTGACTCAGCAAGCAAGGAATCCAGCCACTGCAAAGCTAATGCTTAATTATTTACTCACTCATGATGGGCAGGTCTCGGTTGGTAAAGGTGGGTTAACTCCCTACCGAGAAAGTGTTACTTCTGCAGAAGTACCGTATTTTACTTACACTGATATCGCTAATGAAATAGGTGAAGAAAATATAATACGTGTGCATTATGACTCTAGCGATGAAAGTGAAAAAGAAGCTTTTATAGATAGTTGGAAGCAAGACTACCGCATCAAAAATTAATAGAAACATAGGCTTATTTTTATGGGTAAATATATCAACTAGCCAATGTGACTTTCGAGCATAAAACTAACGAACTCATAACTCGCAATACTACTGTGGGTGATTGATCAATTTTAAATTAAAAACAAAGTTAATGCTATCTCGGTATCTATAGGGGTGGTTGCTACTTAATTAAGATATTGAAATTATGAAGATTATGAAATTTACGAATTCTTTAAATTATTTATCAACTAACTTAACTAGGGGGTAAAAATGAATGTATCAACAGATAATATAAATTCAGATAATCGTACAAAATTAAATCGAGCGGTATATATACAAAGTGGTGTAGCCATTTTGGCATTCATTTTAGTTATTGCGCCTTTGTCTCCAATCCTATTTCAATCATTTTTAGGTAATCCTATTTATGAAGAAATCAAAATTTTTACCTTTGCAAATTTTGAAAAGCTTTTAACCAATGCGAAGTTTTATAGTGCAATGTCAAATTCAGTTATTTTGGCATTAGGTACTACCTTCATTGCCTTGGTCATTGGTATAAGCACCGCTGTTTTACTAGGCCGAACAAATTTACCTATGCGTCGCTCTTTAGGAGAGGTTGTTTTGCTACCTATGTATGTATCTCACTTGGTACTAGCATTTGGTTGGTTTGTTATGTACGGCCCGTCTGGATACATCACGTTATTAGTCAAAGACTGGTTTGATGTGCAGGCTTGGGATCTATATACATTACTGGGCATGTCAGTGGTCGCTGGCGCCGCGCAAGCGCCTATGATTCACCTGTTATGTTCAAGCTCTGCAGCCGCCGCAGATGCTTCATTAGAAGATGCGGCAAGAGCCTCAGGCGCAGGGCCATTTACAGTGTTATGGCGAGTCACTATTCCTTTACTTCGACCAGCTATTATCTATAGTGGCACCTTGACATTTATCGGTTCATTAGAAATGTTATCAGTGCCGTTGATCTTCGGTTCGCCTGTAGGGCTCGATTTCTTTACCACCTTTTTATATATAGAAGGTTTGGGCAAGGCTGTACCTGATTACGGAATGATAGGTGCTGCTGCAGTATTATTGCTTGCACTAATCACTGTCTTGATAGCACTGCAAGGCTTATTATTAAGGAAAAGTGGTCGCTTTGTTTCTATTAAGGGGAAGGCTACACGAAGAAAGCTTTTTGATTTAGGGCCTTATCGTTGGCCTATAGCAATAGGGATATCAGCCTACTTTTTCTTTACTTTAATTGTTGTATTAGGTGGTGTGGTTTTACGAGCATTTACCTCATTTCTCACTCCTTTATTATCACCAGTGGAAACACTAACCTTCGATAATTTTGCACTAATTTTTGAGTACGATGCCTATACAAGATCTATCACCAACAGTTTGTTTATTGCTGGAATCGGGGCTGCGATTGCCGTTGTAGTCGTTACATTAATTACGGTTGTAGTGCACCGATCACGATTTAAATTTAGAAAGCCATTAGAATTTATAGCACTTTATCCTAGAGCTGTACCAGGTATTGTTGCGGGCTTAGGTTTCTTTTGGGGCATGATGATATTCCCAATCTTAAGTCCATTATATGGCACGGTTTGGATCCTTATTTTAGCCTTTACAATGAGAACTATTCCAACAGCCTTTGGAGCTATTTCTCCTATGCTTTTACAGATAGGAAAAGATTTGGATCAAAGTGCAAGAAGTGTTGGAGCTGATTGGTGGACAACGACAAAAACTATTATTATCCCATTGTTAAAGCCTGCAATTTTTGGCGCTTATGTATTGTTGTTTCTATCTTTTTTAAAAGAGTATGCTTCCGCTGCATTTTTATTTTCGCCAGGAAGCGAAATCATAGGTACAACAATGTTGTCTTTTTGGGCTAATGGTGATTCAGGTCCGGTAGCTGCGCTTGCCGTTATACAAATAGCGATCACAATAGTGTTTGTTGCTATAGCCAAAAAATTTTTAGGAGTAAAGGTATATGAATAAGTTAGAAATTAATGATTTTTGTAAAGAGTTTAATGGTTCGCTAGTTGTTGATGATGTAAATATTACTGTTGAAGATGGTGAGTTTTTAACATTGCTTGGTCCATCAGGTTGTGGGAAATCAACAACTTTATTTGCGATTGCCGGATTAGATAAACCAACGTCGGGTAGTATTAGTTTAGGAGATACTATTTTTTCTGATGCAAATACAGATGTATTTGTTGAACCTGAAAATAGGAACTGTGGCCTAGTTTTTCAATCATATGCTTTGTGGCCACACATGACAGTCTGGCAAAACCTTTCTTTTCCTTTAGATATTAGAAAAATATCTAAAAGTGAAAAAGAGCGCCGAATTAATGAGGCTATTTCACTTGTTGAGCTTAATGGGTTAGAACAGCGTTATCCTCATGAATTATCTGGTGGTCAGCAACAGCGGGTTTCACTCGCGCGGACATTGGTTTATGAACCCAAGCTATTATTACTCGATGAACCGCTTTCTAATCTTGATGCAAAATTAAGAATACGGGCGAGAAAATGGCTTAAAGAGTTACAAACAAGGTTAGCGCTTACAACGGTTTACGTTACTCACGATCAAGCGGAAGCATTATCGTTGAGTGATCGAATTGCTATCATGGATAAAGGTAAATTAGTTCAACTTGATACACCTGCTAATATTTATCGCAAGCCTGCGAATGCATTTGTCGCTGATTTTATTGGTAACAGTAATTTTATTCCAGGTAAAGTTATTCAAGTTGATGTGGGTAGTTGCCAAGTTGATATAGGTAATACCATTATTAAATCCTCAATTGATAATCAATCTAAAGTAGGGGATGAGGTGGTAGTTGCTGTTCGTCCAGAGTGTATTTTACCGATCAGTGAACGTCAATCACCGACGACAAATATTATGGAAGGTAAGATCACATCCCGTGAGTATTTGGGATCTAAATTTCAATATTTTATTGATCTGGCCAATGGCGAATGCATCCGAATGGAATCTGAGCTTGATATCGCGAGGAATGAAGTTCAAATCACATTTGATGAAATTGACGCTATAGCATTTGCTGTTTGAGGTAATGATGAACTCTTTAAAAGTTGCATGTTTGCAAACCAATACTGGCCCAGATAGAAAAACTAACCTTGAGATGATTGAAAGCTTGATGCTAGAAGCTAGCATCAAAAAGTCTCAATTGGTCGCCTTACCTGAAGCATGTGATTTTTTACATGAAGACGCTGAAGTGATGAAGAACTATGCCAGCCCTGTTAACAATCACTTGGCATTAAAGCATATTTGCAAGTTGTCAAAAAAATTCAATTATTGGACACTTATTGGTTCATTAACCGTGCGCCAAGATAAAGGAAAGTTGGCAAACCGCTCGTTCTTGATTTCTCCTCAAGGGGAGGTTGTTGCTTGGTATAATAAAATACACATGTTTGATGCTAATATACCAGGCAGTGAAGATGCAAAAGAATCAGATATTTATTTACCAGGTAATAAGTTAGTCGTTGCTGAAACCCCTTGGGGTGAACTGGGCATGAGTATTTGCTACGATGTAAGATTTCCTCATCTTTATCGAGCATTAGCGCACCGTGGAGCCAATTTATTATCTGTACCTGCTGCGTTTGCAGAAATAACAGGTCAAGCTCATTGGCATACCCTGTTAAAAGCTCGAGCAATTGAAAATGCCTGCTTTGTTATTGCACCAGCGCAAACGGGTCATCATTATCAAAACAGATATAGTTATGGGCATTCACTGATTATTGACCCTTGGGGAGAGGTATTAGCAGATGGTGGTGTCGACGTTGGAGTCATTATGGCTGATTTAGATCTAGATAAAATCAGTAAAGCGAAAGCGATAATTAATAGCATTGCTCATGATCGAGCATTTGCCTAACGAACGAAAATAGTAAAATAAATCGAGTTGTTGTTGAGGTAACAAGGAGGCGACAACTCGCACATTTCTAATATGAAATATCCTTTTCTTATACACTCTTTAACCATTTTGACGTGAAGTAGTGTCACCAAGATATTACTGAGTAGCGTTCTTCCAAGATGTAATAGGTTTCAATTGTGAGCGATAGCAAAAGCAAGCCGATAAAGCTGAGTGCTTTAGCGACTTGTACAAGTTATTGACTAGCCACGTTTGTTGAGGAAAGCATTTAATCCAGCAGTAAGTATGGCCTGTTCGTGGGTAAACACCAATAAATAGGCGCCAATATTGTGCGCAAATTCTTGTTCTTGAGTACTCCAAGCTGGCATTATCCACGGCTTATTCGCATTTTTTGCGGCTAAGGCTATCTGTTTTATCATTTTTTTATCTATTTCATCAAAGGTATAAGCACCTCTTCCTTGAGAAAGCGACAAATCTGTAGGACCAATAAATATTCCATCAACAGTATCAAGTGCTAAAATCTTATCTACGTCTTGAAATGCTTCAGCGGTTTCTATCATGGGATAACAACGAGTGTCACTATTTTGATTTTGAAAATATTGGCTATCGGCATTGCCAAATTGTAATGTTCTACCGCCTGCACAACTTCGGTCTCCTAAAGGCGCAAATTTAGCGTAAGAACAGGATTTTTTTGCATGCTCCAAGCCGCCTATGTGCGGTATTATTACCGAGTTTACGCCAATGTCTAACATTTGCTGTATTGCCGACATTTCGGTAGATAAAACTTTAGCGTGAACAGTCAATCCCATTGATTTTGCTGTCAAGATGAAGCGATCAGCGCTAGTAATATCAAAAATACCGTGCTCAATATCAATCACTATATCAGTTATGTTGTTGTGGTATACCGCTTCGAGTAAACCAATATTAGGGGTAGAGAACCATACAGCATGTTCATTTAAGGTATACATAAATTTCCTTTTTTTAAGGTAAATAACATTTCAAAATGATTTTAAAAATATAACTTTAAATTGTCAATTAAATTGGCTACTATTATGTTGTCAACATTACTTCTGAGTGAAAGCTTAATGGTTATGACGCAGCATTGATGATAAACAGCCAGTAAAAGGTGGACCCTATGAGATCGATAACCAATACGTTTTATGATTTAACAGTTAGCACTATTGTGAAAGAAACTACGGAATCGGTTACTGCCTTTTTCAGACTTCCTAAGTTGTTAGTGAATGATTTTCAATGGCAACCGGGACAATACGTTAAAGTTGAGATTTGCCTGAACGGTGTTACTTATCTTCGAAATTATTCAATATCAGCACCTAAAAATGCTAATGAGCTCAGCATTACAATAAAACGATTACCTGGTGGGCTAGTATCGACTTATTTGACTACGCAATTGAAGCTTGGTGATGTTATTCGAATGACTTGTCCAATCGGAAACTTTACTCTAACACCTAAAAGTAATAATGCTAAAAGCTATGTCTTTGTTTGTGCGGGAAGCGGCATAACGCCTATCTTTAGTATGATTAGCAGTGTTTTGGCAGAGGAAGAGAGTAGCTGTGTTTATTTGCTGTATGGAAACCGCAATGCCAAATCGAGCATATTTAGGAAAGCATTATTACACTTACAACAGAAATATAATGATAAAATTGTTGTCTGTCATTGTTACTCGACCCCAACTTGGTTCGGTGTTTTTTCTACTGGACGTAAGGGCAGAATTAATGCCGAAACGATAAAGCATTTCTTAACGATGAATGCTGTTGCCCTCCAAAGTGCTGAATATTATGTTTGTGGGCCTGGAAGCTTTATTCCCATGGTCAAAACAACACTTAATTTGTTAGATATTAAAGAGTGTAATATTCATGTCGAAACCTTTGGTGCGAAAGAAAAATTATTAATATCACAAAAAAAACATGAAGTGGTTAAATTAACCGTGCAACTTACGGGAAAAACACATCAGGTAGTGACTAATGAAAGTGAGTACCTTCTGTCGTCTTTAAAAAGAAGTAGCATTAGCGCACCTTATTCTTGTGAAAATGGTACTTGCGGTACGTGTAAATGCCAACTTCTGGCCGGAGAAGTGGAGATGGAAGAAAACTATTACTTAACTCAGCAAGAGGTTCAGCAAGGTTTTATTTTAGCTTGTCAATCAATACCTAAAACTGATGAAGTCGCTATTAGTTTTCCTGATTAAGAAACAAGGGAAGAGCGAAATTTTTTAGCACAGCATTTATTTTAAAAAGGTAATTATGAATAATAATTTCGATTTCGATTTAAAATCACTACAAGTTTTCATTCATACGGTTGATTTAGGAAACATGACTGCTTCTGCAGAAACGCTAGGAACTACTCAGTCGGCAATTTCTCAAAATTTATCGAATTTAGAGCAATCATTAAATATTAAATTACTTGATCGTAGTGTTAGACCCTTAACAGTAACAACTGCAGGGCGCTATTTCTATGACAATGCGTTAAAAACTATTGCTCAAGCACGAAAAACTAATCGCGATATCAAGAGCTATAATTTTGTTGACCTGCAACACGTTAATATCGCTATGGTTGACTCTTTAGCCATAGCCATAGGGCCTGCACTTATATCTGTATTGAAGAAACAGACATTGGCCTGGAAAATAAACACTGGCTTGTCACATTTACATGATGAGGCTTTATTATCGAGAAAAGTGGATATGTTGCTCTCTGATAATGCCATGGAGGAACATCATCATTTAAAGCGCCAAAGGGTGTTGCGAGAGCCGTTTATTTTAGTGCTCCCTAAAGACAATACTTGTATTAATAGATCACTTCAAGAGCAATTAACAAGGTTAGATTTTATTCGTTATACTGAAGATTCTCTGATAGGCATTAAGATTGAACGGTACTTAAAACGAACATCAATAATTCCAAAAATAAGCATGCGATTTGATAATACATTTGCCATTTTATCTGCGGTAACGTTAGGGCTAGGTTGGACAATATCTACACCACTGTGCCTTTTTAATAATGGTATAGATCTAAGTAAGCTGACTTGTTTTTCTTTGTATGAAGAGCCGCTTTATCGTAATTTGACTTTGGTTTGCAAAGAAAATAATCAATGGAAATTACCCACTATTGTGGCTGAGAGTTGTAAACAGGCGCTAGAAAAAGACTTTGCAGTTTATATTGATAATCACTTTCCTTGGCTAAAAAAAGAGATAAAAATTGGCTAGTTTAGGTGCAATAAAATCCCCTCAAGTCATTTAATTATTTCAGATTTAATCAATGAATTTTTAAAAGTCATCAGTCAACTATTAGCTGAGCTAATGACATTGAGATAAGTAAAAATGATTGTCATTGAAGTGTAAATTTTATGGTTTTAATATCTAATTAAATATTTTGTTGATATTTAATTAACCAACATAGTTAGGCAATTATTAATTATTGAAGTTTTATGTCTAGCTCAAAAAATTAAAAGGTGCAGTATGATAGCTCCAAGAGAAGTGAATTCCATTGACGATGCGATAAAAATCGTCGAAGAGCGAGGGTTAAGTCATGTCAAAGTTGGCTTATTTGATATCGACGGGATCATGCGCGGTAAGTACATGAGTAAAGAGAAATTTATTTCTTCATTGCACTCTGGTTTTGCCTTTTGTGATGTTGTGCTTGGTTGGGATTCAAATGACCAATTATACGACAATGTTACCTATACCGGTTGGCATTCTGGTTATCCCGATGCACCAGTGCGAATAATTCCTGAAACTTGTCGTTCATTGCCCTTCGAAGGGGACATGTTGTTATTTATTGCTGAGTTTACTGACAAGCCGGCGGCACTATGCCCAAGAGGAACGTTAAATCGAATAATTGAACGAGCTAAAAATATGGGGCTAATTGCTAATGCAGCTTTTGAATATGAATTTTTTATGTTTAATGAAACGCCTGAATCGGTACGTGAAAAATCATTTAAAAATTTATCGCCTATCTCCCCAAGTTCTTTTGGTTACTCGATGATCAGAAACTCAGTCTATGCTGATCTGTATCATCAAATTATGGCATTAAGCCAAGCAATGGATTTTCCTATTGAAGCGTTACATAACGAAACTGGACCTGGTGTATTAGAAGCCGCGATAGCACATGACACCGCTTTAAATTCTGCCGATAAAGCGGCTTTATTTAAAACCTTCATCAAAGTCTGGGCGCAGCGTAATCAAATGATGGCTACGTTTATGGCTAAGTGGTCAAGCGATTTACCAGGGCAAAGTGGTCATATTCATATTTCGCTGCAAGATACTCAAGGTAATTCTGTTTTTTTTGACGAGTCCAAGCAGCATAATATGAGTGATACTCAACGACATTTTCTTGCGGGTCAACAAAAATTTATGCCTGAATTTTTGGCTATGATCTCACCAACGATTAACAGTTATAGTCGAATGGTACCCGGACAATGGGCTCCACTAAATGCAACGTGGGGTGTTGAAAATCGCACCACTGCATTACGTATTATTCCTGGTACTAGTAAATCTCAACGCGTTGAGTATCGTTTAGGCGCAGCGGATGCGAATCCATACTTGGCGTTAGCAGCAGCCTTAGGCTCAGGGCTTAAAGGCATTGAACAAAAACTGGAACCTCAGTTGCAAGTAAAAGGCAATGCTTATGACCAAGAGCACAGTCAATCGTTAGTATTACCGCAAAGTTTATTAGAGGCAGCAGGAAAATTTAAACATTCAACCGTTGCTCAAGAGTTATTTGGTGAAGATTTTGTTGAGCATTTTGCCGCCACCAGAGAATGGGAAGAGAGGGAATACCGTAAACATGTTTCTGATTGGGAACTTTCTCGTTATTTCGAAATTATTTAAGGTTAATTATTATCATGAGTAAAATTCAAATTACGCGCTCACCAATTGATGATTCAATTTATGTTGAACGCGTGCTAGCAGATAAAAAGATTATAGAGAAAACACTTAAGCTTGCTAGCCAAGCGCAAAAGCAATGGGGTAGTTGTTCGGTCGCAGAACGCGCTGATTTTTGTCATAAAATGCTTGCTGCTTTTATTGCAAATGAAGATGAAATTGCCGAGCAATTGTCTTGGATGATGGGACGACCAATCCAGTATGCGAAGGGTGAATTGGCGGGCATGGTTGATCGTGCTCGCGTGATGATCGGCAAGGCTGAAACAGCCTTAGCGACCTTAGAACTGCCTGAAAAGTCTGGTTTTCGCCGTTATATTAAACGAGTACCTCTGGGAGTAGTCTTTGTCATTGCACCATGGAATTATCCGTATTTAACGGCTATCAATGTCGTTATACCAGCGATCATGGCAGGAAATAGTGTTATTTTGAAACATTCTGCTCAAACGCCATTGTGTGCAGAGCAGTTCGCTACAGCTTTCCAACAAGCAGAACTACCGAGTGGGGTCTTTCAATTTTTACACCTTAGCCATGCGGATACTGAAATAGTAATCAAGGATGAGCGTATTGCTCATGTTGCTTTTACTGGCTCTGTTGCAGGTGGAAAAATGGTCGAAAATGCTAGTAGTGGTCGATTTATTGGCGTTGGTTTAGAGCTCGGTGGTAAAGACCCAGCCTACGTGCGAGCCGATGCCGATATTGTTAATGCGGTGTCTACTTGCATTGATGGAGCCTTTTTCAATTCGGGTCAATCTTGTTGCGGTATCGAACGTATTTATGTACATAGTGAGGTTTATGATGAATTTGTTGAACAAGCCGTAAGCTTAGTAAAGGCATATAAATTAGGCCGTTCAGATAATCCAGAAACCACCTTAGGGCCCGTTGTCAAAGCCTCGTCAGCTGAATTTGTTCGTGAACAAGTTAGGGATGCACTTACTAAAGGTGCCAAAGCACATATTGATGCCAGTGATTTTCCTTTAGATCAATTAGGTAGCGCCTATCTTGCTCCGCAATTGTTAACTGCAGTTGATCATTCTATGCGGGTGATGACTGAAGAGAGTTTTGGCCCAGTTGTTGGCATTATGAAAGTTGATGATGATCAACAAGCTATTACACTGATGAATGATTCTGAATTTGGTTTAACGGCCTCCGTGTTTAGTGGCGATATTGATATTGCCATAGCCATTGGAGAGCAACTAGACACAGGTACCTTTTTCATTAATCAGTGTGATTTTCTTGACCCTGAACTAGCTTGGACAGGTATTAAAAATTCAGGTCGAGGTTGTACATTATCATCATTAGGTTACGAGGCTTTAACACGACCTAAATCATTCAACGTTAAAATAGGCCTATAGGAGGCTAATGATGGACAATAACTATTTTAATGCTAACTGGAATTACCCAACATCAATTCGTAATGGTAATGGTCGAATTAGTGAACTTACGAGTGCTTGTACCGAGCTTGGCATAACAGCACCATTGCTGATTACCGACCCTGGCTTAGCAAACATGGGTATAGTTCAAAACTGTATAACTGATTGTTTACAGGCAGGACTAAAAATTGGCTTATTCGATAAAGTAAAAAGTAACCCAACGGGACAAAATGTCAGTGACGGCGTTAAAGCATATCATTTAGGTGAACACGATGGGGTTATCGCCTTTGGTGGTGGCTCTGCTTTAGATGCAGCAAAAGCGGTAGCATTAATGATTGGGCAACAAGGCAGTTTATGGGATTTTGAAGACGTTGGTGATAACTGGACTAAGGTCAATACTAGCGATATGGCGTCTATAATCGCCGTTCCTACAACATCAGGTACTGGCTCGGAAGTAGGTCGTGCTTCAGTCATCACAGATGAAGACAATCATATAAAACGCATCATCTTTCACCCTAAAATGCTGCCAGAAATTGTAATTTTGGATGCTGAACTCACCTTGGGCTTACCTAAGTTGTTAACAGCCTCAACCGGTATGGATGCATTATCACATGCGCTCGAAGCGTATTGTGCACCTGGTTATCACCCTATGGCAAAGGGCGTGGCAATAGAGGCGATTCGACTTATCAAAAATTACTTGCCTCGAGCATGTGCTAATGGCAAAGACAAAGAAGCACGAACGCAATTGATGGTGGCTTCAACCATGGGTTCTATGGCATTCCAGCGTGGGTTAGGTGCTATGCATGCATTAGCACATCCATTAGGGGCGTTTTATGACAGTCACCATGGTTTATTAAATGCGATTTTAATGCCTTATGTACTTGTCGCTAATCAATCAGCAATAACAGAAGATATTGGTCGCTTAAGTCGATATTTAGAGCTAGAAGACGCGAGTTTTAATGGTTTTCTTCAGTGGATAATTTCGCTGAGGACAGAGCTCGAAATTCCAAATAAGCTTAGTGATATAGGAATTAATACTGATAGAGCTGTGGAAATAGGTAAAATGGCATTCAGGGATCCATGTGCTAGTAGTAACCCTATTGCGATGAGTGAAAATATGTACCAGCAAATATTTATTGCTGCGGTTAACGGTGAACTTTAGTTATTCAAAGGCGATTAATAATGAAACTTGGTGTTCTACTTTGTGACCATGTACAACCGCACTTACAAGCCGACTTTGGTGATTATGCTGCGATGTTTGCAGCTATCATTTCAACATCAGGTATCGCGGTAGAGTTACAATTTTTTGATGTGGTTAATGGTGAATTTCCAGCGCACATCGATGTTTGTGATTGCTATATCACTACAGGTAGTAAGTATGGGGTGAATGACGATTTAGTGTGGTTGGCACAACTAACTGAATTTGTTCTTTGTTTACATCGTGCTAAAAAGGGCTTTGTTGGTATTTGTTTTGGTCATCAACTGATAGCACATGCATTAGGTGGCAGTGTAGAGAAATCAACTAAGGGTTGGGGCATTGGTATTGCTAAAGCTGATATTGTCAAAGATACCCAATGGATGGTGCCTAAAAGCCAATCAATAAATTTAGTGGTAAGTCATCAAGATCAAATTAGTACGTTACCTACAGATGCAGAGGTGCTGTTAACCAGTGATTTTTGCCCCTTTAGTATGTATAAAATTGGTGAGCATTTTTTAGGTATACAAGGTCATCCTGAATTTACCCGTATATATTCTTACGCGTTAATGGATAGTCGTCGCGACAGGATTCCTGCAGGAACCATTACTGCTGCAGTAGGCTCTTTATCTTGGAAAACTGATGATGTTTTGATGATGAAGTGGCTATTGCTGTTTTTACAGAGAACTGTTCAAGTTTGAATATAAACTGGTCTATTAATAAGGTAGGCTAATTCTTTGAATTTTAAGTGTTAAATATTGATTTTTAACGTAAAACGTAAGTGGTGGTAATGAAAAGCCGAATGATAAATCAACAACTTAGGAACAAATTGTGCGGTTGATTACTTCAATTTCAATTAACTTGATAGTTCCATCATCAATAAGTTATAGGAGTTTCCCTTGTATAAAATAAATAAAATGCCCCCTAGAATTAACACAGAACTGTTAGAGTTGGCACAACAGGCTGAAACAGCGACTATTGGTCATTTCCTCCATATGGGATTTGCACATAGGTCGATTAAACATAACTCATCAATCAGCAAAACCGTTGCCGGAACAGCAGTGACACTTGCGTTGCCATCAATAGATTCAACACTCTTACATCATATCGTAAGTCTTATACGACCTGGAGATATTTTGGTAATAGATAGACTTGGAGACGACAAATATGCTTGTTTGGGAGGAGGCGTAGCTCTCGCCTTGAAGCGATCTAACTTAACAGCAGTAATTATTGACGGTCCGATCACTGATCCGAAAGAGATAAAAGAAATTGGCTTACCTGTATGGTCCAAGGGGATAAGCAATATTACAACGCGATTGCAAAACATCTGGGGTGCTTTTAATGTTCCTATATCCTGTGGTGGGGCTGTAGTTATGCCAGGTGATCTTGTGATTGCAGATGATACTGGTGTTGTTTTTCTTTCTCCGAATGAAGCTCAGACTAGTGTTAGAAAAGCCATAAATATGCAAACTGCGGAAAAGAAAGTCCATCCTAAACTTGGAAAGGATTGCCTAATAGGCGACTTATATGGCGCGACAAAATTAGTAGAAGAATATTTGAACAAAACAATATAGAGCCTTGTCAAAGTAACATAATACAATTTTTACTAAGACTTTAATGAACAAAATCTTATTGATGTTGTTTGATTTTATTATCGTTTTTCGAAAAATAAAGTTTAAACAGAAGTTATTATATTGGCAGTAATATAATAATTCCTATTTTAAGCAATGTTTGACAAACATTTGTTATGGATGCGAAAAATAGATGAACATGTCAATCAAGTTGAATCACTTAAGGTGGCTCGCACTATTGGACCTAAGGGAAATAACCGTAAAAAAGCTACTGAGTTGATTAATGTCGATCGTTTTAGCTAATTGGCCGATCTTCCAAAGGGTTCATAATAGGCAGCAACGCAAGTTGTGGCCTACTTTTGTTTGCCCAGCAAGCTGACCAACAAAAAAGGACATAGATTTCGCTATGTCCTTCTGGCTAAAGTGCATTATAAGCTAGCTACTTTATTTCAATGCATCAGTATTCTTTTCATCAACATTATAGTCGATGATATCTAATTGAGCTGACTTATGACTACGACGAGGGAAGGTGAATTCCACTTCAGGGACTAAATCACCGCTTCGATCGTTTGGCGTGGTGAAAAACTTAACGGCTAGGGTATCCGCTTTATTATCCACTGTGATATGGGCAAACCCCCAAGCAAAACTCTTATTCCACAATAAATCAAATTGGGGATACGCTTTTTCTTGATAACGAGCTAAGCCACTGTGATGACCACGCATTTTAGACGCGGCACCAGTAATTATCAGTGGTAGTTTATTCACATTGTTTTTGCCAAAGTATTTTTCACAAGTATCAGTCATCAACTCTAAATCATGTTCATGTCCAGCAATATAACCATCAGAGTACTTACATAGTGCAGGCATGATCAAACGACGTAAAGCATGACCTTCATCGTATTTAGATCCACCAATTGACCAAAGAATGTGATGACCATAAACTAACTTCCACTTAGCGGTAGAATTTTTAAGGCCGTTTTTTAACCACTCAAGCTGTTTGATATCTTCGCCATTAAGTGGTGATTCATGAGGCTCAACCTCTTCTAACTCAGCCGTACCTGCATTGATAGCAACTTGATCGGGCTGCTCACTACCATCTTTTAATAACGGTACTTCATAAATAGTTTGGCCTGTTAACAATAAATTGGTATCTAAGACAAAGAACTCAATATCATTGCCTGGCTCACCAATAGTGTAGTTGTAATAACCTGGTTTTGGTAAAGTTAAACGCGGTTGTGCTTCCATCCAATCTAGTTGCAAAGCAACACCTTTACGTGAAGACTTCCAATCATGGTTACCCAAGGCAGAGTATACAATTAATTCGGGCTCTTCAGCTAATAACGGCTTGATAGGATCGAGTATCAAATCATTCATGCGTTGTTGGTCATCACGACCGTCTGAGTCATCAGCGCCATTAGGGTAAATATTATCACCCAATTGAATCGCAAATTCACAATCATCAGTTTTACAGTAAGCCGCCATAGCCTTACCGACGGGATGAGCGCCACTTGCTTCGGTTGCGATGTTGGTTCCAGGGAAATTAACTAAAGGCGAGTGAGAGAACTCGGCCTCAGGACGACCTTCTTCTAACCAATCTTTCAGCTCTGAGGCGATAAATTGCTCTTTGGTTAGAGCCTTTTTAAGGTGCTTTGTTTTTGGGTAAGTGTAATTATAGCCACCATCACCAAAAGCAATAAATTTAATCGTATTGCTTGCTGCTTTGCTGCTTTGTGACACAGTATCTACAACGATGGCTTCGTTACTTTTATTGTCGGCGCAAGCCGCTAATAAAGCCAATACAGAAGCACCATATAACATTTTTATATACCGCATTTTTATTCCTCTTTTATTTATGCCCGAAGGGCATATATTAATAATATTTCAAATATACCCAAACAACCCGAAACGAGCATCTTGAGGTGGTTTGGGTATAGTAGTTATAAATAACCTGATCGGCTTCATCAATATTGCTCTAGTGATAATCGTGAATCGAAACTGAAGAGGGGTTAACCATTCCCACAACATGCCTATTGTGGGAATAGCGATAACCTGTTACTTCATAGTTGGCATAGAAAAGGCGTTTGACGTGGTTTGTTCACCTTTAGGCCATCTTGCGGTGACTGTTTTCATTTTAGTATAGAAACGAACGCCATCATTGCCATGTACATTTAAAGGACCAAATACCGAGCGTTTCCAGCCACCAAAGCTATGAAATGCCATAGGAACAGGAATTGGAATATTAACACCAACCATACCTACCTGAATTTGTTCACAAAATTGTCTTGCGCTATCACCATCTTCGGTAAAAATTGATGTACCATTACCAAACTCATGGCTATTGATTAATGCAATGGCTTCTTGATAACTATTCACACGAACGATTGATAGCACTGGGCCAAATATTTCTTCATTGTAAATGCGCATACCAGGTTTAACATTGTCAAATAATGTTGGACCAACAAAATAGCCATTGTCGTGGTCTTTAACTGAAAATTCACGTCCATCAATCAGTAAATCTGCACCTTCTTCAATTCCCGTATCAATATAGCCTCGTACTTTTTCAGCATGAACCTTACTAATTAAAGGGCCCATATGTGCTTCTTCAGCTAGACCTATGCCAGGTCCAACAAGCATGCTATTTACTTCGCTTTTTATTTGTTTTATCAAGTTGTCTGCAGTTTCATCGCCAACACAAACCGCAACAGAAATAGCCATACAACGTTCACCCGCTGAACCATAGGCAGCGCCAATTAAAGCGGAGGTAACTTGCTCAACTTTTGCGTCGGGCATTACCAACATATGGTTTTTTGCACCACCAAGTGCCTGTACACGTTTACCGTATTTACTGCCAGTGCTATAAATATACTCAGCAATTGGGGTTGAACCCACAAAACTTACTGCTTGAACTCTTTTGTCTTCAAGTAAAACATCAACAGCTTCTTTATCACCATTAACAATATTGAATACACCATCAGGTAATCCTGCTTCTTTCAGTAATTGTGCAATGCGCATGATTACAGAAGGGTCTTTCTCTGAAGGTTTCATAACAAATGTATTACCTGTTGCGATTGCAATAGGAAACATCCACATTGGCACCATAACAGGAAAGTTAAAAGGAGAAATTCCCGCGCACACACCCAAAGGTTGCATCAGAGAAAAACTATCTACACCGCTGCCAACATTAAGAGAATGCTCACCTTTAAGTAAATGAGGAATGCCACAAGCAAATTCTACCACTTCAATACCACGAGTAATTTCGCCTTTAGCATCAGAAAGCACTTTACCGTGTTCTAATGTTATCATGGTTGCTAATTCATCAATGTGATCTTCAACGAGTGCTTTAAACTTGAACATCACGCGTGCGCGTCTTAGTGGTGTTACTTTACTCCAAGATTCAAATGCAGTTTGAGCGACACGAATAGCCGCTTTTGTCTCAGCAGCAGTAGATAATGATACATTTAACGTATGTGCACCAGTAGCGGGATTATAAACAGCACTTTGACGTTCGCTTTCACTGGCAAGCTGCTCACCGTTGATAAAATTTCCTAGCAAATTCATATGAATCCTTAGATTTTAAGTTAATTGTTCTGACTATTTTTGTCGAAAATTATGCAACATTCATTTAATGTTACACAGTAATGGAATATTTATTCCACGATACTATTCTTTTAGAATGAATAAATCAAGATGAAATGATCATTAATGATAAACTAAATAGTTAACCTACTGAAATAAGTAAAAAATACCGATAAAATACAATTTTATCGGTATTTTTAGTGACGAATTTGGAGAGGAGATCATTACATCAGGTTAGTTACGTTTAAATTCAGTATTAACGGGTAAGTTTAATGTGGCAGCAATGTCTTTCCATGATACATATTTAAAGTTTGTGCTTTCCCTTTGAGCGCTTGCTTGTTTCGAAGCATTTTTCGGTGGTTTATTATCTCCATCTTGCATAACTAAAACACCTTGGCTAAATTTTTTGCCGAAATTAGCGTTTACTACCATCATGCCATCTGTTTCATCTACGCCATCAATAGTGCCATCACCAACAGTAAATGAATTAATGTATTGATAGGGTGCTGTACGATTAAACAATGCAATGGTATTATCGCCCTGGCTTGAGGCAAGTAAATAACCCTTACCATTGCCACCATCATAAAGCGTTAAACCTTCAGCATCGGCAATAAGGTGGTCATTACCGTAATCTTTATCTTTACTGGTATCAAGTTTACAAATATATTCATCTTCAGCGTCACTCCAAGTGCGACTGTAAGGCACACCATAGGCATTTACTTTAGAAATTAATTGCCATTTTTGGCTATTAGCGGCATCACTAAGACTAATTTTCCAAATTCCCACATCTTCTTGTGCTAGGAATAATGCATCATTGTCAATATCTGCAACCATACCTTCTAAATGCGGATGTTCTCCATCGTCATCTGAACAGGGAGTCCATAGGCTATTATCAGGTAAAAGAAATTTTTCAGGGAAATCTAAGTTAGCCGTGTTTTTATAACTGATAGTGCCGTCACCATTATCAAAAATTTCTAATTGGGCAATACGTGTTTCACTATTTTGGCTAACAAAAGCCATGGTTTTATCAGTTTTAGCCGTTGCTAAACCGTAAGCTGTATTGCCATTATTTATTTCTTTTTGGTTTTTAGTGAAAATTAACGGTGCAGTTGGAGCAGTAACATATGTAAGTAACTTGTCAGCGTTAACATCAATAGTATAAATAGCCAGTTTGTCTAAACCACGATCAGAAAGTAAAACTAGATCGACATTTTTGCCATTTAAATTAAAGTCATAAACAATTTCAGCATTATTAAGTCGACCAGCTTTGTTTTTACATACTTTAACTGAGTTTTTACACGCAGGCGCAGGGGCCGGTGCAATAAATTGCAAAAGTTCGCCTTGCATGTTGTAAACATCAATCCCACCTTTTTTCAAAGCGGTAACAACTAGGCTTTTGCTTTTATCTGTTGGATGAACCCAAATTGCTGGATCATCAACGTCAGTATAGTTGCCTTGAGCATCACTGTAATGTGAACGTGTTTCTAATGTAGGTACAACAGTGGCAATATTTTTGGCTGTTTGTGCAATGCTAATAGTTGATGTTGCTAATAGGCTTAAAGCCATTGGAATTAACGTAATTGATTTCATTTTTATTCTCCTATGATTAACTGATGCTTAGTTTACCTAGTTGACTATAAAGTGAAGGTGAACCTAAGATTAACTTTTGTTAACAAATGATTTTTATATGAAATATTGTTTATTAATTTTAAAAGTTAGTTAGGGTAAGCTCAGCTTGTTGAGCAAATTTTTGAATATTATTAAACCCAAGTTTTGCATAAGTTAATGGTTCGGCAATCGCAGGATCTTGCTCTGCCTCAACGACCAACCAACCATTATAATTTGCTTCTTTTATGGCGCTAAATAAAGACAAGAAATCAATATTGCCATCTCCAGGAACAGTAAATACACCATTTAATACAGAGTCTAAAAAGCTCAAATTTCTATTGTGAGCATCTTTTAGCACCTTGTAACGTATGTCTTTTAAATGAACATGAACAATACGATTTTGGTATTTTTTAAATGTAATTACTGGGTCGCCACCAGCAAAAGTTAAATGTCCTGTGTCAAGCAACAAGCCTAGAGAGTCCGTAGTATTTTCCATGAGTAAATCGATTTCTGCAGGTGTTTCAACAATTGTGCCCATATGGTGGTGGTAAGCAAGTTGAACACCTCGGCTTAAACAATAATCAGCAACTTTTGATAGACGCTTACCATATTCTTGCCAATTTTCTGCTGCAATTGTTGGACGTTTAGATAAAGGTGTATTTTGTTCCCCATGTATACAACCAGTTACTTCACAATAAACCATTACTGTTGCACCGCATTTCTTTAGCAGTTGTAAATGATCTTCGATGGCATTGATTTCGTCTTCAACACTGTGTTCAAGAAGCTTTCCACTATACCAACCTGATACTAAGGCTAATTTATGTTCGGCCAATATTTGATTTAATTTGTCACTTTCACGTGGAAATTTATTGCCTAACTCAAAACCAGCATAGCCAGCAAGTTTTCCTTCACTAAGACATTGCTTTAATGGCGTACTTGCACCTAAAGATGGTAAGTCGTCATTTGTCCATGTTAGTGGGTTTATTCCAATGCGTATTGTCATAAGTTTTAATCTCAACTTTCATTTTAAATTTTTGTTTTAGTTAACAAGGAAAAGTTGTTTCCTCTTTATTTTTAGAGCCAACTATTAACACTAATAAGGTTGTTTTGTTTTATTATTTTTGTAGTTCTCTAGTGCTTTATTGATAGTGTTGCTATCAGATATTTCAGGAATAGCTACATCCCACCAAGCTTCACCATTGTCAGTAGTAACATAGGGATCAGTATCAATTGCAATAACATAAGTCGCAGCTGATGCTTTCGCGCGACTAAAGGCTTGTTCTAATTCAGCAATAGAACTAACAGATTCAGAGGTTGCACCCATAGCTTGTGCGTGTGCAGCAAAATCAATTTTAGGCGCCCCCTGCTCGATAGATTGACAATCTTCTAATAAGTTATTAAATGGTTCATTACCCGTAGCCATTTGCAAACGATTAATACAGCCATAACCACGATTATCAAGGGTTACTATAATCAGTTTTTGCCCCATCATTACTGAAGTTGCAATTTCTGAATTCATCATCATGTAAGAACCATCGCCGACAACAACAATAACATCGCGATCAGGTGAAGCCATTTTCACGCCTAAACCGCCAGCAATTTCATAACCCATGCAAGAGAAGCCATATTCAACATGATAGCTTTGACTATCATCACAGCGCCATAGTTTGTGTAAATCACCTGGTAATCCACCCGCAGCGCAAACAATGACATCAGTAGCATCTGAGTTTCGTTTTATTGCACCAAGTACTTGGGCGTCACTCGGTAAATTGGCCGCAGCATCACAAGTTACCTGTTCATAGATAGTATTCCATTCAGTTTTCTTTACTTGAATAAGTTGTTGCCAGTGTTTTGTTGATTGCCATTGTGATAAACCATGACTTAATTTTTCTAGCATCAACTTGCAATCACCTTGTAATGGTAAAGCACCATGTTTTTCTGCATCGAATGAAGCGACATTTACGTGAACCAATAATGTATTAGCATTGAATAAAGTACGTGATTCTGTTGTAAAGTCTTGCAATCTTGAACCTAGTGCAATAATAACATCAGCTTTATTAGCTAACTCATTAGCTGCTTTTGTTCCAGTAACACCTATTCCACCAACAGAAAGAGGGTGGTTCCAATTTATTGCGCCTTTACCTGCCTGCGTTTCTGCAACAGGAATTTGATGATTCTCAGCAAATTTCAGCAATGCGCTTACTGCTAATGAATAGTGTACGCCACCACCTGCAATAATGAGTGGACGTTCACTTTTCTTTAAAGCTTCAATGACTTGCTCAAATTCATGGTTATCACATTGCGGGCGGCGAATACGATGCACTTTTTTGTTAAATAAACTGGTTGGATAATCATAAGCTTGTGCTTGTACGTCTTGTGGTAATGCCAACGTAACAGGCCCACAATTAACAGGGTCTAACAATGTACGCACAGCAACAGGTAGGCTATTAATTAATTGCTCTGGTCTGGTGATGCGATCAAAATAACGGCTAACTGGTTTGAAACAATCATTAGCGGTAATCGTTGGGTCGTTAAAATGTTCTAACTGTTGTAGTACGGGGTCAGGACATCGATTTGCAAATGTGTCACCCGGTAAGAATAATACAGGCAGTCTATTCACATGAGCTAATGCTGCTGCCGTAACCATGTTAGTAGCACCAGGGCCAATTGATGTTGTACAAAGCATCATTTTTCTGCGGTTATTTTGTTTAGCAAAAGCAATGGCAGCATGTGCCATGCCTTGTTCATTATGGGCTCTGTAGGTTGGTAATTTTTCTCGTTCTTGATAAAGAGCTTGACCAATAGCTGAAACATTACCATGACCAAAGATAGCAAAGGCGCCAGAAAATATAGCTTCTACTTTACCTTCAGTATCTAAGTACTGTTGAGTTAAATACTTGATTACCGCTTGAGCTGCAGTTAAACGAATTGTAGTCATAATTATTCCTAGTTGTTTCTGTTTTGCCATGCTTTTACGAGCAATAAATAATTGGCTGCCACCTGATCAAGAAAGCTTTGATCGTCTATTTCATTTGTTAACCAAGCTTTACTTGGTTGGGTAAATATAGACCGACCCACAGCAAAACCTTTACAACAATCGAAACCAGCACTGTTTTTAAAGCCCTGTGCTAACTCTTCTAATGGCGCGTCTAAACCCAGTAATATTACGCCTCGACAGTGGGGAGAGCGTTCTTTAATCAACGTTGATATTCCTTGCCATGCATGCTTACTTGGGCTTGGTAGTTTCCACCAATCAGGTTGTATGCCTAAATTATAGAAACGCTCCATAGATAAAATAACGGTGTTATCATCTTTTGGCATGTTTAACGGGGGTATTATTTCAAGTAATAATTCGTGCCCACTGGCACAACAAGATTCATAAAGCTCTTTTATCTGACGTTCTTGTTTGAGCCTTAATTCAATCTCATCATCAGGGTGGAAAAATACTAAACATTTAACAATGTGCTCTTTGGGCCAGCTTTTTAAACGCGAACCAATAGAGCCCAAACCTTCTAGCTCCAAAGGTCTAGAGCTTGGTAATTCAACAGGCCTTCCTATCCAGTAATTACTACCCGTTACTTCGTTAAGCGCATCTTGTCCATAGGTATCATCAATAAGAACACCCGCTTGATAGTTGAAGCTTGATGAGTTGCTAGCTTGATTTAATGCTTTTACTAACAGTAGCTTTAAGGCTGGAATTCTCTCAGGATCAGCATTCAGCTGGCGGGCCATATCATAGAATTGTTTACGGTGGTCAAAAGCTAATATACATAACTCGCCCCAAGATTCAGGTGTTCTGGTGGTTACTCTATGTAAATGATTTAATGTTTTATCTTTATCTGGTCGTGCAATGTCATGTTGACGAGCAATATAATTATCAAGTTCCTCCTCAGAAGGGATAGCAGGCGCACAACCATGACGCGAAACAACTAAAGCACCACAAGCATTTGCATAAGCACAACACTTTTCATAGCTTTCATCCTTTAACCAGCCTCTTAAAAAACCACTGATAAAGGCATCGCCAGCACCTAAAACGTTTAGTACGTCAACTTGTACACCATAGCTAGTAAAACCTTCATCTAGCGTGTCTGGTATTTCAGTATCAAATACAGAACAACCTAAAGCACCTCTTTTTACAACAATTTCGGCAGTTGATATTTGTCTTATTCTTTTTAAACATTCTATGGTATTAGTGCTTCCAGCAGCAATATGAATTTCTTCTTCAGTACCAACAATAAGATCACATAAGGGTAGAATTGATAACATATGATCAGTAACAGACTGATTAGAAACAAAGCGGTTATCACCTTCACCTAACCCTGTTAGTCCCCAAAGAACGGGGCGATAATCTATATCGAGAATAACCTTAGTACCTGCAGCCCTAGCAAATTCTATGGCTTTTCGACTTGTCTTATCGGTTTGCTCAGTAGAAAAATGTGTTCCTGTAATTAATAATGATTTACTTGAAGCGATGTAATCAGCATCAAAATCAGCGGTATCTACTGCCATATCGGCACAATCGTTGCGGTAAAATAATAATGGGAAACTATCACTATCTTTAATTGAAAGTAGAACTAAACCCGTTAAGCGTTCAGGATCTTTCACCACATGGCTGACATCACAACCAACTCGAACTAATTCTTCTATAATAAAATTGCCCATTTGTTCGTCACCAACACGTGTTAACATGGACGATCTAAGGCCTAATCTTGCAGTACCAAAAGCTATATTACATGAAGAACCACCTAACGTTTTACTAAATGATGTGACGTCTTCTAACCTGCTACCAATTTGTTCACCGTATAAGTCTACAGCGGCTCTTCCTAAACAGATCACATCAAAGGTGTGTTTGTTTTTCATTATATTATTCTCCATGATGGAATGGTTTACGTTTTTTTGTATATGTTGATTTCATTGTTTTTATATTTTCATTGTGCAATATCTATCCACTTACCTAGACGGTGTGATGTTTCAATTGAATCAATAACTAAATTTACTTGATAAGCTGCTCTAAAATTTGGCCACATATCACAATCATTAGCGATGCCTTCAATTAGATCTCGTACTTCAACAATTTTTTGATCGTTGTAGCCCAACCCATGACCTGCCGATACACAGAAATTTTTATAATCAGGATGTTCTGGGCCAATTAATATTGTTTTAAAGCCTTCTCTTGCGCTATTGCCATCTCGTGTATAAAGTTTTATTTCGGCTAATCGTTCTTGGTTAAATAAAATTGAGCCTTTAGTACCCGTTATTTCATAAGACAATCCCATTTTTCTTCCACAGGCAACACGGCTAGTTTCTAAAGTACCAATGGCGCCATTTCTAAATCTAATCATTGCGTGAGCCTGATCTTCATTTTCTACTATGCCAACGTCAGCTGAATTATCTGGTAAAGGTCGCGTTGCGGTAACGGTTTGTACATCACCATTAACACTTGTAATATCACCAACTAAAAACTGCGCCATGTTAATAATATGTGAGCCAAGGTCTCCTAATGCACCTGAACCAGAAAATTCTCGTTTTAGTCGCCAGCTAAAAGGCGTTAACGGGTCAGATAAATAGTCTTCGTTGTGAATACCACGAAAATGCACAATGTCACCTATTTCACCTTGTTCTATAATTTCTTTAGCTAATTGACTAGCAGGATTTTTTGCATAATTAAAACCCACTAATGTTTTAACACCTGCTTTTTCCGCAGCTAAAGTCATTTCTAGCGCATCTTCGGCATTTAAAGCGAGTGGCTTCTCGCAATACACATGTTTTCCTGCGGCAATGGCTGCTAACGCCATTTCTTTATGTAAGTAATTAGGAGAACAAATATCAACAACGTCTATATTTTTATCGTTAACAAGCGTTAACCACTTGCCCGTTGCACGTTTAAATCCAAGTTCTTTTGCTTTTTCTTGGGCTAATTCTTCATTAACTTCAGCGATCATTTCACATTCTACTTTAGCGCTGAGGTTAAATACTGCGGGAACAGATCTTAAAGCGATAGCATGAGCTTTGCCCATATATCCTGAACCTATTAAGCCAACTTTAATCGTTCTCATGTTACTTTATCCTTTCATTCTTTACGTAGTTTTTGATTTTTCCAGCAGCAAATAAAGCATAAGTTCTCATATGCAATGACGTTATTTACTGTTTGTAACATGGTTAATACATCACTTTTATGAATGCTTGTTTGATAAAAATATTCAATCTTTTATGATTTAGCTTTCATGACTTAAATAGTGCAAAACTATCGATTAAGTTATTTAGTAACGGTGGATAAATGTTCACACCCCTCAGCTTTCATATCTATAATTTAGAATAAAAATTCCAATATTGCAACAAATGAAACAAATAATTTAAGTTGTTATTTTATTTTTAGTCCAATTTACTGAGTGAATTTAGATAAAAGTATAATTTAAACAGTGGGTTAGTTTGTGTTTTTGCCTTTAGAATATTCATTCTATCAAAAGATAAATGACTCGAAATTGATAGGTATTGATACGAATAGATTGATTGATATTACTGATTTTATTTTTATTCGGCAGTTGTGGTGAGGCGCAAGTTTACACTTAAGCTACAGAGAATCTTATAAGTATAAGTTCGCTAAAAAAAGTGCTGAATGCTGCAACTGAATAAATCAATTAAACACTTTCTTATATTGACAAGGGACAGAAATCTCGTTTATATTTCACCAAATGAAATGTTTATTCCATAAATTGTTTTCTCGAAACCTTTGTTTCGTTGTGATTATAGCTCTTTATTGATAATGCTATCAGTTGAAATTTAGTTATCGCAAAAAGCTTTCTATTTTAGAACGTTTGTTTTATTTTAGCGCATAGAGTTTCAAATAATTGCATCACAAGGCAGGAATAAAGTAATGAATGATAAAGTAGCAACAGGGCTAGAAGAGCTTAATGCTGAAATTACTCAGCGATTTATTGAATTGAGCAAGCGATTACAACAAGTAGCAAAATACGTTTTAGATAGTCCAAACGAAATAGCTTTTGGTACGGTTGCGGTTATTGCAAAAGACGCTAATGTACATCCGTCAACCTTAATACGATTTTCTCATGCTTTTGGTTTTTCAGGGTTTAGTGATATGCAAAAACTGTTTCAAAATAAGTTATTGCAAGAGTCACCCAATTATGAAGAACGTATTAAATTAATTAAAGATGATAGTAGTTTAGATCAGGAAAATGTCAGCATACGGTTATTAGAGCAATTCAGTGATGCCAATAGTAAAGCATTAAATTATTTAAAAAATAATATTAGTCAAAGTGATCTTGAGCAAGCCAGAGATATTTTATCACAAGCAGATTCTATACATGTCAAGGCGGTGCGACGTTCATTTCCTATTGCTACTTATCTTGCCTATATATTGAATCATATCAATTTACGTTGTTTTTTATTAGATGGCGTTGGTGGAATGCATAAAGAACAAGAGCATATGATTAGAGAAAAAGATGCGCTGGTGGTTATTAGTTTTTATCCGTATGCAGAAGAAACGCAACAAACGGTTAATAACGCTGTTGAGCGTGGTGTACCAATAATAATGTTTACCGATAGCCCAATAAGTCCATTAGCACAAAAAGCTTCTGTTTGCTTTATGATTAAAGAAGCTGAAGTGCATTCATTTAGATCGTTAACGTCAACTATGTGTTTAGTGCAGTCGTTAGCGATAAGTTTAGTTCATCAGCTTGAGCCTAGTGCAGCAAGCGATACATGATTAATTTTACAGCAGCAGTACAACCATAAGGTATTTAGACATGTCTCATCTACATAGTAAAGCGCATAACGCCGATAATGAACGGTGTATTCAAAAAATTACGCCAGCCTCAGCAAATTGGAACTATGTAGGTTTTGAAGTTTATAAATTATCGGCAGGAGAATCACAACGTTTTAGTTGTGAGAACCAAGAAATGTGTGCTGTTATTGTCAGCGGAAAGTTAGATGCTGCAACAAACGAATTATCTTGGCAAAATATCGGTGAAAGAATGTCGGTGTTTGAGAAAAAAGCGCCTTTTAGTATTTATACACCCCCAGGTGATTATATTGAGGTCAAAGCACTAACTGATGTTGAAATTGCATTATGTAAAGCGCCTGCTATTGGCAAATACCCAACACGACTCATTACGCCTGAACAATGTGGCTATGAGTTACGAGGTCAGGGGACAAATCAACGGCATGTTTGTAATATTCTTTTTGGTAATCTTCCTGCTGAGAAGCTATTAGTGGTTGAAGTGATTACGCCTGATGGTAACTGGTCTAGTTACCCACCTCATAAACATGACAGTGATAATTTACCGCAAGAAAGCGCTTTAGAAGAAACCTATTTTCATAAACTAAATCCTGAACAGGGTTTTGCTTTTCAGCGCGTATATACAGACGATCGAAGCTTAGATGAAGCCATATGTGTAGAGCATAATAGCGTAGTGATGGTACCTGAAGGTTATCATCCTGTTGGTGCACCTCATGGTTACGAGCTTTATTATTTAAATGTCATGGCAGGACCAACTCGTCAATGGGTGTTTAAAAATGATCCTGCTCACGAGTGGATTATTGAACAGGAGAAAAAATAATGATTAATATTGCCTTATTGGGTGCTGGCCGAATTGGACAAATGCATGCCAAAATTATTACGGATACAGCTAACTGTAAACTGAGCTATGTATTTGATGTTTATAAACCATCGGCAGAAAAAGTTGCCGCGCAATTTAATGCCAGTGTCGCTGAAGATGTTGACGTTATTTTAAATGACGAAAAGGTTAATGCTGTACTCATTGCAACCACTACAGATACTCATGTTGATTTAATCATTAAAGCGGCGAAAGCGGGTAAAGCTATTTTGTGTGAAAAGCCTATTGATTTAAGTACTGAAAGAGTACAGCAATGCTGGCAAGAAATTCAATCTTGTAACGTGCCAATTCAAATTGGTTTTAATCGTCGTTTTGATCCAACCCATGCGAGCTTACAACAGCAATTAGCTGAAGGCGCTATTGGTGATCTACAGCAATTAATTATTACCAGTAGAGACCCTGATATTGCACCAACAGAATATTTACGACATTCGGGGGGGATATTTCGTGACATGATCATTCACGACTTTGACATGTTACGCTTTATTACGGGTGAAGAAGCCACAGAAATTCATGCAATTGGCAATACATTGATAGATCCAAATCTGGCTGAATTTAATGATGTTGACAGTGTTATGATTACGATAAAAACACAGTCAGGAAGGTTATGTCATATTAATGGATCTCGTCGCTGTGTTTATGGCTATGATCAACGTATAGAGGCCTTTGGAGGAGAGGGTATGTTACAATCAACAAATCCTTTGCCACACAATGTGGTTAAATCGACAGCAGCCAATACCGCGAGTGAAAGTGTTTTAAATCCATTTTTTATTGAACGTTATCAAAGTGCCTATCAAGCGCAGTTTGTCAGTTTTATTAACGCATTAACTAATGGAACAAAGCCAAGCCCTTCATTTGAAGACGGCCTTGTAGCACAAAAAATGGCTGATGCCGCTCAATCATCATTAGAAACTGGTCGAACGGTTATATTATAAATAGTTATACCCAACCTTTTCAGTGTCGCTAAGTGATCAATAAACCAGCCCGATTGCTATGAAATTTAAAGGATTAATTACTTGTTGTGATTAATCCATTAATATTGTTACTGAGTTATTACCATAAAAGTACAATCTATCCTCGTAATTGAGTCAACTTCCAATTCTCACTTATAAAATACTCACATAGAATAAAAATTCCAAAAAACAATAATTCCTTATTTAATTTTTATTTTTTGTATCATTTATTGGTATGACTACCGCATTTTGTGCACAATTAGTTTGATTTTCATTTGAAATTGTTTGTTTTTTGTTTTTATTAATTTGTTAAATAACAATTAGTTATTATGTTTTTTCAAAAGGTTCTTTAATTCATTGTGAAACATTTATTCTAAAGCTTGTATTTATGGATTATTTATTCTATAGTTGTGTTGAGTTTAATACATAATTAATGAAAACGTTCAACATCAAGCAGTTTAAAAATATAAATGGTAAGTGAAGAATATGTCGGCAGTGAGCCATAACCTCGTCATATGAAGTGGTTAGAGTTTCTGTTTTGACCGTTAGTTATTTTTTACACAGTCATAATAAATACCAATAAAAGTTAACTGAGGGGAAAAGAGTGAAAAATATTAAAGTTAAAGGTAAAACACTAAATTTATCAAGTTTATATAGCGGTATTTCTATTGCTATATTATCAACTATTAGTACACCGTTATTAGCACAAAATGCTGTAAGCAATGCTGATAAAGAGGTTGAAAAAATAGTGGTGACAGGTTCGCCCGTTTTTCGCGATAGAACAGCTTCTGTCTCACCTCAGTTAGAGTATGGTGGCTTGTTTTTCGAACAATTCGAACCTACGTCAGTGGGAGATATGCTAAAACGTACTCCAGGTATTTCGTTTAGTAGCGATGTAGGTGAGTATGATGCACCACAAATGCGTGGATTGGGTGATGGTTATACGCAAGTATTGATTAATGGTAAAAAAATTCCAGGAAGTGGAGCCGACAGAGCCGTATTTGTTGACCGTATTCCTGCTGAAATGGTTGACCGCATTCAAATTATTAGAAGCCCAAGTGCTGACCAAGACAGTCAAGGTGTTGGTGGTACTATTAACATTATTCTAAAAGATGGGGCAAGTTTTAATGGGGGTAGTGCCAAAATTGGCATGCTTAAAGCGGGCGATGGTACGGTACGACCTAATGCATCATTTGGTTATGGTGCTAACTCCAATGATATGTCATGGACAGTTTCAGCAAATTTTCAGCAACGATATGTTAATAAAACAAAAACAGAAAAACGATATACGCCTGAAGGCATACAAACTGAAGATGAATTAGAAGAAGATATTCGAGATAGCGATGATATATCACTTAGTGCTGGAATATCATATGATTTAAGCAGCAGTTCTGTACTCGACATACAAGCTAATTATTTGAACACAGATCGTACTCAGATGCAGACAGAACAAATGTGGAATGTAGAAGATGGTGTTAATGTTCTGGATGAATTACAAAGAGACGATGTTTACATTGATGAAAAGTCATCTAATGTATCGGCCACTTATAGTAAAGACTTAGAGAATGATAGTAATTTTGAATTGTTCGGTAGTTATGCCAAAACAACAGATGTAGAAGATGCAACAAAATTTGCACGTGGTGATTATGCAGACGATTGGGCATATGATAAGAAAGAACTCGAAGATACTGAAGACAGTGAAATATTAATAGCTGGCTTTTATGAGCATGTTTTTGAAAATGAGATTGAGTTTAAAACAGGTATAGACCTGTCTAAGAAAGATAGAGATGAATCATTAATCGAATATGGTGTTGATAGTTTAACTGGCCATATAGATGAAATTGATCTTGAACAAAGTTACACAGCTAAAGAAGATCGGTACGATGCCTTTGTTTTAGGACGAATGGAGTTATTTAATAATAGTACTCTAGAGCTAGGACTTAGAGTAGAGCATACGTCTCGTAGTATTTCTGCTGAAGATATATCTACCGACACATCAGCGACAGAAATAAATCCCTCTGCACATTTCTCTACAGAATTTGATGAACAAAATACTTTTCGATTGAGTGTTGCTAAAACAGTGAAACGCCCAAGTTTTAATCAATTAGCACCGATAATGCAAGAAGATGAACCAGAAGATGGTGATGCTAAACGTGGTAACCCAGATCTTAAAGATGAAATATCGCTTGGTCTTGATATAGGCTATGAACATGCATTTACAAATAAAGGTATTATCGGATTTAATTTATTTTACCGTGATGTTACTGATGTCATTGAAGAAGGTAGTATTGGTATTGCTCCTGGAAATGGCACTTTATTCTCATATAACAATGCTGGCGATGGTAGTGTCTGGGGATTAGAGATGGATTTCAATAAACCGCTTAGTGATGATACTGGGTTGTTCGCTAACTTAACCTTACTCGATTCAAAAATTAACGACCAATTTACGGGTGAAGAAAGACGTTTTAGAAATCAGTCTGACTACATTTTTAATATTGGTGTAACACATAATATTCCAGACTGGGATACTAGCGTCGGTTTTAGTTATCAAAAACAAGGTGATAGTTTGTCAGTTGAACTTGATAGACGATATATACAAAGCGTGGAAGGTAATTTAGAGCTTTTCATAGAAAAACGCTTTGGTGATGGTTATGTATTGCGCTTAAGTGGTACTAATTTGTTAGATGCCCATAATGTTGAAAGTTATACGCAATTTGGTGGTGACTCAGCTGAGGAAATCATTGCGAATCATACTAATAAAATAGTTGATGAGCTTGAGGTTGAAGATGAAACCGCAGGACGTTTGGTTACCTTAACACTAAGAAAATCATTCTAAAAGCATGCTAACTTGTTAACTAAGGAAAGTGAAAGTTTCATTTTCCTTATATTTTCAAAAAATGGTGTTCACTGTTGCTGCATATTGTTATTTACATTTTTGAGTCGCAATAAGTAGCGACAGATGAAACCATCACTAGTACAAGTTAAAATAGAGGTAAAATAATGAATAATTCTAATAAGCTTAAGGTTAAATGCAGTCATTGGTTAGTGTTTCCACTTCTCGCTATACTGCCACTTACTGGCTGTTTAAATTCAGAAGAAAATCAACAGCTAGAAGAAAATGTGGCCTCTATACCAAACTCTTCAAAGCCAACTCAAAGCAAAAACAGTGTTAATCAAGATGTTAATTTGGGATTTATTGCCTTCGGTGACAGTGGTTACCATATGGATTATTTACAAGAAAAACAATTTGTGCCATCGCGCAAAAATTTAGAGGCGTTTATCGCATTTGAGAAAAATGACTGGGTTGAAGATGGCCGCCCATTAAATGAATTTATTGTTCCGCCTAATGAATATGTACCAGCGGTTGGTAGTATGATTGAATCCAGTGGCATGTATCCTGTTGCTCAGGCAATGAAATCATTTTGTAAAACTGCGTCATGCCAGTTTTCAGTAATGCTTGGCGATAACATATATCCCAATGGCGCAACAACAGGCCTTGACGGTAAAGAAGATTCAGTCCGTTTTGATGATATTTTTGTTAAACCTTTTGGAAAAATGGGTCAAGGGCTTCCTGATTACAGAATTTATACAGCTTTAGGTAATCATGACTGGAGAACTTCTAGAGCAGGGGCAATGGCACAAGTTGAGTTTATGGAATCAACTCGTCCTTTTTATATGGATGGATTGTTTTACACAGTGAAGCCACCAGCGGGTAATGGCGATATAGAAATTTTTGTTGTAGATACTGAATTAATGCTTGCGGGTGCAACGGTCATGGACGCTGACTTGAATGCTGATGGTAGTGAGGCTAAATCAACGAAAGTAGATAAACCTAAAGCTCATACTATGCCTAAAACGGCGGCAGAAAAAGATATGGTGAATTGGTTAGATGAGCAACTTAAAAACTCAACAGCCAAATGGAAGTTTGTTATTGGCCATCATCCTATTTGGTCTACTGGAGGTTCGAAATTTGAACAGGCGCGTACCTTACGAAAATTAATTTTACCTTCGTTATGTAAATACGCTGACATTTATTTTGCAGGACATGAACATTCGCTTGAGCTTCATGAAGACAGTTGTGAATCAGTTTTTGGAAAAAATAGCGGTAAACCATCATTATTGCAAGTGCTTTCTGGTGCAGCAGCAAAGCAACGCTCAGTGAATACTCAGTTTAAGGCATATCAAACTAAAACTTATCCAGATAATAAAACTATTTACACAAAAGGAATGGTATGGGGATTTTCACATATTCAGTTAGCTGCTGATAATGCCGAAATTACTATGTACATTACACCTAATAGTGGTACAGGTGAGGCTAATTTAGATTTTACCTATCAATATAAAAGGCGTTCTTCTTTGGTAGGCAATTCTGCAGAATCTAAGTAAGCATTAACATCTAAACGAGTGGGCAACTTAGTGTATTTCACTCGTTATAGGCTCTTAACAGGTTGTATATTATGATAAATAAATTCATTAGGTATTTTGCTACAGGTAAAAATCACCCATTAGTCACTGATAGCAATTATATTACTGAACAATTTAACTACCATCGCCGTAATGTAATCCTTTTAATAACACTTTGTTATGGCTTAGGTTATGTTTGTCGCCTTGCCTTTAATGTAGTGAAAAAACCCTTGATGGATGCTGGCGTATTTACACCAGAAGAAGTAGGTATTATCGGCGCAACCTTGTTATATGGTTATGCATTAGGTAAGTTCACCAATGGTTTTTTGGCGGATCATGCTCATGTGGGGCGATTTTTTGCCGCAGGCTTATTTTTATCTGCTATGGCAAATTTAGGCATGGGCTTTTCAGATCTTGCTTGGGTGTCGGCATTACTTTGGGGAATTAATGGTTGGTTTCAAGGTTTTGGTGCACCAGCTAGTGTTGTTTCCCTTTCAAGTTGGTATAGCAATAGTGAGCGAGGGCGCTACTATGGTATTTGGAGTACTGCACATTCTATTGGTGAAGGATTAACCTACTTAGGTATTGCTTGGCTTATTGCTGCAGCGCCTAAAGGGCTAGGTTTGGATTGGCAGTGGGGATTTTGGACACCCGCGATAATTTGTATTTTTGGTGCCTTTTTAGTCTGGCGTTATTTACCCGATAAACCTCGAACTTTAGGTTTACCAACCGTTGCTGACTGGAAAAATGATCATGGTCAAGTAGATAACAAGCATCAAAATGAATCTATTTGGAAAACCCAGCTTAGGGTGTTAACCATTCCTTCAATATGGATATTAGCACTCGCTAGCTCAAGTATGTATGTTACTCGTTATGCTATTAATAGTTGGGGTAATGTTTACCTACAAGAGATTCGAGGTTTTGACTTATTTGATGCCAACCTATTTATTTTCTTTAACACAGCTGCTGGCATTTTAGGCTGTATAGCGTTTGGTTTAGTGTCGGACAAATTTTTTAGTGCTCGTCGACCACCAGCAAACTTAATATTTGCCTTATTAGAAATTGTACCGTTATTAGTTATTTTTTATGGCCCACATGACCCGATAATTTTAGGGGTTGCTTTAGTTGTATATGGTTTTGGTCTTAGTGGCATACTAGCATCGCTAGGTGGTTTATTTGCCATAGATATTGCCCCTAAAAAAGTGGCGGGTGCGGCAATGGGGTTTATTGGCATATTTAGCTATATAGGTGCAGGTGCACAAGACTATATTAGCGGTAAGATGATTTACAGTAGTGAAATAATATTTTCGTTTCCCAATGGCGAACAAAATTTCAATATATTTTTTTACAATTATGATAAGCCGATTATGTTTTGGGTTGGGGCATCAGTGCTTTCAATTGTACTAGCATCTTCTTTATGGAAAGTTAAAGCGGCAGATTAACGTAGTTTTGGAGAATAAAATGTCAGTAAAAACAACAATACTTTCTGTAGGACTATGCTCGCTTTTACTTGGTTGTGGTGAGAAAGCAGCAGAATCATTTTGTAAAAGTCATGCTAAAGAACATGATTTACATCGAGGTGATATTACACAAGTTCATATCGACTACTCTGAACAAGGAAAAATCACTGCTCAAGTGAAAATTGCACAGCAATATACCCAATATGAAGCGTTAATAACTATGGTTGATATTATTGAGGTAAAAGCCGATAGCGTATGTACAGGCGATACTGTGGATATTAAAGAGCAGGGTAAATATTACCAAGCCAATTACTCCATAAATTGCGGTTTGGATAATAAATTAAGTAAGGTTTCTGTACCCATATTAGAAAACTTCAAAGCAATTGACGAAGTGGAAGTGGTTATTAATACACCGTCATCGAACAAACATTTTGTCTTAAGCAGCCAATGCGATAGCCCCATTTTCAATGTAAATTAATTAGAGTAAAAATTATGAGTGATATGAATCAACGTTTAGTCTTCACAGAGAAACTTGCTAAAGAAGCGGGAAAATTGGCGTTAGGTTATTTTTCTAAGTTAAATACACTAACTATTGTTAGTAAAGGCGTGCAAGACATGGCTTCTGAAGCTGATGTGAACACGGAAAACCTGATAAGAGCAGCGATAGAGTCGCAATATCCAGAAGATGATTTTTTTGGTGAAGAAAGTTCAGACACCTATGTTGCTAAAGAAGGACAAGGCATTTGGGTAGTGGATCCAATCGATGGCACTCAGCCTTTTGTTAATGGCATACCTAGTTGGTGCATTTCAATTTCATATATTCAGCAAGATGAAATTGTTATTGGTGTAATTTATGATCCCTGTGCTGATGAAGTTTTTTCGGCACAAGTAGGCCAAGGTGCAAAATTGAATGGCAAGCCCATGAAGGTTTCTGATGTTAAGGGAGTTACTAATGGTTTAGTGAGTATTGGCTATTCAAATAGAGTAGAGCCTGAAGATACGTTAGGGCCGTTAGAACGTTTAATTAAAGCCCAGGGTATGTTTCACCGCAGTGGCAGTGGGGCTTTAAGTCTAGCCTATGTTGCTGCAGGACGTTTAATTGGTTATTTTGAACCACATATGAATATTTGGGATTGCGCCGCAGGGTGCTTGTTAGTTCAGGAAGCTGGCGGAAAAGCTAATAATATTCTAGCAGGTGATAATTATTTAATTCATGGTAACCCTGTTATTGCTGCCGCAGATGGGGTTTATGATGACTTAGTGGCTATCATTAACAATAATTAATGTTTCGTAAATATTGTCTTTAATAAGAAGAAGGTAAACTGGTATTATTCCAATCAGAGGACAATATTATGAAACGTTTAAACTCAATAATTTCAATCACTTTAGCTACTTTAATAACCGCTGGAACCGTGTCAACGAGTTGGGCGGGCTCAGATAAAGAAGAGTTAGCTATTGCTAAATCGATCATTGCTAAATCAGGTGTTACTGCTCAGCAAGCCATTAGAAAAGTACAGCAAGAGTATAATGGCGTTATTTATAGCTATGATCTTGATGACGAAGACGATATTTATTATCACGAAATTAAGTTAATAGACATTGAGGCAGATAAAAAAATAAAATTGATAATTTCCATTCAAAACGGCGAAGTTGTTAAAAAAGAATGGCATAGATTATTCTCATGGTTTTTTGATGATGAACGCATTGTTACAGCACGAAAATTAGCAACAATGAAATATTCTATCTTAGATGCCATTGACGCTATAGCACTTGATGAATCATCATTACTACAAGAAATAGAAGTTGAAGACAAACAAGGCGTATTATTTTTTGAACTGGAAACTATTGACGATAATGGCGAAAAAGATTGGCTTGTAGATGCCAATAACAATCAAATCATTCCTGTATTTAAAAAATAGGCTTAGTTAATGAAATTACTGGTTATTGAAGATGATAAAACAACCCTAGAATATATTAAAAAAGGTTTTGTTGAGCAGGGCAATGTCGTTGATGTAGCAGAAAATGGGCCAGACGGCTTATTTTTTGCCACCAGTAATAACTATGATCTCATTGTATTGGATCGTATGCTGCCCAAAATGGATGGTTTAGCATTGTTAGCAGCAATGCGTGCTGCAAATATAAATACCCCCGTAATTATTTTGAGCGCATTAGGGCATGTAGATGAAAGAATTAAAGGTTTACAGGCAGGAGGCGATGATTATTTAGCGAAGCCATTTTCCTTTCAAGAGCTATACATTAGAGCAAGTATTCTGGTTGAACGACATCATACATCGTCTCAAGCAAATGGTCTGGTAACAGAGCTGAGCATTGATAATTTAGTGATGGACTTAGTGGGTCATAAAGTACTGAGAGACGGCAAAGAGCTCACTATTCAGCCTAAAGAATTTCAATTGTTACGTTATTTATTAGAGCACCAAGGTCAGGTGATTTCTAGAACACTCTTGTTTGAATCGGTTTGGGATTATCATTTTGACCCAAAAACGAATGTAATTGATGTTCATGTGGCAAAATTAAGAAAAAAACTGGAAGAAAACGGTCAATCGCAACTTATTCATACTGTTCGAGGAGCAGGGTATGTGGTTAGAACGGTTTAGAGTTTTTACCCGCACCTCGATTTGGCGCTTCACCTTAATTTTTACCGTTATTGTATTACTTATTTGTTCAAGCATTTTGGCGCTTGTTTATCAATTCACTGTGGGTGAACAAAAGCGTCAAATCGCACGACAAGTTACCATTGCGGCACAGGGTTTTTCAGATCTTTCTAATAGTCCAAGTATGACTAAAACCGACTTTCAAACAGCAATACAGCAGCGTATCGACAGAAGTGGCGCTATTATTTTGGTACTAAGGAGTGATGATAACGTAATTGGTAACCTGAGCAGTTTACCAAAAAATTTAACACAATTTCCTTTGCTACAACATTTCCCTATTGCTGTTGTAAACCACTTAGGTGAAACAACCGTTGAAATAGTATTAGGTACCAATTTAGAAACTCGCTTTGGTAGTTTATCAATTGCATTATTTGACAATAATTATCAAGTACTTGAAAGCAACTTTCTAACGGCAAGTATTGGTGCGTTATTATTTGCTTTGGTGATTACACTTATTTCAGGCTTTTTATTAAATCGACGAGTACTTTCAAGAGTCAAGCAAATTGGAGAACTGACCGCTAACGTAAAAGCAGGACGGTTAAAATCAAGGCTGCCTATTAGCGCTAAACAAGATGAATTTGACATGATTGCTGATCAAATTAATCAAATGCTAGATGAAATTGATGATTTAATGAACTCGGTTGCACAAGTAACCGACAATGTTGCCCATGATTTACGTACGCCTTTATCTCGCATTCGTATTTCTGTTGAAGACAGTTTAACCCAATTTGATGAGAACAGTGTTGATGCTCAATGGCGTATAGCATTACTAGAAGAGCTCGATGAGATAATAGACACCTTTAACGCGATGCTAGAATTATCTCGTTTAGAAAAAGGCGTGCAAAAAACTACTTTTAAAACGGTGAATATTGAAACACTTTGTCATGATGTTATCGATTTAGCGACACCTCTTGCGGAAGAAAAAAATCAAAAGCTGACATTGAATATTACAATAGATAATGAAGCATCTTTATCAATGATTAAAGGGGAACCAAACCTTTTATTTCGCGCTATTTATAATGTTGTTGATAATGCCATTAAATATACGCAAGTTGGAGGGGATATTTGGTTAAAATGCCATGTCTCATCACAAAAAACTGACCTTATTGTTTGCGATAATGGGCCAGGAATTGCTGAAGAATACTACGATACGGTATTTCAGCGACTTTATCAGTTGGATGCTAGTCGTCAAGGAGAGGGATTCGGTTTAGGGCTTCCTATTGTAAAAGCCATCATTGAACTTCACGGAGGATCGATTTCTATGTCGCCATCACATCCAGGACTAACCGTTACCATTACACTCAAGTATTAGGTCATTATGGAATATACCGAAATAGCACCACATGGTATTCGCACCAACAAAGAAGTCATGTCCAATGGAGAGCAAAGAACGAGATTGATTTTTTCTGATGGCCGTACTTACATACGAACAGAAGCAAGCAAATTGGGAGCATGGCAAAATAGCCATTATCATACAGCACTTGAAGAAACATATTTAGTTCAAAAAGGCTGGATTGGTTTTGCCGAGTTAATTGATGGTAGTTTACATCTTAGCGTCGAAAAGGAAAACAACCAATGTAGTGTTAAACCTATGGTTTCACATAACGTATATTTACCTGCTAACTCGATAATTTTTACTATTAAGCATGGAAAATCTGCTCAGGGAGATTGGCATGCAAGCCAAGTGCTTGACGATTTAACAAAACACTTATCTGAACAGCAGATTAAAAAAATAGTGGAAGATAGTTTTATTTGAGTAGAGTGCAATATATAGCATAGCACCATGATTTATATAATATAGCTTATAATTAATAAGTTAGACTATGACTTTTCCCCAGATGTCTTAGTTTTCATTACTTGGGGTAGAGGCAATTAGATGAGAAAGCTAGTATTATCGTTACTTATTTTTATGTTTGTATTACCTGTTCAGGCAATTAATGATTTAAAAGAAAAACCAGTTCAACATTTAAAAGTAGCTGACTTATCTTCTATGGAAGCGGCTAAAAATGTTTTTATTAATAGTACAGCTAAAATTAAAAGTAAGAATAAACTCAATGTATTAGAATTAGAACAAATACATATTATTACCTATTCTCTTGAGAAAAGTGTTGCGTACTTTGTTAAAAATCTACGTGGTGAAAGACAATCGCTTGCAAAAGAAATTGCGATCACCGTGGAAGATATTCATATTAACGCTGAAAATAACCGCCCAAAAATAACAAAGGAACACATAGACAAGTATTTTAATTTAGCCGATAAGTTTATTGCTGATTTCTAGCCAACCATTACTGTACTTGTATGAAATCCTCAAAGAACCATGCTGCAAGCTCATGTCTTCCTTCCAGATTAGCTTTACTATAAATTGTAGATGCTTGCTGCCTTATTGTTTTTTCTTTGGTATTTCTTACCGCGCTCATTTCTTTAAAGCTTAATCCTTTTAAAAGAAGCATTGCCACTTCTTGCTCACTTGCAGTCAGTGACCACTGATCAAACTGGGTATGAATAACAGCGCTGTATTCATGACGAGAATTCTTCATTTCTTCAGATATATTTTTCAATTTATCATCAGAAAGGTTTAACTCTTTTTTTAGACTAATAATATTTGATGTTCGAATCTTCATATCTTTAATTAAAAAGATTGCTCCAATAGCTGAAATAAAGACAATCAGGCTTTCAGAAAAAATATGCCAACTTGGAACTCCTAATGAAAGATCAGTAAGCACATCAAAGAAATTCAATACCATTATGATTAATAGAATTGCTACTATTACACCATCTCTCACAAAACCCTCTACTTATCATACTATTAGGTAGTCAACCGACATATGTACCATACAATTTTAAAACACATATTTTGATAATAATTGGCTTATGACCAATGATGATCTACTTAAAAAAAGCGACAATTAGATCACCAAACTTATTAATCAATCTTGTAATTATATGATGTTACCTTTTATGAAAAAAAATTTAAGCTACTTAAGTAGAAAATATACACTTTTTTGCCTTTCATGTATTGTTTTACTTCAAGCACCTTTAGCTTTTTCTTATGATGAAATAAAGAATGTAGAGCTATCAAAGTTTGGGGGCTTTGAAACTACATTTTCTGATATTAAGCGGGTTAGCTCTATAGAAAGGCAAAGTGTTATTGGTGAAGTGAGTGTAAAGCCGGGTGAAAATTACTCTGTGAGTTTCCCATTTGATGTGCAACGTATTCGTTACCACATAAAAAATGGAGATTTAATTAATAAAGGAGATGTTGTAGCAACGGTTGATGGTTATGGTGTACATCACTTTATTGAGGAATATAATTCTGCTCAAAAATTATTAGAAGCATTGGAGAATCATTTTCAAACCAATAGGGAGTACTTTGAAAATAAAACAATCAAAAATTCACAATGGATAGAAATTACCAAAAATTACTTTGAAGCTAAGCTAAATTTCGAACATATCCAACATCAAATGTCTTTTTTACACATTGATAAAAATGAGAAAGTTACGCTTATTAGTCCAAAAGCAGGAATAATAACAATAACCAACTTATTGAATAATAGGCTAGAAGGAGATCTTGCCTTTGATGTTATAGATCCTGATGCTATTCAAGTGAAAATATCGTTACCAATATCAAGTGCATTGAATATATCTCACTTAAAAGTCACTTCAACATGTTCACTAAAAGTTGAAAACTTAGAAGGTCTTGCTGATAAGTATCATCAAACACTGTGGGCTTCTCCAAGTAAAAATTCGGATTGTAACTTAACCCTTGGTCAAATCGTTAAAGCAACGCCTATACAAAATTTTGATGGGTACAAAATTAACAAAACAGCTATTTTTGAATTTGAAGATGTAAATTACATCGCAATAAAATCAGATAAAGAAGTAATGGTTATTCCTGTACACCTGTTTGGCTCTGTAGGCAGCGAGTATTATTTTACAGCCAATAAGAACATTGAGAATAAAAAAGGTTTAGTCACTTCAGTTAGTATTTTACAAGGTTATTTACTTAATCTAGGGGCTGAATAATGTTGAATGTATTGATCAAGTTCTCACTAACTCAGCGTCTGTTTGTTTGTGTATTTGTTATCATAGTTATGATTGCTGGAGCAAAGTCATGGGTGAGCATACCTATTGACGCATTCCCAGAAATTTCACCTGTACAAGTAAAAATAGTGCTTAAACTTCCAGGGATGAATGCTGTTGAAATTGAGTCTCAAGTGACAAGAGTGATTGAAACAGAATTGCTTGGTATACCGTCACAAGAAATGCTTCGCTCTACGACTAAGTACTCGATAACGGACATTACAATTGATTTTAAAGATGGAACCGATATTTATTGGGCGAGACAACAAGTCAATGAACGTTTGATGAACATACTTCCATCACTTCCCGAAAATATTAGCGGCGGTATGGCGCCGATGAGTACGCCACTAAGTGAAGTGTTCATGTTTACGGTTGATAATCCAACGTTATCGCTCACCGAGAAAAGAGAGTTACTTGACTGGCATATTCGTCCATTACTTCGAACTGTTTCAGGTGTTGCAGATGTTAACAGCTTAGGCGGTTTTGTAAAGACTTATGAAATAGTGCCAAATATTTTATTGATGCAGCAATACCATATTTCATTTAATGATATTGAATCCTCAATTTCATTGTTGAATCAAAATGGAGGGATTGGTCGTCTAATCAAAGGAAATGACGCTTTAATTCTAAGAACAGAGGGAAAGTTTGAAAACATAAACTCGATAAAAGAAACCGTTATACAAATAACAGATAATAAAGTTATCCGCCTCAGTGATATAGCAACTATCGATGGCGGTGCTCTAACACGTTATGGTGCAGTCACTAAAGATGGTGAAGAAGCCACTCAGGGCTTAATTATTGCCTTAAAAAATAGTAACACTGCTCAAGTTGTTGAAGATGTAAAAAATAAATTAGATGAAATAAAGGCATCTTTGCCTCAAGGCACCCAAATTAATATTTTCTATGATAGGTCAAACCTAATAAACACAGCAATAAGCACAATAACCAGCGCTTTAGGTCAGGCTGTGATACTTGTGATCATTTTACTGGCCATTTTTTTAGGTGATATTCGTTCATCGTTAGTTGTTTCTCTTTCGCTACCTATGGCTGCTTTGGTTACTTTCATTTTAATGAAACAATTTGAATTGTCTGCAAACTTAATGAGTTTAGGAGGACTTGTTATTGCGATTGGTATGTTAGTTGATTCATCAGTGGTCATTGTTGAGAATATAGTCAACCGACTATCAAATAATCAACATTTACCAAGGTTACATGTGATTTTTCGGGCCTGTAAAGAAGTGGCAACACCTGTATTTTCAGGCACAATAATTATTATAATTGTTTTCTCTCCTTTATTAATGCTGTCTGGCTTAGAGGGAAAACTATTTAAGCCAGTTGCCCTTACTATCGTTTTTGCCATGTTAAGTGCTTTAGTCTTATCACTTACAATTATCCCCATTTTGGCTTCGTTATTATTAAAAAATGGTGCAGCAACTCAACCTAAACTTGTTACAACCCTACAACATTTTTATGTAAAAACATTATCTAAGGTGATTAATAAACCCATCGCTATGACTGTGATATCGATGAGTATTTTTGTTTTTAGTATCGTGCTTTTTCAAGGGCTAGGAAAGAGTTTTATGCCGACTTTAGATGAGGGGGATATTATTGTACAACTTGAAAAATCACCAAGTATTTCATTAGCTGCATCTATAAATATTGATGAGCAAGTTGAGAAAGCACTATTAGATAATATCCCTGAAATAGTACAAATCGTTGCTAGAACAGGATCGGATGAGCTTGGTTTAGATCCTATGGGACTCAATGAAACAGACGTTTTTATGGAGTTAGCACCCAAAGAGCAATGGCGATTTGCAACCAAAGCTGAGCTTATTGAAGATATAAGAGCAAAACTTAAGCATTATCCAGGTATGAATGTGGGGTTCACTCAACCAATACAAATGAGAGTTTCAGAAATGTTAACGGGTGGAACAGGAGACATTTCAATTAAAATTTTTGGTAATGACATTCATACTCTTTCTTCTTTAGCTGAAAAGATTGCAAATTTGTCAAAGGAGATAGATGGTGCCTCAGATGTTCAAATGGCACTTATTGAAGGTGGAAAATATGTAAACATCAAGCTTATTCCAGAAGTGGCTGGCCAGTTTGGCTTATCGACTCAAGGGTTAAGTGACTATTTAAAATCTCAACTTGAGGGATTACAGATCTCATCATTACTTGAAGGCAATCGTGCTATTCCAATCGTTTTTAATGGAGCAAAAGACAAAGAAACTAACCAAGGGCAGTTATCATCGATACAGTCGCTTAAGAAGCAGTTGATACTTATGCCTGATAATACGTTATTGCCGTTAGAACAAATAGCTGACATACGTTTTAAAACGGGTCCTTTGCTTATTGAAAGAGAAAAAGGAAATAGATTTGCCTCGGTAAGTATAAACATTTCAAACCGAGACGTGGTGAGTTATGTTACTGAATTAGAAGGAAGAATAAACAACAGTATTCAACTCCCAACAGGTTATACCTTGTCTTTTGGTGGTGAATTTGAGAGCCAACAAAGAGCAACCAATAATTTATTGTTATTAATTCCATTGGCACTTGTTTTAATTTTTATCATTTTGTTCACAACATTTAATTCATTTTCTAAATCAACCTTAATTATTGCTAATATTCCATTCGCATTAATGGGGGGGATCATATCGTTATATATCAGTAAGGAATACCTATCGGTTCCAGCTTCTGTTGGGTTTATTGCCTTGCTTGGTGTGGCGGTGTTAAATGGCATTGTGATGGTAAGCTACTTTGAGCAAACTAAGTTATTTTCAAAAAATTTAACAAAGCGCGTTATTGATGGTGCAAATCGTCGACTTAGACCTGTCTTAATGACGGCAACAACAGCTATGTTTGGCTTAATGCCTCTAGCCTTTGCAACGGGCCCTGGAGCTGAAATTCAAAAACCATTAGCTATAGTGGTTATTGGTGGGCTAATTACATCAACAATAACAACCCTTTATTTATTACCTATCTTTTACTGCTGGTTGGAGAAAAAAAATGCATGAGCAAGTTATATTTACATTAAATGTGCCAACAGAACTAAAAGATGAAGTGGTAGATATTCTAATTGGCTTGCCCAATATCACAGGGTTTAATTTAAAAACCATGCAGGGCTATAGTAAAGAACATAGCTTGTTTGATATTGCAGAGCAGGTTGAAGGATATAGGTCATATTTTCAATTTGAAGTATTGATTACTTTAACCGATGTTGAAAGATTAAAACAAAGCTTAAAACCTGCTTGTCAAAGTGCCAAGTTAAAGTATTGGCTCACTTCAGTTTTAGATAGTGGCCATTTTGAATGATCCGCATAAGGGAGATATGAATATAGAAAGAGAACAAATTTTCGTATGGAGGTACTTACTTTTTATTTAAAGGTGAGGTATCAATAATGGCGCACCATGCAGGAGTCGAACCTGCGGCCTTCGCCTCCGGAGGGCGACGCTCTATCCAGCTGAGCTAATGGTGCATATTACTAATTTTTGATTATTGCTCTTTCCGCCACCTTTTGTTCTGAGTGTAACATTCAAAGGACATCGCTCTACTCAGCTGAGTTACGGGTGGCTTAAGATTAGCGCCGAAATACTATAGCTTATACAGGTATTTGTCTAGCGATGCGCACGAATATTTATGGATTAAAGCGAGGGATTGTATGTTTCAGTAATGTAAGTCAGCAATAGTAATGTACTTTAGCTTAAAAAATGCCTAAAGTAGTAATTATATTCCCAATAGATTTTTCAATACATTCTTGAATAATTACGCTTTTATTATGATGACATTACATTTGCTTTACTTATTTCAACGCCGATTATTAACTTTTTGTAAAAATAAACACATTAGTTTGTTGTTATTTTTTTGCTGTATAATGTCAGTGCAAAGTGCCCCTAATGAAGGTTATCAAACCACACAAATTGAATCGGAGCTGTATACTCAAGTAATACAGCGTACGGGAAAAGTTGATTTTGCTCGTGTTGTAAACCTTTCTTTTAAAACAGCAGGCTTTTTGACAGAACTAAATATTGACGAAGGTGACCTTTTTAAAGAAAACCAGTTATTAGCTGCATTAGATATTTCTGAATTAGAAGCTGACAAAAATGCAACGTATTCACGTTTACTGCAGGCAAAACGTAATATAGGGCGAGTTAAAACCTTAATGAAAAAAAAGCTAAGCTCACAGCGAGACTTAGATGATGCCATTACTTCTGTAGAAACAACGCGCGCTAACTATCGAGTAGCCAATTATAATTTAGAAAAAGCCCAATTATTTGCGCCTTTTGAAGGAGTAGTTGTAAAGCGATATACAGATCTAGGTGAGCTACAAACGCCAGGTGTTACAGCATTGCAGGTAGCTTCATTAGATAATAATTTGATTACTCGAGTGTCCTTAACAGGTGAAGAAATAGCCTTAGTGCACTTAAATCAAAAAGTAAAAATTCATTTAGCTTATTCAGGATTAGTTAATGGGGTTATTAGTAAAATTCCTGCCATAGCTGATAGCCAACATCATTTATTTAATATTGAGGTTTCCTTAGAAGAAAATCAGGAAACTAAACCACTTATTGTTGGTCAGTTAGCACGTGTTCTTATTTATGCGCCAACTGAACATTTTGTTTATCGCGTACCGATAGAAGCCTTAAATGCAATAAATGAGCAGGGGCAGGCGTTGATTACAATTGAAAATAACAACAATCCAGAACAGCAAGCGTTTACTATTTATAAATTAGATAATGATTTTATTTATTTAACAGCGCAAGAAAATTCAACATCTCTAGATGTTATTACTCAGGGGTGGAATAAGTTACCGCTTATTTCTACTAAGAAGTAACCAGAATGAAGTTACCTAGCTTAGCGATAAAAAATGCACAATTTACTTTCACTATTGTTGTGTTACTTGTGCTTGTTGGCATTGTGTCGTATTTCAACATGCCGCGTAGTGAAGATCCGCAATTTGACATTCCTATTACCCTAATTGAAGTGGTTTATCCCGGGGCATCGCCAACAGACATTGAAACGTTAGTGGTTGACCCACTTGAAGAAGAGTTTGCAGATATTGAGAATATTAAGAGAGTTGAGTCGCAAATAAAAAATGATGGTGCTCGTATTGAAATAAAATTTCATTATGGTTCAGATCCTGAGCTTGCGTTTAATAAAGTGCAACTTGCTGTTTCTTCAGTGAAACCCTCATTACCTGCAGGTGTACAAGAGTTATTAGTATTAAAAGCCACGCCAACCTCGGTAGCAATAGTTCAACTTGCCTTATGGTCAGAGCCAACTGACTATAAGCAAATGGAGTTTTATGCAAAGCTTTTAGAAAAACGTTTGGAAACCATTGAAAGCGTTAAAAAAGCCGATGTATGGGGATATCCTCAACAAATTGTTGCTGTTGATCTCAATTTAGATTTGCTGTTACATCATAAAATTTCAACCAACCAAGTGATGCAAGTGCTCCAGGGCAGAGCGCTAAATATTACCCCAGGGTTTGTTGATACTAAAACTCGCCGGTTTAATGTGAAAACCAGTGGGAATTTTGAACAAATTGAAGCACTTGAAGATACTATTATTATTTCAAATAATGATTATGTGCTACGTCTAAAAGATATTGCGCAGGTTAGTTTTGGTAGTCAGGAAGCGAGTTATTTAGCTTATTATCATAAAAAACCTGTTATTTTTATTACTGTTGAGCAACGTATAGGCACCAATATTTTTTCTTTAACGAATGCTATTCAAAGTGAAATAACCTCGTTTAAGCAAACAATACCCTCAACAATAAAAATGGATGTATTATTTGAACAAGCAAAAAGCGTAGAAAGTCGTGTGAACGGTTTTTTCAGTAACCTTTGGCAGGGTCTTGTATTGGTCGGGTTATTATCATTACTATTTTTAGGCTTGAGAGAAGCCATTGTTGTGATGATTGCTATCCCTCTTTCTTTTCTTGTTGCAATAGGCTGGTTAGATTTTGCTGGTTTTGGTTTACAACAAATGTCGATTGTTGGGCTTATTATCGCACTGGGACTACTGGTGGATAACGCTATTGTTGTCACAGAAAGTATTCATCGGGAAAGGCAAAACCATAAATCACTTGCCGAAGCAGCGACTGCGGGTGCAAGTAAAGTGGGGTGGGCTATTGCCAGTGGTACTATTACCACCATGTTGGCATTCTTACCTATGTTAATGCTGTTAAGTGATACAGGTGATTTTATTCGGTCAATGCCTGTTACCGTTGTATTGGTACTACTTGCCTCATTACTGATTGCGTTAACACTTACGCCGTTGCTGGCGAGTAAGTTTCTTGCAACTAAATCGGTTGAATCAAGCGAGGTAGAAATAACGCAAACAAGAAAAGTGAAAACCTTGCAACATTATATAAACCACTTTGCAGAAAACAGTTACACTCGTTGGTTGCAAAAGCTATTTAGGTTGAAAGTGGTGGTAATTACTATAGCCATAGTAAGTTTATTATTGATGTTGTCACTCTTTTCTCAAGTAGGATTAAGTTTATTTCCTAAAGCTGAAAAACCGATGGTGTTAATTGATGTTGAGGCTCCACCTAACTCTTCTCTGGATTATACCAATAGTATTATGCAGCAAATGACTCATTTTATTGAGCAACAGCCGCTTGTTGATAAAGTTGCTTTGAACGTTGGAAATTCTAATCCGCGTATTTATTATAATGAAATTCCGAAACGGGGTGTTGTTAAATATGGGCAAGTTTTGGTGGTGTTAGAAACGTTTGATCCTGATGAAATGGAACAATTAGTTGATACCCTAAGAAATGAGTTTGACTCATGGCCACAAGCTAAAATTACGGTAAAAGAATTCACTCAAGGCCCAGTCACAGACCAACCTATAGCAATACGTTTAATTTCTGAATCGTTAACTGATTTAGAACGTGTAGCCAATGACTTAGCTAGTAAAATGGCTGAAACAAAAGGGGTTATTAATATTGATAACCCAATAGGGGTTGCCAATACCGAGTTGAATTTGCAAATTGATTACGAGAAAGCAGGGTTATCAAACATTGATATTAATGCATTAGACAACACTTTACAGTCAATTTTAACGGGTACTTATGTTGGCCGATTTAATGACGATAATGGTGAAAATTATCCAATATTAGTTCGTCATAAAAACACAGACATAAACGCTTTGTCAGATGTCCACATTACTAGTTTAACAGGACAACAAATACCATTAATGCAAGTGGTGAATGCCCAGTTTACGAAAGGGCAAACAGATTATTTTCATTATCAAAAATTGCGTATGGCAAAAGTATCTGCTGATGCTGCATCAGGGTATTCAATTCAACTGCTTACTCAAGAATTTGTACAATACCTTGACGAGTATAATTTACCTATGGGAATGTATTACAGTTTAGGTGGTGAAGAAGAGTCTAGGCAAGAGTCTTTTGCGGGTTTAACACAAATTATGTTAATAACTGCTATTGGCATTTTTGCAATATTGGTGTTGCAGTTTAAATCGTTTTTACAGCCATTAATTATTTTTAGTTCAATCCCGTTTGCGATGGCTGGTTCAGTTATCGGTTTATACCTCACAGGGCTCTCTTTTTCTATGATGGCCTTTATTGGTCTTATTAGCTTGTTTGGTATTGTGGTCAATAATGCCATTATATTAATTGACAGTGCTAACAGAAACTTGGCAGAGGGATTAACGAAACAGGCGTCGGTACTTAAGGCAAGTGCAACACGTTTTACACCAATATTACTAACAACGCTAACTACTATTGGTGGATTAATACCCCTAACTTTATATGGCGGTGGTTTATGGCAACCACTAGGCGTTGTGCTTATCTCAGGGCTTTGTGTTTCAGCTATTTCAAGCTTTTTGCTAGTGCCTGTGTTAACCGAGCTACTAACGCATATTGATAAAAAATCTCATTTTGAACAGAATATAAGCAATTAATTTATGGAAATGTACACTGTCGGTATTTGGGGTTACAGCTTAGCGAGTATCGCCTATATTCTTTTTTCGTTACTTGTTCTTGCTGCTCATAACGAGTCGAGTATTGCTAAATTAATGCTGTTTAGTGCCTTGATGGCTGTAGGTGCTAATGTTATTGCAGCATTACAGATTAGTCTTGGTTTTTCTTTGCAATGGGCAATGTTGGCAGATACGAGTAAAATAGCGGCATTTTCTGTATTAACACTCAGCTTTAATGTTGAAAAAAATACCATTACAGGTATTTTAAAGAATAAAACCGTTGGTAAATACTTACTTTTCTGGTTTGGATCTGTTGTGGCGTGTTGGGCGCTAAGTTACACACTCAACTTTTCTTTTGAATATTTATTTCTACTTTTCGTTTTATTCAACTTGGTCAGTTTAGTTTTTCTCGAACAAATTTATCGTGGTAGTAACACTGAAGCAAGAAAATCCATAACCCCTTTAGTGATTGCTTTAGGCAGCATTGCTGTATTTGATTTTGTGCTTTATGCACAGGCAACCATGGTGGGGGGAGTTGAATTTAACTTTTGGTATATCAGAGGTTATTTAGCTGCTATTGCTGTGCCGTTATTATTGATCAGCACTCGACGGTTTAAAGCGGGTGCTGTGCGAATATTTGTATCACGTAATGTCGTTTACTATAGCTCAATGCTAATGATTGCGGGTGTTTACTTATTATTAATGGCTATTGCAGGTTATCTGATTAACTATTTTGGTGGTAAGTGGGGCAATTTAGTTAGTTTTGGCTTTTTTATACTGGGTATAATAGTACTAGCTGTTTTGTTAATGACTGAAACCGTTCGTCGGCAAGTCAAAGTTTTTATTTCAAAACATTTTTTTGCGAATAAGTATGAATACCGTGAAGAATGGTTAGAGTTGATAGGCAAAATTGAAACCGCTAATGCAGATAATTATTGTCAAATGTCATTGCAAATTATGATGTCAAAAGTTGGTGCAACGGGTGGCATATTATTAAAAGCGGATGGTAATAATCGATTTTTGGTAAAGCATTCTGAAGGGGTAAAATTAGATGAGTCATTCAACAAAGATCTTGTTTTGCTAGAACATTTTACTAAAAACCAAGGATGGATTATTGATATTAATGATTATGATGAAGATCCTATCTCATATCCTGGGTTATTTATTAACCCTAAAATATGGCATGCAATAGGCGTGAATATTTTAGTACCAATTTTTATCGGTAAAGCATTCTATGGATTTTTTATACTGTCAAACAGTGATGAAGACTATAAACTTAACTGGGAAGATAGAGATTTATTGTTTGCTATATCCAAACAATTAGGCAACCTTATTTCTTTAAATGAGGTTAGTGATAAACTTGCTGAATCTAAACAATTTGATGCTTTTAATCAAATGTCCGCTTTTTTAGTGCATGATTTGAAAAATATTCAAGCACAATTAGCATTAATAACCTCAAATGCTACACAACATAGAGACAACCCAGAATTTATTGATGATGTGTTTGAAACAGTCGAGTCAGCCACAGAGCGGTTATCGAAAGTATTAACACAATTAAGAAATAAGCAAGTAGCGCAATCCACTAGTAAAAGCGTTGATCTTGGTGATATTATTGAACGAGTTACAGTACAGCGAAATATTATGTTACCTAAAGTGACCAGTATCAATAATGAAAAATGTTTGGCGACGCTAGATGAGGAACGTTTTTTTTCGGTGATGAACCATTTAATTCAAAATGCTCAAGAAGCAACATCTGATGATGGTTGGGTAAAAATAACAGTAGAGCAGCAATTAAACAATATCAATATTGTCGTTAGTGATAATGGTTGCGGTATGTCGGAGAGTTTTATTAAATATAGGCTTTTTAAACCATTTGATACAACAAAAGGCAACGCAGGTATGGGTATCGGTGTTTTTGAAGCAAAACAATTTTTTGAAAGCTTATCGGGTAATCTAACGGTTGATAGTGTTGAGGGACAAGGCACAAAAATGATAATTAGTTTGCCTGTGTAGGATAGATATGCGCTCGAACAAACCCTTACCTACAAGCAACATGATTTACTGTAGGTTAGAATTTATTCTGATCAATAGGTCAGTAATATAAATAATTAGGATAAGGAAGTAATGGAAAAAGTATTAATTGTTGATGACGATAAAGGCATTCAAAAACAACTGAAATGGAGCCTGTCTGATCATAGCCCAATACTTGCTGGCGATAGAGAATCAGCAATTGCGGCCGTAAGACGTCACGAGCCTAAGGTTGTTACTTTAGACTTAGGTTTGCCACCTGATGCAGCCAATGCCAGTGAAGGATTAAAAGCGTTAGAAGAAATTCTTGCGATAGCACCCCATACTAAAGTGATAGTGATTACGGGTAATGAAGATAGAACCAATGCATTGAAAGCAATTTCTGCGGGTGCTTATGATTTTTATCAAAAACCAATTGATGCTGAAGTGATTAATGTCATCATTTCGCGTGCGCTAACACTTGCCAATATAGAAAGCGAAAATCGTACAATGCGTGCCGTAACCGATAGCAATATTGGTATTATAGGCAATAGTGAATCTATTGAGCGTTTACGTACCATGGTAAAGCGTATTGCCCCTACTAATATAACAGCCTTATTGTTAGGTGAGAGTGGCACAGGTAAGGAAGTAACGGCTAAAGCTGTACATTTAGCAAGTGATAGAGTTAATAAACCTTTTATCGCTATTAACTGTGCTTCTATTCCTGAAAACTTACTTGAAAGTGAACTTTTTGGTTTTGAAAAAGGTGCGTTTACTGGCGCGCATAAAACCACTAAAGGTAAAATAGAATGTGCAGAAGGTGGCACTTTATTTCTAGATGAAATAGGTGATATGCCCTTTAATTTACAAGCTAAATTATTACGTTTTTTACAAGAAAAAGTGGTTGAACGGTTGGGTGGCAGAGAAGAAATTCCAGTCAATGTGCGAGTAGTGTGTGCAACTAATCAAAATTTAGAAGAAATGGTTGCTAACAAAGAGTTTAGAGAAGACTTATTTTATCGGGTGAGTGAAATTACACTTAACATTCCACCTCTACGTGATCGGGAGGAAGATGTACTCATTCTGGCTCAATATTTTCTACAACTTTATGCAACAGAATATAAAAGCAATGCTAAATCGTTTTCTGATGATGCTATTAGTGCAATTAAAGGGCATAAATGGCCAGGTAACATTCGTGAATTACAAAATAAAGTGAAATCGTCAGTAGTGATGTGTACTGGTGTGCAAGTCACGGCTTTTGACCTGGGATTTTTTGACCATTCTGATACTGATAGCAGCTATGAACTCTCATTAAATTTACGCGCAGTAAGAGAGCAGGCTGAGTCAATTGCTATTCAAAAAGCTTATGCATTATCAGAAGGAAATATGTCTAAAGCGGCCGAGTTACTAGGCATAACTCGACCAACTTTATACTCATTAATTGAAAAATATGAGCTCAATATTAATAGTTAGATTTCAGCCTTACAACGCGGAATGAATTCCGCCCTACAAGGGCACGGTTTAGTGTAGGTTAGACTTCAGTCTGACAAAGCGGAATGAATTTCGCCCTATAAGGGCACGGTTTAGTGTAGGTTAGACTTCAGTCTGACAATGCGGAATGAATTTCGCCCTATAAGGGCACGGCTTAGTGTAGGTTAGATTTCAACCTTACAATGCGGAATAAATTCCGCCCTACAAGGGCACGGCTTAGTGTAGGTTAGACTTCAGTCTGACAAAGCGGAATGAATTCCGCCCTACAAGGGCACGACCTAAAGAAGGTTAGCATTTATTCTGACAAAAAAGCGCTTAGTTTCCAGAAGATTTTTCCCTTTTCCATTCAGCAAGCAATTGGCTTGCCCAACTTTTATCCGTAAACTCTTGCTCTGCTCTTACTGCTTCAGAAAGTAACTTATAAGCTTCTCGGTCGCGTTTTTCTGCTTTTAATGTAACAGCCAAATGATATTTTATTTCGGCATTATCAAAGTCAATTACTAGTGCTTCTCGAAAAAGTGATATTGCTTCTGTTCTTTGTTTTTGTTGAGTTTTTATCCAAGCAAGGGTGTCAATAATGTTGGGGTTTTTGGGCGTTTTTTCATACGCTTCTTTCGCCAAATCTTCGGCTACAGGTAGTTCACCTAAACGTAGGGCAATATTGGCCGCATTATTAAGCAGAATTGGCATACGATGGTGTTTTTTAATAAGGTCTTGATATAGTGCCAAAGATTCAGATAATTTTGTTTGTTGTGCATAACTTTCAGCAAGTGCAATTTCAGCGATAACATCTTTTGGATTATCTTTAAGCCATTGTTCAATAAGTAATTGAGATTGAATATACTTTTGCTGGTGATTTAGTGTGTTAAATAACCCTAAGGTAGATTTTCTACTACGGTGCTTTTGTAATGCCTTTTTATAGTGTTGCTCAGCTTTTGGGTATTCTTTTTTATCAGCAAACAATTGTCCTGATAAAATATCAACAACATCTTGTTCAGGTATCAATTTATTGATGGCATAAATGACTTGTTCTGCCCTTGCGTAATCTTTTTGAGATAAGGTAATAGGAAATAGCATTAGTAGAGGTTCTATGCGCTTTTCATCCCACGCGGTTGCCTTATTTAGCGATTTGATAGCGGCATCTCTATTGTCTATTCTCAGTTGAGCTTGTGCTAACAACATGTAGGTTTTGCTTCTATCAACCGAATCTGCAACGGCAGATTCAAAGGTTTCAATTGCTTTTAGGGGTTTATTCAGTGAACCATATAAATGGCCTAGTTTTATTTTAATATCACTGTCTTTAGGGTGTTTTTGTAAATAAGCAACTAAAATTGGTTCGGCTTTATTGAGGTCATTAGTTAAAATATAATGATCAACCAATTTAGTTAACGTGAATGCATTTTGGTTGTCATAATCAAAAGCTTGTTGATAAAGAACTAACGCCTTATTAGCTTGATTATTTTTCATGTGCATATCAGCTAATTCTACAATAAGTTGTACATTGTTAGGTTGAGTTTTTAATTTGTTATTAAGTAATGTTATTGCTTGCTGTGGGCCTTGCTCAATGAGCTCTATTCTAGCTAAGTGAATAATTGCATCGCTATTATTAGGTTGTAGGGTTATTGCTCGCTCAAAGGCTTTTTTCGCATTAGCAATGTCACCTGAAAGGCCTAGAGCAATACCATGTTGTTTTTGAAAATAACTATTTGATGGTTGTGCATTAGCTAATTTTTTTGTTAAATCTTTTGCCTTATCAAACTGTTTACTTTTTAAGTAAGCTTCAATAAGCAATAAGGTGATTGTAGTAGAGTTATCATCAGTTGCTTTCGCATCTAATAAATTAGTGATTGCTTGAGAATAGTTCCCTGAGAGAATCTCACTTTGTGCCAAATTACTTAAAGACTGTGCATAACCCGGTGTTAAACTAACAACTTTTTCAAAAAAATACTTTGCCTGTTCTATTTTACCTAATTCCATTAACGAAATACCGAGTAACGACATTAAGGCTGGGCTGTCAGGGTAATAAACATTTGCTTTGGTTAATAAGTTTTTAGCATTTTCAGGTTTACCTTGTTTTAACTCAATAATGGCGATATATCGTAAGCTATCAAAATCATTTTCCTTTATGGCTAGGTAACTTTGAAAATAATGGTATGCGTCTTCCAAGTTATCAAAATTAAAATTAGTGACACCTGCAAGAAAAAGGTAACTAGGATTTTGCATCATCACATTTTCAGGAATGCTATTGAGTGTCACAATAACCTCATTTAATTTGATCTTACTTTCTTCATCATTACCTAACTTCGCACCAACAATGGCGTATAAATATTTTGCTCTAGGTTCTTGTGGTATTTTTTCCAATATAATATCTAAATCTTGTGCTGCCTCAGACCAATTTTCATTGTTAATATAAAGCGATGCTCTATTTAATCTTGCTTGTAGGTGATCAGGGCTTTTGTTAATGGCGCTATTGATTGTGCTAAGTGCTTTATCGTTTAAACCTTGTAGCTGATAGAGTGCAGATTTCATAATCCATGCATTAATCAAGGGTTCGTATAATGCGAGTGCTTTATCTACAAACAAGTTTGCCTTAACAAAGTCATTCTGATTAATGGCAACTTGAGCAATGCCTAGCATGGCAAGCTGGTAGTCAGGTTCAAGTGCTAAGGCCTCATTAAATGCTTGTTCTGCTTGGCGTAACTGATTTAAACCAAGGTAAGCTTGCCCTCTGGCGAACAGTACTTGGCTTTCAATTTGATTACCACGATAACCCGATGTCGCTACGTCTAGTACGTCTTTATATTTATTTTGCAGTATTAATGATTGCGCAAGTAATGCGACTATTTGGTTAAAATCAACACCGCGAGCTTGTAGATCATATATTTCAGTTTCAGCCATTTCACCTTGACCTTGTGCTATTAAGGTTTCAACAAGTAAAATTCTAGACGGAATGTGATCAATGTTTTCTTTTAGCGCATTTTTTAAGTTAATGATGGTGGCATCATACTTTTGTTGATGAAAGTTTTTTAAGGCATCTTCGTAGGCATCATTCGCCATTAAATTAAAATGCATAGAAAGAGTAAAGAATAATAAGGAATATTTTAATGCGTTAATCATGGCGTTTATTGTGCTTAAAGTGTTACGTATTAGGATTATTACACTATTAAAATTAAACGTTAAGCACTATACTGTTTATATTGAATAAAAAAGTGTCGTAATTTTTTACAGTGACTTAAATTTAAATAATACTATATAGAGATAAGTCTTTTAAATTAGTGGCTTATACTGTTGGTATGATTGTTGCTTTATACTATTGTAATTAGACATAAAATTAATTTTTAATGGAAGTATTTATGAAATTCATCAACAAATTGAGCATGATGTGCGCAAGCATTGCTATGATGGCATCGGCAATGAGTTATGCTGGCACTGTAGTAACATCAGTATTAGATGATAATTATATTGGCGCTTATGCTGACAATACAAGCAATAGTGACTATATGCCAACAAATAATAGTAATTATAACACCCATTGGATGCAGGTGAGTAGAGATTTAGATAATGGCACATTATCAGTACAAGTTAACTCTAACTTCGTTGGTTATAGAAGTATTTATAAATTGGGTGATTTGTTCTTGATGGATGCTAATAACTACACGGCTGCAAGTGATTGTAATGATTGGCGTGCAGGGGCAGATGCTTTTGGTTGTAGTGAAAACTCTTATACAGCTGGAACGAATAAATGGGAATATGCATTCGATTTAGGCTTAGACTTGAATGATAATAGTAAAAACTCTAAATCAAACTATAACAATAAAACAGGTCAACTAAGACAGCTTGATACAAGAGGTGATGTTACTGATTCTAGAAGTGCTTATCATCAAGGTGTTAATACGGCAAGCCAACTGAAAGGCGGAAGAAGCTGGCAAATTGTTGATGCAAAAAGTTCAAACCAAAGTGTAGGTGGCGGTACATGGAATACTGATGTTACAGCTAAACTATTAACAATGACTTTTGATATTTCAAATACGGCATTAATGACTACAGACCAGATAGCCTTACGTTGGGCAATGAGCTGTGCCAATGACATTATAGAAGTAGTAACTAATTTTAAAACAAACAAACCAGGTAACTCAACATCTGTTCCTGAACCTAGTACTATATTATTGATGTTATTAGCAGGGTTTGGTTTTTATTCTTCTAGAAAAAAGCAAGGATTCGGAATTAAAAAATAAAATTCTGTTTGCTTATCAAATAAATTGATACCAAAAATAGGCTTTAAAAAGCCTATTTTTTTGTCTGTAATGTAGGTTAGACTTCAGTCTGACAATGCGGAATGAATTCCGCCCTACAGGCGATACGGCTTAATGAAGGTTAGACTTTAGTTTGACAACGCGGAATGAATTCCGCCCTACACGGGATGTAACTTAATGTAGGTTAGAATTTATTCTGACAACGCGGAATAAATTCCGCCCTACAGGCGATACGGCTTAATGAAGGTTAGACTTCAGTTTGACAACGCGGAATGAATTCCGCCCTACAGGCGATACGGCTTAATGTAGGTTAGAATTTATTCTGACAAAGCGAAATAAATTCCGCCCTACAGGTTATCTTGTTTTACTTGTTCTTCTGCATATTGACGGCTTTTCTGTTTTAGTAATTTATCAACATAACGTGCCATCTTTATTTTCTGCTTAATATTACTTTCTAATATTTCTTCAACTTCTCGTAAAACCTCTTTAATATTTTCAACATTCTCTGACGAATTCACAATAACTTGTTGGCTTTCTGATTGATTAGTATGTTGATTGTTTTCAAGCACTTTTGAGCTTAGTGAGCCTGTTAGTTCAACTGACATCTCTTCTGCAACCTTGTTTATATCATCAACCTCAAAGTGCGTTAATTCTTCTAAAAACCCAAAGAGTAGTAAACGATCAACAAAAATATTAATTTTACGAGGTACGCCTAGTGTAGTGCGATGAATAACTTCAAATGAGTCATCAGAAAATAAAGGCTCCATTTTACAGCCCGCTTGGTGTAAGCGGTGATTAATATAGCTTTTGACTTCCTGTACACTTAAAGGTTGTAAATGAGCCGAAGCAATAATGCGCTGCCTAAATTGCTCCATATTTGGAGCTTGTATAATGTCTTTAAGCTCTTCTTGTCCAAGCAAAAAGCTTTGAATAAGCGGTTTATCATCCAGTTGAAAATTTGACAGCATTCTCAGCTCTTCAACTGTCTCTGATGGCAAGTTTTGAGCTTCATCAACAAGTAGTAAGGCGCGCTTTCCTTGCTTGTGTAGTTGAATTAAAAAGCTTTCTATACTACGCAACACTTCGGCTTTACTATTGCCTTTTAAGGTGATTTTGAACTCAGCAGCCACCAATTCAAGTAATTCATCAGGAGATAATTTGGTGGTTACTAATTGAGCCGCGACAATGTTGTCGTCACCTATAGAAGACAACAAATTACGCGCTATGGTTGTTTTTCCCGTACCAATAGGCCCAGTGATAACAATGAAACCTTCACCTTGGTTCAAGCCATATTGTAAATAAGAGAGAGCCCTTTGATGGTGGCTTGTGGCGAAGAAAAATCGAGGATCTGGGCTTAATTGAAATGGTTTTTCTGTAAAACCATAGTAACTTTCATACATATTAAAATTCTTTTGTTACGTTAACTATTACGCGAGCTTCATCGTAGGTATATTGTTCGAGATTTGAATCTCTATTTAGATGCTGAATCGTAAAGGCGCTTGTTAGTGATGAAGCTAAGTTTTTTGTGTAGGTTGCTGAAATTGTTCTGTAATAATCTTCTTGTCGACTACCTTCAGGATTGTTTTTATCAAAAATTCTATAATCATACTTTGTTGAAAAGGTTAGGCTACTCTTGCCACTAATTTTTCTTTTTATAGCGAAAGAAACGCCTAACGTATCATTTATTATTTGAGACTCAATTCGTTCTAGTCTAGTAGCCGATGTATTGAAGCTAAATGAAGTGCGAGCTAGTTGAAGGGTAGAGGCCCATGATAGACTTTTATTTAACGAAAATTCATTACCTTCTACGCGGTCCAAGTAAGAAAAGTTCACTAACCTAAAATCACCACTTGCTGGTTGTTCTGCTTGAGCAAAACATTGCAAAGTATTGCTTGGATCTATATTTTGAGGGCACCAGAAAAAACCAACATTTATTTGCTCATAATTGTTTCGGTCAAACACCTGTAAACTTTCATTATAAGTGATGGTGTTGATTAAGCGTTTTGTTTGATGTTGTAAGTTAAGGTTATATGAATCACCAAAAAAACGTTTGCTGTAACTAGCAAATAATGAGGTTCTTGCTGACGGTTCCCATTGAATGGATGTTGCCACATAGTCTTCACTAACCGTATCATCATCAACAATATTATACGAAAAGTCTATCGTTAAATGGTCTGAAATTAACCAACGAACACCTGGCCCCCAAGAAGCCGTTGTTTGTTGATTTTGATTAGGTAAATCACCAGAAAAGTCTTCATCGTAAAAACGGATAAAAGGATTTAAATTTAATGAAGTAACTAATCCTAATTTAGCTTCAATGTTATATTGATCAGTAGTTCTTGTTTCACCCGCATAATCCTGATCTCTTGTTGAAAAGCTGCTCGTAAGTTGCCAAAAAGTCAAACGGGCATTATTGTTATTTCTTGCATTTATAGCAGCTGATACACCATTATACTCTCCAATACCATCTTCAAACTGTTGAATATTGTAGGTTAGTGAAGAGTTTAAAGAAAAATCACTGTTATCAATAGTATATCTAAGGCCCGTTGAGTAGGATTCTGACTGTACCGTATCACCAGAAACTAAATCGGCCAGACCATTATTGGCCGAGTTTCTATTAGTATTATCAACTTTTGCACTCGCAATAAGTTCTACTCCACTAGTACCTAGGCGAAGTTGTCCTTGAGCATCAAGGGTTAAATAACTGTCATTTATATCGCTATCATGACTGAAAAAAAGGTTATTATTCTTACCTGAAAGTGAAAAACTCGCCAAATGTGAATAGTATTCTGCATTTAAGTCGATAATAGCCTGAGAAACTAGGCTAGAAATAGTATCTACAGTTGTTAGTTCAACGTTATCGGTATAGGTTTCTTCAATGCCAACATGAGGCACAAATCGCCATTCACCAGCAATAGCTGGTGTTGAAATAGCAAGCCAAGAGATAATTGTTAAAACGTTGGCAGTGCGAAAATTATGAATGTTTCTTACCGTAGCCATAGCCATAATAACCATATTCATCCTTTTTAGATCTAACAGTTTTGTTCATTACAAAACCAATAGCGATATCTTCATGAAGTTGTGATACTGCTTTTTTCACATCCTCCAATTTTGTTTTAGATTCTTCAACCACTACCACGGCTTGCCCAACTAAGCTTGATAATACTGGTGTTTCAGTAACACCTAATATTGGTGGGCAATCAAATATAACAATTCGATCTGGATAGCGCTGAGCCAGCTCTTGAGCTAATGTAGCCATTTTGGTACTGGCAAGTAATTCATTGGTTAAATGGTGTGGTTTGCCAGCAGGAATTATTTTTAAATTGGCAACATTGGTATTATAGATAACATTAGATAATGAGGTAACATCGTCTAGTAGGTACTCAAGTAAACCTTGTTTACTTTCAAATTCTAATTCTCTATGAATACTGGGCCTTAATACGTCAGCATCCACCAATAAAACAGTTTTTTCTTGCTCTAGCGCGATACTTAAGGCGAGGTTAATAGAAATAAAGGTTTTACCTTCATTAGCGTTAGAGCTGGTTACCATAATTAAATTACTGTGTTTTAATGTTTTGGCTGCAGGCCCAAAAGCATTATTTAATAATTTACGTTTAATATGGCGAAATTCTTCTTGAATATGATGGGCACTGCCTGTGCCATAGATAAACCCACGTGCAGTTAAACTGTCACCATTTAATGTTAGCGTTTCTTTCTTGCTGTCACTAACAATACTTGAGTGCTGAGTTTCTAGCTCAGCTGTTGATGTTTTTAACGCATCCTGATTTTGAGCATTTAATGATTCAGCTTTAAGGTTGTCTTTATTATCTTGAGCAGACAATTTCTGCTTAGCTAATGCTTTTTCTATAGTATTCACGACTTAAAACATCCTTTTTAATGGTGCTTGAATGGTATCAGGAAATAAAAAATAACTCATAAACATAATAAGAATACCTAACAGTATTAGGTTTGAAATAATAAAAATTATGGTTTTCTTTTTATGCCACTTTTTCAGACCTAAATTGTCACTTGCTGACACAATGCCAAAAATAGGCACGCCCGTGGCTTTAGATAGTTGAGATGTTGAAGTGGTAACAGGTGATATTTGGCTCACTAACAATGACAAACCTATTCCTGTACCAAAGCCAACAATCGTTACAATAATAAAGAATAAAATTCTTTTAGGCCCCGTTGGTTCTGTTGCTGCTCTTGGCGGATCAATCACTTTAAATTGAATTTTATTTGTATTCTCATCAGCTTGCTGGGCTAACTTAGCCGTTTCTTGTCTATTTAATAATTCTTCATATTTCTTTTTAGTAATATTATACCCTCGATTGAGTGCAATAAGCTCAGCTTCAATTTCAGGCAAAACATGAATTTTATTTTCTAAATCTTTTACTTTAGTGCGGAAATCATTTGCTCTAACTTTGATTGAAGCAACGTTATTTTCATATTGGTTAACTTGAATTTGTAATTGCTGTATAACAGGGTTTTGACTGGTAATTAAAGCACCATTTTCATCATTACTGGTAACATCTAGGTATTCATCAATTTCTTTTGTTCGTTGTTTTTCTAAATGCTCTAAACGTTTTTTAGCTTCAATCACATCAGGGTGTTGGTCTGTATATCTTAACTGTAAAGAATCTAAAGAAAGTTCTAATTCTGCTATACGGTCATCATAACTGGTTTTAATAGAGCTAGATGTTTGTATTTTATTTTGAGCATTAGTTGATTCTGTTGGTACAGTGCCTAACTGCTCCTTAGCTGATTTAAGCTGAGTTTCGGCTTCTAACAAATCTAATTCAATTGTTTGTAATTGCTCTTTAGCAATATTGAGTTTGCTATAATAGCCGCCATTCTGATTAGGTAGCATATTACTGTATTTTTGTTTAAATTCGGTTAGACGAGACTCGGCACTACTTAGTCTATTTTCATACTCAGCAATTTGGCTTTTTAAAAATTTTTGCGCAGAATCTGAATCTGTGCGGTTTTCGCCAAGTGTGTTTTCTATAAACACTGTTAATGAAGATTGCACAACATTTTTAGCCATTTGAGGATTTTTATCTTCAAATGAAATAGTAAATATATTATCTCTACCTCGAGTTTTAACTATTTTTATATTTTCTCTTAAACGGTTAATAATATTTTCGTATTGTAGTGGTGTTTCTGCCTGAATGTCTAAATCCGTCATACGTGAAATACGTTCTAGATTAGGGCGACTTAACAAGGTTTTAATCATGAGGTTAATTTGATTATCAGGATTTGTTTGAACCGTTAAACCTTTTAATAATGGTGCTAAAATTGATTGTGTATCTGCATAAACTCGTGCTTTAGATTCATAAACATCAGGCATAGTAGATACAATACCCCAACCAATAGGACATATTAGCCAAGTTGATATAATGATATATCGACGCTTAATCCAAATCCCTTTTAAATAATCTAGTAGTTCATCAATTATTTCTTGCATTCTAAACTTTAACCTTCATTCAATATATCATTGGTATGGCAGAATTCATTCCGTATCATCAGACAGAAGTCTAACCTACATTAAGCCGCATTATTTTCAAGCGGAATTCATTCCGCGTTGTCAGAATAAATTCTAACCTACATTAAGTCACATCTCCTGTAGGGCGGAATTCATTCCGCTTTGTCAGAATAAATTCTAACCTACATTAAGTCACATCTCCTGTAGGGCGGAATTCATTCCGCGTTTGTCAGAATAAATTCTAACCTACATTAAGTTACATCCCGTGTAGGGCGGAATTCATTCCGCGTTTGTTAGAATAAATTCTAACCTACATTAAGTCACATCCCTTGTTGGTTGGTATTCATTTCACGTTTGTCAGACAGAAGTATAACCTACAATTATTTAAAACCATGCTTCTGGAATGATAATGATATCGCCTGGTAACATGTCGATGTTAGCACTGATGTCACCGTCTTTTAATAAGCCATCAATCATAATTTCATATTGTTTTTGTTGACCATTTTCTATTCTTACTAACACGGCGTCATTACCATCGGCAAATTCTGTTAAGCCGCCTACTTTTATCATTACATCGAGCAATGTCATGTGTTGAGTATAATTAATGGCTTGTGGTTGTGCTGCCTCACCAATAACGCGAATTTGTTCGCTGAATGGCCCAACAAAGCTATTAACGGTTACTGTAACAATAGGATCTCTTAAATAAGTAGCTAAAATTTGCTCAATAGAGCGCGCAAGTTCAGTGGGTGTTTTACCAGCCACATTAATATCTTCAACAAGCGAAGTTGTGATCATGCCATCAGGACGAACAACAAAAGACCCTGAAACTTCAGGGTTACGCCAAACAAATATATTTAATACATCTCCAGCGCCAATCAGATATTTATACGAGTTAATATCGGCTGTATTTGAAGGGTGTATGGTCGCTGTTGGTAAACTATGTGTGGTGGAACAGGCAGAAATGATTTGTACTAAAAATAAAGTCAAAACTACTTTGAGTGATTTGGTAAAATTTTTATCCATGGTTCATACCTTTTACATTAAAAATTATTTTTAATTCAGCTGTTGATTGTATGGTATTTTTTTCTGATATGCTACAGTTTAACCTCGGTAAATAAAGCGTTAACTTTCGTTGTATTTTTGCTAGAATCATTCGGCCATTATTGAAGTATAAGGATTTATGTGTCTAATGTGGCAAATAAATTGAAAGGGTTAAGCATATATCATCCTTATATTATAAAATAATTAGTATCAGAATAAGTCACTCTACATCAATTGATTATCGCTGTAAGATGAAGCTTATTTCAATAAACATATCATTAATCAAGGAAATCTAGTCTCTTATGTCTAGCCCTAAATTTCGCGATTTATCAGTTGCAAGTAAATCTTTAATTATCATTGAATTCCTTTTATTTTCAGGGGGAGTACCGTTAGCTATTTATATCAATAGTTTTTTGGGTTTTATTGATCTACCTGTTATACCAGACAATTACTTGCTTATTTATGCTTTAGTTTTTGCTTTGCTTAACCAATTAACTTCCTTAGCATTAGGTTTATACAACTCTAAATTACGAGTTAATTTTAGGGGCGTTATACGTCGAGTGTTAATGTGTGTTGCGGTTGCCTTTTTCGTTCTTACTATCGTTAATCCTTTTTATGGTAAATATGCGCTACCTATTGAAGTATTGGCTGTTGCTTCACTGGTGAGTTTTATCATTGTTAGTATATTTCGTTATTTAACCTGTCAAATAGATTTCTTTGGCTTTAATAAACGCATTATATTAGTGCTAGGTGCTGGCGAAAGAGCGTCAATAATAGAAAGAAGAATGCGAAGAGATGTCGACAGACAAAATTTTTCAGTGCATGGCTATATCGTAATGGACGGTGACGCAGAAGAAGGCATTAAACAAGAAACTAGAATTGATCTTGATGGTTCATTGGTGAGCTATGCGCTTGAGCATCATATTGATGAAATAGTGGTGGCAAGTGATGAACGACGAAACAACATACCCATTAATGAGTTATTTGCTTGTAAAATTCGTGGTATTGAAATTACTGAAATTTTAGATTTTATTGAACGAGAAACAGGGCAAATTGCGGTTAATCTTATTTATCCTAGTTGGGTTATTTATTCAAATGGTTTTGCTTCATTAAACCACCTTCGTAATACCTTAGATTGGATTTTTAACGCAACAATGGCGTTTGTTCTTTTTGCCTTAACTTGGCCAATTATGTTGTTAACTGCCATTTTAATTAAATTGGACGAAGGCTTTAATGCACCAATTTTTTATTATCAAGAACGTGTAGGTTTAGATGGTAAACCGTTTAATATTATTAAATTTAGAAGCATGCGTTTAGATGCAGAAAAATTTGGTGCGCAAATGGCTTCGGAAGATGACCCGCGTATTACTAAAATAGGTAATATTTTACGTAAATACCGTATAGATGAACTACCTCAAATTTATAACGTTATGCGTGGCGATATGGGGTTTGTTGGCCCAAGACCAGAACGACCAGAGTTTGTTCAAAACCTCATTAAAAATATTCCTTATTATAATGAGCGTCATAATGTTAAGCCTGGTTTAACAGGTTGGGCACAATTAAAATACCCCTATGGTGCTACCGAGGCCGATTCCTTGGAGAAACTGAAATATGATCTTTACTACATTAAACACCGCAGTTTTATGTTAGATATTCTTATTTTAATCAGAACGGTTGAAATAGTATTATTTGGTAAAGGGCGTTAAAAGCAGTTTAATACCAATTTGATTAAATTTCTTCCCAACTCAGAGCTTCATTAGCGAGCTTAGAACAAGGAAAATTGATTAAACATAGTTACTCTATATTTCTTCAATTTTGTGATGTTATCAGTTTGCTAATGAGCTCCCAAAGGGCGAGTACCTAATAAAAAGTAAAGGCTTATATGCGGCGTTATTGATTTTGACAAGGGAATGACCATTCTCTTCAATCAATGCCTTGCCTACATGGATGTAGGTACTTAGGTTATGTTTGGAACGTATAACCTGTGCCTCTAAGCCTTTTAATTCTCGCTGAGTGGGCAAGAACTTAATCAACTTGGTATAATATCATTACACTTTAGGAGACGTGAGGATCATTTCTTTTAAAAACTGTTCATCAAAGGCTCTGTCTATTGAGAGCCTTCCAAGCTCAAACTGGTTAGCCTTAATACTGCGATTGATGATACTACGGAAGGTAAAGCCGGCTTTATAGCCAATTTCATCTAACAGCTTAAACATTGTATTATTATAAGTGGAATCTCCCCCTACAGGGTAAGACAAGCTTTCTATGGATAACTTTAAATAATCTTCCAATAGGCGTTTTGATTCCGTCAATTCATAAATAAGCTCTGTATCAGATAATGAAGACAAAATACGGTGTGTATGAGAATGCGCACCTACGCTAACAGTATTTTCTTCTAATTCTTTTAAATGTTCCCATTTCATAAATAAGTTATCAGCAATATTAGCTGGAATTTCTTTCTTTGTAAGAGCCCTAAATTCGGCTAATTGTAAGTTGATTTGGGCAGGAAATGATTTTACTCGGCTTAACACTCGACGAATCACATTGGCATCTCTGTTATCAGGCAGCGTAATAGCATCTGGCCAAATACTTAACTTAAATGACTCACCTGAAAATTGTTTAACATGCCAGGCTATTTCGTCCCACCAAGGTACAATATTTGAACCAATTAAACTGGTCGTTACAAAAAACGTTGCGGGAATATCCATAGCTTTCAACAGAGGGAAAGCAACATCATAATTATCGCGATAACCATCATCAAAAGTGATTAAAGCCAGCTTTTCATTAATAATTTTGCCTGTTTTAATGATAGAACAGAGTTCTTTGAGATCTATAATACGAAAATTAGATTGGAAAAATTCTAAATAAAGTTGAAAGTTATCGCTGTCACATGAATAAACACAAGGGTCAAATTCCGTTTGACTAGCATCGCCAATACGATGAAAATTAAAGCAATACAAGCCATTACTTCTATATGGCCATAGTATATTAGCTAATTTACCACGTTTGACAATTTGCCTTTTAATTAATTCTAATGTCATTTATAGTTAACTTTAAAGTGTGGGCGAGGCAAAATATAATCTCTATATTGGTTGGGGTTACCATCCTTATCGTCTTCAGCAGCTTTCACAATATTATACATTTCTCTTGAGTTTACATAGTGTAATACGTAGTTTTCTCCATCGTTATAGTTGTTTTCTAAGTAAGTGAACATGTCATCAATAGGTTTTCCTAGCAAAACATCCATATCTTTTTCTTGTGTACCGTGAGTATGTAATTTTATAAAACGCCACTCGGGTCTATTTTCTACATGAATATTAGACTTTACCCATAAATCAACACGATCATTAGTGGGTTCCATACCGCTTCTAAGATCAGAGTTCTCTATTTGAGGGAAAATACCTTTTTTCAGCTTTTTCCAATTGAGCATCAAAGGGCCATTAATTAAAAGTAAGTCGCCCCAAGGCTTTTGTTTAACTTTAGCATGAACCCCCGTGTTATGGGAGTTAGGAGCTAATGGATCATCTTTAGCATAATAAATACTATTGATGGTAGACGGCTGAGTTGGATGAGGAGCTGACGGAAAAGTAAAGTCAGCATAGCAACCTGTTTCTTTTAAGATTAATAGTTCGTTATTAATGCCACAATTATTGCCACTAGGGTCACAATTATCTAGTGCCCAATTACCGTGTATAAAAGCATAAACGAGTTCGTCAGTTTCAGGATCTTTACTGAGCGCGCCATGCTCGTTGTGCAGAGTTTGGCAGAAAGACGTTAATAAGCCTCGTAAGTTTTCTTCAGTATCATTATGGTGGTGCAAATGTAGCTCTATTTCACCAAAGCCTTGCTGACAAATATCTGCAATTTTATTTAAATGCTCATAACGATATTCTTCTTCTGGATAATAGAAGGTATGTTGCGGATGAAAACCATCGGCATCTAAGTGTTTTTTTGCCATTTTAGGGTAGTCAGTTAACCAACGGTCAACACGAGCACGTTCCACTTCAATATCATTTGGTTTTCCCCATTGTGGTTCGTAATGGTCAACAATTGAAAAGAGTAAATGAATTGTTTTATCAGGCTTAGCCGTTCGCTTACTGTATTGCTTCACGTATTGCGGCATCCAATTAAGCATATTTTTTTTCTTTAAAATAGTAAGAAATGCGGCAATTCCACAGAGAAAAAGAATAAAGAAAGTAAAAATAATCATTATCGAGAAGTCCTCTGCCAGCTACCTTGAACGTTAGAATTAAAATAACGAATAAATCCCCGCATTAACGCAAGATTCATAGACACAAAAAAAGCAATCAATGAGGCTAAGGTATTAATTTCTATGTCTTGTTTTTGCTTCTTAATACCCCAGTACGCCACACCATAAAAAATAACTTGACCAAGCATAGTGAACTGATAGAAAGTCTCTGAAAGTAAAGCAATATTACTAATAAAAGCAATAACCATAAAATGGGGCACAAACCACCGTAATACTTTGTGGCTTACATAAGCAATAAAACGCCAACCTAATAAGGGATTTAATGCCCATAACATTTTAAAAAAAGCTTGATAATTACCTAAACCAATACGTACTCTTCTGCCTTCTTCTTCAGCCAAATTTGGTGCCACTTCTTCTATGGCAGTCGCTGAATGATCATAAATGGTTTTAAATTTCTGTTTTGAAACATTCATCACTATTTGAAAATCATCAACAATAGTATTGGCGGGTAAAGGCATATAAAGAGATTTTCTAATAGCATAAATGGCGCCATTGGCGCCAAGTAATGCACCTAATTTAGCTTCATGAAACTTAATAACTTGCTCATAGCGCCAGTAAATTCCGTCTTTATTGACGCCTGATTCAGCATCAACAAGGTTTAACTCACCACAAACAACACCAATAGAGTCATCTTGAAAGTGTTTTACTAAGGCATTAATCGCATCAGGATTAAAATGAGTATTTGCATCCGACATTACCAATATTTCATCGGTAGCACTGGCAACCAAATCATTAAGCACACTCATTTTCCCACGGTTTTGTTCAAAAATGTGAGTATGTAAATTTGTAGCATTAATACTTTCAAGTATTTGTGCTGTGTTGTCAGAACTACCATCAGAGCCAATGCGTATGGTTAATTTGTCTTGGGGATAATCAAGAGAAAGTAAATTTTCTACACGTGCTTTAATACAAGAGTCTTCATTGTATGCTGCAATAATCACAGTAACATTAGGTAACTTATCATCTTCAACAAGTGATTCTTCGGTTGCCTCTTTATTAACAAAAATTTGCTTAATCGTACTGAAAATAATAAGCAAAAATGGATAAATAAAATAACTGTAAATAATGAGTCCGATGGCAGTCCAAAATATTATTTTCATTGACTACACATCCTTATTCATATTTTTTTGATAGGGTTTTGCGGGAATACCTAGCATTGTAGCTCCCATAGGCGCGTCTTTAGTTAATACGGCATTAGCACCAATTTTTACATTGTTTTCAACAACAAGCTGCCCAATAACTTTTGCACCTGCACCAATAAATATATTTTCACCAAAGTGAGGAGATTTACCTTTCTCGTCACCAATAACAACCCCGCTTTCTAACGTGATGTTTTGGCCGCCTTTCACTTTGGAATTAATGACAATACCAACGGGGTGCATAATGACAAAACCTTTATCAAAGTCTGCCCCTATCCCAATAACACAGCCGTTTAATAACTTATTTAGCCATTGAAACAAATAGGCGATTATTGCTAGGTTATGTATAGCAAACCAACGCATAATTCTATAAATAACATTGGCACTGGTGCCGTCAGACATCAATATGCGTATTATGCTGACATGTGACCCGTCTTCGGCAAAAATCTTTTGTTTTTGTTTCAAATCTGCTTTTAAATATTCCATTAACGTTGAAATTACACTTTTAAGTTAAATAAGTTTATGATTTGCTCGGCATTGTGACGCCATTGACGTTCTTTTTCAATGTAACTTCTTGCATTTAAGCCGACCTGCCTTTGCTGCGCTTGTTGTTCAACCAATGATAAGGTTAAATCGACACAGGCTTTTCTATTATTTGCTGGAAATAACCAACTGGTTTCATTGTGTTTAACCACTTCTGCAATAGGCGAAAAGTCAGGTGCCACCATGCCTTTTTCCATCGCCATAAACTCAAATAATTTCATTGGCGAACCATAGTCATTTGAATCAGGCAAAATACCAAAGTCCATTGCCGACAAGTACGCAGGAATTTGAGCATGTTCAACCCTACCAGGTAGAATTATTTGTGACTCAACGTCTGCCTCTTGAATGCGTTTTTTAATGGGTTCAAAACACACGCCATCACCAACAAGCAGTAGCACAAGTTTGGGGTGAGACTTTAACTGCTCAACAATCATATCAACAAACCAATCTATGCCATGCCAATGAACAAATGCCCCCACATAACCAACCACAACTTTATCGTGAATATTTAACTGCTCACGTAAAGCAATACCTGCTTCTCTATCAATAATAAATTTGTCTAAATCAGCGGCATTAGGAGAAACAACAGAAGGAGAAATATTAGGATATGCCTTGGCTGCTACACGTTGAAAATGGCTTGAAATAAATACTAAGCCAGTGGCATTACTAAAAATCCATTCTTCAATTTTCCGAGCTAAACCTTTAAACGTAAGGTGTCTAACGCGATGAACTAAACAAGAGTCGTTAATTTCTAATACAATTGGTACATTGTTTCGTTTTGCCCACCAAACACTGGCAAAAAGAAATAAAGAATAACGCTCATAAATGCAATTAATATTATGGTCTTTAACTGCACGGCGTAAGCGAAAATATGAAATAACATTAAAGAACAACTCAACCCACTCAAAAACAAATTCAGGTAAGTGTGTGGTTAGCCCTGCCAGTTTAGATAAAAAACCTTTTTGTGGTTTGCTTTTTTCATCGGGTAAAGAATGAGTAACTTCTATGGTTTTGGGTACAGCCAATTCTTCGTCTTCAGGGTCAGCGCCAGGTAATGATAAAATAGCGACGCTATGACCTAGTTCTCTTAGTCCTTTTACTACGCCTCTAATATGAACGCCTTCCGCGCCTCTACCCCGTGTTCTGTGATGAAAAAGTATATTCATATTAGTTTTGACTCACTAATTTATCCATGGTGTATCCTTGTGATTGCCATAGTGGAATTAATTGCGATAATACAGAAATGCATAAATTATTATCATCATGAAATAAAATAATATCGCCAGCATTAACAGGCTGTTTTTTAAAGCGACTAATTATTACCTCAGCAGGCTCTTTTTTGAAATCTAAAGAGTCTCTATTCCAATGTACAGCGGTTATTTTTTCTTTCCATAAAAAATACATTAACTTAAGGTTCCATCGACCTTGAGGTGCTCTAAACAATTGACATGAACTATTGGTTGTTTGACTAATAATATCATTAGTTTTATTAACTTCGTTGCGCTGCTCTATATCGTTTAGCTTAGTAAAATTAGGGTGGCTATAAGAATGATTAGCAATGGTATGCCCTTCGTTATAAAGACGATACATCAATGCGGGCTCTTTTTCAGCGCATTTACCAAGAACAAAAAAAGTCGCTTTTACATTGTATTCTTTTAATAAATCTAATAGCGACTCAGTTACTCCAGAAACAGGGCCGTCGTCAAACGTTAAATACAGGCTTTTTTTACGACGCGATTTAGCGTATAAAAAAAGCCTGTCAGGCAATAAATAAGAGCGAATAAAAAGCTTAACCTGCTGAATCATTAAATGAAAATCCAATTAACATTTTGAATATAAGTGTCCGTTTATGCAGTGTAACAAAATTGTGAGCGGAACAAAGCTATTTTGTTACTCGTTGTCATTTGCGTTTAGCATTTCAATAAGTTGTGTTTTATTTTTCTGCCAAGTAAATTGTGAAGCATGTTGTTGTATTTTCTCTCGTGACCATTGACAACTTAATAACGCATTCAACCCCTTTGCAACAGCATTAGCATCTTTAGGTGAAATTAACTTTCCGCAAATATTTTCATCAACCACCTCTGGAATACCGCCAACGCTGGTTGCTAAAACTGGTGTGCCAGCAGCCATAGACTCTAATACCACATTAGGTACACCTTCATTGTAACTTGGTAAGCAGAGTGCCGTAGCATTTGACAACCATGCGGGTAATTCGTCGTGGGCAACATTACCCAGAAAAGTAACCCTTTCAATAAGGTTGTGAGCACTTACATACTGTATTAGCTTATTATGCATAACACCAGAACCAGCATACACAAGATGTAAATTAGGATGCTGTTCCTTAATTTGATTGAAGCCTTCAATTAACTCCATTACACCTTTATCGTGTTTAAGGTTGCCAATATAAAGACAATAGTCATTAGGGATTTTGGCAGAATGCACTAAACCGAACTTATCGTGATTTACACCGTTATAAATCACCTTTATTTTTTTGGGGTCTACACCAATAATTTCTAATTCATGGGCTAACGCTTTAGACACCGACAATATACCTTGAGCCGTATTGGCAGCGGCTAAAATTTGCTTTGATCTAGCAGGAAATTTTCCATGTAAATTAATATCACTACCATGCACCTTAAAAAAGAACTTAGTCTTGTATAAACGGCTTAACCAACTTGCCGCAACCGCCTCAGGAAAAGCCCAACTTGCCATTATTGTACTTGGGTTGCGTTTTTTTAACCAAATACCACTGTGTAATACAATAGACAAAAACATAAATACACTATAAAAACGTCGGCCAATTTTAGGTAAATAAAAATAAGGAACATAACGTGTATGAGAGCTTTGTTTAATTTTTTTTCTTTGCTTAAACCATTCAGGAAAGGCAACGGGAATCAATATACTTAAGTCATAATCATCTTGCAAAAGCTCGAATTGTTGTTTGTTAAAGGTGGCTCTATTTGGCTCCCAAGGAAGAGGGTATAAATTAGTGATAATTGTTATTGATTGCTTGGTTAACATTATTTCCCTTACTAATGTTTGGCTTTAACAAATGGATTTTGAAGCTGCTTGCCATATTCTTTGGCAATAGCTTTTGCCCCAATTTCATTTAAATGATCTTCATCTCTAAATAAAGGTACGCCGTTAAGCTCCATTAAACAGGTATTGTCTTGACAAATAATTTGTTCCACATCTATTTCTATTAATGATGGAAATTCATTCTTTATATTATTGACTACTTCTTTCAGAAAAGCATTATGATTAGGTTTAATTGAGCATTCTAACGATGTGTTATACAGGGCTTTCTTAATAGTACAGTTAGGACTTTTTCCCATCAATGTTGGTGTGTCGTAAGCAATAATGGGAATTGCGCCAGTATTTTTAATTATCTCAAGCGTTTCAGTAAGCTTGCGAGTAAATATTGCTTGTACTTGTTCAGGGTTCGTGATTCTTTTCTGATCAAATATTCTCTTCGTGGATATACCTGGCCATGAAGCTGCCAATACTACATAGTCGAAATGTTTTAATTCAACATATTCACGCGCCTGATCATTCCTTATTTTACATTCATTAGCTTTATAAGCGTTCGATCCCCATTCTAAATTGAATACGGGTAAGCAACGATCAAGTGTATAGTCAATACCAGTAGTGTTTGCTTCAATGGCCAGAGCTTCAAAAAAAGGAACTAGATGATTTGCATGCGAATCGCCAAAAATAAAGAAACGATTGTTGGTCTCATTAAGTGGAGCTGCAAAAGCACAAGATTCAGCGGGAAGCACATCACGCTGTCTTAACGATGAATGGCAACCTTTCCTTGATTCACTAGCAAATGTGTGAAGAGCGGCCTCTTGATAAGTGATCTCTTGAGAAAAACGATTAGGGAAACCATTATTTAGAATGCCTATTGAGGCTATCAAAATAAAAAAACATGTTGGAATAAAGTACATTTTGATAAATGCACCTTTAAACGAATGGCTAGCTGAAAACCTGAATTTTTGTTCGACAAAATGATACGACAGAACAGAAAGAATAAAGGTTAAACCGATACATATAACCTGAGTTGATAACGTCATATCTACTGCGGTATATCTAGCGAAAACTAGAATTGGCCAATGCCACAAATATAACGAATAAGAAATAGCACCTAAATAAACAATAGGTTTAATAGAGAGCAGGGAGTTAATAATACCTTTGCTTGATATGATTAACAAAACAGTACCTATAACAGGATATAAAGCGTTGTAACCAGGAAATGAACTATGTTCATTTAATGTCAACGCGCTGAATAAAATTAACACAAGACCTGTTACCGACAGTAGATGGTGTGTAGCGGTATTATTAATTTGACATTTATGCCAAACCATAGCTAAACAAGAACCTGCTAGTAATTCAAAAAAACGAGTTGGAAGCAAGTAATATGCAGCTCCAACAGTAACTTCAGTCACCCACTGTGAAAACCATACAGCAAAAATCAAACCTAGTATTGAGATGATAACGGTTTTGTTCGCGTTAAAAACTTTCAATAAACCAATAAGCGCTAGAGGCCAAACAAAATAATACTGCTCTTCTACTGCTAGTGACCAAGTATGAAGTAATGGTACTTCTTGTGTTGTGCCGGCAAAATAACCACCATGCTCAATCCAAAAGAAGAAGTTTCCTAAATATAACGAAATCGAAATGAGGCTTTTATAAAATAATTCGAGATCTGTAGGCAATAAAATAATGGTAAAAACTAAGGCTGATACACCCATGACTACAAATAAAACAGGCATAAGTCTACGAATTCGGCGGCTTAAAAACCAACCAAATTCAAATGTTTTATCTTGAATTTTAGGGTAAATAATTGATGTAATTAAAAAACCTGATAACACGAAGAAAACATCAACGCCGATAAACCCACCTGAGAAAATGCTAAACCCAGCATGGTTAAGAATAACTAAAGCAACCGCTATCGTTCTTAAACCATCAATATCCTTTCTGTATTGCATTGTTAAAAGTCTTCCTCTGATGGTAACTCACAAATGGTTACTCTATGCTTACCACTAACAGTTAATGGAATATCATCAACAAAATTTAAGTGGAGTGTTAGTTCGTTATCGGCATATTTATTTATTTCATCTTTAATTTTTTGTTCATCATCAGCAGACAATTTTTGATTAATAATCATGGCAATGTCTAACTCATTAATTTTACTTTGCTTGACTTGAAAACGCGTAATGTTTTCAAATTCTTTAAATAAATGAGGAAACAACTCCCCAGGAATTTTTTTACCCGAAGGGGTTTTAATAATATCGAGTTTGCGGCCATCAATGCTTTTCATAATAGGTAATGGATTTTTACAATCGCAAGGAGAATTAACTAACGTTGCTCTATCACCATTAAGGTAACGAATTAACGGCATACCATAGTTATATAAGTCAGTAACTACTAAGTCGCCACTTTCACCTGTAATTGCCAAACCATCTTCTGAAACAGTTTCTACCACTAAATGGTCAATATTAATATGCAGGTTCTTATGTTCTCTACACTCAGCCGACATTAGCATGAATTCACGACAGCCAAAGGTATTATACACATTACAACTAAAGGCTTTTTCAATCACGTCACGTTGAAAATTATGCAGTGGTTCAGCGCCAGTTAGAATAGTGTTGGGCGAAAATACCGATAACTTATTATCAATAATATATTTAGCTAATTCATACAACGGATTAACGTAAGACACTAATGCCTTAGGGCGATAACGATTAATGTCATCAACGTATTCATGCATATTGTTTGCATTCATGGCAAACGAGTTCAACATTTTCCTGTTATAAAACGCATGATATAAATTGTTTTTAAGGGCTTTTAATTTGGTTGGTTGCCCAATATCTGCACCCCATAAGTACAGTGTTTTCACGCCAAGGCCAGCACCCAACCAACCATAACCACGCCACATAATGGCTTCGCGTCGGGTATTGCTATCAACATTTAATTCAAACCTAAAAGGTTGGCCTGTAGAGCCTCCCGTGGCTTTTTTAATGTTTTTTGAATAATTTTTAGCAACTAATGCTTGATAATGTTTGGCAATATCATCTTTGGTAACAAAAGGCAGTTTTTCAAAATCAGCCATAGATTGAATATCATCAACTGAGTGAAAGCCTGCTTTTGCCCATATTTCAGGGTAAAACGTAGTATTGTCATAAGCATGTTGAAGGAGCTTTTTTAACTCATGCCATTGGTGTTTTTCTAACTGTGCTTTTGAAAGAGACAGATGAGATTGGTATTGATTAACATAAGTAAGCAGCTTTTTCCCTTTTATTTTTTCATACAAAGGAAGTATTAAATTTTTAAATAAAGCTGGATACATATAGGTTTTCCTTAAAGCCAAAAGAGTTAATATTTTCCATTAAATAAGAAACGTATCGTTTTGAAATGTAAAATGATTTTTTTATGAATTAAAAGTGTAATTGCAACCGTACATACTATCAAAATTAAAAAGCTGAGCGCTGGAGCTACATTGTATTTTACTAAGGTTACCGCTAATAATACAACGATTATGCTGTGAAACAAATAAATGCTATAGGCTGAGTTTGAAAGGAACAACCATGTTTTTGACGGCTTATTCGCATACATATAAAAAAGCTTAAATATGATTGATGACGAAACCCAAGCGATTAAATTTTTAGAGTATATATTGACAAAAGACGTTAACACCTTACTGTCAAAAGGAAGCATAAACTGTAACAGGTACGCTACTAAAATTAAGCCAAGTAGGCTTGCAAAGTGTACTGTACTGAATTTTTTTAGTAAATCATGAGAATGAAAAAGTAACATGCCAAAAATAAAGAATGGTATATAAGAAACAATTTGATATACGTCTAAAACGGTGAAAAATATTGAATATAACGGAATACCTATTTTATTTAACGCAACAATAGCAAGTGAACAAAAAGGCAGTAAAATTAATAACAGTTCAGTAGGGGGCTTTTCAATAATATTAAAAATGGCATGGTGTTTTTTAATGACACCAGCAAAAAAATAAGTAATGCTAGCCGCAACAAAAAAATAGATAAGTAAATTAATTAAGAACCATAAATGGGCAAGCCAATCTCCTGAAGTAAAAAACACCTCAAATGAAAAAGGTTGATTATTAACATGACTTAAAAAAATGCTTTGTAATAAATTAAGCGTAAAAACAGTGCTCAATAAAGGAACTAAAATGCGTTGTATTTTATTACTACTAAACTCCTTAATTGATTGTCGCTGCAACATCATTAAACAAAAAAAACCAGAAATTATAAAAAAGGCAGGCATTCTGAAAGAGTGTATAAAAGTGACCACATAATTAAAAAAAGGATGGGTATTATCACTTAACACAAGCCAGCGCTGATTGGGATTAAACACCTGTGCTGAGTGTATAAAAACGCCTAACATCATCAGAATGCTACGCATAGCATCCATATAGTAATATCTCATTGTAACTGCTGGCACAAGAAACCTTCTTTTTAATGAAAAGTTGAACGGTTAACCTTGAGCTAAGCAATTAACTTGATTCAAGATTTTAATTATTATGTGAAATAAAAAGTTAAATGTTCTTATTTAGTTTTATTATAAACCTACCTTAAGCGCCATATATACAGCAACAATAATAAACCATGAATACCTCATACACTTAAAGATCATGTTTTTATTGAACAACTCATTTTTTAATTCGGGCCGTATTTTTATCAGTCTTAAATGACTAGCCGTTTGCATGCCCAAGAAAATAAACAATAATAGCGTAAACTGACGACTTAAAAAGAATGCGGTGATCATAAAGCCAATCATTGAAAAAAACAGTGTTTGATTCATTTTTACTTCTGCTGCATATAACGTTTTATTGTCTTGAGTCACCGCTTCATCATCCCAAGTGCTGAATTCTTTTTTAATTCGATACCCAGCAAGCATAGACAAAACAATAAGACCGCCCCATAGAGAATAACCTGGAACTCCCATCTCTCCTGCAACATGAATAAAGGAGTTATGGGCAACTAATCCGTGATGATCCATAAAATTGCCTTTACCCACACCAAACACAGGATTATGAATAAGCATTTGTATACCTGCGTACCAAGCTTCTAGTCGGCCATTTGCTGACGATTCAGATGAAGAAAACCCACCAAATTTTGACATTAATGTTGCAGCAATAGGCGCGAGAATTACCGCAAAGAGAATAAGCTTAGCGCCTGCTTTTTTCAGTAAAAAATAAACAGAAATAACACCCAGTAAGCCAAGTATTGTGCCCCGTGAGCCTGTCATTAATACGCCATAACAAAATAATACAAAGATAGCGAGCATAAGCATTTTATTGATTTTGCCCTTTTCAGTATAAAAGTAGCCAAGAAAAGCAAGGTTCATTATTAAAAACATGCCTAAATCATTAGGATCACCAAAAAAGCCTAAGTAGGTAATACGTATTTCTGCTCTACCAACCGACACAGAATCACCAAGTCCATAACCCATGTTTCCATCAAAAGATGTCTGTTGTAAGTAGCCGTTATAAATCATAGTTAATGCAGCAGCTAATGAAACGTACATCAGCACTTTTTGGCGAGAGATAGAGGTGATTAAATTGCTATACAAGAAAAAAGGGATGATTGAAGCAACAAAGAATTTTTGTGCTTCTATTATTCCGCCACCACCCCAGCCATTCAAAAAGGCAGAAATCATAATCAAAGGCGTAAAGCCTAATAACATATAATGTTGTGGCAAAAATTTAATAGGCCTAAGCGATATTAGCGTAAATAAGAACGCTAAAATGGCAAATATTTTAATAAAAATATAATGCGAAGTTTCATAAGAAAACTCGTGCGGTCTAATTAATGCTGAAATAGTGTACAAAAACAGACAGAAAAATGCAAAACCAGCATTTTTTTCATTAGTGGGAAAATATTTTGCCATAAATAATTGTATATCCAGCGTTAACGTATAAAAGAGAGTTGCGTTTGAAAGTAATGATTGTACTCGATATTAGTTTTTAGTTAATCGGGGCGAGTGCATGTTTGTTCAGCACTTGTTGTAGGCCAGCCTTGCCCTGGTTGCCAATTTTTTATAAGACAGCCATCCCTAAAAATAATGAATTCCTTATCAACATCAAGATTAGAATATTGATATTGAGGGCCGTTATGTGGAAATTCTACGGTTAAATCTACAGAAGTGACAGCGCCAAGACCAGCATAAGCAATAAAACGGGCATCAGCCTGATTAAAGTTGCCTAAATAACGTGTGGTTATAATCTGTTGATTGGCTGAGTTTTTAAAAATAAACTTTGTATGGTAACCATCCGTATTGTTATTCAAACCACGGGCTCTAATTTTCATCCAATGGTTGTCATTAGCATCATTTTTATAAAGTTTTAAACCTTTTATATCGCCAGAGCCATTGCTTAAAATGGCCATGTCGAGAAAGCCGTCATTGTTCCAATCGGCTACATTTCCCCAAGGTCTAAAAACGTCAACACCTGCACCGCCATTGACAATTAAGTTTTTTAAGAGGGTAAACGTGCCATTACCGTTATTTTGGAATATTCGGGGAGAATTACTATAACTTTGGGTCATTGTCATAAAATCGATAAAGCCATCATTATTAAAATCACCAGGGTAAATGCCACCATAGGTTGTCCAATGATTTTGATTTTTTAAACTGCCGTCAGTCCAAGAACCGCCGCCCGCTGTTTTTGTTACATCGGTAAAGGTACCATTGCCATTATTACGATGCAGAGAGAGATAAAACTCATCTTTTGTTTCAGCTATTGACCAGCTTCCATAACCAAAAAGAATGTCAAAATCACCATCATTGTCATAATCTAAAGGCACCTGCATATTTGGCGTAACAGAGCGAGTAACGGGGTGGGTAAACGCAACAGTAAAGCTATCAAAACCTGCTTTAGCAGGGTTATAACGCCAATAACCATTACTTTGACCAGCAACCACATCAGGCCATGAGTCACCATCAACATCAACAATTAAATAAGACGAAGCCCCATAACCTGAAGCGTTTTTATCAAGTAATTCAGGCACAATAGTTGTGTTGGTTAAAGGGTCGTAAATACGTCGTCTTGAGTCGCTAACAGTAGAAGACACAATAAGCTCAATATTACCGTCACCATTAATATCAAGCGCTGAGCATCTTGCCTTGCCGCCTATGCAGCCTTTAATTTCACTGCTATATACTGGTGACTTACCCACACTAACATCAGAAAGTAATGGGTAAATTACAGAATCACCACCATCTGCGTCAGAGCCAAACATATCAGGCAAGCCTGAGCTTTTTTTAGTAATATTTGAAAAAATATAGCGCGACGTTATACGCCCACTGCCTAATTGAGAATACTTACCGTCGTTATTGTTATAGTACGAAAATTGATTACTACACTTTCCTTCAATAACTTTATGTAACCACATTTGGCTTGTGCCAGCATTGTCATTGTGTGTGCCAGAAAATAAGTCAGGGCAACCATCGTTATTCACATCAGGCATACCAATCCAAAAAGGCTGGTGTGCAATAGGTGCAAAATCAATAACTTGCTCACTGACTTCTTCAAAAGAAACCATAGCATCGGTTTTTGGGGGTTCTGTTGTTAAAGGTGGCTCAACCGTTGGCTGTTTGTTGTTAATCCATTGCCATGTTCTAACGGAATTTGATCTGTGTTGCCAATTAAATAACCGATGAACATTTGAAAATACACTTGCACAGTCAGAATTAACCCAACCAGAAATTAATTTTTCAATACGCGCACTTAAACGTTTTTTATTATCATTGTTATCTTCAAAGTAATACGCCGTTGCAAGTATTAACACGGTTTCAATATTATGCGTGTCTGAATAATAAGGCCAATAATCACCACTTACGCGCACCTGATCACTAGCCCATGCGCTAGCAAAATAAAGTAAGTCTGTTGCGGTATTTGCTTTATTGCAGCTTTTTGTTCTGATGTCACCTACGGCAGAAAATGGCTGAATAATTAAATGTTCATTGGTAGTGCTATCATACATTGAAGTAAAACCGTATAAATCAACGGCATTACCCAGTTTTTTAAGCATTTCAGGTATTTCTTGATTGTTAGTTACCCAATAACTTTGCCAAAGAAAATCAGCTATGTTTTCGCTCATCCAAGTAGAAAATCCACGTGAATTTGAATCGTTTATTGGTGCGTTTGATGCGCTGTGGTTGCCTTCATGCACATCAAGATTATGTTCAAACCCCCCTGTTTTAGGTAACCAAGCATTAGTTTTATCCCACGCATGTTCATCTTGCTGCATTTTAGCAAGTGAGGCAATTCTTTGATTAATATGACTATAAATAGTTGTGTCAGCAGTTATTTCGTAAGCACCTACTTCAGCTAACCCTGCCATTCCTGCGCCACGCTCAGTAAAGCCTTCATTTTCACTATTAAAATCATCTCGAGAACCATATTGGTTCCAACCTAAATCACTTTGTAATGCCATATCAATAATAAGTGAATTGTCCCATTGACTGTTATCACCTGTTAATGCCCACGCTAATTTGGCTGGTTGGGTGTAAATATATTTACCGTCTGCACAGGCAACACCCCATGTCCAGCAACCGCGACCGCCTGACTGACTTGGAGACGAGCTGTCATTTCTTACATGCGAAAAATAAAACTGTTTACTTAAAATTGCTTCTTTTAAAAACTCAACTCTACCTGTTGTCATATAAGCTTTAAAGTAAGAAGTTGAGCGGTCGAACAACCAATTAGCACCACTTGAAATGCTAAAGTTTAACCCACCAGACCACCGCTTAAATTGTCCCACTTGATATTGTTCAAATTGGTCACTTTCGCCTTGAGAGCTAGCATATTGAGGAATTAACCCTGATGTTGCTAAATAGCTTTTATCATGAATAGCAAATATTCTAGGGTAGGGCATATTCGCTTTGTTAGCGTCGGCAATAGCCCAGCCATTATTATGAGGCTGCTCAATAAGATCTTTTTGAGTGTCTCGCCCATTATTGGTGATGGTTAACAGAATATTACCTAATGTCATATCAACATTTTGTAATTGTATTGTAACCGAGCGAATTGAATTGTCAGACCAATGCCAACGTAACCCTGCTTTAGCAACAATAGGTTGTTCTAAGCCCATTGCTATTACTTGAATTTCTGAAATGTCGTGAACAACGCCTTCGGCAATAGGGAGTGCAAACGTAACAAGTTCACTTGTATGTGGCTCTATTTCAGTGTCGGCCTGCAGTGTTACCGTGGTATTAAGTTGTTTATTGTTTGAGTTTGCGGGGCTTACCAAAATAACAATGTTGTCGGTTGTTTGCTCGCCTGAATTATCAATAACACTTAATTGAAATTCTAACGTGGTTTCTTCAGTAACGGTTGGCGAAGTAAACTGAATATCAGTGTCTGAAATATCAACAATAGTCACGGTTGGGCCACTCACTTGTTGCCAAAGGTAACCATCAATAGTGCCGTCAGAATCTGACGCCACACCTGTTAATAAAACAACCGCGCCGCTTTGAACCGTTTTGTCTGTTCCAGCATCAGCAACAGGCGTTGTACTGATAGGCGTTTGTACTTTGTCAACTTGTTCACTAGGGCTTTCGCTTCCACAACCAACAAGGCAGCAAAATAAAAAATAGGTGCTGAGTTTTGCGACTGCTTTCAAGGGAAAAAAATGTTTCATTAAGTGAAAATCCGTTAGTTAATTTTAAAAAATATTGTTTTTTAAATTACAAGCGTACAATATCAATACATTCTAGCGTGTAATTAGCGCTTAAAAAACTTTCTTTTTATTAATTGAATGATTTTATGAATAACCAGTTTCTTTTTATTTCTTATTAAACTCACCGAAAGCATAGGTAATTTTTCACAAGAAAATTTAGACTTATAGCTATCTTTAACACCACCCATCATAAAATCATACGTTGTTGCAGTACAATGTTCAATTGACCAATAATGTAAGTATAGCCCTGGTGACAGCTTCTCGTAATTTTTTTGATCCCAACCGCTTTGGTAAAAGTAAAAAGTACTGTCGTCAACTAAATAATAGTTTATTGCAATAGGCTTGTTATCAATAAAAATAGCACTAACTGCAATATTATTTACATGCTCTTTAATTAACGACAAATGAAACGAATTGAATTCTGGCGAACTAAATGCGCCCAAGTTACCTTTATTCAGCCACCTTGTTTGATGAAAAGCTGCCAATGTTGGCCACATTGAATAAATGTCTTCTTTGGCTAACCAGCGAATATCAACATTAAACTGTTGTAGCTGGTTTTGAGTTCGCTTTATTCTTGAACGCGTGTTTTTAGACACACTTTGCAGTGACCATTTTTTGCATTCTATTGCATAGCGATAATTGTCACGCTGGTTAACATCGCCCTTAAGTAACGGTAAAATTTTTGCTATGTGCGAGTTACCTAAAATGGCTTTCGTTATTAATAAGTCAGTAGACAAATTATTTAAATGCTGTGCAAGTTGCGAATAAAGGGCTTTTTCGTAGCCTATTTTTATTTGAACATCTAAATATTCAGATGACACTTCAGTGCTTTCAGGCTCGCCTTGCCCAATAAAATACAACGTTGACACATAAGGAAAAGCACGTTCTTTATGTATATAAAAAGGAGCAAAGCCAACAATAACGTTGTTGTGGTAATACACAATACTGTGCAGTTGCCAGTTTTGTTGCCAATAGTATTTATACCATGTGTTTAACCACGTACACGATTCAAAAAGTGTACGGCGCTCTTCTGCCTTGTCAAAAGCTAAAAAGGCACTTTCTAACTGCTCGTACGAGCTAACGATAACTTCCTGTATGTCTTGTGGTTTAATACCCATAATAGCTACAAATTTTTAAAGAATAATATTAAATAAAACGCATGCGTTATTCAGACCCTTTGCCAAGGTTAAGTTTGTCTGACAATAAATTAAAAATCATTACTCTAAGTGGTTTGTTTAACAGCATAAACCAGCAAATAAGAATAATAAATGGGAATGTTATAGCCCCTGAAACAATCAGTGTTAACCAAGTATTAATAGCGAAATACTCTAAAGCATAAGCACCAGACAAGCCTAAACAATACACAAGGAATATAGAGGTAAACAACTGAATATAAATAGCTTTGGTTTTATAATCATTGTATTTGCGAAACAGCGCCATTTTTACATAGATATTAAAAATAAGATTAGTTAACGCACCACTCATGGCTATACCAATAAGCCCATACTCTAAACCGAGATATATCGACATTGGAATATTAAACGCGACGATACAAAAACTAATAGCAGACAATAATTTATGATTAGCCTGTGCCAATAAAATACTGTTAGCGCTAGTATTAAAGCCACTACATATTGTGGAGAACACCGCAAAACATAAAATGCTGTACGAGTATTCAAACTCATCACCTACCCATAGCACAATAAACACTTTACCAAACATTAATAAAGATATATTCAACACAGTAGAAACAAATATATTAATTGTTGTTGTTTGAACAAAAATCTTTTCCATGTTTTGGTTTTTTGCCGCCATTTTATTGTAAATTGGCGAAAAAACCCCAGTAATAGTGCCGATAAAGGCTTGACCATGCATCACTAAGTTTGAAGAAATTTGTTGTATTGCCAGTGAAGGTAAATCGAATAATTTGGTAATGATAATAGGGGCAGCACGTGAACCAACCGTGTTAATAACACCGTTTAATACTAAATGTTTAGAATAGGCAAATAACGATTTTATTTCGTCTAACTGTACCAAACTTATTTTAAAAGAAAGGCTGGGGAATAAACGCTTAGCATAAAAAACTTTAAGTAAATTAGTAATAACATCGGCAGCGAGTGTAGCAACCACAGCACCCCAAATATTTAAGTCTGATATTAACCAAAAAACTAATAGCGCCTTTACAATGGCGTTTAAAGACGACAAGTTAGCGTCAATATCAAACCGCAATAACCCGGCGAAAAACCCGTGAAAAGGGTTCATTAAAAACCCCCACAGCACCTTAACGGCCAACACTAACAATATATGCACTAAGGTTAATTGCTCTGGGCCAGTTACACCAAAGATAGCTGGCACTTGCGTTAAACCAACCATGATTAATACCGAGGCAAAGCCTAATACGGCAAAAAGCACTAAGGAGGTTGAAAAAATCATATTGACACGTTGTGTGTCTTTTAACTCTAACGCTTGTACTATTTGACGTTGTACGGCTTGTGGAAAACCTAAATCAACAACATTAAACCAGCCTAAAATTGAGAGAATTAATATCCATAAACCATAGTTAGTGGTGCCAAGTACGCTAATAAGATAAGGGGTAAGCAATAACGAGGTAAGAACAACAATGGCACGTTCAAGAAACCGAAAAATTGAGCTTTTTAAAAGGAGTTTTTTCATAATTCTCGTTGGTTATAGTATTAAAAAAATAGCTTAATAAAAGCTATTTTTTAATTATCAAAGTCTTTGGTGTATATTTCTAAGAAATAGTTCCTGTTAATCTTAAAGTACAAGCAGGCACTATTTTAACTATCACGCTTTAATATATTTTCAACTTCTTGAATAAAGTGCGTACTTGCATTGCCATTATTAAAAAGATAATTATTAATAAAATGCTCTCTTTGGCTGTGTAAATCGTCAAATTCAATTACATTTTCAATGGTTTTATCTTCAAAATCATCCCAGCACGGAGTATGACATACTTGAATTACTTCTTCATGAATATGTAGCGCTTTAGAATATTCATAAATGGCTTTATTACCATCAAATAATACCTTTTTATTCAATGCCATTGCTTCAAATAAAATAGAACTTATGTCACTGATAACCATATCACTTGCTTTAACCAAATCCAAAGTAGTGAATTTACTTTTAGGTAAATTGATATGCATATCTGTAAAAGTACTATTTTTTTGGAAAAAAACTTGGCCATCGCAACGATTAGGTTCAAATAATAAAGGGTGTGGGCTCATAATAATATTGAATTGTTTTTTAGTACTTAAAAAAGCAATTATTGCTTTTACATCAGAAACTTTGCTTATGTTATTACACCAACTAGGTGCATAAACAATAATTGGTTTACAGGCATCAAGTTGATAGTTGTCAATAATTTCTTGTTGACGTGATGAGCTATTATCTAAAATGGGTAATCCAACTGGAATCACTTTTTCTTTAGATAATGCCTGAGTTTGCAGCTCATAGGCTGGACGATAGGGAGAAAAAATAAAGTCGTAATCTAATAGCCCCTCATTTACAACATAATCTAATTTAGGCCCTATACCATGACCAAAATATATAGAGGGGCAACTAAACCAAAAAGGTATTTTATTATACTCGGTTGAAATAAATACATCAGCCATTTTATAAAGAGGATAATCATTTATTGTTTTATAAAAGCTAACATTTTTAAGTGGCGACATACCTTTGTTGTCAGGAGTGATCACTGCTATATAATACTGGTCGCTTAAAGATAGCTGATAAATAATATTCCTAAAATGCTCTAAGTGAAATGGCGTACACGCCTCTAATACAATTAAAGGTTTATATGGAATGAACAAATTGACTAAAGAGCTATAAATGGAGTTTAAAAAAGCTTTTTTACCTTTTGGGAAGATGAAGGATAATGGCATAGAGTGGTTCTTATGTTTAACTGTTTAAGCAAAGAGCAATAGTAATTGTTATTTTGATTGTATAACTATCTTGTGCTAGTGATTACTTCAATAATTTCAGTAGTAGAAACAGAGGGGGTGCGTTTTAAATATACAACTTCACAAAGTGATTTCAAATGATCGAATTTACCTTCCCAATCATCACCCATAACTAATATGTCGGCATTGTATTGTTTAATATAATCGGCTTTTTGTTCTAATGAATTTTCTGGAAAACATAGATTAACATAGCGTAAACTATTTATTATTTTCATTCTATCTTGTTCAGGATAAATAGGAGCCCTGCCTTTTTTATCATAATTTAACTTGTCGGTAGATACCCCAACAATTAGGGTATCACCCAAGGCTGCCGCTCTTTGTAGGATATTAATATGCCCTACATGGAAAACATCAAATGTTCCAAAGGTTATAACTGTTTTCATTTTAATCCTTTACATATAAAAATCAAAGTCGAGATAGTAGATGGATTATGACAGAATTATGAAAGTATGAATATAGCGTATCTTTAGTTATAACTGTTGAAATATTATATTTTTAAAATTAACTTTCGAAAAGGTCGTAATAGACGTTTTTCTGTTTGAGCTGCTATTAGCTGACTTGATAAGAGTGCAGTAATTATCAAGGCTGTTATAAACAAAATAGTTAACGCGAAAGTATTAGAGATATTGCTCAACATATGTATTAAGCCAAAGTAGATAGCTGCTTTAACAAAGAAGCCATGCCAAACATAAACAAACAGTGAATTTTTTATTACGTTTTTGTGACATTTTTCTGGTGGTTGATGTGTTGCTACTGCTTATATTTACACCTTTACTTTGAATCAAGCTAATTTATAGCCTTATACAAGCCGTACTTGTTGTCTGAGTTGTAAGTTATGACGATAAATTAACATAAATCCTTAATATAAAGTTCATAATAAAGTCATATTTGAACTGGTATCATTTTTTAAGGGTCACCCACAATTTTTTTCTTAAATACGAAAAACCATAACTAATCAAAAATGGTTTTTTGTTCATATTATTTAAAAGGAATTGTGTTGGATCTTTCTATCGTTTTTGCCACCTACCATAATGAAGAGATACTGCAAAAATCTCTTGAATCGTACTGTTTAATTGAAACTGAATACGAATGGGAGTTGATTATTGTTGATAATGCTAATCGTGAAGAAACAAAACGCCTAGTCAATAAATATAAAACTAAACTTCCCATTCACTTTATTGAAAAATCAGAACCAGGGAAAAATAATGCCTTAAACAAAGCGTTACCTTTTATAAACGGTAATCTTATTATGTTTACTGACAACGATATTATTCCCAATAAAAATTTAATTAACCACTATATAAATGCCGCCAATAATTACCCTGAATTCGACATTTTTGGTGGTAAAATTTTACCTGATATTACGCTGCCACAATGGGTAGATACTTCTAGTGCTAGCGTTAGAGGGGCTTTTGGCATATTAGATTTAGGTAATGAAGATGTTGAGGTAGATCCCGTAGCCAGTATATGGGGTGGAAACATGATGCTAAAAAAAGCCATTTTTAACCAAGGCTTTGCTTTTAATGGAGTAATTGGTCCTAAAGGCACTAACTACACTATGGGTAGTGAATCTGAATTATTAGCGCGTTTAAAAATGTCGGGTTATAAGGCAATGTATGTTGCTAACGCGGTTGTTAAGCATCAAATTAGACAAGAGCAACTATCTATATCATGGTTAACTAAGCGTTCTTTTAGATCAGGAAAAGGAGAAGGGTATCAACACGAATATAATGGGGTGAGTAAAGTTTTAGGTTACCCTCGGTATTTAATTAAAGTGTTATGTAAAGATTTTATACGGGTTGCAACATCTTTATTCAGTGGAAAAAAATTAATTATATGCAACGCGATGATGACGTTATATCATACTGCAGGTCTTTTAAATCAAAGTAAAATATTAGATAAAAAGTAACATTTTATTTAATAAAGTTGACCCGCAAATAAGGATAATAATGGATCTTTCAATCATTTTTGCTACCTACCATAGTGAAAAAATACTGCAAAAGTCGCTTGAATCGTATTGCTTAATTGAGACAGAACTCCAATGGGAGTTGATTATTGTTGATAATGCTAATCGTGAAGAAACAAGGCGTATAGTTAATGCATTTAACACTAAGCTCCCTATTCATTTTATTGAAAAGTCAGAACCCGGTAAAAACAATGCCTTAAATAAGGCCATTCCTTTGGCTAAAAGCAATCTTATTTTATTTACCGACAACGATATATTACCTAATAAACACATTGTTGATCAGTACGTGAATTACGCAAAACGTGAACCTGAGTTTAATATTTTTGGTGGTAAAATATGGCCTGACAGAACACTACCAAGTTGGATAGATTTATCATCGCCAATAATTAGGGCTGCTTTGGGCGCACTAAATTTAGGTGATGAAAATAGAGAAGTAGATGCCGATGCCCTTTGGGGGGGCAATATGCTTATTCGCCGTTGTGTTTTTGATGACGGTATTCGCTTTGCTTCTAAAGATCTAACCGTGGTAAATAATCATATTACGGGTAGCGAAACAGAACTGTTAACTCGGCTGCAAAAAGCGGGTAACAGGGCAATGTATTTGCCTGAAGCAGAGGTTGGTCACCAAATTAGAGATGAACAACTAACGTTGCTTTGGCTTGTAAAACGCGCCTATAAAGCGGGCGGAGGTTACGCCTACAACAACCCTTTAGGTAATATGCCTAGCGTGCTTGGTATGCCTAGATACTTATGTAAAGTTATTGTGATTGATGTATTAAAGCTATTGGTTAATTTGCTTTCTTTTAAAAAAAATATTATTTGTATTTCATTAATGAAAATATCCAATACGTATGGCCGATTAGTGCAGTTTTATCAAGACAGAAAAGGGTAATAACTTAGCTAAATCAACTTATTATAATAAATGAGCTTGAATAAAGCCCTGAACAAAATCAGTTACAGACACTTTATTTATAAGTCGATAATGCTGATGTTTTTCAATAGCTCAATTGAACCGTTAACAGATAAATGACCGTTGTCTCGATAAATAAAGGTGTTATTAATTTCAACTTTACAGCTTTCGCTATCGCATAAATCATTTTTTAGCCAAATGACCTTTGCCATATTTTCAACTTCTTTAAGTGTGCTAATTACATGCTGTTGATAATGCATAGCCTCATTGTAGTTAATAGTACAGCTTTCTCTTAGTAGTAGAGCTGTACCGAACTCTCTTTCTAGACACTCTCCAACATTAAACCCTGTTTTAGGCAGGGGGGAGAAAACTATTGGTACAATATTCAATTGCTTTAATTCTAAAACAGTGTGCTTAAAAGCATCTATAAATAATTGATAATTACTTTTAATTACCCCGTTTTCAGTTAAGTAATTAGCCCCATCAAACTTCAAATAATTACTAAGATCTGCGCTAAGCACTACATGTGAAATATGATTATTTTTGATATATGTTAACGCATTGTTATTAAAGGCTAGGCATTCTTGTGCCCATATTGAGTCATACTTATTTGTGATTGGTGCTAAACCAATAAAAGGCCCACAAAAGCTTTTAGTGATTTGTGAAAACTGTTTATTTTTCACCGATAATCCTGGCACTAAGTGCATTGCGTAGCTGTCTCCCCACACAACAATTTTGGGTTTGTCGCCTTTAATGCAGTTGTTTTTTAACCTGTTATTTTCGTCAAAAGAGCCTTCGCAATCACGGCTTAAGCCGTGATTTACTCTTCTAATGTGAGAGAATTCATCTTCGTTGCTTTCTGCTGTGTAGCTATACGCTATTGGCACCGTAAGTAAAAGGGTTGTTGCGCTTACCGTCACTTTCCAGCTTGAGAATATCGCTTTAAATTTACCCACTCTAAATGGCATTTCAACATATTTAAATTGTAAGTAACCCAATAGTATAGAAAGTAACGTAATTGTTATTTTAACTGTGGTAGGTACATCACCTACATAGCTAAGGTAGGCAAAGGCAAATAATGGCCAATGTACTAAGTAAATTGAGTAAGACCAGTCGCCAATTTTTTCAATTAATCGAACTCCTATAAATTTAGGTAGCCAGTCTTTATTACCTAATAGAATAACCATAGTTGATAACACTACAATAACAGACTCAATGCTTGGGTGTTCATTGTTTATATTTACTAGACAACCAAAAAAAATAAAAAATAAAGCTAGGTACTTAAGTGGCTTTGGTATGTTTATGCTGCCTTTTGTACGTAGCATTAACCATGCACATAACGATCCTCCTAATAATTCCCATGCACGAGTAAACAGTAAAAAGAATGCCCATTCAGATTTAGATGAGTCGGCAATACGCCACAAAAAAGGGGCTGTTTGGTTTTCACTGTATACCCATGAAAAACACCAAAATAAACTGATTGCAGTAAGTGCTATTAGGCCAAATAGTCGATAGTTTTTAGGCAAAAAATACAGGGTAATAGGTAATAAGAAATAATATTGTTCTTCTAGAGAAAGCGACCAAATATGCAATAAAGGTTTGCCTTCTGATGCGCTTTCAAAGTAACCACTTTGCCCAGGTAATACCATATTGGCGGTGAATGTTAATGCCCCCTTTAGCTGGGCTAAATATTCAAGCCATTGCTGATTTGTTAATATTATTAAACTAAGCAATGTGGTAAATAACAAAGTGCTATATAAAGCAGGCAATAACCTTTTTGCTCTTCTTAAATAAAATTCGGAAAAAGAAAAGTTATTATTTTCTAGCGTTTTTAGAATAATACTGGTGATTAAAAAGCCAGAAAGTACGAAGAAAACATCAACACCAAGATAGCCTTGGCCTAGTAAGCCTAAGTTACTGTGATAGAGAACAACAACTAATACCGCTATACCCCTTAAAAATTGTATATCTCTTCTCAATTGCTTAATCCTAGTCTTTTACGCTAAATAAAATTTTAATGAGTTTACCTAATAGGTAATAACATTTTTTTTCTAATCCGACGGTTTTACCGCCAGCAGTCATACAGGTTTTATACATAAACAGATGCTTTAATTTGGGGTGTTGATTGTACAAAAATTGATGTTTTTTAAGTAATTGCCTATGGCCTATAAATATTTTTCGACCATTAGATGAAATATTACCATGACCTTCTCGACGTAAAAATGCTAATGGTTCACTTAAAAAGCCAATTTGTTCACCTGCTTCAACTAGCCTAATGGTTATATCATGGTCTTCCGAGCATTGTATTTCAGTATCAAACCCACTAACTTTTTCAAAAGCACTTTTTTTAATTAACCATGACGTAGGAACAACATGGCTTGATACTAATAAATCTTCAATGGTTAGCTGCATTGGTTTATTGTTGAATGTTGATATGACTTCTTGTCCAATAAAGGTTTTAATACCTGTATGGCAAGAGCTCAACTCCGGTTTTGATTCTAAAAATGAGAGTTGTTTTTCTAGCTTATCAGGTTCCCATTTATCATCTGCGTCCATAAAGGCAATCCAATTACCTATGGCTTTTTTTACACCTATATTTCTAGCCCTTGCAGGGCCACCATTTTTTTCTAAATTAATCACGTTAATATCGTTATATGAGGCTAAAAAATTTACAGCTTTTTCTCCACATCCGTCAATAACTACAATAATTTCTGTTGCGGGTAGTGTTTGTGCTTTAATTGAGTTGTATGTTTCTTCAAAAAACTCTTCAGCATGGTAAAACGGTATAACAACACTGATAGAAGTGTTCACTTAAAATTCCTTGTTAGTAAAAAAGTTTATTGATTTACTTTCTGGGTCTTTTACAGGGTCCCAAACTGGCTTAATCATAGTTTTGATTTTGGCGGCAATACGTGTAATAAAATTAGCTGTATTAATAGGTATATGAAGCCAACGACAATATAAAAATATTCTACGCCTAAATACCCAATGATACATGGCTTCTTCGGCATAAAATTTATAACCCCAACGTTTTTCAAATAGTCGAGAAGCTTGCCATGTTAGGCTTTTTTGCCAGCGGAAAAAGAAAAAGCGCATATCGCTATATTCCATGCGTGTACCTAAATTATCAAAAATAACTATTGATTTAGGCTGAGAAAATACTTTGTATCCCATTTTTTTCAATTGCATGGCAATGTCAATGTGTTCTCTGATCACCATTTGCGGTAATTCTATTTTTTTTAATATTTCAGTATTGAAAAGTACACCGTGAAGTTCAAACATTTCAGACGGGGTAACTTCTGTTGGAATATCTTCTGGTAGCGCACGTCTAAGGTGTTTTTTCTCAATAAGGTAGTCTTCACCTTCAATAGTTAAAAAGGTAATTTCATTGGTGAATAAATGATTACGTAATGGTGCGCCTATGTCTACGCCTGCTTTTTCTAAGGTTAATGGGTTAACAAGGGCAACGTTTTCACGTTGTGCCACTTCAAGTAATGGCGGCAACCAATTTTCAGTAACGTTAGAATCATTATCAAGAAACATAACGTAGGGTGTTGTTATGTCGTTTCTGACTTTACGCATGGCTTCCATGGGAATGATTAATCCCATTTCAATTATTTCTGCGTTTTCTTTGCTGTTAATTAGTTGTATTAATTGTTTTTTTATTGCTTGAGGGTAGTCAAGATCCAACACTTTTAAATAAAAGGGTTGTGTGGTGACTTGGTATAAATTCTCTATACACTCTATAACGCCTGAATATCTGTCTCTAGGTGTAATAACCACGGTAACGTTAATATTGTCCATTTTTATATCCGTTTTTTATTGAATTGGTAATTATTTCACTGCTTATCTAAATAATCTGTTTAATTATGGTTAGGTATTTATTAACCATGTTATCAATTGAAAATTGGGTGGCTATGCGTTGATAAGCATTGTTACCCAGTAATTTTCGTTTATCTGTTGATTCTAGCAATTCTTTTAGCGCTTGTGCTAGCTTTTCTGGAGAGGCAGGAGGCACTAAATACCCTGTTTCTCCGTCTATAATAATTTCTTTTATACCGCCTACCTTAGTGGCTATTGCTGGTTTTGCCTTTGCTCCCGCTTCGGCAAATACTAAGCCAAAAGCTTCTTCTATTGAGGGCTGTATAAAAATATCACATGCTTCAAGCCATTGGGGGGTATTATTTATTTGTCCTAAAAAAGTAATATGGTTTTGCAGTTGCAGCTTTTCTACTAACGTTAATAACGTGTTTTTTTCTGTTTCACTGCCGTCACCTGCAATGTATAAGTGAATATTTTGTTGTTCATTAATAACAGAAGCTAATGCGGTAATGGTATCTTGATGACCTTTTATTTCACCAAGATGACCAATACTTAATAGTACGGTTTGTGTTTCAGGAATGTGTAAGGTGTTTCTTGCTTTGGTAATTGATGCTTCGGTAGGGGCATCTTCAATAATAGCTCCGCCATGAACCACATGACACTTTTTTTCTGGTAACGCTAAGTTTTTTGTTAATAATGACAAACGGTCATGCGACACGGCAATATAGTGTGAAAGTAAAAATTTAAGCAGGGTGTTAACTTTACTGGGTTGGTATTTACTTAAATCAGAACGGTGAAAAGTACCTATGGTTGGTACACCACAAGTAAAACCAGCAATGCCAGCATAAAGTTGGCTAAGTTCGCAGTGTGCATGAATAACTTGTATGTTATGTTGCTTTATTAATTTTCGTATTTTTAAAATTAATTGTAGCGCAGAGAGGTTTTTTCGTTCAATTAACACAAGTTGCGGTATGTTAACCCAAGGCTCTGGTTGAGATAAGCATAAAGGTGTTATGCTTTGATTATGCGCGCGTAGCCCCATAACGGTGTCAGTAAATCTTTTGGTTCGCCCCCCCTTTTCTAGGCTTTGAACTATTTCTAAAATCCTCAATTGAGGTTGCAATTTCATACTACTTCCTTGATTTTATGCACATATGTTTGTTTTCTACGTATCAATCATAACTAAACTCAATTATTATACCTTTAAACTGGGTAGTTAGAATATAGCTGATTTATCCAAAAAAGATAAATTAGTTATGGGTGAGTTGTAGTGATAAAAGTAGCACATATTGTAGGTAGTTTAAAAATTGGTGGCGCAGAGCGCTTTGTAATTGATTTATGTGAAGTGCAGAAAAATAATGGCAAACAGCCTATTATTATTTCTTTAGGGCAACCAGGTGAGCCATTAGAACAGGAATGTCATCAACTAAAGACACCTGTTTATAGTGATAATAGCTTGCTTATTGTTAAGTTAGTAAAGATTTTTTATCAATTACGCACGTGTAATATTGTACATATTCATTCGCCACATGCGTTAAAGTTTCTTAGCCTTATATTACCTTTTATTAAAGCAAAAATTATATATACCCGACATGGTGCGGCACCGTTAACTGATTCTCAATGGATTAAATTACATAAAAAAGCGGGTCAATATATTAGTGCTATTACTTTTGTTTCTCAGGAGGGGTTAGATAATTTTCAACAAACCCATCGGTGGAAAAATATGCCTAGTTATGTCATTGATAACGGCGTGCTGATTCAGCCAATAGCGAAAAAAACAGCTGAAAATATTGGGTTAAGTATTGGTTCTGTGGGCCGTATGATCCCGTTAAAAAACCAAATTGCCTTATTACGGGCAGCCGCATTGTTACCTAGCGCGATACAAGAACATTTAACAATACATTACTTTGGTGATGGGGAGTGTATGGCGGCTTTACAAGCATATAACAGTGAACAGCAATGGCCTGTTAAGGTGGTTTTTCATGGTATGATTAACAATAGAGATGTTATTTATTCGAGCTTTGATGTTTTGGCGGTAACGTCAGAAACTGAGGGGTTGTCTATGGTGATTATAGAAGCCATGGCGAATAAAATACCTGTTATTGCTAGCAATGTTGGTGGTAATCCTAAATTAGTGATTGATAACGAAACAGGCTATTTGTTTGACTATAACGACGATAAAAAATTAGCACACCTTTTGCAAAAAGTTGCTGAAAATAAGCAATTAATTGACAAGTTAGGTGACAATGCATTTTCTTATATTAAAGATAATTTTTCATTAGAAGCCACTGCGAAAAAGTATGCTGAACTTTATAAAGCGTAAGCTTAAAGCATTAACTACTTTATATTTTTACTTATTAGTAATAGCGGTAGTTGCTGTTTCATTATTACCTTGGTGGCCCTTTTTTCAGGGCTTGACCATTCCTAAATATTTATTGTTATTTGGCCCGCGTTGGTGGTTATTGCTTGTTAGTTTACTGGTGTTTATTTGTTGGCCTGTTTTAAGTAAGCAGAAAAAGTTGTTATTACCAGTGCTTTTCATTGGGGGGTTAAATTATTTAGATTTTCAGTTACCCGCATTAGCACACTATTTTCAGTTTCAGCATACGGCAGAAGATAAAAGTACAATAAAAATTATTCAGGCGAACATTGGTGGTGGCGGTTCTATTTATGAAATACAATTATTAGTAGAGAATGAGCAGCCTGATATTTTGCTGTTACAAGAGGTAAGAAATACTAACTTTTCAGAATGGATTTCACCAGAGTACCAAACCAATTGTAGGGGCGGGCTTTGTATTTTAAGTAAGTTAACGTTTGAAGTAACTGGTCAGTTGAGCAGGAACTTAATTGATGGCTGGGGAAACTTTGCTATGCTGTATAAAATTAAAACAGCTCAAGGTGATTTTTCGTTGGCGAATATTCATATGGAAACACCACGCTCAGTTATTATGAGTTTTATTCACAGAGAATGGGCGCAAACGGCGGCGAATAAATTAGAAGACAATAGACAATATGAGTCATTATTAATTGCGTCATGGGTAGATGCTCAAGAAAAAGTAATTATTGCGGGCGATTTTAATATGCTAGAAGATGAAAATATTTATCAAAAATATTTTTCGTCAATGAATAATGCCTTAGGTAATGCAAGCTTTGGGCTAAATTATACTAAAAAAACGTCGTGGCATGGGGTTCGTATTGATCACCTTTTATTTTCAAATGACTTTGTTTTAAAAGATGCTACCGTGTTAAATTTTATAACAGGAGACCATCGACCTGTTGTTTCAATATTAAGTATTAAATAATGAATGTTAACTCAATAACTTCTATTTTCAGTGTTATCCTATTTTTTATTCTTTATTCTTCGCTTGCGATTGGAGAAAATAATACGGTTTCTTTGGATGTAGCGCTTGATTCTGATACCTCGTTACTACTTTTACCTGTTCCTAATAATACTATTCCATTAAATTCAACCCTGAAAATTCAATATAAAGATATTTCTATAAATTCAAAATTTCATGTTGTAACGCTATGGCCTAATACTCAACCTAACGCATACATTAGAACCTTATTAATTGATTCAGTTGATCTTAAGGGGTTTGTAGGGAAGCTGTCATTTACTTGGTCTGAACTACCCAATGTTAATGTGCAAGATGCGGGTATTTTATCTCAAAACATATCACCGTTATTGGTAAGCTTGGGTTCTCAAAAAAAGCGTTTAGTGTACCCTTCAGCGCAATGGTTAAGACAAAGCCTATTATTGCATGCTGATAGCGAAGATCACGATACTGATTGGTATGTTTTACCCCAACAAAAATATGCACATTTTATTACGAATAAAAAGGCTTTGAAAAAGAAAGGTTACCCTCCTACAAAGGCGGGGCAATGGTTATATGACAGACCACAAGCGCTTTATCAGTTGTATATTATGACAGAAGATAAAGCATGGCTTAATGAAGCAAATATGGCGGTGGACTTTTATAAACAGCATATTGATGACCAAGGACAATTTACCTTAATTAAGCGCTTTGATCCTAAATACTTAATGCCAAGAGGTTTAGCGCTTCAATATTTGTTAAGTGCTGATAATAGCGCACTGGAAGCGTTAACTAAGATATTTCAAAGCTCGTTAGGTTGGGATGAAGAATATTCATTGTCTCGTGGTTTTTGGACTGAACGTAATCAGGCTGCCGCACTTAATGTAGCGGTAACTTATTGGGAGCTTACAGGTAGTCAAGCAGCATTAAGTCGAATAAAAGAAATAATAGATGCCACAATAAGCATGACATTCAGGCCTGAAAATGACTGGCCACTAAGAGGTTGCCCACAACATGGTTTTAAGTCGCATGAAGGCTGGGGTGATGACACAGCAGCCTGTTCTCCGTGGATGATGGCTTTATTAGGTGATGCTTTATGGCGTTATTATAGATTAACAGGCGATGAGAAATCAGCGGCATTGATTGATGCTTTTGGCGATTTTATTTTGAATTATGGTATTTATTTTGGTGATAAGCGTGTTGATAAGATTGTTATTCCTAAATATATCGTGTCAATGGACAACCCAACTCAAGAAGAATTGAACCAATGGTCAGACCCTCAGCATGCTTGTGATGTGGCTGCATTGCTAGGAAAATCAACCTATATAAAAGAGCAAAAGAAACAAGATAGTTTTATGGTTAAAGAATTGTTTAGTTCACTTGTGCATCAGTGCAAAGGCTCTTACCGTAAACTTAACGCTGAAAAAAAGGTGAAAAAATATTGGTCGGTAATGCCACCTCGTCGGTTTGCTTGGATGTATTCTTCAACAAGTGATTTACCTTGGTTAGTTGTTCACTTGTTGAAGTAATTGCTATGCATTGTTATTTTTTACTGAATAATAAAATGCCATTGTAGTGATGTTGTTCCTTGACCTGTTAACGCTTTTTTGAGTCGTTCTTTTTTGAACTGCCCAATGCTTGCTATTTGTTTACCGTTAATAACGTAACTTATTGTAATGTTTGCTTTTTGTTTTTCTTTCTGAATACTGATAATTTGTTGTTGGTTCAGAGTGTCTGTATTCAAAATACGCCAACCTTCAGGTATTAAATTGTTATCATAAAATGTTGGTTTGCCTTCTAATTCATTGCCATGAAAATGATAAATTAAATGCACGTTATCAGGACGCGCTGTTTTTACCTCAAGCAACGAATAATTAAATATAGTAGGTTTTATTGTTAGGTTCTGTGCGTTATCTTGTTGAATTTTTTCTGATGAATTCAATAGATATGTTTGCTTTAAACCAGTAGAAGAAATTATTAATAGCGTGAACAAAGCTGATAGTGTTAACCCATTCAGTTTATTTGGCTGTTTTTGTGTTGAGTTGCTTGTTGCTGTTACATTGTTATTTTCTTTATCCGTAAGATAGCTACCAAATTTAAAGAGTAACAACATAAATGGTGCGTATAGGTACCAGCCAAACATATTATGGTCGGTCATTAAATCGCTGGTCATTTCAGTTTGATGGCCAATAATAATTAAAATAGCAATGCGTAACCAGTTGGTTACTAGTGCGCCTAAAATAGCAACTAAAGCAAAAATAGCGATGTTTTTAATGTTGCGAAGGTGAAGAAAAATATATAAAGAGCTAATAGCTAAAGAGGTGAGTAAATAGCGTAAGCCACTGCATCCTCCTGCAATTTCAAACACCCCCGAAGGTATGTGTACAAATTCATCTTCAACAAAAACAGGGATACTGGTAAAGCTCATTAAGAAATTTACTGCAATAACCGAAAGGTTTTGCAGAGGAATAGTAAGAATACCCCACAAAGGAATGAGAAAAATAAAATAAAGTGTGGGAAAAATAAGCTTTATACTAAACTTAAATAAAAAGTTAATGCTAGCGCATAGCAGCATTAAGGTGGCTAACCAATAAGCCAAGGTGATTTGCGCTGTGGATGCCACAAAAAGGCTGTAGGCCGATAAAAGCAATAGGGTTAACGCAAACCAAGAAAATTTTTCTCTAAATTGTAATTCATTGTTTTCAAATAACGTATAGTACAAATAGAGTACAATAAAGGGTATTAGGTATGCGTGGGAGTAGGTGCCATCATCAAAACTGTAACGCCATAAAGTTGCCATAATAGGCGCATTGAATAGGGCAACGAGTACGGTAATGAGTATGATACTAATGAGTGGAATAAAAGAACGTTTGAATACGTGAGCTTCCGTTTTTTTTATATTCAAAATATTGACCTTGCTGGTATTAATTTAATTTGGGCTTAATTTTAAGCGCCTGTATTTGTTCATAGTATAACTATTTTTGTGTTATTGTCGTTAATATAAGCATTTACAAATAAATAATATAATAATTTAGTGGATAAATCTCCAAAGGAATAAAGATGAATTCTAAAAAAAGTTTACTACCCATAGTGTTTTCTGTTGCTTTAGTGGGGGGATTAGTTAGCTGTAGTCAGGATAAAACGACAGAAGAATATTTAAATGATGCCCAAACTTATTTGCAACAAAATAAAACAGCAGAAGCAATTATTAGTCTTAAAAATGTGCTGAAAGTTGATGCTAATGATGTGCAAGCGCGTTTTCTGTTAGGTAAGTCATATATTAATCAAGGTAATTGGTTAATTGCAGAAAAGGAACTGAGTCGTGCCAAAAAATATAATTACGATATTGAGTTGGTTTATCCTTTATTAGCTGAGGCTTATAGCCATTTAGAAGATGGTATTGGTATAGAGCAGCTTTTAAAAGATATTGCTGATAATAAGGCGCTTGAGCAAACTTTACGTTACTTTTTGGCTGTGACTTATATCTACGAAGGTGAAGAAATTTTAGCATTAGGTGAACTTGATAACGTGGTTGGGTTGGATGTTGACTCGGTTTACGGGCAGTTAGGGCAAGCATGGCTTTATACTTTAAGAAAGCAATTTGATGAAGCGATAGGTGTTGCCGATAAGTTGATTAATAGTGACGGGTACGAATCAATAGTTCTTGATTTGAAAGCTAAAACGTATTTTACCGCAAACAACATGGAACTTGCCGCAAATAGCCTTAAAGATTACTTACAATTAAGGCCGTTAGATAATCAAAGTAGACTTATGTATGCTATGGCTTTAGCGGCGTCTTCAAATTTAGCTGAGGCTGAAAAGCAAGCTGATTTATTTCTAACTATTTCCCCGAACAATCCATTGATAAATATGGTAAAAGCGCAAAGCAGATTAGTGGCCGAAGATTATGCTGGAGCTAAACAATTTGCAGAGGTAGCGCTGAAAAATAAAGGTGATCTTACTGGGGCGGCAATTATTGCAGGCTACAGTTATTATAAATTAGGCCAACCAGAAAGGGCTTACAGCCATTTAAAGAAAATTAAAAACCAATTATCTTTGCTACACCCAGCACGAAGATTGCTAACCGCAATAAGTATAGAGCTAGGGTATATTGATGAATCATATGAAGATATTGAAAATGCAACAGATGGAGAGCTAGATGCTAGCTTTTTATCGCTATCTTCTAGTCAGTTATTCAAACAAGGTGATGTAGATAAAGCAGCAAATGTACTTGATAAAGCGCAACAACTTGAGCCGTTAAACGGACAATTAGCTTATCAACAAGGGCTTCTTAAAATGTCAGTGAATGATCCTGAATCTATTCGTTTTTTTGAGCAAGCTATAAAGAGTAACCCTGAATCAGAACAAGTTATTTCTTTGCTTATTATGGAACATTTAAAGCAAAAGAATTTTGATGAAGCCTTAAAAGTGGCGCGCTCTACTTTAGACAGTAATTTTGTTTTGTCTAAAACGTTAGAAGGTGTTACTTATAAAATGCAGGGAGAGTATGCGCTTGCAGAAAATGCTTTCAATGATATTTTAAGTAAAGATCAAGAAAATATTCTTGCACTATTTAATTTAGGCAACATTGCTGAAAGCAAAAATGATATAGCCATCGCTATTAAGTTATATTTAAAAGTGCTCACGGTAGATACTTCAAATGCGCCAACTATTAATGCTCTTTACCGTATTGGAAAAACTGATGAGCATAAAGCATTAGTAAATGAAAAACTAACAGAATTAGTTAAAAATAGTGAGTATTCGCCTAACGAGAGCCTTATTTTGTTAGGGTTCTACATGCGTGATGAAAAAGTAGCAGAGGCTACGTCAGTCTTAACTCAATCCCTTGACAAAAATCCTGAGAGCTTTCCATTACGCATTGTTGAAGCTAGGCTATTAGCATTTGAGGATAAAGGTGAATTAGCACTGAAAAAATTAGACCAATTGTTAATTTCTTCTCCAAACGCTTTACAAGCAAGAAAGCTTAAAATTGCGATACTGAATGCTAGAAAACAAAATTTTGATACAGTGCAAGAACAAGAGCTTATTGTAAAAATGGGGTTAGGTGGTAATAATGAAATACTCAATTTAGTCTTTTTATATATTCAGAATAATAATTTAGAAAAAGCTAATCAATTATTTTCTAAATTGCCTGATATGTCTAATATTTCGCCTAAGTATGAGGTTATTAAGGGAAAGCTTGCTTTTATGAAGGAAGACTTTACGCAAGCCATTCATTATTTAAAACCCGCTTATGAGAGAATACCTTCGGCCCCTATTTTAATTGATCTTGTGCAGGCAATGCAGAGCACAAATCAGGCAGATGAAGCACTCGCGTTAATTGTTGGTTTTGAAAAAAATAATGAATTAACAATTGAGTTAATACTTAAACAAGCTGAGTTATATACCGAAAAAGAGCCAGACAAGGCATTGGCAATATATGAACGTTTAGCCAAAAAAACCAATGAGCATTATGTTGTACTGAATAATATTGCTTACGTGTTATTAGTACAGAAAAAACTACCAGAGGCACTGAGTTATTCGAAAAAAGCACTTTCGAAAGCAGAAAATGTTCCTGCTGTTATTAATACCTATGGACTTATTCAGTTAGAAGCGGGAAATGTTTCTGAAGCCGTTCAGTATCTTCATAAGGCTTATAAAGCGAATATAAATAATCAAAACTATCTTGTTCATTATATACAGGCGTTATTTGTTGATAAGCAATATAGCTTGGTAGAGTCGTTATTACTTAAGGTAGATAAAAACATGCTGAGCAGTGAGTCGTTAGCAAGGTTGGCAATAGTGCAATCAAAGTAAAAAGAATAAGTGATTAACGTTGTAAGTTTAGCGGCTGTATCGCGGAGTTTGGTTGTCAGGTTTTTTTACATCAGTTTGAGGTTTATGTTATTGATTGTTTAAAAAACACAAGTATATCAAAGTGTTGATTGTTTTGGCATTAAAGCTGCATAGTGTAAGGGAGTCTGTTTACACATAATAAATTTTTGGTTACCGCAAAAAGCAAGTTAACTAAAATAAAGCAGTTTTTAATTTATTTAATGGAGAATAAAATGAAAAAATTTATAACATCAATTGCTATACTAGCTAGCTTGTCAGGTACTGCAGTTGCTGATCAAATCTCTTGGGATGCAAGCTGGGGTGCAAGTACACAAGGCGGCGTTCAAGTTGCTGACCCTGCAAACACTAATTTCGGTTCTGATCCTATAGAAGAATTTGTATTTGCTTATAATTCACAATCTTTAGTTACTGATAATGGCGATGGCGTATTATCAGTAGGTGATACTATTCACTCGTACGGTGGCTATGGTCCTACTGGTTTTAATGCATTACCTACTTCTTTAAGTGCATTAGGTTTAGGTTCACTTGCTAATAATAACGTTGGTAGTTTCATACCTAACCCAATTCCAACTATGGATGGTTACGGTAGTGATTATTTGTTTACCTTTTTCTTCAATGACTTAATGGGAACGTTTGACGGTACTGATTTTGCTTATACTTCAGGTACTTTACAATTTGGTCTTGTTTCGTTAAATGCCGCTAATACAGGTTTAGCTGTAGGTTTTCATAACTTATTTGACTTAAATATTTCTTCAGGTGGTGCTCAGAATGTTGGTGGTCAATCTAAACAAGTATTTACAGGTACTGTAGATAACTTTGCTAATAATGCAGGTGATGATTTTTCAATCAATCATGGTGGTTCAGAGATGACATTAAGCGAATGGGCTGCTTTAGGCGATGTTCGTTGGTCTTCTAACCAAACAGTAACTGCTGGTTTTGCTGGTTTCCCTTCAGCGCCATTAAATATCGTTTTTGATAATAATGGTCAAGCTGTCCTTGCTGCAAACCATACTGGCCGTATGAGCATGCAAGTTCCAGAGCCTGCTTCTATTGCAATTTTAGGTTTAGGTTTATTAGGTCTTGCTGGCGCACGTCGTCGTAAGTCTTAATTAATAACTAAAATGAAAAAACCGCCAACTGGCGGTTTTTTTATGCCTGAAAATCTGGTGTTTTTGTAGGGCGTAATTTATTGCGCCGCTTTGTAGAATAAATTCTACCCTACCTTGGCTAGTGTTTTTGTAGGGTGTAATTTATTGCGCCACTTTGTAGAATAAATTCTACCCTACCTTGGCTGGTATTTTTGTTGGGCGTAATTTATTGCGCTGCTTTGTAGCATGAATTCTAACCTACCTTGGCTGGTATTTTTGTAGGGCGTAATTCATTGCGCCGTTTTGTTTTGTAGAATAAATTCTACCCTACCTTGGTTAGTGTTTTTGTAGGGTGTAATTTATTGCGCCACTTTGTAGCATAAATTCTACCCTACCTTGGCTGGTATTTTTGTAGGGCGTAATTCATTGCGCCAACTTGTAGAATGAATTCTACCCTACATGGGGTGGTTTTATTGTAGGGCGTAATTCATTGCGCCAATTTGTAGAATGAATTCTACCCTACATGGGCTGGTTTTTATTGTAGTGCGTAATTTATTGCGCCAATTTGTAGAATGAATTCTACCCTACCTTGGTTGGTTTTATTTGTAGGGCGTAATTCATTGCGCCACTTTGTAGCATGAATTCTACCCTACCTTGGCTGGTATTTTTGTAGGGCGTAATTTATTGCGCCGCTTTGTAGAATAAATTCTACCCTACCTTGGCTAGTGTTTTTGTAGGGCGTAATTTATTGCGCCGCTTTGTAGAATAAATTCTACCCTACCTTGGCTAGTGTTTTTGTAGGGCGTAATTCATTGCGCCGCTTTGTAGAATAAATTCTACCCTACCTTGGCTGGTATTTTTGTAGGGCGTAATTTATTGCGCAGAGTGCTGTTATAAGCCTGTTAATTATTATCTTTTAATAACTGTTTAACTCGCCAAAACATATATTTTTGAATAGGATTTTTATTACCCCAAGGTCGCCACGTTTTTATTAATTTATTTCTGTAAGCGTCAAAGTGTAACCCATGCGGGGCATGAATGACTTCACCACGGTTAAGAATTATTTTTAAAACATTAGTACATAATGTGCCTGCGGCTAATGAAATGCCCATGCAAGTGGAAGGTACTTTTTGTTTAAGAAAATTAACTGAAGCTCGCTCAACTAAATAGTGCCGCTGTTGTACCGAAGGTGAAACACCAATAACAAATCGAATGATATTATCATTAAAAATTTGTTCTTTTTTACTTTCACTGGTATTGGGCGAGGGGTCAACAATAGCAAAGTATTCGTCAAAAGACATTTTGCCAGGCATAAAAACAAGAAAAGCGGTACCCATACCCATTGGCGCGGCTGTTATGGTTGGGATGCCTTTTTCATAACAACGCCTAAATACTTTACGGCGAATATCTAAACAAAATATATCTAAGCTATCTACATAGATATCCACACCGTCTAAAAATTCTTCCAAATTTTCTTCATTAATACCGTTGTCAAAGTTCTTTACAGTTGCTTCAGGGTTAATGCCTTTTATTGTTTCCTCCATTACTGCAGCCTTGGGTTTACCCAATGTAGACATGTTGGCACCTGCTTGACGGTTAAAATTTGCAACATCATAATCGTCTAGATCAGAAATGTGAAAGTTACTAATGCCGAGTCTTGTGAGAACCGTAGTATGATCGCCACCAACACCACCTAAGCCACCAATAGCAACTTTTGTATTTCTTAATTTTTGTTGTTCTTCTTTGGTAACCCAACCAATATTGCGAGAAAAGGCTTCCTCATAGTTAAACATTTAATTCTCCTATATAACACTAAGCTAGTTATTGAACATAGATGAAAAAAGTATAGTGTTAAAATGATACTTATTCATGCAGATTGATGTGGAAATATATAGATTAGCTTAATTTACCGCAGTTATTGTTAATAAGGTATTAAAACGCTTATATTTTTTTAAAAAAACTATTATTATGTTCTATCACGGCTCTTTTAATGTTTAACACTAAATAAAATGGAAGATGAATGAACTCAGTAAAACCTTCTTCAACAGTTATTTCGCCCGTTATTATGTGCGGCGGCAGTGGTACACGATTATGGCCATTATCCCGTTCACAATTCCCTAAACAATTTTTACCCTTGGTTAATGACACCAGTATGTTGCAAGACACGCTAGCGCGTTTACCTGACAATCATCAAGCCCCTGTATTTATTTGTAATGAAGATCATCGTTTTTTAGTGGCGGAACAAGTTAAACAGGTTAAGTGTCGTGATGCGACAATTTTGCTGGAACCACAGGGTAAAAATACAGCACCGGCAGTTGCGTTAGCGGCATTAAATGCTTTGGCTGCAAATGAAGATACTTTGTTATTAGTACTCGCTGCCGATCATGTTATTAAAGACACTGATAAATTTCATCAAGCGGTGAGTGTGGCTGCTGTGTCGGCGCAACAAGGCAAATTAGTGACTTTTGGTATTGTGCCTACGCATGCTGAAACAGGCTATGGTTATATTAAAAAAGGTAGCCAACATGACTGTGACCAACAAGGGTCTACATATCAAGTTGCTCAATTTGTTGAAAAGCCAAATGAAGTTACAGCGCAAGCCTATTTAGCTTCGGGTGAGTATTTGTGGAATAGTGGCATGTTTTTGTTTAAAGCAAGCCGTTATATTGAAGAGCTTGAACGTTTCAGACCTGATATTTTAGCCGCTTGCCGAAACGCGATGAGGGAGGTTGAAAAAGATCTCGACTTTACCCGTCCTGACCGTGAGGCTTTTTTACAGTGTGCTGATGAATCAATTGATTATGCGGTAATGGAGAAAACAGCAGATGCGGTTGTGGTCCCTCTTGATGCTGGTTGGAGTGATGTAGGCTCTTATTCAGCCCTTTGGGAAGTTTGTCAGCAAAATGCACAGCACAATGTGCTTAAAGGTGATGTTATTGCGCATGACACTCGTAATAGTTACGTTCATAGTCAAAATAAGCTGATTGCTACGTTAGGTGTTGATAACTTGGTAGTGATAGACACCCCTGATGCTGTTTTAGTAGCGGATAAGAGTAAAGTACAGAATGTTAAAGATATTGTGAATGAATTGAAAACATTACAACGTTCTGAAACAAAATTGCATAGAGAGGTATATCGACCTTGGGGTAAATACGACAGTGTTGATAGTGGTGAGCGTTTTCAAGTAAAACGTATTACGGTTAATCCGGGGGCTAAATTGTCGGTGCAAATGCATCATCATCGAGCTGAACACTGGATTATTGTGTCAGGAACAGCGAAAGTAACCTTGGATGATAAAACTATTTTATTAAGTGAAAATCAGTCAACTTATATCCCTATTGGTGTTGTGCATGCATTAGAAAACCCCGGAAAATTACCATTAGAGATGATTGAAGTACAATCAGGTAGTTATTTAGGCGAAGATGATATTGTACGTTTTGAAGATAAATACGGTAGAGCATAATTGTAGGGCGTAATTTATTGCGCCAATTTGTAGAATGAATTCTACCCTACATAGGTTGGTTTTATTGTAGAGCATAATTTATTGTGCGAATGACAGTTAAGGTTAAATAATAATGAATGATATTTTGAAGGATAAGCCTTCACAACTTGAGATTAATGACTCGAAACTTCTTTCCTGTTTTAAAGCTTACGATATTCGAGGCAAGCTTGGTGAAGAATTAAATAGTGATATTGCCTACCGTATCGGGCGGGCTTTTGCTCAGCATACGGGTGCTAAGAAAGTGGTGGTTGGTGGTGATGTACGTTTAACCAGCGAAGAATTGAAGTTAGCACTGGCTAATGGTTTGATGGACGGTGGAGCTAATGTGATCGATATTGGCTTAAGTGGTACTGAGCATATCTATTTTGCGAGCAGCTACTTAACGTGCGATGGTGGTATTATTGTCACGGCAAGTCATAACCCAATTGATTATAACGGTATGAAGTTAGTTCGAGAAAATTCTAAACCTATTAGTGGTGATACGGGGCTTTTGGATATTAAAGCGTTAGCCGAACAAAATGAGTTTACAGAGGTTGCTAAAAGAGGCGAAATATCAACGTATGATATTAGCCAAGCTTATACGCAACATTTATTAACGTATATTGATGTTAAGAATTTTTCATTATGTAAAACGCCGCTGAAATTAGTTGTTAATGCCGGAAATGGTACAGCAGGACCCGCACTAGACGTTATTGAAAAGACTTTTGCACAATTAAAAGTACCTGTTGAATTTATTAAAGTTTACCATGACCCCGACGGTAATTTTCCTCATGGTATTCCTAACCCTTTATTGGTTGAGAATAGATCGGCTACGCGAGATGCGGTAATCAAACACAATGCTGACATGGGTATAGCTTGGGATGGTGACTTTGACCGATGTTTCTTGTTTGATGAGCAAGGCGAATTTATTGAAGGCTACTATATTGTGGGCTTATTAGCGGAAAACTTTCTTGTTAAAGCGGCTAACGACATTAAACGTGACGCTAAAATTCAAAAAGTTATACATGACCCACGTTTAACATGGAATACTATTGATATTGTTGAACAAGCTGGCGGTCAGGCTATTCAAAGTAAAACAGGCCATGCGTTTATCAAAGAACGTATGCGTAGTGAAGATGCTGTTTATGGTGGTGAAATGAGTGCTCATCATTACTTCCGTGATTTTTTCTATTGTGATAGTGGCATGATCCCTTGGTTACTCATTGCTGAACTGGTGTGCTTACGTAAACAACCGTTATCAAGCTTAGTTAAAGCCCGTATTGAAGCCTATCCCTCATCAGGTGAGATTAACAATAAAATTGCTGATCCTAAAAAAGCCATTGAGCGAGTTTTTAGTGCCTATCAAAAGAGTGCGCAAGTGATAGATGAAACGGATGGTATTAGCATGGAGTTTGGTAATTGGCGTTTTAATTTACGCAGCAGTAATACTGAGCCTGTGGTACGATTAAATGTAGAGTCTAAAGGTAATATAGAATTGATGAAGGGAAAAACCCAAGAGGTTTTAGCATTGTTATTGCAATGAATGTAAGAATGAATTCCACCCTACATGGGGTGGTTTTATTGTAGGGCGTAATTTATTGTGCCAATTTGTAGAATGAATTCTACCCTACATGGGGGGTATTGTAGGGCGTAATTTATTGCGCCAATTTGTAGAATGAATTCTACCCTACATGGGGGGTATTGTAGGGCGTAATTTATTGCGCCAATTTGTAGAATGAATTCTACCCTACATG
>CBDLPA010000016.1:0-106041 GCA_965305135.1 uncultured Colwellia sp.
ATTGATTTTGACAAGGGAATGACCATTCTCTTCAATCAATGCCTTGCCTCTAAGCTTTTTAATTCTCGCTGAGTGGGAAAGAACTTAATCAACTTGGTATTACTCAAATAACCAAAAGTAGCTATAAGCAACGATTAATGCAGGAATTGATGAATAAACAGTAGCAAACAATGCTACTTTTGGTGATAAGGCAATAGCAGGAAACAAAGCATCGCCATCGTTACTAATGGCATTTCCTATTTGGGTAGATAGTGGTATTGCACCAGATAAATACAATGAAGTTGTAATTATTTGAGGGCCGCAGCCAGGAATCATTCCAATTAGTACACCGATGAGTGGTGATATTGTACTAAAGTTTTTAAAAAGGTCTCTTACTTGTAAATCACCATATAGCAAAACTAATTCGAAAATTAAAAACGCCACCACTACCCAACTAACAACAAAATTAGTATCTATAGCAACTTTTTGAAAAACTTTGTTATGTCTTGATTTTTTATCTTCCGCTACTATTGACTCAAAGTTTGTTACCTCAAGCGTTACAGCCCATAATACAATTAATCCAAAACTTAACAGCGCACCTATTATTTGCAATGCTATATCGCTCATGCCAAGCAATGAAGTAACATCAACTTGAGCGGCCAATAAAAAACTAATAATCACACAAGGTATTAGCAACCATTTCCAAAGCATACCTTGTACTTTTAAAGGTTTAGGAAGTTCTATTAAAGTGGGAACAATTATTTTTTTATCATCTGCCTTTTTCACTGAAGAGCGTAAAAAATTAGGTTCGTGTATCATACTAACGATAATACCTGACATAATACCCACACATAAACATACCGTAGCAACAAAAAAACCAGTCAAAGGTTTAGTTGCAAAAAGTAAAAATGCAGCGTCACCCATTGTTGCCGTTAGCACAGCGACAACAGATCCAAACCCAGCTTGACCGCTTACAAATTGCGTTATAACTATAATGGCGCCGCCACAGCCAGGTAATACTCCCATAACACTTGCAATAACTACTTCATGAAAATGCTTACGTTTACCTTGCTTATTAACATATAAACAACTTAATTTACTCGCAAATAAGTGGTAAATAACAAGAGTAAAAGCAACAAAAACAACTACTTGCCAAAATGCATCAGCCAACACTCTAAGCATAATTTCTTGAGTTTTAGCTTGAAGAAATAAGATACAAATGAATACAGGTAATAACATTCTTTTATAATTAGGCAAAGATACTTTATTGGTAAATAAATACACTTTAGCCATAACAAGGCTTATTGAAGCATTCATACTTTTTCTGTTTTAGTTTTTAACACGGTAATAACTTAAAAATCATTATAAATTTCCTTATTTTTAATGAATAACATTTTTTTGTTGTTCTAACAAAAGCTTAAGTGATGTGAATCTTTCTATACAATCATCACAAATGGGATGTTTTTTATTAAACGCTAATATCGGTTTTAACGTGAAAGAAAGCCCTTTGAAAGCAATTAATTTTACATCTTCATCATCTATCTTTGAGTTAGTTATCTCTAATAAGTACTCATGTGGAACCATTAAAAATCTTAATGCTAAACGTATATTACCCTGATGTTCATAAAGTGTTGATAAATTATGACAAGAACAAACCCACGCCATTAATGTGTCAGCACACATCGGATTATTACGATATGAAAAAGCTAATAAATCGTAGGCTTCACTATAAAAAAACTCAGCTTCATTCCAAGCTTTATCGTGAAAACAATCATTTCCAAGTTTTAACAATACTTGCCATTGTTGGCACTCCATTTAAGCTACCTCACTTACGAACTATATAAAAATAACAATACTTTTTTAAAACGTGAATGCTCTATTATCAACTTATAGAGCCCTAACAACACAATCAAATAGTAATCATTCTCATTTGTGTTTGCAAGTTTTATTTAAAAGTTTTTAATAAAACAAATGCTCACTTAAATTCAGGCTCAAATTGAGGTGCTACCTCTGCCCTCTGATGCTAAAGATAAAAACCAAACTTATGTCGTTGAAAAATTATTTTCCATAATTTCAGATAAATCCAAATTAAGCGAAATAATCATATTTATATATTTAACTCACAAATAAATTGATATGTTATATCATATCAATTACTATCCACGTGTTTATTAAATTTACTCTCTTTGAGCCTATTGGCTCATTTTTTTTAATCCTATGTACTGACATTTGTTAGTCACTAATTATGTAACAATATCACTATGAATAAATTTACCTATACTTTACTCTATTTCGCTTTTGTTCCACTCTCGGCTCTTGCGCTAAGTGATGATCAAGATATTGAGGAAATTGTTGTAACCTCAAGTTCATCTGAGAAATTACTGAGCATTGCACCTGCCAGTATCAGCGTTGTTAATCCAGAAGATTTAAACCGACGTGTGGTAATGAATTTGTCAGATGCTTTACGTGGACAAACTGGCATAAACCTTACTGCCGTAGGTTTTGGCCGCAAAGGCATTGAGATTAGAGGTATGGATTCAGATCAAACTCTTATATTAGTTGACGGGCAACGCGTAGGTGGCTCAACAGATTTAATTGCTCACTCTAATTTTGATCTTAATTCAGTACCTGTGAATGATATAGAGCGAATTGAAGTAGTTCGAGGACCAATTTCAGCACTATATGGGTCTGATGCCTTAGGAGGAGTTATCAATGTTATTACCAAAAAGGTTACTAAAGAGTGGCGAAGTAGTTTAGCGATAAATGGAGGGCAACAATTATCTGATGAAGAATCGAAAAGTTATAGTGCCAATGCTTCAACATCGGGTTCAATTAATGATGACTTATCCATAAGGATATCAGCGGTACGAGAATACCAAACAGATGTTCCTAGCCGTGCAGATGTTAATCAATCAGATATTGAGGGACATAAAACTGATAATCTGCGTTTACAAATGAATTGGGCTGCCACAGAAAATCAAACATTAAATGCATCTGTTGCCTTAATAAATGATAATCGTTGGCGAGACACTATTTCAAGATCTACTTACTATGTGTTCAAAGATAAAATTGATCGCTTGCAACTATCATTACAACATCAAGGTTATTGGTCATGGGGTGATTCAACTGTGCGGGTTTACCGCACAGAAGTTGATCGAGAAAACACACGTACAAATGACATATCTGTCACTAGTCCCAGTGAAATAACTGAAGATATAGCAGATATTAAATTAGGCACTACTTGGGATATGCATCATGTACAATTTGGCGGCCAATGGCTACGTCAAAATCTTAAAGATAGTGTCGTTAATGACAAAGGTGAGAATCAATCTATTCAACAATCGGCCTTTATTCAAGATGACTGGGCGATCAATGATGAACTGTCACTATTATTAGGTGGTAGATTTGATCATCACGATATTTATGGTTGGGAATCAAGTCCTCGTGCCTATCTGGTTTGGAGCCAAGGCAATTGGGTTATTAAAGGAGGCTACGGTGAAGGCTTTAAAGCGCCTAGTTTAAAGCAGCTTTCAAGCGAATATAAAACCTCTGCAGCAGGTGGTTTATTCTACATTGTAGGTAATCCTGATTTACAGCCTGAAACAAATAAATCTTACGAAATATCAGCAAGGTACGGCTATAAAGACTGGCATTTAACCACAACATTATTTAAAACAAAAGCCGAAGACCTCATTGAAACTTTTTGTATATCTGGTTGTGATGGACGCGGGGCATTACGTAATTATAGAAATATAGAAAGCGCAACTTTATCTGGTACCGAAGTAAATGCATTTTGGCAAGTCTCTGATAAAATAAGCGTTTCAACCAATGCGAACTATCTTGATGCACGTAACGATACTGAAGATAAAGCATTAGAAAACAAACCTAAAATTTCAGGTTATGCTGAAGTAGTTTGGCAACCCGTTGAAAATATAGATACACAATTACGTTTAGAATATGTTGGCGAACAACACCTTGATGATGCGAAGTTACCAAGTTATCAACTATTACATCTTAGCGCTAGCTACCATATAAACCCTCAATGGTTAATTCGCGCTAGTATCGAAAACTTAACAGATGTTTATTTGCCTGATGAATCAGATGAATTTGAGTTTATTGAACAAGGTCGTACACTTTATTTAGGCACACAGGTAAGTTTTTAATCATGACTAAATTTTTAACCTTATTGATGTGTTTTCTGACTAGTTCTGTCTTAGCTACTTCACCTAAAAAAGTACTTATTGTTGCATCTGATTTTGTCACCGCAGGTAAATTTCATCAATTAGCACTCATTAGTAAAGAATACGGCATTACAGTTGATTATGTTTATGCTCAAAACATAGGCCCCTTATCTGAACAAAGAATAAATAATGCTTCATTAGTTATTCTAGATGGTCCTAGACCGTCAGACAGAGCGGCTGCCGAAGCAGCTTTACCAGAAGGCACGGCTGGGCTTAGCGTACCCTGGATTCAGGTAGGAGGTGGTAGACCAAGCTTTGGTCAACTATCTCCTAACATTGCTCGTAGTTTAATTGGTTATTATGCCAATGGAACAACACAAAACTATCAGTCATTATTTTCAGTTATTAAAGAACTGACTGATGGTAAAAAAAATATCACTTTACCAACGGTTGTTCAGTTAAAAAAACAAGGGGTTTACACACCAAATACGGTGTATGCTAGTTTATCTGAGTTTTTATCCAGCGATGTTTCACTAAAAGAAGCACCACTCATTGGTTTTGTAATTTCTAATAGTTTAATACGTGATATGCAAACAAAGCTGTTAGATGAGCTATATATACAGACAAAACAAGCAGGATTCACCCCTGTTTTTATGTGGTTTGAAAGTGCTGATGATAATGGACTAACTAAATTTTGGCAGGATACTAAGCCAAGTGTAATGGTTAATATGACTCACATGCAAAATGGAGAAGCACGTAAAGCTGAATTTTTACATTTAAATGTACCAATATTACAAGCATTTACTTATCGTGGTGGTAGTAAAAAAGAGTGGTTATCATCACCAGAAGGGCTTGCTGCAAGTACTGCTGCAACCTTAATGTCTGTGCCAGAAGGTTGGGGCATGACAGATCCATTAGTGATTGCAGCAATCAAAGGTGGTGAAGCTCAACTGATTGAAGAACAGGTGCCATTATTACTTGGCAAATTAAACACTTTAGTCCGGTTACAAACATTACCTAACAAAGACAAAAAACTTGCTCTAATGTTTTGGAATACACCATCAGGAGAAGAAAATATATCCGCCTCTAATCTTAATATTCCAACCAGTTTAGCTTTAGTCACCAACAGCTTACTTACGGCAGGTTATCAAGTTGATACGCAAACAAAAGAAAATATAATTAGCCAAGCTAAATTATTACTTGGCGGTTTATATCATCCTGAAAAATTACTTGATCTTTGGCAGCAAGGCTTAGCTATCAGTATTTCTATTGATGACTATTTAGTCTGGTTTAACAAATTACCCAAATTTATTCAGCAGGAAGTAACAAATAAATGGGGAAAACCTGACTCACATTGGGCATTACGAAACATTAATGATCAATCAGCATTTGTTATACCTGCAGCAAATTGGGGAAATTTGTTGGTCATGCCACAGCCACCTCGTTCAGGAAAAGTCGGAGCTGATACTCATGACACCAAAGTACCTCCAGATCATTATTATTTAGCGGCTTACCTTGCATTACAATTACGCCAAACAGATGCATTAATTCACTTTGGTACACATGGCACACAAGAATGGACACCGGGTAAAGCACGAGGACTTAGCGCCTATGACTACCCCTTTTTAACTTTAGGTAATATCCCCGTAATTTACCCTTATGTTCAAGACAATGTGACTGAGGCATTACAAGCAAGACGTCGTGGTCGCGCAACAACAATTAGTCATCAAACCCCCTCATTTGCCCCTTCTGGTTTATACAAAGAACTATTAGATATTCACGGATTAATCCATGAATATGAATTACTGTCTGAAGGACAAGTAAAAAACGAAGTGCAAGCCACTTTAATAACACAAGCTAAAAATATGTCGTTAGATATTGAACTTGGTTTTAATGATAAACAAATAAACGCTGACTTTGGCAGTTTTTATCAAGCATTACACGATCATTTACATGCCCTAGCAGCCACAGTTACCCCATTAGGTTTACATACTTACGGCCAAAGTGCCGAACCAGAGCATTTACTGTTAACGCTTTTACAACAGCTAGGACCTGATTACTTAATTGCAGCAGGTGAAAATGCTGAAGAGTTTTTAGCGACAGGCATTGATAATATAAAACAAAGTCGGGCAATGAACTTGTTAAGAAAAGCTGTGATTGACAGCGAATTACCTAAAGATAATGATTCACTCATAAAACTATTGAAAACAGCACAAGTGAACTACGAACACCTCAAAAACAATCAAGAAATACCCGCATTACTAAATGCGCTTAACGGCAAATTTATTACTGCAGGTTTAGGTGGTGATCCAGTGCGTATGCCTGAAACAACAAACGGCACTAATCTTTATGGGTTTGATCCACTTAAAATACCAACACCGTCAGCATACAAAGCCAGTGAAAAAATGTTTGAGCAGCTTATTAAAGGTTATAAAACAGAGCATAAAGAATACCCCGATAAGCTCGCATTTTCATTATGGTCTGGTGAAGCTCAACGTCATATGGGCGTGGTTGAAGGGCAAGTACTACGTGCATTAGGATTAAAACCTGTATGGGCACGTAATGGTAGAGTTAGCCATTTTGATATTATTCCACAAGAACAACTTGGTCATCCTCGAATTGATGTAGTAATTCAGGTAACCAGTGTTTATCGTGATCAGTTTGATGGCTTTATGGGCTTACTAGCAGATGCGATAGCACGCTTAATTGCACTTGATGATGGCAATATCATTGCTCTTAATAGCCAAACTACTGAAACTGAGTTAATTAGCAAAGGCATTAGCCAAGCAGAAGCTAAAACACTAGCCGAACTCAGAATTTTTAGTAACCAACCTGGAGATTACGGAACAGGCGTTACCAGCTTAGCCATGGATTCAACCTCTTGGGAAGGCGATGGAGCATTAGCCAAGCAATACCTAGCACGATTGCAATATGGCTACGGACGCAGTGGTTGGGGAATTAGTGTTGGTCAAGGCATTAACTTATTTGGACAACAGCTTAAAGGCGTTGATGCCGCAATTATGTCTCGTTCAAGTAACCTTCATGGCATGTTATCAACTGACCACCCGTTTGAATTTTTAGGGGGAATGGCTGCGGCTGTGCGCTCAATTAACGGAGAATCACCCGCGTTATACGTGAGCGATTTACGTCAAACAACAGGACGAATTGTTAGCGCTGCAGACTTTATTAGTGAAGAAATGCGAGCACGATATCTTAACCCTACTTGGATAACGGCGATGCAAGGAGAAGGTTATGCTGGCGCACTAGAGATTTTAGATACAGTCAATAACGTATTTGGATGGCAAGCAACAGCACCAGATATTATTCGTAATGATCAGTGGGAAGCAATTAGCCAAGTATATATAGAAGACAAATATAAGTTAGGCCTTAATGAGTGGTTTGATGAACAACAACCTGTTGCACAAATGCAAATTATTGAACGTATGGCAGAGGCTATTCGCAAAGATTACTGGCAAGCAAGTGAACAAGCTAAAGCAGCATTAGCAATAAGATACGAACAGTTATTAGAAGAAAATCCACAACATCAAGTTGCCGCTAAAACAGCTAAATTTTTATCTGACTTAGTTGGTGGATATGGCCTTAATGCAGGCCAAGGCAGTGGTAGCAAAGCAGTGAAAGGACAAACACTACAACAAGTGACAGAAGAACCAATGCAAACATCATCAAATATTATTCGTATACTTATAGCCTTAGCCATGCTTGGATTAATTATTACTGGCGCAATAAGACAACAACAAACAAATCACAATAGAATTAAAATGATAGGAACTAAAAAATGAGCGAATTTGAAAGTGTATTATACGATTTAACACGATTTTTCTTATTTCCAGTCATGTCATTAATATTAATTTCTCTAGCCTACTCATTGCTAGCATTAGGAGCATTTATTACTGAATTTTGGCAACGAAAACATAACATTTACGCCTCTGAACTAGCAAACTTTAGTCACACACTTACCGAATTTAAGAGTGATGATTTAGAGTTATGGATATTAAAACGTTTAGAAAGATTACGTATTGTTACTCGTACTTCTCCAATGCTAGGCTTGGTAGCAACTATGATCTCTATTGGCCCTGCTCTGCTGGCACTAGGCGAAGGGGAAGTAAGTCAAGTATCAAGTAATATGGTTGTTGCATTTTCTGCCGTAATACTGTCTTTAGTTGCTGCGAGTATTACCTTTGCCGTGCTAACGGTAAAACGTCGATTTTTGTTAGAAGAACTTCGTGAGCTTGAAAAAGCGTGTGACAAGAAGGAGCAAGAAAATGCGCTTTCTTGATAGTGATGAAGCAGACGACCCCATCTTATCAGTAGTTAATTTAGTTGATTTATTTCTTGTAATTATTGGTATTCTACTTGCTGTTATTGCCGCTAATCCCTTAAATCCTTTTAACAATAAGGATGTTGTTGTTATTGAAAACCCAGGGAAAGCCGATATGAAGATAACAGTTAAAGAAGGAGAAAAACTTACCCGCTATGAGTCAAATGGTGAAATAGGTGAAGGACAAGGTACTAAAGCTGGAGAAACTTACCAAATGGATGATGGCAGCCTAATTTATGTACCAAGTAAAGAAACAACGAGATAATATTGATATTACAGCCACACCGTAACACCAATAGTTAGATTTTTATTGATGAGTAGTAAAAATTCCGAGTTTGAATTAAGTTTTCAATTTGACAATTATTATGCTCATCCGTTAAACCAATTGTAAATATTGCTCCTTCCCCTGTTAAACAATGTATATCATACAAGGTAATTTCAAATAGCTTAACAACAAATAACCAACCACCATTATACCCTTTTATTGACGTTACAAATCCAGCATTTTTTAATAAAGCCATCTTTTGTCTTACAACAACAGGATTTGTATGCAACATTTTCCTAATAACTTCAGATGTTACAGGCTCTGTACACATATCAATATCAATGAGTGCATGTAATAGTCGATGTTGCTATTTTACCACCTAAAAAAGTTGCTTCTATTATTGAAGCTGAGGGCTTTAAGCCACCAACACAGTTTTATCAAATAGGCATGATACACGATTTTTTACTAAACAATTATGAAGTGAAAATCACAACATCGTTAAAAAAAACCTACTTGTAATGACTGATCATTTGTTCTCTGTAAAGCTATAAATACCATCAAAACAAATAATAAACCCGCAGCTAACAAATACGGTAGCTGTGGCTTAATTTCATAAGCCAAAGTACAAACTAAAGGCGTAATAACCATACTAAAACCTTGAACCGCCGCAACAGAGCCTGCTGCAATACCCTGCTCTTCATCACTCACCATATTAGCAGCTAGTGCTTGAACAGAGGGAAATATTAATGCCATACCAAATGCTGATAAAGCATAACAACTAATAAGGCTAAGTTCCCCTGATAATATAGTAACTAAACCAAAACCTAAACTACCGATTGTTGCGCCGGTAGCAATGCACCATTTAGGGTTAATATCTTTCATTTTAGATAACATAATTTGAACCACAATCAATACAAGACCAACCGTAGTCATGGCTAAGCCAGCAACACGAGCCGCATTTTTAGCTTCTAAATGAATGACATCCATAGCGTAAAAACCAACAATCATTTGTGCTGTAAGCACACTGCTCATCGCTAAAAACATTGCAAATAAAGGCAATCGCAAGCGTTTATCTTTTAATGCTAAAGGAGGTGTCGTAACAGCAACATGATCTTTATCATTAGGCACTTTTTTGACTAACCATATAACGCCTAAGATAGGTAGCAAAATTGCGACATACAATGGCAACGTTAAACTATCTTTAGCTAGTAAACCTCCAATAGCTGGGCCTACAACCATCCCAACGGCATTGGCTGCACCAAGCTTTGCCATAGCAGACGGTCGTCTATCAGGTACAGTAATATCAGCTATTCTAGCTGCACTAACACTGGGTAATGCAGCATAAAAAGCCCCTACTAATCCACGGGATAATAGTAAAAAGGTTAAAGTAATCCATAACGCTGGTGGCTCCTTAAGCATTACCTCTAATACAATGGCCATCATTAAAAAACTTAACGTATACCCTATAGCGGCCCTGAATAATACTTTTCTTCGGCCCAAACGATCACTTAAACGTCCCCAATAGCGTGCCATTAACATCCATAACACGCCTGCTACAGTGAGTACTAAACCACTATGCCACTCTGACATGTGTAGCTCTCGCACTATAGGACCAATGACTGGAATAAAAGTCATCATAGCGGTTAAACATAACATGTTAAATATCATTAGCGCATTAGTTTCGCTTTGTTTTAAATCACTCATATACCCATCACACAAATACAAAAGAGAATAATTATCATTCATTTTATAAGAGAATACTATTGATATTTTCAGGTTTATACTGTGTATCTAAATAGTCTATGCAGAAAAGTTTAAGTACATAAATAATAAAATTCTAAAGTGCCTTCTAGAAAGACCGCTTATAAGCTAACTTACATACTAAACACAATGTATTCATAAGAAAAAGCCTCATCCAAACAATATAAACGATAATGATTTCTATTTGCAAAAGCATGAAGGTGCTGATATATTTGGCTATACAAGATTAGCATTAGCAGAAAAAAAGCGATTCTGTAAAGAAAGAATCATCATTCTCCCTCAAGCTATGCTTTATTTTATTAGTTGCAAAACAAAATGGCATAATAAAATTTGCCATAACTATATATTTTGTGGTGACCTTTATGATGCATGATAATAAATTGAAAACGCTACTGAAAATAGCAATAAGATCGGCGTTTTTTATAACGTTGGCTTTAATGACCTTAATGAGCAATCCCGTTTTAGCGCAAGATGGTCATTGGGTAGATAATCTTTTGCCATATATTTTATTTGATATCGCTTTTGCTGTCGCTTTGTGGGTTGTTATTGCATTAGTGAAGATCACTACAAAACTACTTATACCAAGTTGATTAAGTTCTGAGTTGGGAAGAAATTTAATCAAATTGGTGTTACTATAAGACCTCAATAATCAGATTATAGTTAGCAGCGAAGTTTTAGCTTGAGATCGAGGACGCAAAGTGGCTGTATATAATTCCTGATGATTTATTCACAATAAAATACCAGTCACTGTTAGTGAATGGCATTTTATAAACATTGGGTAAATTGGGATTAAATAATAGACGAAGGTAATTCAGACACAAACCAACCCACAACAGTTAGTGCGCCAGAGTACATTAATATTCCAGCATAGTTAGCCATTATGATAAGCGGAATAATTGGCAATAATAAGCTCCATGCTAGGATTTTTCTAGTAAAAGGTCGCATTGTAAATTTCGTATTACCTTTAATATCTGCTTTATTAAATATTTGCCTGCGTCTAGGGTCTGTATAAGCGAGTAACAAAATTATTATTAAGCTAAAAAGAATAAAAGGTAATGTCATAATCAGATGGTTCATTAAACTACCTCCTGCGATGAAAGCGATGGACTTTCAGTAATATCTGCATTATTTTTTACCTGTAATGTTCTATACAGGCTATAAAAACACAAAGCAGAACAAGCTAATAATATAAATTCAATGAACATCATAGCAACCATGTTATGTTGTAATGCTTGCAACCAACTTACCCCTGAGCTAGTAAATCGAAGAATAGGTAATAATAAACAAAACAGCCCACTTCCCACCAATAATACCTTTTTAAGCAAACTAATATTTTTTATTGCTAGTGTTAGTATACTTATTATAGCTGCTGCAATAACGAAGGTTAGCGGTGTCCAAAAACTTTGATTAAGTCCCAAACTGCCACTAATAAAGAAACCAAATGCACTACTTAAAGAGCAAAGTGGCAAGCCCCAAAATCCCCAAACACACATTCGACTAAACCAACGACTAGAATTAGCTTTTTCATTCCTGTGCGCATAAAGTTGTAATCCAGTAATGGTGACATAACATGCTGCAATGCCTAAGGCTACCCATATTATTTTAGAAAATAAACCTGCAAAGGTTCCAAAGTGAATAGGATAAATTAACGACAATATAACACTACCAGCAGAAGGTACGGTACCAACTAACGGTTTATGTTCTATAAAATCGCCATTAGTTGCATTATAAACTAACTGCTCAAACCCAACCTTTCCCTCGTTAGGCATAAAAAAAGCAAGTAAACTGGCAGATTCAGTGCCAAAATGAGAAATAGAGACAAAAGAAGGTATTGATGATTGACGTTTTACTGCATCTGACAACATAAGGTTTACGTTAGATGAGTCCATCGGTACTTCACTTTTATTTTGTTGCTCACCAACGAGTGTGTACATTAATGCTTCTTGATCACCACCAAAAGCAACAATACCCATTGCAGGTAAGCCAAAAGAAGCAGAAAAACTAAAAAAACTGCCAGTAAATGCAAGTAAAATAGCAAATGGAATACTCCAAGTTCCTGCAACGGTATGTGAATCTCGTTTTAAAGATTTACCATCACGCTGTTTTCGGATAGCGAACATATCAGTAAACAAATGACGATGCATCATAAAGCCTGATACGGAAGCAATTAACATTGCTAGCCCTAAAATTCCTGTAAGTATTAACCCCCAAGGTGAAGGAATATGTAACTCAGTATGAATAGAAACTAAAAAACGACTTAACGCATAAGTGTCTTCTTGTTCAAATAAATCGCTGCCAAAGCCCTCTTGTTGGCTTATTGTTTCCCCGTTAGCATTTATTTTATATTGAATACCAAACTCATCCATATCTCCACTGGGATTTTGTTTATGAGTATGAAAAAAATACACCAGCTGTTGACGATCATTTTCATATACAGAAATTTCATCAAGATATTCTTGAGGAGTATTTTCTGCAAGGCGGTTCACCGTTTCATTCACATTTGTTTTAATTAATAACTTTTGCGGATAATTACTGTTTGACCATTCACCAATCTCGTCTGCAACAACGGCAACAGTGCCCGTAAAGATGACAGCATAAAGTAACATGCCTAAAACAATGCCAGACCAAGAATGTAGGCTTAATAAAGCTTTCGCTTTAGAGCGAATAGTAGAAGTTTTTTCATTCATATAGTTTAACCCCAAAATTGATAGGCAAGAATAATACTATTAATTGTAAAGAGTATTACAAGTAACCATTGGGCTTTACGCATGTCAGCCGTTAGGTAAGTATAAAAAAATAAAAGAGCCCAAATTAATGGCAGCATAACAAGAGGCATCATTATATTATTAACCTTACCCACACCAGGTGGAAACCACACGGCCATAGCAAACATAGTAAACAAAGACACTAACAGTGTTGCTGGGCCACTAAGCCAAAAACGTCTGTTTTTCAAAAACTGCATATATGATGCATTCATAAACTGATCCAGTGATAATAAAACTTATCAAGTCGATTAAAAATATGGAAAAGCACAAACCTAACCATTACTGTGATACCGCTACTTAAAATTAAAGACTCCAACGTAAAGTTAAACGGTAATCTGTTGGCGCGCCATAAAAAGCTTGGTCTGTTCTAACAGAACTAAGATACTTTTCATTTGTTATGTTATCTAAGTTTAAACTCAGTGAAACTTGATCGTTCACATTGTATTGAACATAACCACCAACGAGAGCGTAGCTATCTTGAGTAATACGTCCATAACTTGTTTCATAGTACATATCACTTTGCCAACGAAGAGAAATACCAACATTTAGTTTTTCTTCCCATTTGGGTGAATAATCAGCAAGTAATTTTAATGTTTTACGTGGAATAAAAGTACGCGCTTCATTGCCATCTTCATCATCCATAGTTAAGGCGGTAAAACCACCTTGCATTACCCATTCTTCTGATATTTTACCTGAAACTTCTAGTTCAAAACCATTAGAGTCAACAGTTACCCCTCTGTATAATGAATAATTAAAGTCATCTGAGTAATCATCATCATCAATGTCATCACCGTCGCCATATTTAATAAACTCATACAAGTTTTCTTGCTCAGTTCTAAATACGGCAAAACTTACTAACATATTATCTTTGAAACGTTTCTTAATCCCTAGTTCATATCCGCGACCTTCAGCAGAACCCAATGCTTCAAGATCTTCATTCAAATAGTATTGTGGTTGGTAAATATCGCTGTAACTTCCGTAAATATTTAGATCATCTAACACTTCCCAAGTAAAACCTATGTATGGGCTAGAACCATCTTCAGTAGTTGATGTTGACGCCCCCCATGATTCTCCTTCATTTTCATAATCAACAAAACTTGCCCCTAATACTAAGTCAAAATGTTGAGTAACCGCTAATTGTATTGAACCATAAAAACGATTTAAGGAAACATCAGTAAAACCAGCCTTGTACGGAGCATCCCAGTTGGGTCTTGTTACCTCTTTTCCTGACCAGCCTGGAAATGATGGCATATCATCAAAACCACTTAACGCCGTATAATCAAGATCAAGAGTTTCAGATTCTGCTATGCTCACACCAAGATTAAACGAATGCTCTAACCCCCATGCCTGAAATGTTCCTTGTAATGTGTTATCCCATATTAAGGTCTTATCTTCTGCATCAAACTTACCTGGATATCCTAACAAACCTAAACCCGTTTCTTGCACTACCCCTGTATTAGAATAAGCATAGAAAAGCTCCGAATGGTCTTCATATTTTGTATAATTTAGTTTACTGGTAAAAATAATATCATCGGTAATATACCAACCCAATTCAGCAAAAGCATTCTCATTTAATGTATCCCAATAAGTCCAGTCCATTGCAGGAGTAGCAGAGACAGAAAAGTCTGTTTGAGTACCATTAGAATATATAAGTGGTGCAGCCCCCCAAGTAACCCCTTCACTGTTGTTATCTTGATAGGTATAGCCAAAAGTAAGCGTGACATCATCATTAAGTTGTCCGTCAACAACACCATATAATACGGTTCTTTTGTTACCATAAAGATCTAACCAACTCTCTTTATCTTGATGTACAACTACTGCCCGAGCCGCCCAACTGCCAGAGTCTGTCAGTGGTGTAGATACATCAACAACAGCACGAAAATTTGACCATCGACCGAAAGTTAATGCTGCGCTCGCTTGTGTATCATTACTAGGGCGTTTTCTTACGTAATTTACTGTTCCTGAAGGATTACCTAAGCCCGTAATGAGCCCGTTTGAACCACGAATAAATTCAACTTTTTCATAAATAGCCGTATCAAGATCACCTACAAAAATATCACCAAATGGGATACCCGCTCCGTCTACATGCATACTTGTTATATCAAAACCACGCGCATTAAAATAGGTACGGTCAGTTTCAGTTTGGTCAATATTAATGCCCGTAACCTGTTTAAATAAGCTATTTACATCACTAAAATTGTAGTTAGCAATCGTTTCTTTTTCAATGATAGAAAGCGATTGAGGTGTATCATAACTATCAAGGCCCAACCCCGTTGCACCAGAACTAATTCGTTGAGTACGGCTACCGAGGATACGAATTACTTCCATCTCTTTTTCGGTCGGGTTTAACGCTTCTTCGCTATTTAATTCTGCTGATTGTGCACTCATGCTTAGCGCTAACATAATTGGCGATAATGCGAAAATATACTTAGGCTTCATACTACTCTCTTAAAGTTGATTTGTTAAAAACCAGCATATTATAAATACTTAGCAATACGATTACAAATAATAATCATTACCGTTAGCAGCTATTGATAAGCTAAATCTAACGCTCGCTCTCTTACATGTAAATCAACAAGGTTTCGATGGCTATCTGGCAAGGCTTTAATCACCTTTTTTTAGTCGGATACTCACAAAACAATTGATATGCTAAAGTAACTGCGTCTTGAAAATATTCGTGTACAGATAAGTTTTTTTCTTTCAGAAAAATAGCTCTTAGCGCACTTAAAATGTTAAACCTAACCGTTCATTCCTGTTTGATATTGTTTCATGAACTTTTATTTTCAGTTAATTGCTTTGGGTCAAGTAGTTGCATTAACTTCTCTTTAGAAAAATCAGTTTCAGCCATAGCGACTTCAATTATAGGTTTATTCTGCTGATACGCTAACTTGGCAATAACAGCTGCTTTTTCATAACCAATATACGGATTTAACGCCGTTACTAGTACAGGATTACGATTTAATGCTCTAGCTAGGTTATCTGCGTTAACGGTAAAACCAGCTATTGCTTTATCTGCCAACAATTTAATGCTATTAGTAAGTATTTCAACACTTTCTAATAAATTGCGAGCAATAACAGGTAACATTACATTCAATTCAAAATTACCAGACTGGCCACCTACCGTAATTGCTGCATCGTTACCAATAACTTGGGCTGATACCATAGCCACAGCTTCAGGTATCACAGGGTTTACTTTTCCTGGCATAATAGAAGACCCAGGTTGTAAGGTTGGTAAGGTAATTTCACCTAAACCTGCCAATGGTCCAGAGTTCATCCATCTTAAATCATTCGCTATTTTCATTAAAGAAACAGCAACCGCTTTAAGGCTGCCAGATAAACGTACGGCATTATCTTGAGCACCAATTAAGGCAAAAAAATTGTCAGCGCATTGAAAATCAATGCCAGTTTGTTTTGTTAACGCTAGATTAAATTGCACTGAAAACTCTGGATGAGCATTTACAGCCGTTCCCACTGCTGTTCCGCCTAAGGGTAACATTTGCATTTGTGCTAATATTGACTGTATAGCCAAAACATTCATTTGTAACTGACTTGACCAACCACTAATAACTTGATCCATACGAATAGGCATAGCATCCATTAAATGTGTTCTACCCGTTTTGCAATAATTTTTAAGTTCTACTTTTCGTTGTTCCATTATTTCAATTGCATGTTCAATAGCAGGAATTAACTTTTCTTTTGTTGCTAAAACAGCACTAACTTGAATTGTAGTTGGAATAACATCATTGCTGCTTTGTCCTAAATTTATATCATCATTTGGATGAAGCGATAATTTACGTTGTTGATTAGCTAAATTAGCAATTACCTCATTAGCATTCATATTTGAACTAGTACCTGAGCCTGTTTGAAAAATATCAACAGGAAAGTGCTTCATTAAATCAGGGTCTATAAGTAATGAATTACAAGCTGCATCAATTGCACTAAACTTTTCTTCACTCAATAAGCCTAATTTAGCATTAGCTTTAGCAGCAGCCTGCTTTATTTGAATCAAACTGGTAATAAATGCCTTGGGCATGGGTATATTGCTAATAGGGAAATTATTGATAGCGCGTTGAGTTTGCGCGCCATAAAGCGCATTTTTAGGAACATTAAGCTCCCCCATACTGTCTTTTTCAATACGAAATTCAGTCATGTTTCACCTATTCTAATAAATATTGAACAAGCATATTTGCTTGCCTTTGAAGTATATTCACAGATTGCTGTTCCAGTTGTGTGTCAGCAAGCTTCTGCAAATGCATGATTGGAAGGTATGGATTATCTAAACATATTCTACGCCATAGGAAAATAAAACAAATCAGCACAAATAAAAAAACAATCATTTGTATTTATGCTAATTACAATAAGTAACATCACCCCATAATGAGATTCACTGAACTTAATCAAATAAATATTAAAACCAAGCTTCAGCCTCTAAACCAATAACCCGAGGTGAATTTAATGGTGCATAATATAAACCGTCTGTACCAAATGCTAAGTTTTCAATCGCCAAACCATTGGCTATACGCTCATTGGTTAGGTTATCACCAAATAATCTAACCGCATAATCGCTTGCTTCATAACCTAACTGCAACCCGTATGTAGTTACCGCACCCTGAAATATATCACCACGAGAGCGAAGTGCAGCTTTACCAGTAAAACCAGCTTCACCACGTATATAAAACCCCGTACTAGCTTGATAACGTATTGACAACCCACCATCATATTCTGGTACAAACTGAATTGGCTGCCCACGCACATTTAACGTTTCATCAAGCTGTAAGTCACGATACTTTGCATTCACATAACCAATATGCCCATCAAACGAGAGTTCATCACTCACTTGCCAATGTCCTTCCACTTCAGCCCCTATATTACGTATTGCGGCATCAGAGCTGATATAATCAGAACTGATTGGACGGCTACGCTCATCGTAAGCAATTTGTATTTCCTGCCAATTATCAGAATTAATATAAAAAACAGCCCCCGACAAACGCATTGTCCTGTCAGATGAGCGCCACTTAAAACCAATTTCCCTACTTAATAATGTTTCACTGTCATAAGAAATAACATCATTATCTACTACTCCCTGTTGAACTGCTACTAGGTTAAAACCGCCTGGAATATAACCACGGGCCACTGAGGCATGCAAAGAAAAATCATCTGTTAAGCCATAATGAAATGCTAAGCGAGGTAATAATATGTCAAAAGTTTTCGTTAAGTTTGCATCAGGATAAACAACCACAGAACCATAACCTAAATCTAATTCACCAGTATTTTGTACTGTACTGCGTTTAGCTCGATCATAACGTAGCCCAGCCGTCATTTTTAATTTAGATGTTATGTATAAGTTGGTTGAACCAAACAAACCAACATCTTTACTTATTTCACGCTGTGTTGGAGCTGAAATATACGAATCAATAGTACCTATGCCAAGAAATGTTGCCTTAGTGTTATCATCCACTCCATAATAGTAAGAAGCCCCTAAAATATAATCAAAGGTATCACTTTTTTCAGAAATAAAACGAGTTTCAATATTACTAAATTTTTTATCGCTAACTTCCTGTCCAGCAACTATTGGAGTAGCAGTGAGATCAAAATCAAGCCCTTTGTGAACACTTTTCACTTTACGCATAGAAACTGCCATTTCAATAGCACCAAAACTTAATTGATAAATGCTGCTAAGCCCAGCAACAATCTCTTTTTCAGTTTTATATTTTGGAGCATCCTCAAAATAAGTCCATTTACCAAGCTGATTTTCATCATTAAAATCATTTGAATACAGTTCATTGTATAAGTTGATGTTCAACGGTACATATTGTTGACCAAAAATACCTGGTGCATCCATATCTAGCCAATAAGTAATAGCATTAACTGTCAAGTTATCGTTAGGTGTCCAGTGTAACCTCCCTTGTAAATATTGCTCATTAAACTTACCTGTCTCGCCAGTAGATGACCCCAAATTTTTCAAGTATGCTTCCTCGTTAGTTAACGAAAAAGCAAGTGATCCTGTTAGGGTTGGCAATAATGGTCCGCTAATAGCACCGTCGGCTTCAATACCATTACCAGAAGCAAAATCAGTTGCGGTTAAACGCATATTTCCTTCACTTATTTCGGTTGGTTTTTTGGTTTGTACTAAGATTAAACCTGACTCTGTATTTGCTCCATATAATGTTGCCTGAGGGCCTCGTAATACTTCAATTGAGTCAATTTGATTCAATACCGCATTGCTAAGCTCCCGAAATGGGATACCATCTATATAAACTGCCGCACGATTTACAATAAAGGGATTAGATTCAACCCCCCTTACTGTAATGAAAATATTTCCATGCTGACCATCCGTACTTATCTGAACATTGGGCACTAAATCATCAATACGTGTAAAATCTCGTAAACGTGCTTCTTGAATATCATTAATACCCAGAACAGTAACTGATGAATCACTATCTATAAAACCTACGTTACGCTTATTTGCTGTTACTACAATTTTTTCCAGTTCATCATCTTTTAATTTTTCTAACGTATCAGCTTGAACAACAAAAATACCTCCTCCCCAATTAGCAAGTATTGCAGTAGTGCAGATACCTTTAATAACGACCTTAATCATAATTTTCCTTTAATATAAAATAGTTAACAATAATTATTGCCATTATTGTTAACTATAAGTTTTCCGCTACTCCGAAACAGGCAAATACTCCATTACTGGCAAAATATTATGTTATATTATATCTTTTTAAAAAATAACACTGACTGGTGGTACATGATTCAACTTGGCATTGATAACTATGGGGAACATTCTGCTCAGGTATTTTCTAATAAAGATGACTCTATCTTATTAGTTCGTTCTGCATTTAAAGCTTTTGAAGGTGAAATCCCTACTAGTTCGTATATTCGTATTGGATTAAACCTCAGTGGTGGTGGGTTAGTAAAACAATGGTATAATACTAATCTTATCAAATCAGAATGGCGTCGTGGATCGATAACTGTTTGGTCTAGAGAAGCCTGTTATGCAAGTTGCCCCTGTGTTGATATGCTTGGGTTAGCATTAAATTTAGATGTTTTACGTAAATCAGGATATATTACAATATCTAATAATGATATTAGAAAAAAAACACTTCAAACCTTAAATAGTGAATTTTTATCTGCAATGCTATTGGGATTATGGCGTAGCGCTCAAATTTATGGTGTATCCACCCTATTTTTTCAACAAGGTGTACAACAGGTTCTTGAACAACTTTTAAATACTCCTACACAAGGCTCAGTAGCAACTAACCGTCGTCCTTTAACAAATAGAGCTCTAACAAGGGTGCAAACGTTAATAAAAACTAATTTGCAATCAAATATTAATGTTGCAAGAATGGCTGAATTACTACAAATGGATGAAACAAGTTTTTCAAAATCTTTTACGCGCTCCACTGGAATGACACCATTTGCCTACATAACAGCACAAAGAATGGAACAGGCTCAAATATTACTAAAACTTGACTATAGTGTCACCGATGTCGCTATTTCTGTCGGCTATGCTAACCCAAGTAAATTTTCTGCAGCATTTCGTCGCTATGTTGGCATAAAGCCAAGTACTTGGCGAAGAAACAATAATTAAAATATATTTCAACGCAATCCCTTACCTGTCATATCGTTGTCATAAAATATCGCTAGCATTCAGCGGATTTTCATCGCTATTGAGTTAACATAAATGAATAAAGCGCTGCACAATGCCCCGTTATTTTTCATCGATTCCGATATAAAAGAATCTACAGTTAAGCCAGCACCAATGCATGCGCTCAAAGACAAACCCAAAAAATCACAAAGTATCGATGGTTTATTTCGTGAACACTGGTTTGATGTCTGTCGTTTATTACAAAAATCATACGGTTCGGGCCCTCCTGAACCCGAAGATGTCGCACAAGAAGCCTTTAGTCGTTTTTATCAAATAAACAACGCTGAAAAAATACATGACCCTAAGACCTACATTATAAAAATAGCTATGAATATCACACTAAAATCTATTGGTCATTTATGCAAAACCCGCGAGTTTATTACAGAACAGCTACAGGCAGATGAAGCGCAAGTTGACACATTTTGTCCTGAACGTATTTTACAAAGCGAACAACGTATTGCACTTATTCAAAAAGGTACAGAGCAACTTAGTGATAAACAACGCGAAATATTAATGCGCGCTAGAATAAAAGGTCAAACATATGCTCAAATATCTGCTGATACAGGCTGGAGCCTTACAGATATTTGTCGTCAATTGAATACGGCAATGTCTATTTTGGAAAAAATTGATGAGGAATCTGGTAGAGATAACAAAGAATTGCATAAGAATAACACAGATAAATCATTTACTAACGCCCTACCTGACGAGTAAACATCATGATAGATAAACACAATAAACCCCAAGTGAATTATGCCAATCAAGAAACTGAAAAAACTTCAAGCGTGAAGTCAACAAAAGTACAAGCTAGAGAGTGGCTTATCTATTTTAATAGTGGGCAAACGACAAAAGAACAACGTGATAACTTTGTGCTATGGTTTAATGAAAATAACGCTAATAAAAAAGCATTCAAACAATCTTACAAGGTTTGGCAAACTATAGGTATTACAGATTCTGCCGTTGAATGGTTACAACAATATGCCAACCAAAACTCAGTTACATTACCTACAAAAAAATCTAAGAACACATTCGCCAAATCAACATTATGGTTAACGGGTATAGCAGCAAGTGTATTGTTTATCGTAGTTAACAATACATTTAAGGCAACTAACACATTAGAGGTTACTGCACCTGAAATTGTCTTTACATCTCCCGTTGGTAAAAACCGCTCAATAACACTAAGTGACGGAACAAGTGTAACCCTTGCAGGAAATTCCAGTATTTCGGTCAATATCAATCAACACGAAAGACATATATTACTACATAAAGGCAGTGCTTATTTTGATGTTATTCACGATTCAGAACGTGTTTTTTCAGTATCAGCCCAACAAACTGAGGTGCGCGTTAGAGGCACCGCATTTGAAGTTAAACATAGCACCGACAACGAATTAAAAATTTCGGTAAAACGTGGCCTAGTTGACGTGGCCGATTTGCCTGAGCAAGGTAATAAAGATGAAAACATCGTTCAATTACATCCTAACGAACAATTACGCACTAACAAAAATGGAGCATTTATAAACGAGGTTACTCATTTCAATCCTGAAACTGAATTTGCTTGGCTAAATGCGAGATTAATTTACGATAATGTACCACTTGAAAACGTGATCTTAGATATTAATCGCTACATTAAAAAACCAGTAATTGTTTTAGATGAAAGTATTAATAAACTCCCAATCACAGCGTCATTCACTTTTGATCAAATCGAACCTGTTTTAACAGGGGTAGTTGCCGCTTATTCTATTACGCTGACAGAAGAAGACAACCGTACAGTGTTGACAAAAAATTAATCTCTAACCCTTAATCTAGCCGTATTTAGGACATTATCGATAATATTTATTATATGAAGTTTTTGTTAAATATAATGATTTACTGAAAAAAATTTACTCATGATGACTCTTGTAACGAACCTATATTAATTAACAGGAATAAACATCATGAAAACATTACTCAAACGTTCTATCAAGTTCGCACTTTTTAGCGGAGCGCTTACTTCTTTTGCACCTCAATATGTATTTGCAAAACAAACTGAAATAAATATTGCTGTTCAACCCCTTGGTCAAGCACTTAACCAGCTTGCTCAGCAAACAGGTACAGTAATTATAGCGCCAAGTCGGCTAGTAAGTGACAAGCAAGCCGTTGCAGCTATAGGGAAACTATCAGTGATTAAAGCGGTAGAACAATTATTAATAGGCAGTGGACTCATAGCTCAAGAGCAAGCAAGTGGCGCCATTATAATTAAAAAAGCTGACTTAACCCCTAACTCAACCAATAAACGTGCTTCTAACTATCAAGCCCCTATGGATGAAATTGTCGTTACAGGCCTTAAGCGTGAAAGTAGCTTACAAGACACTCCTATAGCAATTTCAGTGTTAGGTGGAGATGAATTAAAAGATCAAGGTGTAACAGACTTTACAAACTTAATTGATAGCCTCTCTGGTATATCAATCAATTCAGCCTTTGGTGGCCCTGAAAATAGTTTTATTACTATTCGTGGCATTGGTGGAGCAGATGACTACAAACCTAATGGTAACCCGTCAGTCGCACTGCATATAGATGGTATTTATCAAACGTCAAATGCCTATTTGAGTATGCCTCTTTTTGATTTAGAGCGTATTGAAGTACTTAAAGGCCCACAAGGTATGTTATATGGCCGTAATACTACCGCAGGAACAATTAATGCAATCACTCGTGCCCCTGGTGATACATTAAACGGTTATGCTGATATAGAATACGGCTCATATGATTTTGTTTCTGGCAGCGCTGCAATTGGCGGCCCAGTATCAGATAATTTAGGTGTTCGTGTTGCTGTATTAATGAAACAAGGTGGCGGTTTCATGGACGGTAAAGGTGCAGGTAACTTTGCTGGATTTGTACCTGAAGGTACTGAAGGTATTTTGCCTCAAATTGCTGATCCAGGTGAACGTGATGGCTTCGGTGATGCCGATTTATTTGCTTTTCGAGGCACCGCTGAGTATAAATTTGATGACATAACATCACTCACTTTACATTATTTTGTGAGCCAAGATCGCGGTGATACACGTCAATATGATCGTATAGCATTTAACGATGATACCTCTACCCTCAATGCAGGGGAAAATGACGATCCCTTTGAGTTTTATACCAGTGAATATTATTCTCACGAAATTGACGTAAGTGGTTTTTCAGCTGACTTTAGTCGCCAATTAAATTCAAACTTAAATGTAGATGTACTATTTGGTTTGCAAAATAGCGAACGCAATGTCAGTGGCAACGGTGATGGTACCTCTTTCCCACGCTACCAATACAATTTTGACGATAGTTTAAACCAAACATCATTAGAGATTCGCCTAAGCGATACAACTGGCGGAACATTCGATTGGATTGTTGGGGCATTTTTTATTAACGACTCTGTAGATTTTACTAGTAACTGGACTAGTTATGCTGTGTTATCTCAGTACAGTTCACCTTATAACCAGCGCCGTAACAGTGCTGCTACTTTTGGTAATATAGATTGGAATGTATCAAATGATTTAGTCATTAGTGCAGGACTTCGCTACACCAAAGATAGCGCTAAATTTCGTGGTGAAAATATAGACGCCGATCCTTGGGGACTTTCTAAATTTGAAGATACATTCAAAACTGACGCAAACTTCTCATGGGATAAAGAATTTGACGACAGCAACGTATCAGGAAAATTAGCTGTTCAATATTTTGTGAACAACAACATCAATGTGTTTGCCTCTGTTAGTACCGCTTATCGTGGCGGCGGATTTGATGGCACCTCAATTTTCTCAGAAGAAGAAACCCACCCCTTTGAATCAGAAGAGGTACTCGCCTATGAAGCAGGTGCCCGCTATGTTAGTGATAATGTCAACTTAACCTTTGATGTGTTTTCTTATGACTTTGAAGAGCTACAAGCAACCGCTCGTTTGTCAAATGATACTAACGGTAGAACAAACGTAGGTAAAGCAACAGTTCGCGGTGCTGAAGCATCGATTGCTGTAACCTTATATGAAGCAAAAAACCACCGAATTACATTTAATACTGCTGGCACCTATTTAGACACTGAAATTACAGAATTCAGCTCAAATAGAGTTAACGATGTTATCAGTACTATTGGCGATCCGCTCCCTGGTTCACCAAAGTGGAGCCAAACTGCTGCGCTTAATTATGAAACATCATTCACTAACAATACTCAGTTAAATGCGCGTATTAATTATAGTTATCATGGTGAAGAGTCTAATCGCTTAAATGCTGGTGATGGTAACACGACACCATCATATAGCTTGCTCGGGCTACGAGCCGATGTAACCTTTAATAATGGCCTAAATATTTATGCTTACGCACGTAACATTACTGACGAAGTTTATTTTCTTGAACTAAACAGTGGTTCTCGTTTAGTAGGAGCGCCAGCAACCTTTGGTGGCGGTGTTAGTTACGCATTTTAATCAACCTATAAATTAACGTATACATTTCACGCGCACCAAAAACTGGTGCGCTTTACTATCAATTATTACAACGTTTAGGTGCCCATCATGTCTTCATTAATGTGGTTTTTCAACTTAGTACTACTATTACTTATTTCAAACACAGCCTACAGTAATTCTCAACCAACTAAAGCAGAAACACCTTATCCACCTGCTTCTTCTTGGCCAGATCGTATTATTGCAACAGCAACACAAAATCCTTCTAACAGTATTTCACTTACTTGGAGAACAAACCAAGATGTTAAAACAGCTTACGGACAACTTGTTAAAGCCAATTCAAATGCCCGATATGACATCAATGTAAGTACAATTGAAGCTAGCACAAGTATTGTTTCTTTAAAGCAAGGTAAAAATAACTTTGGCGTATTTAATTATCCTGCTAATGTTGAACTATCTGGGGTGAATTATCATTCAATTACCTTTACAGGTTTAACGCCCAATACACTATACAACTACCGTGTTAGCGGGGCTAAAGACAAGTGGTCTTCTTGGCAACAAATTAAAACATCACCTAAGCAAAATAATCATGATATTGAATTTCTCTATTTTGGCGATGCACAAAATGGTATTCATTCTCACTGGCCAATGGTATTAAGACGCGCATGGAAACATGCAACAAATGCCGAATTTGCCATTTACGCAGGTGATTTAGTAAATGAAGGTGCGAACGATAAACAATGGTCAAACTGGCTAAATGCTGGGCGTTTTATTCATGGCATGCTACCCGCCGTGCTAGTAGCAGGAAACCACGAATATGATTGGCAAGTAAAATCTAACACACAAAAAAAATGGGCACTTTCAACACTATGGCAAGACCAGTTCACACTACCATTAACCCCTGAACTTCCTAAAGAATTACAAGAAACCGTTTACGTATCACAATACCCTGATTTAGATATTTTTGTACTTAACTCAGAAGCTCAAGGGAGTATTGCCTTATTACAAGCTCAGGCTAAATGGTTAGATAATAAATTACAAAACAGCACCGCCCAATGGCGAATAGTAACAATGCATCATCCAATATTTTCATCTTGTGGTATGCCATTAAATACCCCAGGTCAAGACGAACCAGAAATTAGAGCCGCTTTTTTACCTGTATTCTTAAAACATAATGTTGACCTAGTGTTACAAGGCCATGATCACACTTATGCTCGAGGTAGTATTAGTATCGAAAAAAGCATATCAAAATTATCTAATACTAGTGCCCCCAAAAAAGTCAAATCAGTATTTATAACATCTGTTGCTGGCCCTAAAACTTACCCTCAAAAGCCAACGCGTTGGAAAGAATACACCAACTATGGTGTAACTCTTGAACGAATAGGAGAGAACACACCGACATATCAAATAATTAAAAAGGTGAATAACAAGCTCATATATCAATCGTTTACTACCGATGGAAAATTGTATGATGGATTTACTTTAGAAAAAGCAATAAATGGTCAAAAAACTTTGCTAGAAATAAATAATTTACCTGAGCAGCGTACTTTTAATAATACAGGGCCTTATAGAAATCACTATGACTTGGCAGAATAATTTTTCCATCTGAGTATATTCTCTGGTAGGCATAATCCTCCCTTCTATCTTATGAATAAGTTAAGATGAGGGAAAAAACTAAAGTTCTGCCCTGAATGGAAGGCTTAAAGACAGATCATAATATTTGCTGATAAATCACCAAAAAATAACTGGAAAATATAAAAAGACCTATAACAAATGCTAAAAGGTCTTTTAATACTATGTGTTAGTAATCAACACATTAATCTGTTTTTATAATATTTAAAAGCTATACGTTGCTTTAATGCTACCGTTAGTTGGAGCAGCGTAGAAACCAACATATTGTAAACCAGTGATATATTTTTCATCAGTAATATTATTAATGTTTGCTTGTATTGAAAGGCTATTTGATATATTCCAACGGGCAAAGGCATTTAATAATACATATGGGTCTTGCTTTACCACACCTGATAAATCTTCGGTTTTTGATTGCCATCTACCACCTAACCCAACAACCAGTTCAGGTACTGCAGGCAATGTATAGTCTAGTGAGAACTTTACTGCATTTTTAGGTTCCCATGCACTTGTATCGTCACCAGCTTCATCTTCTATATCCATGAATGTATAAGCAAAAGTGGTATTAAGGTTTTCAGTCAGTCGGCCAATAACTTCTATCTCAACCCCTTCTGATGTCATAGAGGTTCCTTCATAATAAGCCTTACCTTCGTCATTTGTTCCAGCTCTTACGGCAATATTATCTTGTTCGGCACTGAAAAGAGCAAAACTAGTAAGTATGGTATTATCTAACCATTGGGTCTTTATGCCAATTTCATAATTAACACCTTTACTAGGGGCTAAAAAATGATAATAGTAGTCATATCGGTCTTGTGGTTCATAAATATCTGAATAACTGATATATGCATTGGTATTTTCAGTTATTGAATAGGTTGCTGCAAGATAAGGGCTGATCTCATTTTCTTCATTCTTAACTGTACCACCTGAATTATATCCTTCCCGGGTATAGTCAATGGCATTGAAACCTGCGATAACAAATAACTCATCGTTAAGGTTTATTTTAGTTGAACCAAAATAACGTGTTAGGGTGATATCTAAATTTGCTGTTTCAACTTGTTCTTCCCACACTGGCTCAGGCGTTAAGTCTAGCGGATAAGGAAAAATAGGCGTAATACCATAAGCAGGAGTTGTGGTTTTGTCGTATGGGTTATTAAAACTAAGACTGGTACTTTTTGATATGCTTGTGCCAAACATTAACTCATGTGTTTGATTAAATAAATGATATTCACCTTTAGCTGTTAAATCAAACAAATCAGCACTAAAATCACCAGCATATCTACCCGTAGAACTTCTTGATACTCGATTCGTTTCACTATTTTCTAAGCCAGCGACAAAAAATAACTTACTTTGATTGTCGGATTCTTGTCTGTTGTAAGTTGTTTTTACTTCCCAATCATTATCAAAAATATAAGAATATTCAACAAAAGCGCTTATATTTTCGGTGTCCCACATTGTCCAATCTTGGGTTGGACTCGTGCTTACATCAAAATCGGCTTGTGTACCATCGGCATAAGCTAAAGGTAAGCCACCCCACATATTACCATCAGTGTTTGCGTCTTGGTATGAAGCCCCAAAGGTTACCATTGAATTGTCTGTAACTTGACCATCAACAATTACAGATAAATAGGCATGATCATCTTCTAAACCATCAAGGTATGATTCAGAATCTTCTAAAACAGCAACAACACGCGCAGCCCAACTACCACTTTCTGTTAGCAGTACCGAATAATCGGCTTCTAAGCGTTTAAAATCATCTGAACCAATTGCTACTGCAACTTCACCTTCATTTTCATTTGTTGGGCGTTTACGAACATAATTAATGGTACCCCCAGCATTACCTATACCAGTTAATTGGCCATTAGCGCCGCGAATAATTTCTACTTTTTCGTATCCATAGCTTTCCATTACACCTGTAACAAGACCCCAACTATTAGGTAAACCAATACCATCAAGTTGAGTGCTTTTAATATCAAAACCACGAGACGTATAACGAGTTCGGTTAGTTTCACCTTGCTGAACTGTTATACCTGTTGCCATTTGCATAACGTCATTAATACTATTAGCAGCAAAATTTTTAATTTGCTCAGAGCTTATAACGCTAATTGATTGTGGTGTTTCGTTAATCTCTAATGTTAAGCCAGTAGCCCCTTTACTTACACGATCTTGGCGTACACCTACAATTGAAATGATCTCTACTTGCTTATCATTTTTTTCAATGTTTTCGGCTTGTGATGATTCTTGCCCATAGGCAGGAAAACCCATAGCTAACACTAACGAAGAAAGTACAAAATGGCGCTTAAATTTCATGATTACCCCTAAATGTATATTTTTACGACTTAAAATAATTGTCGATATTATACAGACAGATAACTCAAACACAAATGATAATCATTAACTTTTGAGAGATTTATACACGGCAAGATCATTATAAATTGAGCCTTTAGAACAAGTGGCGATCAGATCAAGGCATAATAATCACCTTTGTCACTTAATATTAACACTACCTTTCTGAAACATTTTAACTCAGAACGTGAAGGTTTCACCAAGCGCAATTGTGATGAGTATACCGAAATAAGCTCAGGGCATGGGCGTATTGAAACAAGGACTTGTCAGCAGATACGAATACCACAGAAACACGCTGGTATATCAACTCACTAGATTTACACTCAATGCGGTACGCAGCCATTGGCAGGTTGAAAGCATGCATTGGATGTTGGATATGAACTTTAGAGAAGATGAGTCGAGAATACGTAAAAAGCAGGGACCACTTGTGTTTAATGTAATGCGAAAGATAGTGATATCACTCTTTAAACAAGGTACAACCAAGTCAGCATGTATAGAGAGGAAAAAGAAAATGGCAGGGTTAGACGATGATTATCGCTCAACCCTGTTGGAATCTAGGATTAAAATGCGCTAGCAGTGGAAGACTCAGCAAGATAACAATAATATTAACTTACTGAGCCTTTTAGTTTGATAAATAACTGATTAAAGCTATTTTGGCGTATGCGCGACAAAGGTTAGGAAAACTATTATATTAAATTAACCACTTGTTTTTATATCAAAAATTAGTGGTTTATCGGAATTTTTAGTAGTTGTTGGCCACTTTATCATCGTTTAACGATGATGGATTATGTAACTTCAATACAACACGACGATCATAAAAACTAACTTCGCGTTCATTATTTGCCACAACAGGCGAATTTTCACCAAAGGCAAACGTAGCTATTTGCTCTTCATTAACTCCCATCGCCATTAATAAGTTTTTTACTGTCTCTACTCTGGCTTTTGATAAAGTTTGATTCAATGCAGCCTCCCCTGTTAAATCGGTGTAGCCTGACAAATCAATTTTCATTTTTGGTGAACGGTTAAGTATTTGTGCAAGAGCTTCAACTTGCTCTTGGTAATGGGCGGCTATATCACTTGAACCAGTAGAAAACTGCAAACTCATTAATAAATTATTTGCTTGTAGTTGCCCAGTAGTTTGTTGTTGATTTTCAAGGGCTAATAACTGTTGCTGATAAGTATTTTGCAAACGTTGTAATTTGGCCTGATACTGCTTTTCAGTTTGCTCTTTATTCAAATCGTATAGTTTTTTTTCTTCTAATAAAGTGGTATTTAATGTTTCGTTATCATCTTTAACATTAATAAATTTTGCAATCATAGTGCCCCCTATACCCGCAACCATTGCACCTAAAGGTCCTGCTATTACCCCACCAATTAATGCCCCTGTACCAAAGCCAATATTTTCATTATTAGTTTTTTCTTGATGTCTTTCAGCCACTGTTAGTTTTTTATCCAAAGTGCTGTTATAAGCAGATGCCGATGTGCTCACCATTACAGTTGCAAGCATTGTGGCTAATACAATTGCTTTTGAACAATTGCCTTTACTATTGGAGGCTAAGTTAATTTTATTTTGAGTGTTAATTGCTTTCATAATATTCCTCTTTTATATAGTCTGTGTTTTCAAAATATTGCTAATATCTTTTTTGTTGAACACAGCTATTAAACCGCAATAAAAAGGCAAAGAGGTGGGTGAAAAGAGCCAAACTGCTGAGCAATTGTGGCAACAATATGGCAATTTCAAAAATAAGGCGCACTAAAGTAAAAATTTAGATATAGTCGAAGACAAGCTACCAATTAGAAGTATTACTATGACCAAACGAATTGCTATTGTTGAAGATGAAACGGCCATACGCGAGAATTATGCCGATGTACTACGATCACAAGGCTACCAAGTACAAACCTATGCCAACAGAGAAACAGCCACACAAGCATTTAATTTACGTTTGCCACACTTAGTTATTTTAGATATTGGTTTGAATGAAGAATACGATGGCGGATTTGTGCTGTGCCAGTATTTACGCGCTAAATCAGCTAGTTTACCTATTATCTTTTTAACTGCCCGAGATAATGACTTTGATACGGTTTCAGGGCTTAGAATAGGCGCAGATGACTATTTAACTAAAGACATTAGCTTACCTCATTTAACTGCACGTATATCAGCATTATTTCGTCGTCAAGAAGCCCTTAAACAGCCTATAAACAATGATCATATTACCCAAACGGGTTCATTAACTATTGACAGCCAACGTATGACAATTACATGGCAAAATAAACCTATTGATTTAACTATTACTGAATTTTGGTTAGTTCATGCCTTAGCTAAACATCCTGGTCATGTTAAAAACCGTACTCAATTAATGACTGATTCAAAAATTTATGTTGATGACAGCACAATCACTTCTCATATTAAACGCATTCGTAAAAAATTTGCCAACGCCGATGAGCAATTTGATTGTATAGAAACCGTTTATGGCATGGGCTATCGTTGGTTAAGTGAAATAAATAACACACGTATTGATGGCTAATAGTAAAGTGGTTAATAAAATTGTGGCTAATAAAAAACCTTTACAATTTCGTTTTGGCTTAAGAACAAAATTATTACTGTTGTCTAGCTTTCTGTTTGTTATTCCCTGGTTTGGCTATCAATATGTATGGGAAATGGAGAAATATTTACGCTTTGGACAAGAGCAAACCTTGGTTGGTACAGCAAGAGCATTAGCAACTGCTTTACACGAACGTGAAAATTTATTTAATAACCAAGCCAGTTTTTTACCCAGTGTTGAACAAGGCAAAGATTTATACGGATATCAGTTAACTGAAGCTATTCAACTTGACGGATTACATAACGATTGGCCTAATTTTTCTCAACAGGCTCATTTTTATCATCAACAGCAACAACTGTTTGCCAACGAAGCGCTAAGTCTTAACTTTAAAGCCAGTGTTGGTAAATACGACAAATACCTTTATTTGTTTTTTCAAGTAGTTGATAACCAAGTTGTATTCCGAGGTAAAAATAACCGAAGCATTACTAACAATGACCATTTAGCCCTATCTTTTACCGATCAGAATAACAATTTAAACCGTTTTATTGTCAGTAATAAACAAGCGGGTTGGATATCTGCTTTCAGCATTACCAACAATATCGATGACATCCCAAAACCCGCAGCACATATTCAAGGGCATTGGTTAGTTACTCCCCAAGGTTATAATATTGAACTGAGAGTGCCACTAAAGACCCTTGGTGATAAAATTGCTTTTGCTTTTTTTGATATAGATAAACCCGCTGGTAACGCTGTTTCAGCCATTGGCTCAGCCGACCCAAGCAAACTTGACAGTTTAGGAACAATCCTCGTTCCATCTCCTGAAATTGAACGTATTGTTAAAGGAATGCGTTACACTAATTCAAGTATCTGGGTTGTCGATCAACATCACAGAGTATTAGCCAGTGCAGGCTCATTGAAATCTGCCAATGGTGTTTGGCATGACACAAAAAAAATAGTACGTGCGAGTGATAAACAAAGCCTGTGGTATCAATTTGAACAGCATATATTATTGCCCTTGTATTACAAAATTCTAACCAAGCCTCCTACTGATTTTATTGATCAACTTTACGATGCAGGTCATTTAAGCGGTGAACATATTGTTAGCGCTTTATCAGGCTTGGCTAAATCTCAATGGCGATTAACTACAGATAAACAAGCGTTAGTCTTGTCTGCCGCATACCCTATTTTTATTAATGATCAAGTACAAGGAGCGGTTATTGTTGAAGAAACAACTAATGGCATTCGCACGTTAAGAAATCGCGCTTTAGAAAAACTCTTTACTGTTATTTTAGCTATCATGGTGCTGGGTGCATTAACTTTTATTACTTTTGCTACCCGTATTTCATCACGTATCCGACACTTATCTAATCAAGCAGAATTAGCCATTGATCCGCAAGGGCGGATTATAGGCACTATTTCCCCCTCTACTAGCCGTGATGAAATTGGTGATTTATCACGTAGCTTTACCACCGCAGTTAACCGATTAAGTGAATACAACCATTATTTAGAAAGTATGTCTTCTCGACTTTCTCATGAATTAAGAACGCCTATTGCTGTGGTTAAAACATCTCTTGAAAATTTAGCATTACAAGCCCAGCACACTAATTTTCCACAAGTTAATAATTCATCCCAAGCTAATAACGACAAAAATGCCTATATTGAACGCGCACAAACAGGTATTAATACTTTAAACTTAATTTTAACTAACATGAGCGAAGCAACTCGTCTTGAACAAATGTTGTCAAGCACTGAAAAAATAGATTTTGATTTACATACTGTTGTTTCAGGCTGTATTGCTGGTTATCGACAAGTTTATAGTGATTTTACTTTTCTGTTAGATACTTCCCACTTAAATAAAAAAATAGCAAACCTAACGCTACACGGTTCGCCTGAGCATATAGTGCAATTATTAGACAAAGTAATTCATAATGCCGTTGAATTCAGTCAAGACAAGGTAATAACCATTGAGTTACATCACCAAAATAATCAAGCTGAATTATTAATTCACAACAATGGTATTTTATTACCTAAATTACTTAGTGAGAATTTGTTTGATTCTATGGTTTCATTACGTAACCATGTATCAATAAATAAAAAAGAGCATGAACAACCGCATTTGGGCTTAGGCTTATATATTGCGAGGCTAATATGTCAATTTCATCAGGGTAAAATCAGTGCAAAAAACCACTCTTCGCCTGATGGAGTTACCATACGCATAATACTGCCAACCAAACTTTAGTAGCACCAAGGTCTAATAACACCCAATTATTTTTGTGCTTACACTGAATACTAAAATAATTAAATATAATTATTTCTAAACTTAGCACGCCTAAAAGCGTTTTATAAAACGAAAAAAGGAAGTATATATGTCCAATAACGAAAAAGAACAATCTTATGTATTAAGCCATATTAAAAACCACGTGCTTTGGTTGTCAATGAACCGGCCAGCAGAAAGAAACCCTTTATCATCAACTATGTTACAAACTTTACATCGGCATATTAAAGAAGCGAATGACAATGATGATGTTCGTGTTATCGTGATAAAAGGTGAAGGCAAGGTTTTTTCCGCAGGCCACGATCTAAAAGAAATGTCAGGAAAAAAACCGAACTGTGAGCCCAATAATGAAAAACGCGTTAAGGGCATTTTAGATGATTGCACACAATTTATGATGTCGTTAATTAAATCACCTAAAGCTATTATTGCCTGTGTTCAAGGAACAGCAAGTGCCGCAGGCTGCCAATTAGTATCAATGTGTGATTTAGCTATTGCACAAGAACAAGCATTATTTTGCGCTCCAGGAGTAAATATAGGTACATTTTGCACTACACCGCTTGTTGGCATAGGTAGAAATATGCATCGTAAACATGCAATGGAATTAGCCTTAACGGGCGATCTATTTTCTGCTGAAGATGCCATGCGATTTGGCCTACTTAATAAAGTTGTCAGTAAAGAAGCTCTACTTGAAGAAACTGAAAAACTAGCAGAGAAAATTGCAAAAAAATCAGCCGTGGGTATTTATTCAGGTAAACTTGCCTATTACCAACAAATTGAAGAATCAATTGAACAAGCTTATCACACAGCCAATTATGCAATGCTACACGCTATGCTTTCAGAGGAATGTGAAGAAGGCATTTCAGCATTTTTTGACAAAAGGCCTCCTGTTTGGAAAGGATTAGAATAATGAGTACAGAGATAAACACAGCCTCTCGAGATACAAAGATCTCTCATATTTTGAAAAATACCCAAACCATCGCGTTAATTGGTGCTAGCGCCAAACCTGATCGTGACAGTTATAAAGTGATGGCATTTCTCATTGAACAAGGATACCAAGTGTTCCCTGTAAATCCTCAACTAACGGGACAAAAAATACAGGGTCGCGAGGTGTATAGTAGTTTAAATGATATTCCAGTGCCTATTGACATGGTTGATGTTTTCCGCCAATCAAAATATCTTTACGATATCGTTAATACAGCAAAACAATGTCATGTTAAATTTATTTGGGCGCAACAAGGTGTAAGTGATAAACAAGCTGAATTATTAGCCCTTAAACATAATATACCTATGATAGTAAATAGTTGCCCTGCAATTGAAATACCTCGTTTAATGCTGTAACTGAACTTAGCCATGTGCTCTTAATAAACCAACTATTTCAAGAACACTACTCTGTTTCATCGCTCAGTTTTATCGCATAACTATAATTGCTTCATAACAGCAAACAAACACGTCATCTTTGATATATAACAACAGCTTAAGATATTATCAAATATTTCTAAACATAAGGGAGATTTTAATTACAATCCCCCTTCTTATCAATTTTGATAGATTAAAGCCTTAATAATTACCGTCCTGGAGAAATAAAATGAATGTTGACCAACATATCAAAGTAGCACAATGGCACTTAGAGCAAGCTCGTTTACATAACATTAGTGATCATACTTGTGGTTGCCCTGCAAACAAACATGACCAACGCGCTATCGACGCTGTTGAAGCAGGTTTAATCATTGAAGAAAAAGCATGTACATTAGAAGCTAAAGAAGCGCGTGCTTAAGTAATAAAATTAACTAACAAATAAACGTTAATGATAATTTATATGAAGTGATGACATATACTCTGTTATCACTTTTTTTATATATAATTTTTATCTGCCCCTGTTTTTTAGCTTCCTCTCTAGTTATATCAACATAGTTAAAAACAACAACCTCCCCCCCTAATAAACTAATTGATTTAAAGACAGCAATACCACAAATAAAAATTTTTTATATTCAAACTTGAACTTATATTTTTAGCCCATATCAAAAAAATAATTCGACACCTACTTTGTTTAATGGGAATTTTCCCTGCCACTATGGAGACTTGTACAATGTATTTTTCGATCCTTATCACCTTATTTAGCATCGAACTTAATAGGTTAAAATTTTCTACCTATCTAAAACCACTAATACAAAGAACACAAAAAATATTTACTTCGTAATTTTGGAGACTCTCATGCTTAACGTGAATCATTTGACTCGCCGCTATGGTAGTTTTATTGCGGTAGACAATGTGAATTCTTCAATTAAAAAAGGTGAAATCATCGGCCTGCTCGGACACAATGGCGCAGGAAAAACCACCATTATGAAAATAATCAGTGGCTATTTAGAAGCTGATAAAGGTGATGTATCACTTGACGATATTTCACTTAGTAAATCGCCTAAATTATTACAACAACACTTAGGTTATTTACCCGAAAATTTACCTGTTTATCCTGAAATGTGTGTTGCTGAATATTTAGATTATGCAGCCGACTTAAAAGGATTAAAAACGGATAAAAAAATAACTGAAATAAAACGAGTTATTAAAGCAACAGATCTAACAGCAAAACTTTTAGCTCCTATACAAACACTTTCCCGTGGTTATAAGCAACGAGTAGGCGTTGCACAAGCCATTTTAGGAAACCCTAAATTATTAATTCTTGATGAACCTACCAATGGTTTAGATCCAGAACAAACTCAACACATGCGCCAGTTAATTAAAGATATAGCGAAAGACGCCACAGTTATTCTGTCAACTCACATAATGCAAGAAGTCAATGCATTATGTGATCGTGTACTTATTCTAAAGTCAGGGCAACTCGTACTAGATAAAAAACTAGATACACTACAACAAAGCAAACATATTGTCGTAAATACAGACTATCAGGACATTAACACAATAGAGCAAATATCAGGAGTAAAAAGCGTTGAATTACACGGTGATCAAACACTACTAATAGAAATAGTTAAACAAGAATTTTCAAAACAGCTTTGTAGTGAAATCAGTAAAATAATTATTGATTCAGAGGCAAACTTGTATGCAATTCACCCTAAAAAATATGATTTAGAAACTCTGTTCAACCAAGTAAATAATGAACAATATCAAAAGGAAACACACAATAAGGAGGTATCAAATGCAGCCTAATCAATCTATTAAATTTAATATAATACGTATTGCACAAAAAGAAACTGCACTATTCTTTTCCTCCCCAATAGCCTATTTATTTATAGGTGTGTTTGTAGCGGTCACACTCTTTATCTTTTTTTGGGGAGAAGCTTTTTTTGCTAGAAATATTGCTGATGTTCGCCCTATGTTTGAATGGATGCCAGTACTGCTTATTTTCTTATGCTCAACATTAACAATGAAACTTTGGAGTGAAGAAATACGAACAGGCACCATTGAATATGTTCATACCTTGTCTATTCCGTTATGGCACTTTGTTGCTGGTAAATTTTTAGCTTGTTTAACACTGCTATGTATTGCCTTAACTATTACATTTCCATTACCAATTACTGTTAGTATTTTAGGTGATCTAGATTGGGGCCCTGTTATATCAGGCTATATTGCTGTGTTATTATTAGGCAGTGCCTATGTAGCAATCGGCCTTGCCGTTTCAGCTCGAAGTGACAACCAAATTGTTAGCTTAATTACTGCTTGTGGTATTGGTGGTTTACTTTATTTTATTGGCACACCAGCCATTACTGACTTTTTTAGTCATCAAAATGCTGAATTTTTAAGGCAGTTAGGCACGGGTTCTCGTTTTGAAGATATAACGCGTGGTGTAATAGATATACGAGACTTATACTATTATGTTTCTTTAACTTTAGTATTTTTGGCAATTAATACTTATTTTTTAGAGGAAGAACGTTGGACACCCCGTCAGAAAACTAAACACCATAAACAATGGCAAACAATAACCAGCTTACTTGTTGTTAACTTATTAACTGCCAACCTATGGTTGAGCCAATTACCTGAACTTCGCTGGGATTCTACCGAAGGAAAGCAATATTCTATTTCTGAAGCAACACAAATATATCTTGCTCAGTTACAAGAACCGCTATTAATCCGTGGGTATTTCAGTCAAAAAACACACCCTTTATTGGCGCCTCTTGTACCACAAATAAAAGACCTACTTAATGAATACGAAGTAATGGGCAAAGGTAAAGTGAGAGTTGAATTTATTGACCCACAACAAAAACCAGATCTTGAAGAAGAAGCCAATACCCAATTTGGCATTAAGCCTATGCCATTCCAAGTTGCAGACCGTTACCAGTCATCTATAGTTAGCTCATATTTTAATGTACTTGTGCAATACGGTGATGAGCATGAAGTTCTCAGTTTCAGAGATTTAATTGAAGTCAATGCCCGCGCTGAATCTGATATTGAAGTACTTTTACGTAACCCTGAACATGACGTTACTCGTGCAATTAAAACGGTATTACAAAATTACCAAAGTGCTGGTAACTTATTTGATACTGTTAAAAAAGAGTTAACGCTAACAGGTTACATTTCTGCCAACGAGCAGTTACCCGAACAACTTATTACCTATAAGCAAACCATTGAACAACAACTTAAAGAAATCCAAGCAAAGTCAAATAATAAATTAACAGTAAAATTTGTTGAACCTGAAGCCGATGGTGGAGCTGTAGCTCAAAAAATTGCGGATGATTATGGTTTTCAGCCAATGGCAACCAGTATATTATCAAATCAAAGGTTCTATTTTTATCTTACGCTTTCTGGCGGTGATCAAATAGTACAAATACCATTAGGGGATTTTACCCAATCCAACTTTGAACGTAACGTCGACGCCGCAATAAAACGATTTGCTACAGGTTTTACAAAGAATGTTGCATTAGTCACCCCTGCTATTTCTAACAGTTATAGTAGCCCATCTAATTCAAGCTTTAATCAATTAACCCAGCGACTAGGTGCTGAACTGAATGTAATACAAGAAGATTTATCTGATGGTTCAGTGTCTGGTGAAGCCGATATATTAATGTTGGTGTCTCCGAGATCGCTTGATGAAAAACAACTATTTGCTATTGACCAGTTTTTAATGAAAGGAGGTACAGTAATCGCTGCAACATCTCCCTTTAGTGTTAATTTAATGGGAGGGAACTTTTCTATATCACCTGTTGAAAGCGGTCTTTCAGATTGGTTGATGCATCATGGTTTAACTATCGAAAATACCTTAGTGATGGATGTAAGTAACGCTTCATTCCCAATCCCCATTACGCGAAACGTAGAGGGCTTTCAGTTGCAAGAAATGCGTATGCTAGATTACCCATACTTTGTAGACATTCGCGATGGATTGAATAAAGAGAATTTAATTACGTCTAAATTATCACAATTAACTATGCCTTGGTCTTCACCAATTACTGTTGAGCAAAAGAAAGAAGCTAATATTCATTTTACCTCTTTAATATCAAGCAGCACTAATGCATGGACATCACCAGCATTAGACATCATGCCTAGAGTAAATCAACTCGGTGAAACGAGTTATAGTGCTGTAGGTGAAACAGCTGAGCAGTTATTGGGGGTTATTGCACAAGGTAGCTTTAATTCTTATTTTGCCAATAAAACATCTCCTTTACTTGAAAATGAAAACTCTATCGACGATAACGCAGAAAACAACGTTGATCACGAAGAAAGTGATACTCAGCTCGATATTAGTAGTGTGATCAAGCATGCGCCAGAAAGTGCACGCATCATTCTATTTAGTTCAAATGATTTAGCACAGGATTCTGTTTTACAACTCACAGGGGGAATTTCTCAAACTAATTACTTAAATAGTTTACAACTTTTAGTGAATAGCATTGATTGGTCACTTGAAGACAGAGCATTAATGAGTATTCGTTCTCGTGGAAACTTCAATAGAACCTTACCGCCTTTAGCCCATACTGAACAGATCATTTGGGAATACAGCAACTATATTCTGGCCTTTGTAATACTCTCTGTTGTCGCTTGGTGGGTGCATAAACGTAGAAAACGTAAACAACGCTACTACTTAACTTGGTTAACGCAATAGGAGAAAGCCAAATGAGCAAACACATAACGCTATTATTAACATTACTTTTATTGCAATTAATACTAATAGGCATATTCTTTTTTGCTGATTCAAGTATTGCTGACAATGCTACCGCTAAGCCACTTGTCACTATTGATAAAAGTAATTTAAGTAAAATTCAAATAATAAAAGATAAAGATGAACTCACATTAATTAAACAAAGTGGCAAATGGGTACTTGAAAAATATCCAAATTTACCACTAGCGAGTGTGAAAGTAACTGCACTCACTAATAACTTAGCAAACACACAAGTTACTTGGCCAGTTACTAGCACAAAAGGTAGTCATGAGCGTTTTAAAGTTTCTCCTGAAAACTATCAAAAAAACATTGTTTTCACAGGAAAAAACGGTAAAACAGAAGCTCTCTTTTTAGGTACATCTTCTAATTATAAACAAATTTATGTTCGTAAAATGAAAGAAGATGACGTGTTTTCTATAGAATATAGTTTATACCAAGCAAGCACAGACGTGGATAATTGGTTAGACAAATCGCTACTTTCTATTGATAGTATTAAGCAAATAAATACTTCTGTTGTCAATATTCAACAAAAGGATGATGCATGGCAATTGGTCCCCCCTTCAATACTTAATGATGAACAAAAACTTAACATTGAAAATATTCAAGTTTTGGTAAATCAGTTAAATAATTTAACTGTTTCAGGTATCGCCAATAAATCATACAAACCATCAAACCAACTTATTGTTCATGATGAGGAAAATAAGCAATACACCTATTATTTTGCCTCTCAAGATGATTCTCACTTTTTAAAAAGAAGCGATATAAATCAATGGTTCACCATACCAAAAGTAAATTATGAACAACTTAATGAGTTATTGTCAGACAAACTTATTATCAAAAAAGAGAAAAAAATAGAGGAGGAACAAAAAGCAGTTACAGAGTAAATATAGATAAAATCAATGGAGCCATAGTGGCTCCATTGACAAGTTAACGATTAAATATGGCTTTTATAAAGCATATTCACCTGAATTTATTTTATGTTGCTTAAACGAGGATATATCATGACTTCAATTAATAAAACTTTAATCAAAACACTATGTATTTTACTACTCTTTATTTTAGGCATCAGCTTTTCAGCATTTTCAACGCTAAAGCAAAGTCAAATAACACAAAACATCAACCAACAACTAAGTAATACACAAACACATGCTACTATTGCTAGCACACAAAAGTCGGCTATGGAAAAAAAATTACAACATGATCTCAGCATGTTAACACCTGGAAATACACACTTTAATACTAAATTCCTTCATTACGCATTAACCACAAAAAACAAACAGGAGGTAAAATAGATATGTCAATACAACTCCCAATATCGATTAATCATACGGGTAGCTTTGACTCATATCTAGCGTATGTTAACAACCTACCCATGTTAAATGAAGCACAAGAAAAAACACTTTTTTTAGATTATCAAGAGCATAATAATTTAGCTGCTGCGCAACAAATTATTCTAGCTCATTTACGCTTTGTTGCATTCATCGCTCGTAGTTATAAAGGCTATGGTTTACCAATTGAAGACTTAGTGCAGGAAGGCACGGTGGGACTAATGAAATCGGTTAAAAAATTTAGTCTAGATTATGGTGTTAGGCTTTCTAGCTTTGCCGTACATTACATAAAAGCTGAGATTCAAGAGTTTGTTATTCGTAACTGGCGATTAGTCAAGTCGGCCACAACCAAAGCAAAAAGAAAGCTATTTTATAATTTAAAACGGTTAAAAACAAACATCGGTTGGTTAACCAATAAAGAAAAAAAAGAGATAAGCACACAATTAAAGGTAAGCGAAGAAGATATTAATGACATGGAACTTCAGATATCACAGCCCGATATTTTGATTAATTCTGTAGAAAAAAATGAACAAGAAAGTACGCACTTCAACATCGAAAATATACTAGAAGATAAATCGGCATTTTTTGAAACAAGCTTGATTCAAGATGACTTTAAACAAAAAGCATTGCACGAAGTTAACAATATCGTAAACACTTTAGATGAACGCAGCAAAGATATTGTTGTGCATAGATGGCTGTCATCTGAAAGAAAAACTCACAAGTTTTTTTCTAACAAATATGGTGTATCACAAGAACGTATTCGACAGATTGAAGAAAAAGCATTACAGAAAATGAAACACGCTATGCTCGAACTAAAAACTTGAACTTAAACTTGAACTTAAACTAAAATAGAGCCTCTTATAGGGTGTATTCAAATAAAATCACACTAGTCAACCTAACGTAGACCATATAAAATGGTCTCTTTAATTGATTAGTGTGGTTTATTAACCCGAGATATGTAAAGATATGTAAAGGCGCATGTGTAAACGGAACTTACCCAATACAATACTCTCTATCCACATGCCAAAACAGCAATTTAATTAACCTAATGATCTGCTTAAAATTTTAAATATCAGCAATAAATTTAAGACTTTTATTCGCCTTAAATTTGCAAGTAGTTAATAGTGATACTTACTAAAAGGAAAAAAAATGACTCTCAGAAGCTTTCAAAACTCTAGCTACAAACGTTTTATCCCATTGTGGTTTAGCTTGATTTTTTCATTAACTTTATATGGTTGTGGGGGTAGTAGTGATTCAGACACTGGATATATCCAGTTATATAACCTTTCTTCAAATGCACCTGGAATTTATTTAACTGTAGACCAATATGACGATGATGATTATAGCGAAAAAACATATTCAGCCATCTCTTTCACCAAAGTTGGCAGTCGTTTCTCTTACGATCCTGACACCTATGATATTGAGTTAGCTTGGCAAAATGAATACAACAATCAATATGATTTAGAAACTATTTATGAAGAACCACTAAGAATAAATAGTGATGCCACTCAGTTTATTGTTATCGCTGGTGATATTAAAGAACCAAGTATCATGGTTTATGAAATTCCAGTAAGAGATGAAGATGAAATTGATGACGATAACGTCGACGATTTATTTAACGTTAGAGTACTTAACATGCATGATTTATCTGCAGGAATAGATATTTATTACTCTGAATCAGATGAAACATTCAATGAAGCTAAATTATTAAACCAAGCTAATTATAGTGTTATGTCTGACAATCAAAAGTTAGACCAAGACGAGTACATCTTTTACATTACCTCTGCTGGTAGTACTGACGTTTTGTATACCTCACCTGATATCACTTTTCCTTATGCTGCAGAATATATCATCGTTGTTAGAGCTAACACTGGCGTAGGCTCATCTCCATTTATGATAGATATTGTATCAACCTCAGCAGTACAAGCTTATTCAGACACTAATTCTGAAGCCAGTTACCGTGTATATAATGGTATTGTAGAGCACCCACTACTACCACAATATACAAGCTCATTTGATTTTTACATCAATACCATTGATGACTCACCTGAAGTGTCAGCACTCAACTATGGTGAATATAGCCCAACAACACTAATCAGCTCTGGCGATTATAGTATGAGTTTGGTAACACCAAATGAGCAAAGTGTTATTATCAATAATCATTTATTACCATTAAATGAAAATACTGATAAAACAATCTTTTTCTATCTTTTAGAAGAAGCTGTAGATGAAGATGAAGATGGCGACATTGACGAAGATGGTGATGGCCGTATCGACGAAATAGAAATAACGCTAAATTCACTGGTTGTTGAAAACAGTAAAACTGAAAGTATTTATAGTCATCAAATGACAGTAGTAAACTTAATCGACCAAGATGAAATTGTTGACGACTTTACTAATATTAAAGTGTACTTTGTACGCAATGATGAAATTATAGAAACGGCTGATCAGTATTTAACAGCAATATTTGCTACGCCAAGTACCGTTGGGTTACTTAATAACACATACACTGTTTACGTGATTGGTACATTAGACAGCAGTAATATTGTACTTGCAACAAGCCAATTAACACTTAACGAAGACAGTAAAAATCAGTTTGTTCTTTTAGAAAAAGACGCGAGTTCTGCAACGGGTTACAAAATGACTTTTACTAATCAAAGTGATGATTAGTAAGTAAAACATCAATCAAACAGGCTTTAATAAGCCTTATGCAAAAGAAAAAAATAGGTGTCTGCTATGCAACACCTATTTTTTTATGAATATGCTTTAACAACCCAACGTTATATATTCAATAGTAGGTAATTATCCTACATCTGCACCTTAGTGGTAAATCAAATAGCAATTAGTAGCCACTATGGGTACCTGATTAATGTATTCGCCTGATGTCCATGTAAAATCTGCAATGGTAAGATAAAATTTAGTTCTATTTATTCAATTTTATTGCGAAAAAATACGAGAGCGATATGATCAATCAACTACAGGAAAAATATCAACTGTCATTATTATTGTTACTAGCTTCTGTAGCAATTTTGGGTGTTTTTCCATTTGTTGTTATGCGCTATTTAGCGGGTAATTTCACTGCCGCAATCATTGATATGTCAATAATCATAGGCATGATAGTATTAGTTGCATATGCCTATTACACTAAAAAAATTAGGATTTTAAGTGCCGTAATAGCCGTATTTATTAATACAGGCGTTGTTACTATTGTTATTGTCAATGGTATTGATAGTTTTTTTTGGGTTTACCCAGTATTCGCCAGTACTTTTATATTACTCAAACCAATAGAAGCCTTTGGTGTTAATGTGATAGCTGGTGCATCGTTAGTTGCGCTCTCTGATATATTCACCGTTATTTCACTCAACTCCTATATAATAACAACCCTAATGCTAACCATAAGCGCCTTTGTTTATTCTAATCATAGTCTTAAACAGTTTCGTTTGTTAGAAACACTAAATACTATTGATGCCCTGACTGGCGCTTTTAATCGCAGAGCGCTAAGCACAGATATTGAAGCAGCATTATCGAATGCCGAACGCAATGACACAGTTCATTTATTAGCAATACTAGATTTAGACTACTTTAAAAAGGTAAATGACAATTACGGACACGCGGTTGGAGATCAAGTGTTAAAAGATTTTGTAGCCATCACCACCGCCAATATTCGTAAATACGACCGACTGTATCGTTTTGGTGGCGAAGAATTTGTACTGTTGATTTCAGGCATAGATGATCAACAACATAACTTTTTTAACAACCTCAGAGCAGCGATTAAAAAAGAGTTAAAAACTCCCGATGGTAATGAAATTACAGTGTCGTTTGGTGTGGCTTCTTGGAAACCTAAAACAACAGCGGATACTTGGCTAAAACGCGCAGATAAAGCTCTTTATCAAGCCAAAGCACAAGGCCGTGACTGCGCAATTTTTAGCAACGAATAATATAATTAAACCTATTAAATTTGTTCAAGTAAATAACTACGCTAAACTCATTTTTTATTTGCAACTTTGATATTTTCCACCTCTTTTTTCATGGTAGTTCACTATAACTATCAAGCTTGTCAAATTCATTGCTCAATTAACTTTATACTGAATTTTCATTGAAACGTTTGATCATAGAATCTATTAGCAAGCATTCCAAATCACATGGTGATTTTAGATTAGGTTTATTTAATTTTTCTGAGCCGAAAATAACAAATTTTACTTTACTTTATCTTGGCTATACCATCTCGTTTAACTCTTTTACAGGGTTGATTTTTATCGCTTTAGGTATATAGTCAGTCTGTTAATTTTAAGTAATTCATAATAAACTTAAATGACGTTTTCACACTAAATGAGCGTTTTTTATTCAATACAGTGAATTGTGTATCAAATATATAACAACAAGGATGAACCAAATGAAGTTACTACTACCCATTTTTATGCTGATTATAGCATTACCTTCTCTACATACTAACGCCCAGTCTATTAATTACCTAACATGTGATGATTGTTCCTATGCAGAACAAAAATCATTAGCTGTTTTATCAGGCCGAAATGGAAAAGTGAATGTTATTGATTTTAAAACCATCGAAGCTAACAGCTTTTACGTATTTAATGAACCAGGACAGCACTCAGCAGTGGAAGCTACTCCTTCTGTAGACTTGACATCAGGTATAGAAGAATTAAGAGCATTTAAGCACCAATTAGATAGTTTAATTAAAGGCAAAATTTCAATCAGTGCGATCAGTCCTTATATGTTTGATAGCTCAAGCTTTAATGTCGTGGATCTTGTCAGAAGCCCATCTATGCAAGCCGATGTTGCTCAAGCTATTGGTAAATATTATGAAAATAACATTATCGCGAGTGTTAGGACAATTTCAGGGGCATTTGGCTCTACCGCTTTGAGTACCGTTATTACAGCGCAATATGTTGTTACAGTGCAATTTGGTACTAACGGTGATACCTTTCAGTTTAAATTTACAAGTTTGAATATTAACCCTGATGGCCGTGTGGGGTATGAATTTACAGCTAAAACTGATTCTGGGCGTAGCGAGGGGGTTATGATAATAGCGACAGGAAATGGTGCATTTCAGGTTAGAGGAGCAGCTGCAAATGTAGAAGCTTTTATCAACAAAATGGGCTTTACCGTAAGTGGTAGTTTCGGTGGACGAGGTAGCGTTTCTATAGGATGTGAAGGTACAATAGGACATCCTTGTTTATTAAGTAATTAATCTAGGGCGTTATGTTATTTATTTTTAGACTGGGCAAGCTTATTGATTGTTACGGTCTAAAAATGCCTAGAAATATACATTTCCTATACATTTCATTTCTTATACATTTAAAGTTAGTCTGTATTCTTTAGAATAATGAACTTACCATTTTTAACTTAATTAAATGAAATGATAATGAAAAGAACTCAATCGATAAAGGTTTAGTAAAATAAAACGAGTAAAACGGTAAGGACTACATAAAAAAGCAGCCCGACTAAATAGGCTTGTGATGGTATACGAATTTTTGATTTTTTTCTATTGCTATAGCTACGAAGCGAATAAAGTTCTACCCTACTTTTCCCTAAAGAAACCATTCTAACGATAGTTGCTCCTGTGATATAAAACACATACCCGAAAAATACCTCAAACAATAACCAAAGGATTAAATCACCCATACCTCATCACTCGCTTTACCAATATTTCATTCATCAATGTTGACATAAGTGAAAACTTAGACATTGGGCCTGAAATAGTCAATGTTATTATTACGATATAACCACCAGAATCCAGCAAATAGAACAAACCAAACAAAGGTTCGTAAAGACATAGCGCGAAGGCTGTCAACCGCAATAGCAAAACCTTGCTTGTACATTAAAAAGATTATTGTTAAAACAAGGGTATTAAGCAAAAAAATAGCAGCCGCCATTTGCATGCCTTGTTTAATATTACGCCATGCGGTGATACCAGCAACAACATATACTATACCCATTATTGCGTTATATATTAATAAAGGAAAAAAAACGATGTATCCTGGATTTGTCCCCAGAAGAACGCGAGTACCTGCAACAATAGTGACAAGACCAAACAATATAGCTATGGTTACGAATATATTATGGATAATTTTCATTTGTCAATTTCCCTAGCCATTTCTACCCATTAGGCGTTTAACGTGCCTGTAGAGTAACTCATTTTTATCTTATTAGTTAATCAAAATAAACTAACTTAATTCTTAATTATTGTTTTTAATCATTAATAACATAATTTGATAAATTATTCTTGGCATTACCTCTGTTAGCTTACAATGCAGGGTTAAAATAGCTAATACTCTCGCATTAACGGAGTAGAGACAGTTGCCGTTTTTTGCCTGTTAAAATTAAACGGAATTGTTTGTAATAATAAACAAAGTAAGACTAACCCCATACCAACCCAGCCAATCATTTTAAATTTTTCGCCAACAATATAGATAGCCAGAAGCGTAGCCACTAACGGCTCTATTAAAGTAATTAAAGTTGCTCTACTGGCGTCAATTGACTTTAAACCAAAGCCAAAAAGTAAATATCCCAAAAACATTGGCGCAAATGCCATATATATCACCACAGAAGTATTCATCATGGTTGAGAAAATATTTTCGCCTGTAAACCATAAGGATGGCAATAAAAACAAAGCAGCAATACCAAATTGCACCGCTACAGATGATTGTGAATGTACCCCCTTTTCTATCAAATGCTTTGCAGCCCATGAATAACCAGCATAAGTTAACCCAGCAAGCAAACCTAAAAGCACCCCCATATTTTGTAATAAATAATTATTTAAAGACGAGTTTTCGTGGCTTTTACCCATTGCTAAAAATACAATACCAACCGCTCCAATAATAAAACTAATGACCCAATGTAGCGATATATATTTTTTGCTGATCAGACGCTCCAATAACACAGAAAAAAATGGCGCACTCGCAATAGAGATAATGGTTCCAATGGCAACGCCTGAAAAGCGCATCGCGTTATAAAATGCTAACGGGTAGATAGCTACACAGGCACTACCCAATAATATTAACATGGGTTGAGCAAGCAAACGTTTATAGTCTAGTTGTATTCTTCTGTGCGCAAAAAGTGCCAATAAAAGGCCACCAACACCAGTTGAAAAAGCGCCAATACCTAATGAACTAACATTATGAGCATAACTTGCCGCCGTGCCTGTGGTTCCCCATAGAAAACTAGCAATAACAATTGCTATAATGCCTTTAAAAATGTGGCCTTGATTCGTCATATTAATCTGTATCTCATCAGGTAAGTAAACAAGAAAAACTATACCCTGTTGTTTACCATACTACTTGACAATTAAGACGTTTTTATTAACAAATCAGACGAATGTTATTTTTTGAATTTTGTGGGTGAAATACCACAATACTGAGAAAATTTACGACTAAACATTGACAGTTCACTGTACCCTACTTTTTCACCTATCAGTTGTAATCGGTAGTCTGTATGCGTAAGTAGTGCTTGCGCTTTTTCCATGCGAAGCATAGTGACATACTTCATTACTGAATACCCGGTTTGCTCTTTAAAGAGTTTTTTAAATTGTGTTTCGCTTAAAAAAGCTATTTTTGCCAAACGGTTAATTTGTAATTTATCCGCAAGATTATTTTCAATAAAACTGATAGCAGCACCAATTCGGTAGTCTATTGTTGGTAACAAGGGTTGTTCTATTAGTAGTAAACAAAAGGTATTAAACATTGCACGCTCAAGCGCTATATTTACTTGATGCTCTAACTGTTTCTCGATAAAAGCTAAATAACTAACAAGCGATGAGTTGATCGAAAAAACAACACGTTCAGAAGATAAAATATTCTCTGGTAGTACCTGCATATCAGCAACAACAAACCTCGCTTCAGTATTTGCGGTAAAAAGATGTACTTCATCACTCTTTACTACGACACATTCACCTGGCGCTACTTTACCATTAAAATCACCGACACTTATCTGAATTACGCCTTTTAACGGTAACACCAACTGGTTAAACGAATGGCTATGGCTCGTTGGTTTTGTACTGTATGAACGAATAGACAAATTATTTGGCATAAACACTCTCGGTTAACTTATTCAATCAGATTCAGTCAATCAACTATTCAACACTTCACCATACTACAAGGTATAAAACTTAATTGGATTATTACACCAAATAAGTTAACAAATAGTTTTTTAAATGCGTTAATAACGCAGCCAAAAAAATTAACCAACACTGCTATTTTTATAGCGACTGAAGCCAGTGTTGTTAAACAATTAAAAGCTTATCTTAACGAGCACTGCCAATATAACAATAAATTGTTATATTGGCAGTGCTTATTGGAATCAAAAAAGATAAACAGTTTTTTACCTCATGATTTATATTTTTTCTAGTATAACAGGTATTGATTTAGAGGTTGGTGTGCCGCAATCATCTGCTACGCTTTCTAAGGGCACCAAAGGGTTAGTTTCGGGATAGTATGCGGCAATGCACCCTGACGGAATAGCATATTCCATCACTTTAAAGTCTGTTACTGAACGCGCTACACTGTCATCTGCAATAGTGGTTATTTTAACAAAATCACCATTAACTAAAGATACTTTAGCCATATCCTCGGCATTGATAAAAATAACTTTTCGTTCGCCATAAACACCACGATAACGATCATCCATTCCGTAAATACTGGTATTGTATTGATCATGGGAGCGTAATGTTTGTAATGTAAACACAGGGTTTTCTGTTTTATCTTTGGCAATTTCATGCGCGAGTTGTTCGGGTAATTCCGCAGCCGAAAACATCGCTTTATTCTCTGGCGTTTTCCATTGACGTTGAGCTGCTAAGTTTTGTAAATAAAAACCTCTGCCTGTTTTTATCTTTTCATTATAATTATCGAAATTGGGAATAACAGCACTTATTTCATCTCGAATCAAAGCATAATCATTAGAAAGTTTTAGCCAATCAACTAGCTTATTTCCTACCGAAGCCATTGCCATACTCGCAATAATAGACGTTTCTGATCGTAAGTTTGGCGAAGCAGGTTCATTTTGACCTTTCGAACTATGTACCATGCTCATAGAGTCTTCAACTGTAATACATTGTTCACCACTTGCTTGGCGATCAATTTCAGTTCGCCCTAAGCAGGGAAGAATTAAAGCATTTTTTCCTGTCATTAAATGGCTACGATTAAGTTTAGTACTGATTTGCACAGTTAAATCGCATTTTTGTAATGCTTGATAGGTTCTTTGTGTGTCAGGTGTAGCGGCGGCAAAGTTTCCACCCAGCGCTATAAATACTTTGGCTTTTTCTGTTAACATGGCTGCAATTGACTCAACCGTGTTATACCCAACATCACGCGGTGCACTAAAGGCATATTGCTTTTCTAACGAATCGAGAAACGCCATCGGTGGCTTTTCATTAATGCCAACCGTACGATTGCCTTGTACATTTGAATGACCACGAACAGGACAAGCGCCAGCGCCTTTTTTACCTATGTTGCCTCTTAACATCAATACATTAACAAGTTCTCTTACCGTGGCTACTGAGTGACGATGTTGAGTGATTCCCATGGCCCATGTAAAAATTACATTTTCACTACTTGTGTATATATCAGCTAGTTTTTCAATATCTGCTCTATTTAAACTGCACTGGTTAATTATTTTATCCCAAGTCGTTAATTCAACACTGCGTTTGTATGCTTCAAAACCACGGCAATGTTCATTAATAAACTCAATATCAAGCACTGATTTATCTTGTTCAAATCGTTCAAATAAACACTTAGCAACACCACGTAATAACGCCATGTCACCACCTAATCGGGGGGTAAAGTAGTAACCACTAATGTTAGTACCTGTGAAAAGGATCATTTCTTTTGCACTTTGTGGATCGGTAAACTTTTGTAATCCACGTTCTTTCAGGTTATTAATGGAAACAATAGTTGCACCGCGTTTACTAGCCTTTCGTAACGTACCCAACATACGTGGATGATTAGTGCCAGGGTTTTGACCAAAAACAAAAATAGCATCGGCATGGTCAAAATCATCCATAGTTACTGTGCCCTTCCCTGTACCTAAACTACGCGTCATACCAACGCCAGAGGCTTCATGGCACATATTAGAGCAATCTGGAAAATTGTTTGTACCCAAAACCCGACCAAATAACTGATATAAATAGGCTACTTCATTACTCGCTCGACCAGATGTATACAGCAAAGCTTCATTAGGCGAAGCAAGCGCTTTAAGCTGTTCAGCAATAACACTAAAAGCCTTGTTCCAACTAATAGGTTGGTAATGATCATGCTTACCGTCGTAGTACATAGGTTCTGTTAAGCGGCCACTTTTTTCAAGTGAGTGATCATCCCAACGTTTTAATTCTGCGATGGAATGCTGCTTAAAAAAATTGGCATCAACACGTTTACTGGTTGCCTCCCATGCAATAGCCTTTACGCCATTTTCACAAAAATCAATTTTCCCTGCTTTTTCTGAATCCCCCCAAGCACAGCCCGGACAGTCAAAACCACCAGGTTGATTCGCTCTTAATAAAGCTTTGACTCCTTTTACTGAGTTTTCACTCTGCATAAGGTGTTTAGCTGAGCTTTTTAGCGCTCCCCAGCCCCCCGCAGGAGGTGAATATTTAGGAGTATCATTATTTTGTTGATTTTTAGAGCTAAGTGACTTGTTTGGTTTAGACATATATTTCTCTTAAGCAAAACGTTTAAGTTGACCATACTGAAAGCAAAAAAGGGCTATGCCTGCTTTACGTGCGGAATTTACAGCTAAATCAGTGGGTTGTGCTAAGGTTACTAAAGTAAATAAATTTAAACGAGCTACTTTGGCAATTAAATCATGACTACAGCGGCTAGTTAACAGTACAAACCCTTCAGTAATAGGTTGTGTGCCTTTAGCCAAACACCCCAACAGTTTATCCAGTGCAGAATGACGCCCTACATCTTCTCTACTCGCCATAACGTTACCAGATAAGTCAAAATATGCTGCCACATGATTACCTCGAGTTCCACCTGCTTTTTTTACTATTATTGGTAATGCATCTTTAGCTTTAACAATAGTCGCTTCGCAGGGTAATACCTTGTTTTTACTAAGCTCTATATTTGACGAATAGCTTAATTCCATTGCGGCTTCAAGAGAATCTATCCCACAAAGGCCACAACCACTTGGCCCTGTCATTTTTCTACGACGTTGTTTCAAACGGTTTTGACTACTGGCAAGTATTTGAATATCTACTTGCCAACCATAATCATGAGAATGAACAACAGTATCTAACACTTCTTTAACCGAACCAATTAAACCTTCACTTAAAGCAAAGCCCAGAGCAAAGTCTTTCAAATGAGCAGGCGATGCCATCATTACCACATGGCTTATACCATTGAAACTAATCACAATAGCCGCTTCTGAAAGCTTAGCTTGTTGTAGTGTATTGTCAGCTAATATTGTTAATGTGTTAGCAGGAGGCGTGATATTTTTCACTTGTGTCATGGTTAGATATAGTCAACTTGATTAATGGTATATTTGTGATGTAAATACTGAGTTTTTAATCCCTCTTTTGAGTGTTCTAGCATTTTATCAACTTTTTCAAGTGAAGTCCTGATGAAAGCATTAAATAACACGTTGTCAACACGCAATTATAAAAAATATTTCCGTTCACGCACACCTTAACCCTTAGTTTTTCTAATGCTGGTTTGGTAATTTAGTGCTTATTAATTAAAAACAAACACTAAATTACTGTTATTATTAATACGCGCTTATTTCTGACAACATTAAGTGATGATGAGCAAAAACATCACCTTTTATATCCTTAATTTTCAAGGATATTTTAGGATCACTCTCATCCCAATCAATTAATATTTCACCATAATTCACTTCACTAGTGTACGAGCCAACCCGATGCTTATTCGGGCTAACCTGCTTCCATTCTTCTGTTAATCCTGAGCTTGTCACTTCCCATAAAGGGTAATCAGTTGCAAGTGAAACTTTAGATACTTCTCCCCAATGGGTATCACCACTAATGATCAAAACGCCATTAACTTTGTGCTTTTTAATCAAAGCAAATAATTTTTTTCGATCTTCTGGAAAGTTAGCCCATGATTCCCAACCAGTAAATTCAGGTAATAGTTGTAAGCTTGAACCAATAATTTTAATGGCCGAAGGCTTTTTCAGTTCTTCCTCTAACCATATCCATTGCTTTTCGCCAAGCATAGAGGCATTTTTTACGGTGCTTGGTGAGTATGGCCCCATATTATTTGGTTTTCGGTCAAGGATATACGCTTGTTTAGAAACATGGTTTAGTGTATCTCTATTCCAGCGTAAATCAGGTAATATTACATGAACCTTCTGTTCACCTTCCCCATACATATAAGCAGTATAAATACCGCTATCGCGAGAATAACGCATAGAGTTTTTAGGCTCTTGCCAAAAATCTAACATCAGCTTTCGTGATGCTTCTTTTTCAGGATATTGAGCGCCAGCATCGTTTTCACCATAATCATGATCATCCCAAATAGCAATGGTTTCGGTATTTTCACGTAATGTTTTAATGCCTGATATATTGCCTAAGCGTTTATATTTATTGGCAAGATCTGCCATATTTTTAGTATCACCATAAATGTTATCACCTAAAAATATAAATAAATCAGCATTTTCAGCATTAATCGCATCCAAAATAGGCATACTTTTATCTTGATGGCTACAAGAGCCAAAGAGTATTTTTTGTACTTTTGCTTGCACTGAAAAAGCACTAAGCGCGAAACTAATAATACAAAACATTACCAACGTTAAAGCTTTCATTAAAAAATCTCCTTAATTTTAGACCCTACATTAGGATTGAAATCTTTAGGATCTTTTCCAAGTAAGGTTAATGCGGTAGCAGCTATTTGCTTTTGCTTAACTTCACCTTGAGTAATAACCTGCCCTTTGGCTTTTATACCTGCGCCAATGGCCGCAAACCAAATATTTTCTGATCCGACAATGCCATTAGGGAATGTATTTAAATTTTTCATGTATTCTTTAACTGCATCTGCTGACGCATGGTGTTGCCAATCTTCGGCATTGCTACCACGCCCATGATCGGTAGTAATCAATAATACGGTTTTGTTTTTATACTCAGGCGTTGATTGGATCGTGTGCCATAAGTCTTCAATAAACTTATCCGTTTGATGTGCTGAGCTTAAATAACTATCATAATGTCCATCATGAGCAAAATCGTCCGTTTCTCCAAATGAAATAGCCATTACTTTAGGTTTTTGCTGCAGTAAATAATCTTTAGCATAACGATAAGTAAAACTATCTAACCTTACATTGTGCCAAGGGCTAGGAATTTCTTTTTGCAGTGAATTGAGTAATGTCATCTCGTTAGACAATGGGTAACCCTGTGCAGGCATAAACCCAGCATTAACATGCATTTTATTACGCTCTACATTAAAAATAGCAGGAAACACATCCCAGCTCGCAAAAGCCGCTAACTTATGTTCAAACGGTGCTTGATTATTTAGCCATTCGATAAATGACCGATGTGGGTTGGGTACTTTTTTATTGCTATTAAGTTTTGGGTCAGCAATGCCCGTAAATATTTCACTGTAGCCAGGGTAAGAAAAATGCCAGTTATTAGCAACAGACATTGTTGAACCTATGTTTCTATTCCCAATAAGAACACCTTCTTTAGCAATAGTATTCCAAAAAAAGGGCATTAATAACGCACGGCTTTTTGCTGGTTTTTTGTCCCAAAAATGTGCTTTTGTGTGCCTGTTTGGGCGTACAAACTTATCATTGTTAAGTAAGTTTTCGTCAGCACCACTAAACAGTTCTTGCCAACGTAAACCATCAATAGTAATCAAAATTAAGTTTTCAGCAACCGCTGCTGTTGCATGGTCAGATTTTGTGGTGTTTTCTGCTTTGCTAACCATACTAACGCTAAAACAAAGTATTGCGATAATTAAGTATTTAGACATTTAAATAACCAATAAATAATGAGTTTAAATAGAAATAACCAAGCAATAAATATCGCTTGGTTATCATTTAGGTATTACAATTTTTAGTTGGATTTCTAGAATTAAAAACTAACCGTTACCGTCATTGAAGCAGTACGTGGAGCACCGATAAAGAACGATGTGCCATTGCCTGTTCCCGTTGATAAGTAACTTTCATCAGTAAGATTATTTACAACAAAAGCAACATCAAATGATTTAAATATGTTGTTATTAAGCGTGCTGTTATACCCAGCATTGAAGTCTAATACAGTGTATGAATCAGCCACACCTCGCTCACCAGTATACTTAGCAGAAAGACCAGCACGGAACTTTTCAAAAGTGTAGTTAGTTGAAAAAACAAACATGTCATCAACCGAATCAACCACTTTAGTGCCTGCTTCAAAGCCTGGTGCATTACCAACATAAGTTGAATCGTTGTTAGTGTATGATGTGTAAATATCCCAATTGTCATTAAATCGGTAGCTTGCACTTAATTCAAAGCCTTCTGACTCAATACCGCCCACGTTAAGGTAAGTTCCATTAGTACCTATTGTGTAGTCAATACCTGATGTGTCGCTACCAGGTGCTATAAAAGTAATGCGGTTATCAAACGTTATTGAATAAAAAGTGGCTGATAAATCTAAATTGGCATTGTTATAACGAAAGCCAACATCAATATTTTCAGCCGTTTCAGGCTCTATTTCATCTAATGTTGATGAACCTCGCTCTAAAACACCATCTTTAATTGCTGAAAAGTTTTCACTGTAACCTGCAAATAGTTCTAAATTAGCATTCACTTGATAAATAACACCTGTACTAAATAAGGTATCTGAATCGCTATTTACTTTGGCTGTTACAGCTTTTGAAAAGTTGTCATATTTTTCTAAATCAACAAAATATTGTTGAACACCAAGATTAACGGTGAAATCACCAAAGTCAAGGGTGTCTTGAACATACAGTTTCAACGTATCTGTTTGAAAGCTATTGCTGTATTGTGTCCAATACGGTGTTTCATCAAAGTGATGATATACACGAGCATCTATCACTTTATGCCAATCACGAGATTCATCACGATCATTAGTTTCAGCCCATAAGCCAAAAGCAATATCATTGATTCCAACCGACCATTCAAAGTTAGCCGTTAAACCTAAGCGATCTTTTTGATAATGAGTATGACGATAAGACATAACAGGCACCGCATTTCGGTCGTAACAAGAAGGTGCTAAACCTGCACCTGAATCCCACGGCCAAGATAAATTATCAGTGCAATTTGCCGCGGGTGTTAATGGGTTACCCAACTGGTCGGTAAAACCGTACGAGCCAGCGATAGAGCCTCCTTCATTTGTAGGGTTTCCTTCCGCATCAACAGCCGCTACTAAGTAAGGAGGTATCCAATCACCTCTACCTTCGTTTTTATGTATATAAGGCGTTATTTGAAAATGCATATTAGTTGAAATATCGTATTCAAATTTCACGTAACCTAAGGTGTTTTCACGTAAGGTAGACCAGCCTTCTGCAAACATTTGATCAAAGTGAGGTATACCTGTCCAATTCCACGTTAGTTGGTCCCAATCAGGTGTTTGCTCAAACTGTTCTTTACTTACTGAATTGTAATTATCTTCATCAGCATCATCGTAAGACAATCGTCCTGTAACATTAAGTTTACCTAAGTCGGTGACAAATTTTAATTCTGCATGCTCTCTTGTCATGCCACCATTAGAGCCCTCACCCACCCAACGGCTAGTAGAGGTTGTAGAATAACTAGCATAAGCATAGGTATTATCAAAAAGTAAACCTGTGTCGTGACGAACATAATATCTAGACGCATCATGATCGCCCGTTGTTAGTGCAAATTTGGTTGCTTTTTCAAACTCAGGCATAGCACTAACAAAATTAAAGGTTCCGCCTAATGCCTCTAATGACGCAGACGAAATATCTGAAGTCCCTTGCGACACCTCAATTGTTTCCATGTTTTCTGAATCAAGATACCGATTAGCTTTTGCACCACCACCGTAGTTAGAACCACCATTTGGAATACCATCAACAGTCATCCCTAATTGTTGTTGATTACCATCAATACTAAAGCCACGCATAGTAATTGACGTAGACCAGTCATCGCCACCAAACGCATCCCCTTCATTTATACTTATACCGGGTAAATTATCCATTACCGCTAATACACTAGAAATATTAGACTGCTGTTGAGTCATTTTTACATCTATTTCATGATTAGCATGCGAGAGCTTTTTAGCAACTACGGTAACTTCTTCAATTAGATCATTTTCCTTGTTTACTTGTTCAGCTAATACATTCGTTGTTAACGTGGATGAAATAGCTAAAGCGATCAATGTTTTTTTATATAAATTGTGCATGATTTCCCTTAAAAACAAATAGTTAAATAATAATAATTGCGGGGAAATATACGATACAAATATGACAAAAAATGGGGAGAAAAGTGACATAATTATTAATTTAAGGTGTCACTTTTATTAATCATCATAGGTGCAGCCATTTACACGAAAAGTAAATATGATAAGGATCAATGCACCTGAAACCTGACGAAGGTTGCATTTTATAGACAAACACCTATGATAAGTTCTGCTAAACCTTTCATTCATCGACTAAAAAGGGAACGCGTATATGGAAACCAACAAGCCCAACGAGATAAACCAAAGCATCGCCAATTTTGCTGCCATCAAAACCACTATAGCCAATAATGAAGAACAACGGCTTAAAGAATTACTGGCAGGCCAATCAATGCTGCCGCTTGAAAAAAGCTACCTCATCGACCTAGCCAAACTAGGCAACAACCAAATGATTTTGCAAATACTGAATGCCATTCCAGTGAAAGAATAAATCTGATCTTTTGCTGTGATCTAATAAATCTTATCCAGCAAAAGTAAATTTATGTCTTATAAACTGTTACAGATAAAAATGTTCCTTGAAACTATTTAACCTCAACTCAGTTTAAAAAGCTTTTAACTACTTGAAAGTTAACAAATCTATCTACTCACTATAGAAAGACTTGTTAAGCCGAGCTGATGCTGATGTTATTAAATATTAATTAAAGACTCCCTAGTTAAATCTTTGAGTGTATTTGCACCACATAATGTCATTGCAACACGCATTTCTTGTTCATAAAGATCAATAAGATTTTCAACACCTGCTTGTCCTTTTGTTGCTAATGCATAAATATATGAACGACCTAACATTGTACAATCTGCCCCCAAGGCTAACATTCTAACGACGTCTAACCCTGAACGAATACCTGAATCAACCACTATTTTTAAATCACCTTTAACTGCGTCTGCAATGCTTGGTAATGCTTTAGTAGATGATAAAACACCATCTAACTGTCGACCACCATGATTTGAAACGATAATACCATCAGCACCAAACTTTACTGCATCTTTCGCATCGTTTGGATCTAAAATACCTTTAATAAGCATTGGACCATCCCAAAATTCTCGAATCCATTCCAAGTCTTTCCATGAAATTGATGGGTCAAAATTATTACTTAACCAACCAATATAATCTTCTAATTTTGTGACTTCTCCGCGATAAGCAGAAATATTACCTAAATCATGAGGTTTACCAAATACACCTACATCAAATGCCCATTCAGGGTGACACATAGCTTGCAGCACACGACGTATAGCTGCGTTTTTACCACTCATGCCCGAATGCATATCACGATAACGAGCGCCAGGAACAGGCATATCTACAGTAAAAATTAACGTATTAACACCAGCGGCTTTAGCTCGTTCTAATGCATTTTTCATGAATCCACGATCTTTAAGTACATAAAGTTGAAACCACATAGGGCGCTGAATTGTAGGAGCTACTTCTTCAATAGGACATACAGAAACAGTAGATAAAGTAAACGGTACTCCTTTTCTATCTGCTGCTTTAGCTGCTTGAACTTCACCACGACGTGCGTACATGCCTGTTAAACCAACAGGGGCTAAAATTACAGGTAAATCTAATTTTTCACCAAATAATTCAGTACTTAAGTCAAGTTTAGACATATCGTTCAAAACTCTTTGTTTTAACGCAACATTCGCTAAATCTTCAGTGTTTTTACGAAGTGTGTGTTCATTATAAGCACCACCATCTATGTAATGAAATAAAAATGGAGGAAGTTTAGCTTTTGCCGCTTTACGATAGTCTGATGGAGATGAAATGATCACAAATTAAATCCTTATTAATATATACCTAGTTGATCTTAGGTTAATTTATTCTAATAAAATTAAAGCCTAAAATGATAATGACAGAAGTATACGTTTTTATTTTTAGCGAATAAATGTTAACAATGAAAAACACTATTTCCTAAAACGTCTTAAATGAAAATAAGATTATTTTGTGCTGAGGGATCAACACAAGTTTTTATGGTAAAAATTGTAGCAGCTTTAGTTGACTCGAAGGATGAGCGCCACGGATGGTTGTAGCACTCAGGCTTGGTATTGAACTTGCTTTGGTAAGGTGTGATAATTTCATCGCTCACCCATCTTTGTTCATATAATAATTACACTAATTCTTTCTAACAAATAAATGTAACACTTAAGTTATATAAATATGACGGTTTTATTTCACGCAGCATAATAAAATCTGCAAATCATCATAAAAATGCAATATCTATCTATTACAGTGCCCGTGTTATCTATAATGATGTATGGAGTGTTTAAAATATGACTTTTCTTGAAAAAGAACTAAGTTGGCTATCGTTTAACCACAGAGTTCTACAAGAAGCTCAAGATGAGACAGTTCCGTTGCTGGAACGTTTACGCTTTTTGGGGATTTACTCAAGTAATATGGACGAATTTTATCGTGTGAGAGTTGCCAATGTACGAAGAAAAGTGTTACTTTCAAGTTCCACAGCACATAAAAAAGAATCCATTTTATTATTTGAAAAAATTCAACAAAAAGTAATAGCACTCCAAGACGTTTTCGATGAAACATATGTACTGCTATTGCAAAAATTGAAAACAAAACACATTTATCTTATTAACGAAATACAACTTACTGACGAACACAGTTTATGGTTAAAGCAATATTTTAAAAATAAACTTCGACGTCATATCTTTCCATTAATTTTGACCAAAAAGACTAATTTAGCCGATCATATAAGTGATGATGCAACCTACTTAATGGTATCTATGTCTAAAAATAAGCAAAAGCAATATGCTTTTGTGCGGGTTCCTAGTAGTAGTGTGCCACGTTTTATTATTTTACCAAATAAAGAAGGTGAAAATAACATCAGCATTATTTTGCTTGATAATGCAATTCGCCATTGTTTAATTGAAATTTTTAGTGGTTTTTTTGAATTTGATTCCATCAATGCTTACTCAATGAAACTAACAAGGGATGCTGAATTCGACTTGAGCAATGAATTTAATCAGAGCCTTTTAGAGCAAATGTCGTCGAGTTTAAAAAAACGTATTAAAGCCGAACCTGTCAGGTTGGTTTATGATAGAAAAATGCCAAGTGACATGTTGGTAACGCTAAAAGAACGTTTAAATATAACGTCGAATCAAGGATTGATTTCTGGCGGACGTTATCATAGTTTTAAAGACTTTATTGAATTTCCAAGTCTTAATGATAAAAGCTTGGAACATGATAAACTTCCTGCTTTAGATAACCGTTACTTTACTCAATTTAATAATGCCTTTTTGGCCATTAAAGTGCATGATATTTTGTTACATTACCCTTACCATAAGTTTTCATATTTTACTGAGTGGCTACGTCAAGCAGCATATGACCCTAAGGTAGAAAAAATTCAGATTTCACTGTATCGTGTAGCCAAAAAATCTCGTGTTGTTGACTCTTTAATTGAAGCCGTGAAAAATGGCAAAAAGGTCTTTGTTAATGTTGAGTTAAGGGCAAGATTTGATGAAGAAGCAAATCTTCACTGGGCAGAAACCTTATCAAATGCTGGAGCTCAAGTCTCATTTGGCATTTCTAATTTAAAGGTGCATGCTAAAATTTGTTTAATTAGCCGCCGTGAACAGAATGAATTAGTACATTATGTACATGTTGGTACAGGAAATTTTCATGAGAAAAACGCTAAAATTTACACAGATTTTAGCTTATTTACGTGTAACACAGACATCACCAATGAAGTTGAAAAGGTGTTCGAGTTTATCAAAGCCCCTTACCTTAAGTTCAAGTTTAATCATTTAATTGTGTCACCTTTGAATACCCGAAATAAGTTTGAAACGCTTATTGATAATGAAATCAATGCCGCTAGACAACAAAGAACAAGTGGTATTACATTAAAAATTAATAACTTAGTAGACACGGGATTAATTAGAAAACTATATCAAGCAAGCAACGCAGGTGTAAAAATTAAATTAATTGTTCGCGGTGTTTGTTCCTTATTACCAGGTATTCCCAACCAGAGTGAAAATATTACCGCCATTAGCATTGTAGATAGATTTTTAGAGCATCCGCGAGTGGCAATATTTGAAAATAATGGAGAACCCTCTGTTTATATTTCTTCGGCAGATTGGATGCACCGAAATATTGATGAACGAGTTGAAGTGGGGTGTCCAATTTATTGTCCCAAAATAAAACAAAACATAATTGATATTATTACCATTCAGTTAAATGATAACTGTAAAGCAAGAATCATTAATTCTTCTCAAAATAATGACTATCAAAATAAAACATCTAACATGAGTGTTCGTTCTCAAATTGAAATATACCATTATTTAAAAGAGCAACAAATGTCTAAAGTTGCCTCTTTTAATTCAAATGTAAATAAGCGTGTTATAGACCATGCCTAGTAACGTCACTGAATTAAAGAGTGTTAGTGAAAGTAACCATATAAAAAATGATGAGAAATTACATCAAATTAAAAACCATCTTGTCGCTATTGATTTAGGCTCAAATAGTTTTCATCTTATTATTGCTCAAGAAAATGCTGGCTGTTTGCAAGTATTGTTTCGTCAAAAAAAAGCAGTAGGATTAGCCGCGGGTTTAGATAATGATAATATGCTCAATGTAGAAGCAATTAAAAGAGCAATGATATGTTTGAGAGAATTTAACCTGTCTTTAAATCATTTATCAGGTAATGCAATTCGAATCGTCGCTACTCATGCTTTACGTAAAGCTAAAAATGTTCAAACATTTCTGGATGAAGCTAAAAAAGTGTTTCCTTACCCTATTGAAATTATTTCAGGAAAACATGAAGCTGAATTAATTTATAAAGGCGTTGCTCATACACAAAACTTGTATGGAAAAACGTTAATTATAGATATTGGCGGTGGTAGTACTGAATTTGTTTTAGGTAGAGGTTTTAACCATAAAATAGCTGATAGTATAGAGATGGGATGCGTTACTTTTAAGCAAAAATTCTTTACCGATGGGGAAATAACACAATGCAATATGGCGCAAGCTAAACAATTTGCACTAGAGCAATTAACTTCTTTAGCCCAAAAGTTTCATAAACATAAATGGGGGGCAGTTTTAGGAACGTCTGGTTCTGTAAAAGCAATTTCTCAAACCATGTTAGAGCTTTTTGACGATTTAGTGATTAATCAAAAACGTTTAAGGCAATTGTCAGAACAATTAATTGAATGGCAACACTGTGACAATATTAGGTTCAGATCTCTAGACCCTCACAGACGCCCTATATTGGCAAGCGCAGTTGCGATACTTTCAAGTTGTCTTGAATATTTAAATATTGATGAAATCAATTTTAGTACAGGTGGTGTTCGCGAAGGCGTTTTATATAGCTTAAGTAACTCTCGTACAGATATTGATACTCGAGAACGAACGATCCAAAACTTAATTAATCTACATCATATTGATCATGTATTTAGTAAACGTATTATTCATCAAATTAACACCTTTAAAAATAACTTAAAGCACTCGCCCGTACATTTATCTAATGACGATTTACAATTATTGTATTGGACAGCAAGGTTGCATGAAATAGGTATTGCAATTAATTCCAAAAAACATCAGGCTCATGGAGCCTATATTATTAAAAATAGTGACATGCCAGGTTTTAGCTTGGATGAACAACAATCTGTAGCTCTTTTAATTCGTAATCATAAAGGGAAATTTAAACCCGAAATAAAGAATGATTTATCATTACATACCAATCCACGTTTACTGTTTTTATTGCAACTATTTCGTTTGTCTATATTGTTAACCGAAGGACGTCAAAAACAAACAAAAAACTCTGGTACTGTATGCTACATAGATGACACCTTAACAGTAACAGTGAACACTTCATCACGCGAGTCAATTATACAAGCACTAGAAAAAGAGGTAGTTAGTCAAGCAAGTATCGGATTAAAGCTTAAGATCACTTGTAGGGACAACGTTTCTATTAACTAAGTTGTCGTAGTTTCAACCACGATCTTAGTTATAATTGCTCAAGTTTTTCACGTTGTTCAGCAACTTTAATTCGGATATCAAAATCACGATGTAAGCTCTCATTACTATAATCAAACGCGGTCGCTTCAGTTGTGTTTTAGCGTTTAAATGTGTTTGTTGATTTTGCCTGATTAGATTTTAATGAACTTGTATAAAAAACGTCTAATTAAGTGACCAAATTAACAGTTCTTAACAGTTCAGCCTAGTAACTTACTTTGACATGCTGTTAATAATCGGTCGGCTAGTTCATCATCATTAATAGCTCTTGAAATTGCCATACCACCAATCAGCAGCACTGCTTTTTGTAAAGCTTGAGTCATCTCTTGTTCAGATTTAATTTCAGGTTCCCCCTGACTATGCGGTTTTGTATCAAGCTCAGTTAAGCGATTAACAAACCCTTTAAATACTTTTGTGTAAGCATCGCGAACTTGTGAATCTCGTTGCGTAATATCTGTAACCATAAAGGCTAAAGGACAACGAACAAACTCCCCTTCTCTATGCATTGTACTTAAATACGTTTTTACAAAAGTCTCCGCAGAAGTATTTAAAAATGTTGTTCCTATTTTACTTGCTGAATTTAAAACGGCTTCTGCATACAACTCAGATTTTGACTTAAAGTGGCTATAAAAAGCACCTCGTGTTAATCCTGCCTCAGCCATCACGCTATTAATCCCAACTTGTTCATAACCATTTAAGGCAAATAATTTAGCTGCACTTGATAATATACGCTGTCTTGTTGTATTTTTATGCCCTGCATGCCACGCCACGTTATTTACTCCTATATAAATTAAGTTCGCTGCCTGTGAGTTTTTCAATGCTATTTATCATAATTCACTTTATCACAATTTAGTTTTACAAAAATTAAAATATGTTGTTGAACATATTTTAAATAATAATATGATGCAATAAATCCCACTATAAAGAGAAAGTAAAATGTCTAATCATATACATATATTTGGTCTACAATTTAGTACCTTTTGTCGTAGTATTATGCTTTGCTGCGAAGAGAAAAATATTCAATATACTATTGGTTTATCAGTAGGAGATAAAGCCATTGAACATAAAAGCGAAGCCCATTTCGAACTTCACCCTTTTGGTAAATTTCCAGTACTTATTGACGGTGAAAATAAGTTATTTGAAACGGCGACTATCTGCCGTTATTTAGATGAAAAGTATTCAGGTACCCCGCTGCAATCAACTGATATAAATACAAAAGCAAAAATTGATCAATGGAGTGCTGCTATATCGACTTATATTGATAAAGCATTAGTGAGAGATTATCTTTTAGAATTTGCTTTCCCAAAAGGAAAAGATGGCACAATAAGAATGGAGGTAATTGCAGAAGCTGAGCCTCAGGTAATTAATACACTAGAAAAATTAGAATTATTATTATCTGACAACGAATTCATTTGTGGCAAGCAATACAGCATTGCGGATGCATTGTTGACCCCTATTTTAGATTACCTTTTCTTTCTCCCCGTCAAAGATCGTTTATTTCAATCAGTGCCAAAACTTAATCATTATATTCAACGTATGCAACAAAGGCCTTCTGGGGTAAAAGTATTAACGCATAAAGCTAAATGACCTTAGGGATGATCTCCTGTATCAATTATTGTCTTTGAGTTAGGAATAAAATGTTAGGATAGCAGCAGTATTTTAATATACTGCTATACCACAAGCATAGACTGAAACCTGTTTAACAATAAGTAGTCATCATACTTAAGTAGTATCAGCAAAGGTTAACCGATGAATATCTAGTGTCCCTGCTAAATCAACAACTCTGACCCCTTTGATTAAGAAACCAGCAACAATTAAAAGTAATACTGCAGCGTAAATTTTACTTTCAAAACCGACCATAGGATAGACGTTTTTTAACTTTGAATTTATCACCTCAATAGAAAACATATACTTTAATACCTAACAGCTACATTAGAACAATTAACCTCATATTTAAACACGACATTACTCCTTCTTTCAAATAATTTAAAAACCCACAACACTCAAATTATTCTTATTTATCAATGACTTGATGATCAATATGTAGCTGATTGATGAGAAATAAATTAATTAAGACTCTTACCCTGCAAACTTTATAATTTTCGTAAAAAAAGGCTTGTGATTGCTCACAAGCCTTTTTGTTTCCTAATACTCTGTTATAAAACAGTTAACAGTGCTTAGTTATAAGTCCTGAATTAAAAGTCCCATTTTAAAGCCACTTCAAATCGTGTGCCTTTGGTTTCACTTTGTATTAGCGTATCTTCAAACTCTATCGACTTATCTTCACCTAACAAGTTTTGTACTTTAAACGTTACCGTTGAAGAGAACGTAGGATAATAGGTATACACTACATCTAATGAATGAAATGGTTGCTCGTAAGCATCATCCTTACCTTCAATACCAGGTATAATAATACGCTCGCCAAACACATTATATGCTAGCGTTGCACTGTGGTTTCCATTTGGTGCATCCCAGCCTAAATTGAAGTTAAGCACATATTCTGAATGACCTGTCATTCTACGCGTTGGGTTGGTAACACTAGTAGATACACCCGTTTGTTCAACAACATTTTGGGTATCAATGTTAATTTCAGAATCACTTAACGTTACATTACCCGACAAATAAAAATCGGCTCCGTTAATCGCTCCTAAATCTCCCAAGAAGGTAAAGTCTTTTAAAAACTCCATTTCTACACCGTAAACGTAGCCGTCTTCGGCATTCGCAATACGAATAAGTGATGGGCCATCTTGCGCGGGTGATTGCACTGATTCAATGGGCATATCCATATCTTTATAGAATAAACCAACCGACAAGCTTTCACCTGTTTCCATATACCATTCCCAGCGTAGGTCATAGTTAATGATATCGGTACTTTCTACCCCTGGCGTTCCACCAATAGGAAAGCCTGTTAAGGGGTCAATAAATGTGGCTGGTGCTACTTCACGTAAATCAGGACGTATTGTTGATTGTCCTACTGATGCGCGAAGTTGCATTTCACTATCTAAAATATAGGTTAGTGCTAAAGAGCCAAAAAGCTTATCTTCTTGAAAAGCTAAATCGGCTAAATCTTCTTCTGTTGGCTCTGATGGTAAATCAAACTTGCCTGTTGCGGGGTCTAACGGTGCAACCACTTGTCTGAAGTCTTCGTAACGAACACCACCTACCACGCGCCAGTTTTCATTAAAGAAAAAATCAGCTTCTACGTAATAAGCATCAATCATTTGTGCTGAATAATAATCGTCGCCAGCAACGGATGTATCACGAATGATATTGTCATTACCACTTAGTGCCTGATTTAACATAACATCGTTAGTAAGAATGCTATTTAGTTGACTACCTGTGAAGTCCATATCACTGAAAGCTAAGGTGTTAATATCTATTCGTCTGGCAAAGGCTTCTCTTGATTTTTCAACAAAATTTCCGCCAAACTTTAGCTCTATTTCAGTCCCTGATACATTAAACGGTAATGATAAGTTATAACCATAGTTTTCTACTTCGTCATTTAAGTCTTGAAAACTATAACGTGTTGACGTACTTGCTCTTCTTAATGAGCTTTCATTAACGTAGTCAAATACACCGTCTGCTGGCTGGCCATTGTAACCATCTTGAATAATATAACGTGTTTCAATATTACCTGGCGCATAACGATTAGAGCGCGCGTTTGAATAAAACCAATCAACGCCTAAGCCCCACCAATCATTTAGGTTGTGCGTACCACGTAATTGATTTGAAATCATTTCACGTTCTTCGTATATAATTTCGCTATCACGTATTCTTAAACCATCACTGAGTAATACGTTGTTGGTATTACCTCTTTTGTCGCTTACTTGATCACGGGTGTCATGCAAAATAAGCGAGGTAAAATCAAATCGATGATCTCGCATATACTCTAAGCCTAAACTTAGCATGCCTGAAAAACGTACTGAATGTTCGGTAGTGTCGACTTCATCAAAACCACGAACTAAAGTCCATTTTTCGTCTGATCCTTTCGTGTAATCTTGCCCTTCATAACCTTCTGACACTTCCCATTTGTTGTCATAAGAAATAGCCGAAAGGAAACCTAAGCGAAAATCGTCAAAATCAATTTTATTACCCAGTGTTATGTCTAACCCCGTATTCGGGTCAATACTTTCACTGATTGGATCATAATCACGATTAAGTTGCGCTGCTATTTGACGGTTGTCTTCTTGGCTTAAATCATTAATAGAGGAAAAATTATTCCACAACTGTGTTAAGTCATTGGGTGCGGCTCGCGTACCATCATCCTTACCATACCAATCATCACTGCCACCATTGTACGTTAAACCATCATCAAAGTTATTGGTGTTACCCCCAAGCTTGCCTTTCATATTAAAAACAAAGTCAGTCGGTATAGTTTTTAAACGTACATCAACATTACCGCCAGCAAAATGAGCGGGCATACTTGCAGAGTAAGATTTTTGAACCGATAGTGATTCAATAATACTTGATGGAAACAAATCTAACGGAATTACGGTTCTTGTTGGGTCAGGACTAGGAACAGCGGCACCATTTAACTGCGTGCTAGAATATCGCTCACCTAAACCACGAACATAAATAAATTTACCATCAACTAAGGTAATACCTGTAACACGACGAAGCGCGGCGGCAGCGTCTGAGTCACCTGTACGTGAAATTTGTTCGCTTCCTAAAATATCAGCAACAAATGCTTGGTTTTTACGTTCTTGCATTACAGCAGTTGCTGTACCTTTTAAGCGACTAGCCTTAACCACAACTTCTTCCATGGTTTGGCTGTCATCTTCTTCTGCTGCTACTTGCCCCGTTGTTGCCATTATAGCAAGTGCCAGAGAAGACAAAGCAAAAGATTTAAACTTATTATTCATTGTAAACCTCATGAAATAGGTAATTGAACATGAATACCAATAACATTAATGTTAAGTGTTTAAATTAATTACATTGGTATGAAACGCTGCAGTACAAAGGTGTACTGCAGCATTTTGGTTAGCTAGTCTGTTATTCTAAGCCTACAGTCCAGCCAGCAGTCCAGTTGTTTCCTTGAGATACCGCGCCAATGTGATTAGCGTTGTCAAAGAAAGCATTACCTGTAAAGTCTTTCGGGGTGGTTGTATCAATAGTAAAGATACCATTTAATACGGCACTCATACCGGCAGCCGTTGAGTTGTTTGTGTTTAAGGTTGGGTTTTGATTTAAAACCCAATCTTGAGTATCAAGTAACACAGTGCCATCAGCCGCTTTAGCATTTTTGAAGTTTTCATCACAAGCAAATACTGAGTTAGAAATAACCGTATCACCATTTATTGCTTGCTCTGCCGTTACTGATGACGTACTGCCACCTTCAATTTCAAAACATTCGCCCATGCCTGAAGTACCCGTTACCACAAAGTTATGTAAGTGTGCTTTGGTTCCTTCACGTAAATACACACCTTCTGAAGCTTTGTCTGGTGTATCAAATCCGTTACCGATAATGGTCATATTGGCAATAGTTGGATTAGATTGAGGCGCTTTATTAGGCGTTGAACCGTCATTATCAGCTTCAATTGCTCGGTTTGCTTCGCCATTGTTATTAGCATGTTTTACTAAAACATATTGTAAATTACCGCGGTAACCGTTATCCCAGTCAACACTGTCATCTTTGTTTGCGGTAAGTACAACGTATTTAGCGTTAACAGTACCGCCAAAGAATTCAACACCATCATCAGCATTGTCATGTACTTGAATATATTCTACCTTGGTACCTGAACCAACACCGCCAAACGTAATACCGTTTAATTCATTGTCTGGGGCAATTTCATAACCCGCATGCTTAACAACAACATAACGTAATGTACCTGAACTATCGGTATCATCAGTACCGCCAAATACAGCACCTTCTTCTACGCCTTCCACTTGTAGAGCACAATCGCTACCATCGGTTGGACATTTATTAGATTTAGCATTACCTAAAATAACAATACCGCCCCATTGACCTGAGCCAGTAACACCATTTGTAATATCTTCGCTAGAAGTAAAAGTAATTGGCTTAGTTGCTGTGCCGTTAGCTTCAATTTTAGAATCACGGCTAACCACTAAGTAATCACCACCTGAACGGCCATAAATTGTTGTGCCAGCGTCAATAGTTAAGGTTGCGCTGTTGGCTTTATCTTCACCAACAAATATAGGGCCATTTAACGCGTATAAGTTATTGGCTGTGAGCGTTAAATCACTAGTAATTGCACCCGTTATTTGACAGGTGGTTGTTGAACCATCGGCAGGTGTTATTGAGGTAGTGCCCGTAGGACATCCTTCGGCTTCAGATGCTGCAGTAGCCGTTACTTCACCACCACCAAAACCAAATGCCCAACCTTGACGCCAGTCAGTAGTACCATTTAATGCACCAATATAGTTAACTGAATCAAAAAATGCGTTTTGTGTATTGGCTACATCTTGGCCAGCATTAGCCGTAATAAGCGGCGAGTTCGTATCAGGAATACCTGATTCACCAATTAAAATTGACGAGCTTATACTGTTAGAAGATTCAGCGCTGAACCAAGCTTGTAAATCAAAGTCTGTTGCGTCTTTAAAGTTTTCACCTTCACAAGCCATAATGACATTTTGCATTACAATTTTATCACTATTAGCGTTATCAACGGTTACACCACTTTCAAACTCTAAACACTCACCCATTTCACTTGGGCCTGTGATTACTGTATTAAAGATTTTAGCTGCTGTACCTTCGCGTAAATAAATACCTTCAGAATCTTTGTCTGCTGTATCGAAGTTATTACCAATAATGGTCATATTCGAAATAATAGGATTAGATTGCGGCTCTTTACTTGGGTTGCTGCCGTCATTATCAGCTTCAATGGCACGGTTAGCTTCGCCTGAGTTATTAGCATGTTCAATATAAACATGTTGTAGCATACCTTTAAAGCCGTTATCCCAGTCAACACTGTCATCTTTGTTGCCCGTTAACACTAAATGTTTCGCGTTAACTGCACCACCAAAGAATTCAACACCGTCATCAGCATTACTGTGTACTTGAATATAATCAACTGTTGTACCTGAGCCTACACCACCAAAGGTAATACCGTTTAGTTCATTATCAGGGGCTATTTCATAACCCGCATATTTAACTACAACGTACTTTAAAACACCTGAGTCATCTTCCCAATCAGTACCGCCAAATACAGCGCCTTCACCAACGCCTTCAACTTGAAGCGCACAATCACTGCCGTCAGTTGGACATTTATTTGATGGTGCATTACCTAAAATAACCACCCCACCCCATTGGCCTGCGTCTGTTGCTTCACCTTGAACATCTTGTAAAGATGTCATAATGATTGGGCTATTTTTTGTACCTTCAGCCATAATTTTAGCGTCGCGGTGAATAACTAAATAATCATTACCTGATTGACCAAAAACTACAGTGCCTGGCTCTATGGTCAGTACTACATCGTTATCACCGCGCGCTTGTTTGGCTGAAGAATTACCACCCACTTCTAAGCCACCACTAATGGCATACATAACAGACTTGCCAGTGCTATCTTTAGCAACCAAGGTAGTATTTTCAGTAATTTTACCATCAAGCACTTGCACTTGAACATCAAAGCCCATAGCCGCAGATACTTGTATACTCAAGGCTGAATTTGCCTTACCAGCTAACACGGTTGAATCTGGAGTTGATGGCGTTGTTGAGTCAGGGTTATTGATCACAGTATCGCCTACTGAATTATCAACCTTAGACTCAAGATTAATATCGCCACCACAAGCAGCAAGACCAAAAGATAAAGCAGTAACAATTGCTACATTAATAGTGTTGTGCTTAAAGATTTTATTCAATTTCATGTTTCTCTCCGAAGAGTTGGTTGTTTTTAATTGAGGACTAATTAATTTTTCCAACATGCTACAAGAGAAAAATGACAGAAATGTTTTAGAATTGTGACCCTTTTTTTACAGTGATATTTCGACTTTATGACAAAACATTAAATACAGAGATAATGGCGATCAAAAAATAAATATTTAAGAAATTAATTAATAAGGCTGGGTTTAATAAAATAAGCTTTTAAATAATCTATCAGCAAGCGTAATTTTTTAGAATCAGCACCACCTGGAGGAAATACACCATAAACATTAATGTCTTTCAGAGTGTAATCATTAAACACCGAAACCAACGTACCTCGCTGAATTTTAGGTGATGCATCATAAACAGGAATTCGAGCTAAACCGTGCCCTCCTTCCACAAAAGCAGTACGTGCCGCTGCATTATTCGTTGTAATGGTTCCTTTCATTTCAATACTAAAAGACCGAGTGCCTTTCATTAGCTCAAGCGTACCTGAGGTAAGTTTGTAAACTACCCATTGATGTTTATTTAAATCGGTTGGGTGTTTAGGAAAGCCAAATTTTTCAAAATAAGACGGCGAGGCACAAAGACACGTACGTAACGTTGACAATTTTATCGCTTGTAAACCAGAATCAGTTAATGGTGCGCCACGTATAGCTAAATCAATTCCTTCTTTCATTATATTAACTACTTCGTCGGTTAACATAATGTCTAGCTCAATTTTAGGATAAAGCGTTCTAAATTCATTTAGCGCTGGCACAATTGTTTGCAACCCCACATTAACCGGGCAGGTTATTTTAAGTAAACCAACGGGTTCATGTTTAAGGTTTTCAATTTGTTGATTTGCCGCAGACGCTTGCTCAGCAATTACACGACAGTGTTGATAGTAATCGCTACCTGCTTCGGTGAGTGAAATGGTGCGAGTAGATCGGTTCAGTAATTTTATTTCTAATTGTGCTTCAAGCTTTTTAATATGGTAACTCACAACAGCACGTGACAAGCTCAAACGCTTGGCGGCTCCACTCAATGTACCTTGCTCAATGACTTGTGCAAACACTACCATACTTTTTAGTTGTTCAAACGAAATATCCATTCTTTACTCTACTAACTTTTAAAATATAACCCATCACCATTGTATCATTTATTAATACAATGTTATCAATTTTGTCTGCATTGTTAGCAATTACGGACAGGAGTAAACTTATCTCAACTAATAAGCCCATATACAAAATTAACATTATCGAGATTAAAATGAATACGAAAAAAATACTCATGGTATTAACATCACATGCTGATTTAGGCAATACAGGTGAGAAAACTGGCTTTTGGATTGAAGAGTTTGCCTCTCCTTATTACACATTCAAAAAAGCAGGCGTTGAAATAACATTAGCGTCTCCCCTAGGTGGACAACCACCTATTGACCCTAAAAGTGAATTAGACGATTTTCAAACGCCTGCAACTAAAAAATATTACGTCGATTCAAAAACACAAAACGCTGTTGCTAACACATGCGTTTTAGCTGAGTTAAAAGCTGACGATTTTGATGCTGTTTTCTACCCTGGCGGGCACGGTCCGTTATGGGATTTAACTAATAATACTGATTCCATTCAATTAATAGAACATTTTTTAGCCACAAATAAACCTATTGCAGCAGTATGTCACGCAACGGCCGCTTTTTTAAATGTTAAAAACAGCGCCGGCGAATATGCCATTAAAGGTAAGGTAATTACTGGCTTTACTAATTCTGAAGAAGCCGCGGTAGAGTTAACAAATGTTGTGCCATTTTTACTTGAAGACGAATTAATTAAACGTGGTGGCGACTACCAAAAGGTTGAAGACTGGCATGCTTTTGCAGTGCAAGATTCTCTTATTATTTCAGGGCAAAACCCTGCAAGTTCAACGCTAGTAGCCGAAAAATTATTGAGCTATTTAAACGCTTAACTTTATTATTTTATTTATTGCGAGGTATTCCTTTGTTAAATTTTACATTCCATAGTCCTACAAAAATCCACTTCGGTGAAGACCAAATTCACGTTATTGCGAACGAAATTCCAGCAGATGCAAAAGTATTATTAGTTTATGGAGGAGGGTCAATTAAACACAATGGTGTTTACAACCAAGTGGTAAGCGCATTAGCTGACCATACTTGGTTTGAGTTTTCAGGCATAGAGCCAAACCCAACATACGATACCTTGATAAAAGCCCAAGACATTATTAAACAACAAGGTATTGATTATCTACTTGCTGTTGGTGGCGGTTCTGTTGTTGATGGCGCAAAATTTATTGCAGCAGCGGCTTTGTTTGAAGGTGATGACCCGTGGGATATTCTCATCAAGCGGGCACCAATAAAACAAGCATTGCCGCTAGGAGCTGTTTTAACCTTACCAGCAACAGGGTCAGAAAGTAACGGTAACTCTGTTGTTACGCGTGATGGTAATAAATTACCCTTTGCTAGTGCTTTATTACGACCACAGTTTGCGGTGTTAGACCCAAAAGTGACCTTGTCGTTATCTGACCGTCAAATAAGCAATGGTGTTGTTGATGCTTTCATTCATGTTATTGAGCAATACTTAACTTACAATGTTAATGGTAAAGTTCAAGACCGCTTTGCTGAAGGCTTATTGCAAACATTAATTGAAGAAGGTCCAAAAGCGTTAAATGCTGAAACTAAGAATGATTTAGCAATACGTGGCAATATTATGTGGTCGGCAACCATGGCATTAAACGGACTTATTGGTGCTGGTGTTCCGCAAGATTGGTCTACACATATGATTGGCCATGAATTAACTGGCGCTTTTGGTATTGATCATGCTCGAACTTTATCTATTATTTTACCTGCGGTAATGAAAGTAAAACGTGCTGAAAAACATGAAAAACTAGTGCAGTTTGCCGAACGTGTTTGGCATTTAACTGATAGCGATGACACCATAAAAATTGATAAAGCCATAGCGTTAACTGAAGGTTTCTTCAAGCGTATGGAAGTTCCAATCAGATTATCTGAAATAGATATTACAAAAGAACATATTGACGGTATTTTAGAAAGACTACAACAACATGGTATGACGGCACTTGGCGAACATGGCGACATTACCATTGACGTTAGCCGTAAAATGTTAACATTAGCGCTTTAATTTTATCAAAACAACACAAAGCATTAATTAAAGATTAAATTCATGCCTTATACAACATAAAGGTTATTCAGCATATACTTTCTGAATAACCTTTATTTTCAATTAACCTATGTTGCTATAAGTATTAACACTTACTTCAAAAGAAGTCAGTTAATGAACATCGTCTTATTTACAGATTATATCCTGATTCTTCATGGTCAACCTGATCAAGACCATTTACCTCATGCTCTTCACCCACGCGTAACCCACTTGTCATCATACCAACTAATTTTAACAAAATATAAGTCACTACACCTGTATATAAGAAAGTTGAAACAATACCAATTAGTTGTACGCCAACTTGTTCAGCCATCGTCGTTATACCTTCTGCAAAACCAAAGCCACTGAATACACCTAACGTGGTTGCAGAAAAAATACCCGCGAACAAAGTCCCTAAAATACCACCAACTCCATGCACAGGAAAAACATCTAATGAATCATCTATCTTCAATTTTTGTTTAATATAAACGGTTGAATAAAAACAAACAAAGCCAGCACTGATCCCGATAATCAACGCACCACCTGGTCCAACAAACCCAGACGCTGGAGTGATAGTACCTAAACCAGCAACCATACCTGTTACGGCGCCTAAGACACTCGCTTTACCAAATTTTTTCCACTCGATCGCAGCCCACGTTAACGTACCAGCTGCTGCAGATATATGTGTAACCAACATTGCCATCGATGCATCACCGCTAGCAGCTAATGCACTTCCACCATTAAAACCAAACCAACCTACCCATAACATACCAGCCCCAGTAACAGACATAGTTAAATTATGCGGTAACATTGGTGTTTTTGGGAAACCACGTCTAGGGCCTACAACCATGGCAGCAACCAATGCTGCTGTACCCGCAGTAATATGTACTACAATACCGCCAGCAAAATCATACACGCCCATTTGTCCTAACCAACCTCCGCCCCAAACCCAATGAGTAACAGGCGCATAAACAGCTAGTAACCATAAACCACTAAATAATAATACTGCTGAAAACTTCATACGTTCAGCAAAACCACCAATAATTAATGCAGGTGTTATTACAGCAAAGGTCATTTGAAATAGCATAAATAAACTTTCAGGAATATCACCTGATAAAACATCCTTGCCAATGCCGTGCATCATCACTTTTGAAAAATCACCAATAAAACCATTTCCTTCACCAAAAGCGAGGCTGTAGCCTACTAACAACCACAAAATTGAAGCAATAGCACCTATTGCAAAACATTGCATTAAAATTGAAAGCACATTTTTTTTACGTACTAAGCCACCATAAAAAAGTGCTAAGCCTGGCAAGGTCATTAACAAAACCAATGCGGTAGAGGTTAAAATCCAAGCAGTATTAGCACCACTAAGCGCTCCATCGTCAGCTAAAGCTAAAGTAGGCATAAATAAGAGTATAAAAAATAGCAGCAATGATAGTATTCTCGACATTTTAAGTTCCAACGTTGTTTTATTGATTATTTGTTAAACAATTGCTTGTTAATTTGATAACAATTAGTGCAACTGCTTTCATCAAATTTAGTTATATTTTTATTTTGCACTTTAATGCACAAAACAAGCCATCAATTATTTTCACTTATTATCAACAGCATAGAGAATGACTGTACAAAAACAGTGCTTTCCATGCACAATATCAGTGAAACAAAAGGTAAATCGCACAGTATTGGTGCGACCATATGGCCAACCTGTAAGGTTAAAATTCTGCAAATAATTTAACGTCCTGTAGAATATAGCGTTCAAGCGCATAGATACGATTATTTACAAAATACTCATAAATGCCTAAACTCATTTTAATTCTTGATATTTCCGTTTAACGGTTACTAAACACAAAGGCAAATTATGCAACAATCTTTTATGAGTGCATTTTATAAAAACTTTTTAGGTAAATCTCCCGAGTGGTACAAGCTAACGATCATTTCTTTTTTAATCATAAATCCTATTTTATTCTTTGGAGTAAACCCATACATTGCTGGGTGGGCACTAGTTATTGAATTTATATTTACCTTAGCAATGGCATTAAAATGTTATCCGTTACAACCTGGTGGCTTATTAGCGATAGAAGCAGTGTTTATTGGTATGACTTCACCCAACCAAGTAATGCACGAAATAATCATTAATGTTGAAGTAATACTGTTACTAATTTTTATGGTTGCAGGTATTTACTTTATGAAAAACCTATTGCTCTTTTTATTTACAAAAATTGTCACGCGTGTTCGTTCCAAAATACTCGTTTCATTGTTGTTTTGTTTTTCAGGTGCCTTTTTATCTGCTTTTTTAGATGCACTAACCGTTATTGCCGTTATTATCAGCGTGGCTGTTGGATTTTATTCTGTCTATCACAAAGTTGCCTCAGGTAAAGAAGCGCATCACGAGCATGATCACAGCCAAGATAGCCAGTTACCTGATTATAACCGTAATGATTTAAGACAATTTCGAGGCTATTTGCGTAACCTGCTCATGCATGCCGCTATTGGTACTGCGTTAGGCGGTGTTTGCACCATTGTGGGTGAACCTCAAAATTTAATTATTGGTCAACAAGCAGGTTGGGAGTTTATTGAATTTGCTATTCGTATGTCTCCTATCACAATACCTGTATTTTTATCGGGCATGATAACCTGTGTACTATTAGAGAAATTCAAATGGTTTGGTTATGGTGTAAAACTTCCTGTTAATGTACTTGAAGTGCTAAATGAATTTGACGAAGAAGAAAGTAGAAAACGCACCAAACGCGATACGGTAAAACTTGTTATGCAAGGACTCATCGCCATATGGCTAATTACAGGCTTGGCATTACATTTAGCGCCTGTTGGTCTAATTGGTTTAACTGTTATTGTTTTTGCGACTTCGTTTACTGGGATTACTGAAGAAAATCAAATTGGTCATGCCTTTGAAGAGGCACTTCCTTTCACTTCACTACTTGCTGTTTTTTTTGCTGTCGTTGCCGTTATTATTGATCAGCAACTTTTTACTCCTGTAATCACTTGGGTATTGACTTATGAAGGCAACATGCAACTTGTGATGTTTTACTTAGCAAATGGCTTATTATCTATGGTCAGTGACAATGTTTTTGTAGGTACCGTTTATATTACAGAAGTTCAACAAGCATTAGCAGCAGGTCAAATAACACGTGATCAATTTGACTTATTGGCTGTTGCTATTAATACAGGCACAAACCTGCCAAGTGTTGCTACACCAAATGGGCAAGCCGCCTTTCTATTCTTATTAACTTCGGCTATTGCACCACTAGTGCGTTTATCATATGGACGAATGATGATTATGGCTTTACCTTATACCGCGGTATTGACCATGGTTGGTTTAATCTCAATTGCTTCTGGTCATCTAAGTACCTCCACTGATAATTTTTATAACTCGGGGATTATTGAGCACCACAAAGCAAACTTACCAGCCAAACATTAACATTAACTAAATACTTGTAATTCGATGAGAAAATAGCTTTTTAGCTATTTTCTCATCAATCACGACTCACAGTAAAAACATCTGATTGAAATAAAATAAATACTCTCTATTTTCTTTAATAAACGTTAAAAACTCACCTGCCTAAATGTTATAAAATTAGTCGTATCTTATTGTCACCACACAGTTAATATCGTTGATGGTTACCGCTGCTTTTGCTAGAATCTTGCAAAATTAAAAACATAATCCTTTTAACCTTAACCACACCTGAGAATATACATGAAACATCTATTATTCATATTACTAACTATGCTGGTGCCAAGCATTGCATTGGCATCAGATGCTGCGCATCAAAGCATAGATTTAACCTCCCATTGGATTGGATACACAGCAATTGCTATTTTTGTTTTGGCTTACACTCTAGTTATTTTAGAAGAACAACTGCATTTAAGAAAATCTAAGCCTGTATTGTTGGCAGCAGGGTTAATTTGGATTCTCATCGCCTATTATTATGGTTCTCATGGCATGCCGCATTCAGCTGAAGTAGCAATACGTCATAACTTCTTAGAATATGCCGAACTTTTCTTTTTCTTACTTGTTGCCATGACATACATCAATGCCATGTTAGAACGAGATGTTTTTGATGCTTTACGTGATTGGTTAGTAGCAAAGGGCTTTAGCTATAAAGTTCTATTTTGGCTAACAGGTATTCTCGCATTCTTTATTTCACCTATTGCAGATAACTTAACAACAGCACTAATTATGTGTGCAGTTGTTCTTGCCGTTGGTAAAAATGAACCTAAATTTATTGCACTAAGTTGTATCAATATTGTTGTTGGTGCAAATGCTGGCGGTGCATTTAGCCCATTTGGTGACATAACCACCTTAATGGTTTGGCAAAAAGGAATAGTTCAATTTAATGAATTCTTCCATTTATTTATTCCGTCAGTAGTTAACTTTGTTGTGCCTGCATTAATAATGCAATTTGCCATTCCAAAAGGCAACCCAACGTCTCAATCGACAGAAATGACACACATTAAACATGGTGGATTAGTGATTGTAGCTCTGTTTATCTTGACCATTGTTACCGCTGTATCTTTCCATAACTTCCTACACTTACCACCAGTATTCGGCATGATGTTAGGTTTAGCTTACTTGAAATTCTTTGGTTACTATATTCGTAAATCTGGCCAAGGTGAAATTGATAAATCAGATATGCCAACAGGTCATCAAATTGAAGACGACTTTGATATTTTTGATAAAATTGCGAAAGCAGAATGGGATACTCTTTTCTTCTTCTATGGCGTTATTTTAGCTGTAGGCGGTTTAGGTTTTATTGGCTATTTAGGTATGACCTCTGAATTTATGTATGGTCAATTAGGCCCTACAACTGCCAATATATTAGTAGGTATTCTTTCAGCAATTGTTGATAACATCCCGGTAATGTTCGCTGTATTAACCATGAACCCTGAAATGTCGCATACACAATGGTTATTAGTTACCTTAACGGCTGGTGTTGGTGGTAGTTTATTGTCAATAGGTTCTGCTGCTGGCGTTGCTCTTATGGGTCAAGCGCGTGGTTATTATACTTTCTTCAGCCACTTGAAATGGACACCTGTCATCGCATTAGGTTATGGTGCTAGTATTTATGTACATTTATTAATAAATTAATAAATAAAACTTGTAACAATTTCAATAACATTATTAATGTTAAGTTTGTTATTATTGAAAGCTTCTAAATACTCTTTAGAAGCTTTTTTATTTATGATTATTTTTTATTCATGATTTACACCTGTGATTAATAATAGTTAAATTGAAATCATAAGAATATTGACAATAGTAGTAGGACAAAAATGAAATTTTTAAGTGAGTTAACTACTCATTCTAAGCCATGGTTATTGTTAGCATTATCTGCTTTAGCGTTAGAGTTTTGTGCTTTATATTTTCAGTATGCATTAAACTTAGCACCTTGTATCATGTGTGTTTACCAACGCGCTGCTATTTGCGCTATTATTTTAGCTGGAGTTATCGGCTTTACTGGCGCTAATTTTTTACTAATGCGTATTTTTGCCTATGCTTTATGGGGCACTGGTGCCATTTGGGGATTATTAATTGCATTAGAACACGTAGAAATTCAGGCAAATTCAGGATCTTTATTTTTTAGTTGTGAGTTTATTCCAAATTTCCCTACTTGGGCTCCCTTACATGAATGGATCCCCTTCTTGTTTGAAGCTACAGGTGACTGTGGAGATATTGACTGGCAGTTTTTAGGTTATACTATGCCGCAATGGATGGTTGTAGTTTATGGTGTTTATAGTTTAGCTTTTGCCATCATATTGATTAACAGAATGATACACGCAAAAAAACTGTAACATATTGAAATGCGCTATTTCCTCTGCTAATTAAGTAATAGCGCTTATCTAACAATAGGCGCTGCTACACCAGCGGCTACATAAGGAATAACTTGTCTGATCACTCCAGCTATATCAACTTCTCGGTCAAAATCATTTAATGCAATATCAATTAATGCGTCGCTTGAAGACATAGTAAAAACAATCGTTCCCATGGTAAAATGCAAACGCCAAAACATTTCTTCAGCGCTCAATTCAGGGTAAGCTTTATGAACAGCATCGGTGAAATTAGTAAAAACACCTGGGTATTGTGTTGTTAAAAACCATCTTAAAAACCCTTGGCTATCGGTATAACCTCGACCAAGTAATTGTAAAAATATACTGGTACCATTGTTTTTAAAAGTATTTAAATGCAATAAAGGGTCAATAAAAGCTGAAAAAACATCAATTAAGCTTGGTTTCGCTTCATCAGTGCACAATGCTCCTAATGCAGCCTCTAAACGAGGGCTTAGTTCGTTCATATAACGAGACATTACTGCTTTAATTAACTCTTTTTTAGAGCCAAAATGATAATTAACCGCTGCTAAATTAACCTCTGCTTGACTGGTAATTTCTCTTAATGATGTTCCATTAAAGCCTTTATCCGAAAAAAGAACTTCCGCTGCATCTAAAATTTTATTTTTTGTACTCATATTTCTTTTTACCAATAACGCCAAGAACATTATTTATTAAAATTCAAACAAGCGTTTAAAATAGCTTATTTATAACACTCAGGTCAAGTGCCATCAACAGACAATTAATAATATTAAAATTTCATGCAGAAAAATTGAACTAATAATCCCTAAAAGCCTCCAACCTAGTGAACAATTCATGTTTACTTCCAGACTCAGTGGCCTGATCTGTCAATCTGCTCTGAGTCTTTTTTATTTTAATTAGTATCGCAAATAAATTAACAAACAATTAACTTTAAATAGGCTAAATAATTACAAACTGTTACATATTCTATACAGTCAAAAATAATTAAACAGAGTATTTCAACCCTCTTTTAATACAAGTATTCAATTATTAATCAATTACTTAAAACAAAAATCATCAAAAGCTTATTAAATTTCAAGTAATATCACAAAGGCATTTCCTTTTATAATCGCCTTTTTGATCCTGTTTTCTTCCTTTCTTGCCCCTTTGCTTTGGTAGCATCTTTGAATATACTAAATTCACCAAATAATTAATAAAGCTCACTTATTTATAATGAAAGATATAACAAACACATTTAAATTTACAGCGATTGCATTAGTTGTTGTAACGTCATTAACTGCCTGTAATCAAGATAAGGCAGCTACCAATACAACGTCAAAAACAGAACAAACATCACCTACTGCGTTAACAAGTAAAGACGCGCAAGTGTTTTTAGATGATGTGGCAAAAGAGATGACTGCGTTGGGTGTATCAGGTGCGCGCGCTGAATGGATATATTCAAACTTTATTACTGAAGATACAGCATCGCTTGCTGCTGAAGCTAATCAAAAGTCTACCGAAGCAGGTGTGCGTTTTGCCATCAAAGCAGCAGAGTTTGATAATATTGATGTAACGCCAACTCAGCGTCGCCAGCTAAATTTTTTAAAGCAATCTTTAGTGTTACCTGCACCACAAGATTCAGCTAAATCAGCTGAACTTGCTAAAATAGGTGCTGAATTGGGTAGTATTTATGGTAAAGGAAGTTACACAACTAAAGATGGGGAAAAACTGAGCCTTGGTGATATGACATCAACCATGGCAACTTCTCGAGATTATGATGAACTTTTAGAAATGTGGCAAGGCTGGCGTGAAATTAGCCCTCCTATGAAGTCTTTATATGCCCGTCAGGCCGAATTAACAAATGAAGGAGCCAAAGCCTTAGGATATAAAGACTTAGGCACAATGTGGCGTTCAAATTATGATATGCCTGCTGATGATTTTGCTAATGAGTTAGACCGATTATGGGGACAAGTTAAACCTTTATACGACGATCTACATTGTTATGTACGAAGCGAATTAGGTAAAGAATACGGTGAAGATAAAGTTCCACAAGATAAACCTATCCCAGCCCATCTTCTTGGTAATATGTGGGCACAGTCTTGGGGGAATATTTATGATGTTGTCGCCCCTGAAAATGCAGATCCTGGTTATGATGTAACTAAACAATTAGCAACCCATAATTATGATGAAATACAAATGGTAAAAGGCGCTGAGAAATTTTTCACTTCCCTTGGATTTGATCCACTACCCGAAACCTTTTGGACTCGTTCATTATTTACTAAACCTGCCGATAGAGATGTTATTTGTCATGCCTCAGCATGGGATCTAGACTCTAAAGACGATTTACGCATTAAAATGTGTATTCAAAAAACAGGTGAAGAGTTCTCGGTTATACATCATGAGTTAGGGCATAATTTCTATCAACGTGCCTATAAAGATCAGCCTGTGTATTTTCAAAATAGCGCAAACGACGGCTTCCATGAAGCTATTGGTGACACTATTGCCCTTTCAGTAACACCAAAGTATTTAAAAGAAATTGGCTTAATTGACACTATTCCTGATGAGTCTAAAGATATCGGCTTATTAATGAAAAAAGCATTAGATAAAGTCGCTTTTATTCCTTTTGGTTTAATGGTTGATCAATGGCGCTGGAAAGTTTATTCAGGTGAAATAACACCTGAAAACTACAACACGGCTTGGTGGGAATTACGTGAAAAATATCAAGGTGTAGCCGCACCAATTGCACGTGATGCTGATGCATTTGATCCGGGTGCAAAATACCATGTTCCTGGTGGCGTTCCTTATAGCCGTTATTTCTTAGCACACATTCAACAGTTTGAATTTCATCGTGCTTTATGTGAAATCTCGGGGAATACCGATCCAATTCACCGTTGCTCAATTTACAACAATAAAGAGGCAGGTAAAGCACTCAATACCATGTTAGAAATGGGTTCTAGCCAACCATGGCAACAAGCATATAAGGTATTAACGGGTAATGAACAAATGGATGCTACGGCTATTTTAGATTACTTTGCCCCGCTTCATACTTGGTTGAAAAATAAAAACCAAGGCAAACAATGTGGTTTTTAAACGTTAACGTAATCTGTTAAAGGATAACTTAAAGTAAAAAAAAGCCTTAACATTATAGGTGTTAAGGCTTTTTCATTAATAAATATAGAAAGGCATACGCTTATTTTTTCTCAAACAACAAGACAAAACGATCGGTTTTACGACGTATTTCTTTACTAAAAGGTGAGCCCATACGATCATCCTCAGGATTCGCTAAAATATTACTTTGTTCAATGAGTTTATACCCCAATCCTGTCAGCTCTTTCTTCACATAATCGACATCAATACGGTGCAGCTTTTGTGAATGTTTAGTGCCAGAATTAGCAACAGCGCTATGATCGACAATAAGCAGTTTACCGCCAACTTTCAAAGACTCATCAAGTTGCTTAAGAAAGTCGTCCTTATCAATGTTCCAACCTTTCGCGGTGTGATATAGGTCGTGGTAACCTAAAACAAAAAATATGGCATCAAAGCTTTGCTTTTTAAGCACTAAATCATCTGTTTCCTTATCCCAGCGAACTACGTTTTCTAAACGGTTATCACCAAGGCGAGCATCGAGTTCTTTTTCAACATACGGCATGTAAGCTTTGTTGTTGTGCAAGTACACACTCCCACCCTGGCCTACTTTTTCGCTGATTATTTCAGAATAGTAACCACCACCACCAAGAATATCTAACACTTGCATGTTTGGCTTTATACCAACCAATTCAATGATTTCAGGACCTTTACTTTGTTTATCTCGGGTAATATCTTGTTGCGCTCGTTGACCTTTTTCAAAGTTATTTTGTGTTTCAATAGCGCTAACTACGGTACTTACAATGAACAATGTACTTAACAGTATTAGTTTTATTATGTTTATTTGTGTTTTCATTTCTGCTTCCCTTATTTTATTAATAATGTATCAAAACTCATAAAAACATATCACACCTGTTAATTTATCGTTAAGTTCAGGCGTAACAAAATATTTATCGTTAAAGTTAATAAAAAATACGATAAAGTGAAGTAGATGACGAACACCTAACCAATACCATATTTTCTCAGTTTCATAGCAATCTTATTATGAGAAACCCGCAAACGTTCAGCCAATTTACGCGTTGTTGGAAATAAAGGGTACAGTTGAGAGAGTAAACTTTCTTCAAAGTCAGCTTGAGCACTTGACCAATCAGTAACCATGGTTAGTAATTCAGTTTTACTATAGTTTTGTGAGTGTTCAGTCTCTTGAGAAAATTTTGCTAATGCCTGTTCAACCGCTTGCACCTTAATCACTGAAGAGGTCATTAATGCAACCACTGAAAATAACACATTTTGTAGTTGCCTAATATTTCCTGGCCACTGATAAGACTGTAATAACAGCAAGGCTTGTTCACTTAATTTAGGTACTGTCGTTACAGTTTGTTTTACTTGTTTGGCTGCATTTTCAATAAAATGTGTTGCTAATAAAATAATATCGTCTCTACGTTCTCTAAGTGAGGGTAGCGCTAAACTAAGTACATTAAGGCGGTAATACAAATCTTCTCTAAAACGATTTTCTGCAATTAATTTTGATAAATTTTGGTGGCTAGCACTGATCACTCTAACATTTGCATGTAATTCTTTTGTGCCTCCAACACGACGATATGAAAAGTCTTGTAGAAAACGTAACAGTTTAGCTTGTAAATAAGTCGACATTTCGGCAATTTCATCAAGAAAAATACTGCCACCTTCGGCTAATTCAATCAAACCAGGCTTACCCGTTTTTTTAGCCCCCGTAAACGCCCCTGCACTGTAACCAAAAAGTTCACTTTCTAATAAATGTTCGGGTAAAGCAGCACAATTAATAGCTAAAAAAGGTGCTTTAGCTCTATTGCTACTTTGATGTAATGCACGGGCAATTAACTCTTTACCTGTCCCCGTTTCGCCACTAATCAGTACAGGAAGGTCTAACGTTGCAAATCGCTCACCTTGGGCTTTAACAAGCAATATATTGGCAGATTGACCAATAATATTATCAAAGCTGTGTTCATGGGGTGTTTGCATAAACGAAAGTTGTCTCCCCACGGCTGTCATTGAGCGTAAAGTGATCATTGCACCTGTAATTTGGCCTTGACCAATTATTGCAGGAGCAACCACGGGCGTTATATCTGCCAAATAGGTTTTACCATTAAATACCAAAGACAACGTGTTCGCTTTATCATTCAATAAACTGACGTATTTTAAATCGATAAAGTGTTCAATAGATAATCCAATTATCATTTTTGAAGTGTTATTTGTTTCTATCAATTTACGTGTGGCTGAATTTACGGCAAGAATAGTTCCTTTGTAATCAATATCAATAATAGGGTCAGGTATTCTGTCTAGTAATGTTTGTAAATGATTTTCTCGCTGTTCAATAGGCAATAAAGTCACTTCTTTTATACTGATAATACCCTCAACACTTTTTAAACATTGATTAATTTCTTCTAATGATAATGCTAAGTGCTCTATGTGCACAAAGGTAAACTCTGTACTAACTTCAACAGCTTTCAAATTCCATGCTTGCTTAGCAAAAATTGCCAGAATTTCCTGGCTAATACCGATTCTGTCTGTTGATTGAATTTTTATGCGCACATTATGGTCCTCAAACATCTCTGTAATACAATTAATACAATTAATACATGTAACTATATTATTACAACACTATTAAATATAGCTAAAAAGCCATAAACAAACGACTTTATACAATATCATTATATTTTTTTATAAAAACCGTTAACCTGATGTACTAAAAAAATTACAAAAATAAATAAGGAATGCTTTCAAAAAACATAACCACATGAAATATCAAGATAAAATAATACTGGCAATCAAATTGCTACAGTATTGCTATATAACTCACGGTATAAACCATTAAATAAAATTGAGCCTAGCATGAGCAAAAATAAGCAAAAACATTTCAATAGCCAATCAATAGAAACCCAAGCCATTCACTCTGGTCGCATTAACGATGAACAATTTGGTTCATTGGCAACACCACTTTATCAAACCTCAACCTTTATTTTTGATAACGCCAAGCAAGGGGCAGACCGATTCGCTGGTGAAAATGAGGGATATATATATACTCGACTAGGCAACCCAACCACGCGTCAATTAGAAATGCGTGTTGCCGCGATGGAAGGTATGGAAGATGCAGCCGCAACTGCTACCGGTATGGCAGCAGTTTCTGCTGCCCTACTCACTAATTTACAAGCAGGTGACCATATTATTTCATCAAAAGCTGTTTATGGTTGCTCATTTGCTTTAATGAATCACATGTTGAAAAAATTTGGTATTAAAGTGACTTTTGTTGATATGACAGTGCCTGAAAACATTAATAACGCGATCAAAGAAAATACCAAACTTATTTTTTTAGAAACGCCCATCAATCCAAATTTAGTTGTACTTGATTTAGAAAAAATTTGTGCCATAGCTAAAAAGAACAAATTACTTTCTATTGTTGATAACACTTTCTTAACGCCCGTTTTACAACAACCTGCAAAATTTGGTGCTGATATTGTAATTCACAGCGCAACAAAATATTTAAATGGGCACGGCGATGTGGTTGCAGGCATAGTGTGTGGCAGCACTGAAATGATCAGCGAAATAAAATTAACAACGTTAAAAGATATTGGCGCTACCATGAGCCCGCATGATGCTTGGCTTATTATGCGTGGTATAAAAACCTTGCCTATTAGAATGGAACGTCATTGCCGTAATGCACAAACTGTTGCTGAGTTTTTAGAACAGCATCCAGCGGTTAATCAAGTTTACTATCCTGGTTTAAAATCTCACCCTGGTAATTCATTCATTGGAAAACAAATGAAAGCCGCTGGCGGTGTTATTGCTTTTGAACTTAATACCGATATAGCAGGTGGCGCTAATTTTATCAATAACATGCAGTTATTCTCTATTGCCGTTAGTTTAGGTGATGCAGAATCATTAATTCAACACCCCGCATCAATGACTCACTCCCCCTATACACAGGAAGAGCGTACAGAGGCTGGCATTTCCGACTCACTAATTAGAATATCTGTAGGGTTGGAAAATGTTAATGATATTATTGCTGATTTACAGCAAGCGCTAATAAAAATAAAAGTGTCTACGCCAGCGTAAACTTAACAAGTAAGCGTATTCTCATTTAAAAAAACAAATATGAAGCCATTCCCAAAATAAAGCATTAACTATCATTTCACACCACATTAATCATGAAATTCACGTTGAGTTTACTCATTAAACCAACGTGAAATATTCTTTAAATAGCGCTGTTTATAATGATTCACTTCACAAAAAATAGTGCTTTTTCATAAAAACATTGCTTAAATGTATTCATTTTCACAATATGGATGAAAAACAAACCTTAAACTAAGAATTAATTGGAGAATGAAACATGAGTAATAATGGCGAAAAAGTTAGACGAAAAGTGATGGGCGATAGTTTTGTTGATAAAGCATTAGCCAATACAGATGAATTTACTGAGCCGATGCAAAACTATATTAATGAACATTGCTGGGGCTCAACATGGCAGCGTACAGGATTAGATTTAAAAACGCGAAGCCTAGTAACTATTGCAATGTTAGCAGCGCTGAGAGCGCCACAAGAATTAAAAGGTCATATTAGAGGCGCATTAAATAACGGCGCAACTACTGATGAAATACGTGAAGTGCTCTTACACAGTGGGGTATATTGTGGGGCTCCTGCTTTACAAGAAGCCTTCAGAGCCGCCAAAGAAGTACTTGATTTATAAAATTTAATCTGTCTTTAGCCACCTTAAATATTGACTGTAATTTTATCAAAGCTTTTAAATTTTGTTGAAGCGCGATAACTTAACATATTCATGACATTTTGATTAGACGAAGCTATACTGACACACTAACTAACTATTGAATTTAACTTCACTTTACTATGTTAAAACTACTGTTTTTATGTCTTATCACGCTTTTCTTTTCTAATGTCTCTTTGGCCTTTGAACAAACATTTGAAGATGTTTTTCAAGCTTGTCTGTTTGAAAGAATTAAAACAACAGATAAAAACCAAACGTTACAACAAATTGAAAACCAGTGCGAAAAAGAAATTATGAAAAGCCAGGTAGGTAATCAAGAACTTGGGGCTTTATCAGAACGCATGATAAAAGAGAGGCAGGAAGCTTTTAATCCCTATGTTATAACACCACATAAAATGAATTATATTCTTCCTGTATCTATTACAGATGCAATAAATACCGAAGTTTATGATGAGCTTTCAAATTGGTCTGAAGAAATTAAAGATGTTGAAGCAAAGTTTCAATTAAGTATTAAAGTACCTTTAACCTCAGGTAGCCTATTAAATATAGGCGATCAGCTATATTTTGGTTTTACTTTAGAATCATGGTGGCAACTCTACACAGGTAACCTTTCTCGCCCTTTCAGAGAAACAAATTATCAACCAGAATTTTTCTATTTCACCCCAACTAATTGGCATCCTTTCAGTACAAATACAGCGCTTATATTTGGCTTTGAACACCAATCAAATGGGCGTTCAGAATTACTTTCTCGTAGTTGGAATAGAGTATATATTACCTTTCTTTTTGAAAAAAACAATTTCGCTTTCTCGTTACGCCCATGGTATAGAATCCCTGAAGGTGGCAAAGTTACATCCCACGAAACCATTGGTGATGACAACCCAGATATTGATAAATACATGGGCCATTTTGAACTTGGCTTAGCTTATGATTGGCGTAAAAATTATGAAATATCACTAAAATTCAGAGAAAATTTTGCGGCACATCACGGGGCAATAGAATTAGGCTTCACTTTTCCTCTATGGGGGAAATTAAGAGGTTATGCACAATATTTTAATGGCTATGGCGAGAGCTTGATTGATTACAACTATAAACAACAACGCTTTGGTATTGGCTTTGCTTTAACAGATTTATTATAATTTAAACCTAATCAAGCTACAGATTATTTTTAAAAGTGTTCTTGTAGTGAGTAATTAGATATGTAAAACAACCAGCTAAATTCTTGAATTTACACTGGCTGTTTTAATTAATCATTTAGTTGTACGGTGTGGATTTTTTCAAATTTACTCAGGTAACCCAAAAGTATCAACAACATAGTCTAGATCTTTATCGCCTCGCCCACTTAAGTTAACTAACACTGATTTCTCTGGAAATTTTTGCGCAAGCTTTATCGCATACGCAACCGCATGAGCACTTTCTAAAGCAGGAATAATACCTTCTAATCGACTTAACTCATAAAAAGCATCAATACACTCTTTATCTGTAATACTATCGTAAGTCACTTTATTTAAGTCTTTTAGCATACTATGCTCGGGGCCAACCCCTGGGTAATCTAGGCCACTTGCAATAGAATGTACGGGAGCTAGCTCACCATCATCATCTTGCAATGTATAACATTTAAACCCATGAATCATGCCTGGTTTTCCTAATGTCATCGTCGCTGCATGTTCCCCAACTTCAAATGATTTTCCAGCAGGCTCTATACCAAATAACTGACTTTCATCGTCATCTAAAAACGCTGAAAACATACCAATGGCATTGCTACCGCCACCAATACATGCAACAACACTATCGGGTAATTCGCCTGTCATCTCAAAAAATTGTTCTCTTGCTTCAATACCAATAACACGTTGAAAGTCTCGAACTATCATTGGAAATGGATGAGGCCCTACAACAGAACCAATACAATAAATAGTTGAAATAGGATCCTTAAGATAAGCCTCAAAAGCACTGTCCACCGCTTCTTTCAAGGTTTGTAAACCATGAACAGCTGGAACCACTTTTGCTCCTAATACTTTCATGCGTTGTACATTGGGATATTCTTTTTTAATATCCACAGCACCCATATGAATTTCGCATTCTAAACCGAAATAAGCAGCCGCTGTAGCCAGTGCAACACCATGTTGACCCGCACCTGTTTCTGCAATAAGTTTCTTTTTACCTAAATGTTTGGCAAGTAATGCTTCACCCATACAATGATTGAGTTTATGCGCCCCTGTATGGTTTAAATCTTCTCTTTTTAAGTATATTTGTCCTCCATATTTCTCTGACAAGCGGTGACAATGATAAACAGGAGTTGGACGACCTTGATAATACTTTCTAATGTCTCTCAATTCTGAAATAAACTTATGAGACTTACTGATTGCAAAATACGCATCATTAATTTTTTTCATCTCTTCTTCTAAGTTTGGGGGAACAAAAGCGCCACCATACTCATTAAAAAATCCGTCTTTGTTTGGGTACTTTTTAAAATAATTTTCGGTCATGTTTTTCTCTTTTTTTGCTTAATAATAAAGAGAATAAACAGCGTACGAAAATACAGCAAGAGTAAACTCTTTTAATTATTAATTTACATCAAAAAAATAGAAAAGACTATGGTACACAAACAGTTATTCTATTAATAAAAGCAACTGATAAAATAAACTCAATGTTTTACGTACGGTCAACAAATATTATCGTTAGATTCCGCACCTAAATTTCTTCCCTACACATATTTTTTGTACAATATAATCAGAGTAAAAACGATAATGAACTCAACCGACGTATTAAACAACAAATAAGCAAATATAAAGATATAAATAATGTCATTTCAAAGGTAGAATTGCGCCAGTTATATTCGCTATTATGTTAAAATATTCAGCAAAGGGTAAATAGTCAGTTTATGGATCATTTTGAACAACTAGGTGTTAGTCGTGCTGCCACGACTATCGAAATTAAAAAAGCCTATAAAAAGCTCGCTAACAAATATCACCCTGATAGAAATGATAGCAGCGAAGCTAAAGAAAAATTTCAAGCTATTCAAGAAGCTTACGATGTAATATCAGATCCTAAGAAGCGATCTTTATATTTAAAAACTAACTATACTGTTATTACAGATCCCCGAGAAATAACAGATTCTTTTTGGCAAAATGCTTTACGCTAACATTTGATGAGTATGTGAACTTGTTTATTTATGAAACATTTTTTAAACTCTTTCTAAGTCATTTAATTAGAATCTCCATTAGGGAAAAATAGATGCAAACCGAACAAAGCTTACCTGATTATTTAACTGACGACTTTTTTCTGTATTTAGAGAACATGACTTCATTAGCTGATCCTGAAAACCCTGATTTATTGACAAATTATTTATCAAATTTATTTGAGCAATTGAAAGCCATGCCTTTACTATTTAGTGGTATGGTAGACCAATTAGCGATGGCAATATCAAGTAAAATTAAAATTGATAGCAAAAAATTAGCAAGAATTAATCTCGCAAACGAACCTACATGGACTGAAGTTAAAGCTTTTGTTGGTGTACATGCTGATGCTAGAACCTGCATTACTGAAATCATGACTCACGCAGAGCAAGATTTAAAAATAGCCGTATTACTTATTCATTTTTATAATAATTATGATGCTACACCAATGAAATCTCCAGATGAAGAAGATGAACAGCTAAATAATTATGAAACTAATGACTACGAAGCTACTGACTTTGATGAAAACTATTAAGAAAACCTTTTTAAGGTCTCTTCAATAACCCCGTTAATTCACTTAATTAATAACCATATAAGTTTAAGGAATCACTTTGACAAAAAATGCATTAATTCTTGCTAGCGATATTATTGAACAAGCACAAAATAGCGGCAGACGCGCAGGTACTTCATTAGAAAGAATAGCGTCAGAGCAAGGCGATGAGACAATGCTTGCTGTCTTAACAGAAATGGATATATTAACCGTAGCTAAAATTGTTAGAGAGCACGACGCAACTATTCCGTCTATTGCAACCTGGTTAATGGATGCTGACTCAATTAAACAATTATTAAATGTTGAGCCATCGTACTGGCAAAATATGGCTGAAGACCAAGTATTTTGTGCGCAAACTGAAGCACACAGTTTATTAACACAAATTTTTCTTTCTCATGATGATGAGGAAAAACAGTTAGAAGTATTAAACGCCATTGTAGAAGATGATTTTGGTCTTTTATATTTATCATTACCTTTTGTTGGACATGATTTTTCAGAATTAGAAGAAGATGAAGAACAAACCTCTGGCAGTATTGAAGAACTGTTGATGAAAATAAAAACATTAAGCGAAGAAGCCTATCGAGAAATAATGACAGTCAGTACTAACGGTACCTTAGAAAACATTGAAAATTCATTAAAACAAAATGCTAATAAACAAAGAGTAACAGCCGTTGAAATGGATACTGACGATATGTTTGCGCCACTTTAATTGATTAGGATTTATCAATGAATATTGCAAAGTTAAGAAATCACCCTTTTCTACTTTTAACATTAAAAGATGGAGAGAATGAGGGATATTTTTCACCCGAATTTATGCATAAAACTAAGCAACAATTATCAGATATGTCGTTGAGAATAGCCTCTGATAACTTATCAATAATTTATGCTGACCAAATAAATAAAGCGTGTGAAATTGTATTGGGATTAAGCAATTTAGGTTTGTTAGATCTTTGTGATAATGAGACTGAAAAAGCCAAAGAAATAATAAAAAGCCAAGGAATTGTTTATTGCTTTAGGGCTGGCTGGGCTAAATATACTCAGCTTAAAACAATATCCCCTTCATACTTTGAAGAAATACCTTTGACTCGTTATGCCTTAGCTATCAATGATACTTCTGATATTAAACAAATGCATGCCGCTATTGTAGCGGAAGGCTACCAAAGTGCTAAGCTTTTACAAGTTTACAAAAGTATTGCCGCAAATTATTGTGCTAATACACTGCTTATTGATAATGATGAAGACGTATTGTTATTTGAATTACAAAAATTTCTTAATACAGCTATTGCCTTACTGCTTATTGATAGCGATAAAAAAGTTTTCACTCATTCGCTGTTTCAACAATTAATTGCTTATTTAACTGCTACAGAGAAAGATATACTACTGAAAAACATAGACACTTGTATAATTAGCTTTACTGAACAATTACCCAGCTTAACAAAAGAATACCTACAAAAAATAGATTTATTAGATTTTAATGATTTGAAAAGCATTATTAAACAGCAAGCAACAATAACTCTTTATATTCAAGAAATTTTAGAATTACCAATCGCTGTTGCCAATGAGTTAAATGATGATTTTGAAGGAGGGTATGATTTTCATGCTGATGATGATGAAGATCTCGCTTATTTAATTCCTGATGGCCAATAGGCCGTGTTTAAAAACACAAAAAACTTATCATAGTTTTTCATAAACAACATTAAAATGACAAGCATCCACCTTTTAATAAAGGTGGATTTTTTAGTTAAGTAGATGGTTTAACATTAAACTCTCAGAATTTTATGATAACTCGCTACTTCGACCTCAAATTTAGTTGTTTGTCGTAAATGATCACGCATTGCTTCACTTGCTTCTGGTTCACCATGAACCAATTGAATTTTTGTATTCTTTTTTAGTTTTGAAGATAATAGCCATTGTGTTATATCAGCATAGTCACCATGACCAGATAAACCATGCAAGGCTTCTACCCTTGCTTTAATAGGTAACCATTTTCCGTGTATTTTTACAGTATCATTGCCAGCAATCATTTTTGCACCTCTCGTTCCCCCTGAAGAGTAGCCTGTAAACAATATTGTTGTGCGGTAATCACCAATAAGTCGTTTCATGTGATGTAGAATACGCCCTCCCGTTGCCATGCCACTTCCAGCAATAATAATATGCGGCATAACTAAATCAGCCAATGCTTTAGACTCATCAACTTTTCGAGTAAATGAAACAATATCACACATTTCCTGACATGCTTGTTTTGTTAAACGGTTTAAATCATGATATTTACAATAAATATCAAAAACACTAATGGCCATTGGGCTATCAAGATATATAGGTAATTGTGGAATACGTTCTTCTTTTATCAATGTTGATAACATATGTTGTATTGATTCTGTTCGACCTACAGCAAAACTAGGAATTAACAAAGCACCACCTTTTTTCGCTGTTGAATTAACAATCTCAGCAAGTTGCTCGTATGGATCACCTTTATCGTGTAAACGATTACCATAGGTTGACTCTAGTAATAATAAATCAAGTTCAGGTAAAGGTTTAGGTGGGTACATTATATCATCGTTAGGCCGCCCCACATCACCAGAAAAACCAACACGCTTTCCTTCTGCTTTTAAAATAACACTTGCCGCTCCCAAAATATGCCCTGCACTTTGTAGCGTAATATCGATATCTCCTATCGAAAATTCTTGGTCAAAATTAACCGATTTGAATAATGAAAGAGAAGCTTCTGCCGTAGCTTTATCATATAAAGGCTCTGGCTTTTTGTGTTTACTGAGTTTATGTTTACCGTAAAACTTGGCGTCATCTTCCTGAATATGACCACTATCTGGTAGTAAAATAGAGCATAAACTTGTTGTAGCACCGTGAGTAAAAATGGGTCCCCTGTAGCCTTGTTTGTATAAAATAGGAATAAAACCAGAATGATCCAAATGTGCGTGGGTTAATACAATAGCATCAAGGTCCTTAATATCTAACGGTAAGGGTTCTCTATTGCGCTCACGTAACCATTTATAGCCTTGGTAAAGACCACAATCGACTAAAATTTTGGTGTTTTGGGTTTCAACGAAATATTTTGAGCCTGTTACTGTTTCCGTACCACCAAGAAATGTTATTCTCATTTTTGAATCTCCAATACCAGTAAATACACTTGCTTACATGTTAACTTTATACAAGAAGTTTTAACTAGCGTTTAGTTTTATAAAAAGGTATTACTTGCGAGCAATATAGATCCCGGGTATTAACTAACCATAGGGAGCTACTGCCTGCAAAATACAGATGATCACTGTATTTTATATGCTCATAATTCCTTCCCTGTTCCGCACAATAAATGGCTTATATATTCATTTATAGCCCATGATTAGTAGTGCCATGTAACCTTATAAATAATACAAAGTTTTCCTGAAACCATACTGATATAGATCATACTTAATCTCAACTCGTTTAAGATATTTTTAATCAGTACAAAAACATAACAATGTTAATTCATTTACTGTTTAATTTGATAGTTTCCTACTTTCCATTAGCAGACATATTTTTTACCGATAACGAACGCCATAAATAAAATAACACAGGTAAAACAAGTAAAGTTAACATTACGGCACTTAGCATGCCGCCAACCATTGGTGCAGCAATACGGCTCATCACTTCTGAACCAGTTCCTGTACCATATAAAATTGGTAATAAGCCAACAATAATAGCCGCAGCGGTCATCATTACTGGTCTGACACGTAAACCTGCTCCATGAACAACTGCTTGTAACACATCTTCTTTTGTTGTCACAATGCCTGCTAACTGGTGCTCTTTTAACATTTCTTGGTATGCTTGGCTTAAATACACCAACATAATAACCCCTATTTCAACAGCAACACCTGCAAGGGCGATAAACCCCACACCAACTGCAACTGAAAAATTATAGCCCTCTAGGTACATTAACCAAATACTACCAACCATGGCTAATGGTAAAGTACCCATGATAATAGCGACTTCAATTACACTCCGAAAATTTAAATACAATAAAATAACAATAATAAATAACGTTAACGGAACAACATATGCCAATTTTGTTTTAGCACGTTGCATATACTCATATTGCCCAGCCCATGCAACAGAATACCCCACAGGTAATGCTAATTTCTCGGCTACTATTTTTTTCGCTGCAATAACATAATTTCCAACATCAATCCCCTCTATGTCAACAAATGTCCAACCATTCAAACGAGCATTTTCAGATTTGATACCTGGTGGGCCATCTTCTATCTTTATATTAGCTACATCCCCTAATGAGATGCGTTGACCGTTCGGCGTAACAATAGGCAGTAATGATAATTGTTCAGGCGAGTCTCGATAGTCTTGAAGGTAACGTAAACTTACAGGGTAACGTTCTAATCCTTCAACTGTCTTAGTAACATTCATTCCACCAATAGCTGTAGCAATCACTTGCTGGATTTCAGCAATATTTAAACCGTAGCGTGCGGCTTTTTCTCTTTGTATATCAATTTTTATATAACGACCACCAACAACACGCTCTGAATATACTGATGTCGTAAAAGGTACCTCTTTTAATATTAACTCTAACTGTTTCCCTATCTCTTGAATAACCGATAAGTCAGCACCAGCAATTTTAATTCCGACAGGCGTTTTGATTCCCGTTGCTAACATATCAATACGTGTTTTTATTGGCATAACCCAAGCGTTAGTCACTCCAGGTAATTTAACCAATGCATCTAATTCGCTTTTCAAGCTTTCGGAAGTAACCCCTGTTCGCCATTGATCTTTTGGTTTGAACTGAATAAAGGTTTCAATCATTGTCAGGGGTGCAGGATCAGTAGCAGTTTCAGCTCGACCTACTTTACCAAATACGGTTTTCACTTCAGGGACCGTTTTAATCAATTTGTCCGTTTGCTGTAAAAGTTGGCGTGCTTGACCGATAGAAATTCCAGGGTAAGTTGTCGGCATGTACATTAAATCACCTTCATCAAGTGGTGGAATAAATTCACTACCAATTTTATCAAGGGGATAAACACCAAATGCTAGCACAGCCATTGCAGCCACTAATGTTACTTTAGGAAATTTTAAAACAGTTTTTAAAGCAGGAAGATATATAAAGGTTAAAAATCTATTTACTGGATTTTTATGTTCAGATAATACTTTACCTCGAATAAAGTAACCCATCAATACAGGAACTAAAGTAATAGCTAAGGCTGCAGAAGCGGCCATCGCATAGGTTTTAGTAAAAGCAAGGGGTGCAAACATGCGCCCTTCTTGGGCTTCTAAAGTAAAAACAGGCACAAAACTTACCGTTATAATTAGCAAACTAAAAAATAAAGCAGGTCCCACCTCACTTGCTGATTCGGTCACTACTTGCCATCTATTTTCATTGGTTAGCGATTTTCCTTGAGCAGTAAGACGTTCCATGTGTTTATGCATATTTTCTACCATAACAATAGCACCATCTATCATGGCACCAATGGCAATCGCTATCCCACCTAATGACATAATATTAGCGTTTAAACCTTGCATATACATTACGATAAACGCAGTTAAAATACCTACGGGCAAACTAATAATAGCAACTAACGAAGAACGAACATGAAACAAAAAAATAATACAAACTAATGCTACAACGGCAAACTCTTCCAGTAGTTTATATGCTAAATTATCTACTGCTCGCTCAATTAAAGCAGAACGATCATACACAGGAATGACTTCAACGCCTTCGGGTAATCCTTTTTTGAGCTGTTCAAGTTTTTCTTTTACTCGATTAATAACTTGTTGGGCATTTTCTCCAAAACGCATTACAACTATGCCACCAACAGTTTCCCCTTCGCCATTCAGTTCTGCGATACCGCGACGCATTTGCGGCCCCGTACCAATGTCAGCAACATGTTTTAGCAATAACGGTACGCCATTTTTATTAATTCCTAATGGAATATTTTCTAAATCATCAACACTTTTAATGTAGCCCGTAGCGCGTATCATGTACTCAGCTTCGGCCATTTCAATGACAGAGGCACCTATTTCTTGATTACCTTGTTTAATAGCCAATTGAATATGAGAAAGTGGAATTTCAAAAGCACGTAGTTTGTCAGGATTAATTTTTACTTGGTACTGTTTAACCATACCTCCAAGTGCTGAAACTTCAGATACACCAGACACAGTTTGTAGCTCAAATTTTATAAACCAGTCTTGTAAACTGCGCAGTTGACCTAAGTCATGTTGACCTGTTTTATCTATTAATGCATACAAATATACCCAGCCAACACCCGATGCATCAGGGCCTAATTGTGGGCGGGCAGCATCAGGAAGATTAGGAGAAACTTGACTTAAATATTCAAGTACCCTTGATCGTGCCCAATAAAGATCTGTATCTTCATCAAAAATAACATAAACATAAGAGTCACCAAAAAAGGAGAAACCTCTAACAGTTTCAGCGCCCGGCACTGACAACATAGCAGTTGTCAGTGGATAGGTTACTTGATCTTCAACTACTTGTGGTGCTTGTCCTGGGTAACTTGTTTTAATAATCACTTGCACATCAGATAAATCAGGCAATGCATCGATTGGCGTTTTATTAACGGAATATAAGCCAACTCCTACAAGTAAGCAGGTTATTAACAAAACTAAAAAGCGATTACCTACAGACCAACGAATAATAGAGGTGATCATTATTCCACTCCTTTACCGTTAGCTTCATTGTTAAGTTCAGACGAACTTGTGTCAAGTTTGGGCATGAGCATTGCGCTAACAATAATGAAATTACCTTCTCTAATTTCAAAGGTAAACATCACATAAGCATCAGGTGAAAATAAATTCATATCAATGTTATCTTCAACAATAAAATCAACTGTGTCAGCTTTACGTCCCCACTTTTCAATCGCTTCACGATCAATAGTGGCAATTCTCTGTTCTGTCATGACAGATACAACTGTACCGTTTACAGTAGCAGAAGCAATTGCTACAGGTTCAGCACTTAATGGCTCATTTAGCACGTTTTCCTGATGCATGCGTTTAAAATCAGACGTTTTACTAGATTCAGAATCAAGTAAAAATTGTGCGGAGCTTACTATTTTATCTCCTTCATTAATCCCTGTTATTATTTCAACATTTTCGCTGTCAAATCGCCCTACAGAAACAGCAATTGACTTAAAGCTACCTTCATCTAAAGCAAGTACTACTCTGTTTTGAACACCTGTTCTGATCAGAGCTTCTTTGGGAATTAACAATGCTTTTTTGTCTACCGATGTATGAATTGAAATTTGCGCAAACATATTCGGTTTAAGTTCACCATTTAGATTGTCAAACCGTAACCGAACAATGGCGGTTCTCGTTTTGGCGTTAATCATAGGGTGGATATGCTCAATTTGACCTGACCATGATTTATTTGGTAAGTAATCGAGGGTCATGTCTACTTTATCTCCCATTGAAACTAGAGCTGCTTGGCTTTCAAACACCTCTGCTTTTACCCACACTTCACTTAAATCAACAATGGATAACATCATTGTCTCTGGTTTTACATAAAAACCTTCTCGGATATCCAATTGCTTCACAATTCCTTGCTGTGGTGCATAAAAAGTAACAAATTGTTGTACTTTTTTATCTTTGATAAGTTGATTAATACTAACCAAAGGGAATTTTAAAGCGAGAAGACGATCTTTAGCTGCATCAACTAACTGTTGGTTTTTGCGTGATACTGCCAGCAACAACTCCTCTTGTGCATTCACCAATTCAGGTGAATATATATCGTATAAAGGTTGATTCTTTTTAACTGCATCGCCAACCGCTTTAATATATAACTTTTCTACCCAGCCTTGAACTCGCGGGTGAATATGTATCAGTTTATTTTCATCATAAGTAATATATCCCACAGTATTTATTTCTGTTTGCAAACGTTTATATCGGGCTTTTGTGATTCTTACGCCTAAATTATTGACCACTTCAGGTGATATTTTAACGGTACCAGACCCTTCATTTTTCCCACTTCCTTGGTTATCATAAACAGGTATTAAGTCCATCCCCATAGGCGATTTACCAGGTTTATCACGCCTGTAATTTGCATCCATTGGCGCAACCCAATACAGGATCTTTTTCTGTTCATAAGACTCATTAATTTTTTGGTTATTTAATGAACCTGACATCAAATAAAATATACCAAACATAATAAGCCCCCCTAAAACCATACCACCGACAATCAATTTAATCTGGTTTGCTTTGTTAACTGTACTCATTATTTTTCTCCTAACAGATCAGATTTTTCAGTGCTAATATTTGAGTTAACATAACTAAAATTTACATTATTCAAATCAGTTTTAATTTGTGAGTAATCTTCATTAACACTATCCACAAAAAGATAATTAAGCTCTAGTCTAATTTTCTGTTCTTCAACATTCAGCGCTAACTCATTAATTTCAGTGTTTAACACATCAATACGCACCCTAATGACTTCAGAGAAACTACCCTCATCATTGGTATAAGCGGTTAAATAAGCTTCTGCTTGCTCTTTTAGCTGGGGTAGTAACGTAAATTTATATAATTTTTGCCGCTTTTTTAAACTCAATAATCTTCCTTTGGCGCTAGAAAAAGCAGCAAATAGCTGTCTGAGTACCAGTGTTTTTTCTGTTTTAGCTGCTTCTGTTTGATATATTGCTGCGTTTAGGTTTTGATCTTGTCGGTTATGAGTAAATAGTGGTAAATCAAATGTTACACCTACAGAGAATAAATCAGCGCGACTATTGCCCATAGAGTCATCACCTCTGTAGCCATAACTTGCATTTACTCCCCATTCTGGTTTAAATTTCTGTTTTGCCAACGTAATTTCTGTTTCTGTTGCGTTAACTTGCTTTTCTATTGCAATAACAGCTGGATGATTTGATAAATATGGTGCTAATTCATCTATTTGAAGCCAATTTTCATTATAAATTATGGCTGGATTACGTAAATCAATTTGGGGAAGTTGCGAGCTAAACTGTATTTCACTCAAAGAAATTGTCGTTATCCATTGTGTTAGCATTCCTTTGAAACGATTTTTTTCTTGCTCTAATTGTTCAAGCCGATCATCTAACCGAACCAGCTCTAATTGTGCTTGTAAAACGTCTTGTTGACGAATTTTACCTAGTGTAGACGAGTAGTTTGCCATTGTTACATCCACTATTTGCTCAAATAATGATTTGTTTTTCTCAATTAAAGCAATGCTCTGCTGAACACGGTATGCATCTAGCCATAATGCACCAACAGTAACCGCTACTTTTGCTGCTCTGTCTATTCTTTGGTAGGGAAATGCCTCACTTTTAGTTTTCAATTGTTGGCTTTTAATATCAAGCGTATCGCCACGAGGAAACACCTGAGAAATGCCAATTTTAGCCTGTGTCATTCCTTCTTGTTCTAATTCAAAACTATTGGCTGGTAGGTTAGCAAAACTCAATGATATTTTAGGATCGGCCATCGTACTTGCAGCAATACTCAAGGACTGAATAGCGCGCTGTTTATGAATATTTCCTTTCACCCAAGGATCACCAACTTGCGCAGCTTTAATGGCATTATCGATCGATAGAATCGAATCGTTCGAAATTGTAGGATACTCAACCGCACCAAGATATATTGGTAAAAAAACAGTGATAATATGCATTAAAACTATTTTTTTTGATTTTTTTACAAACATAACCCCTCCAATAGGGATATAAATTAATAACCTTAAATTCAAAAAGTTAAAATAATATAATTAGGATTAATATGATTAGAAGAGCTTTCAAAAAGCACTAGTCATAAAGCAGAAATCAATGAATAAATGAGTCAAATTTTAGACACACTTACGCTATATTTAGCTTACTATTGGAGGTCGATACAATGTAGATGGTTTATGGCTTCGAGCCAAATGATTATTGGAAAGTATTTTTGATGATAAATCAATCATGAAATGGTAATTGCTGTCTGACTTAATTAAAGCAACAGCAGCACTTGAACACCCACCTGTAAAACAATTGCATGTTTTACTACAACAGTCTTGGGTTGATGATTGTGAATCATCAGAAGACTTCTTTGCCACAGTTTTCACATTTTCACTTTTCTGATTTAACTCCATCATTGGCATTTGTGCCATTCCCATCATAGAATGAGAAGTCATATGGTAAGACATCACAGTAGACGCTAATGATTGGCTTATAAAAGCCAAGCAAACTAGCATAACCATAAATGTTTTAAGAAAGGTAAATGGCAAGACTTTAAACCAACAAGAATACTTGCGACTGATAATCGCATAACTGCTATTTTTTTTCAATTGAAAAACCGATTAAACATAAAATAACGGTGCAATTTAACCAATTTATTATTACAATAATAACCTAAGTTTTCCGTAATCATTATGATAAATTGACTAAGTTAAAATATATATCTTCTTACCCCCCTAGTATACAACGTCAAGTTAGTTCAATGTTGGAAGAAAAAACTTTAAGTAAATATTTATTGTCAAAATATCCTAAACCACACAATATAACTAACGACAAGGTCTTAAGATCTTTTGTGATGAATTTGAAGAATCAATATTTAAAAAAATCATCACCGCTAAGTAAAATTAAATTCGACGATAAAATACACGTCATTAATAATGCTCTGGGATTGCATAGTTTTGTTTCACGGGTGCAAGGTAATAAATTAAAAAGTAAAAATGAAATTCGTATAGCCACTGTATTTAAATCAGCTCCTGAAGAATTTTTACAAATGATAGTAGTACATGAATTAGCGCATTTAAAAGAGAAAGAGCATAACAAAGCATTTTATCAATTGTGTCAGCATATGTTACCAAGCTATCATCACATTGAACTTGATTTAAGAATTTATCTCACTCAAATAGATTCGTTCGGTAACATATATGACCTACCTAAAGCGCTATAATTTAGCAAAAATAATTTAGCAAAAACACTCTTTTTACTCAAGATTCACTATAATACCATTTTGATTAAATTTGTGATCTAATTGTATTTATTTTTTCTACATCAGTATTTTTGCAAATGATTTCTTTAGATCACATTGATTTTAAAACACTAATTGCCAGAGAAACTAACGGACGCATGCGCGTTCGTTTAATGGCGCTTTCTCATATTAAAGATGACGCTAACAAAGCGCAAGTAGCAAGAAATCTTCGCATTAGCCGCCGCAGTGTTAACGATTGGGTTAAAAAATTTTATGAAGATGGCCTTGATGGTCTCAAAGAGAAACCTCGTACAGGTCGACCTTATGCCTTAAGTCAGTCACAGCTTGCTCAGTTAAGCCAATACGTTCGTAACAATAGCATTAAAGAAAATGGTGACAGACTTAACGCTGAAACACTCGCTACCTATATTACTCAAGAATTCAAGGTAGATTATTCTATTTTCAATGTGTATCGATTACTCCACAAGCTAGGGTTCTCGTGGATAACTAGTCGTTCAAATGTAGACGTATGGTTCCAAGACGAAGCTCGATTTGGGCAACAGAATACGACGACACGGCTCTGGGCAGAGAAAGGTACAAGGCCAAGAACCGTCAAACAGCAGCAATTTGAATATGCCTATCTGTTTGGTGCCATTTGCCCAGCAACAGGTGATACCGAAGCATTAATAGCACCGTGTATGAATATGGATATGATGAAAAAACACCTCGCGTTGATATCAAAGAAAATACCAGAAGGACGCCATGGGATGATCGTTGTAGATGGTGCCGCTTGGCATCAATACCATTTAACAGATAAGTTCGATAACTTATCCATTATAAAGCTGCCGCCCTATTCACCAGAGCTAAACCCAATTGAACAAGTTTGGCAGTTGTTAAGGCAAAATGAACTAGCGAACAGATGTTTTAAAGGCTATGAAGATATTGTTGATGAATGCAGTCGAGCTTGGAATAGCTTTATATCTGATGTCTCAAGAGTGATAAAATTATGCTCTAGAGACTGGATAAAAAGTAAGCGTCTGGGCAACCCCACCTAGCTAAGCTGTACATGCCAAGGTAATAACTTTTCTATATCAACATTTTCATGACTCAGTTGCTCAAGGCAATGTGCAATATAATCGAAAGGGGTTAAACCATTCGCTTTAGCGGTTTCAATCATTGAGTACAGTATCGCACTGGCTTTTGCTCCATTAGCTGTATTGGCGAACAACCAATTTTTTCGACCAATAACAAACGGTTTTATTGCCCTTTCTGCACGATTATTATCAATGTTCACGTGACCATATTCAAGGTAGCGAATAAGTTTGTGCCATTGGTTTTGACAATAACCGATAGCGTTACCTAACGCGGATTTGGGAACCACATTGGCTTTATTCAACCACTGTTCAAACTTCGCTAATAATGGTTTAGCTTTTGTTTGACGTACTTGATATTTCTCTTGTTACGTTTTATCTTTTAGGCTGATTTCTATCCGATACAGTTTTTGTATCATGCTGAGCGCCATATCAGCTTTGCCTGTTTTCCCTTTGGGTTGTGCTGTTTGCGCTTCAATGAATTTACGACGAGCGTGTGCCCAACAACCCGCCAGTTTGGCGGATGTTTTTTCATACCCCACGTAACCATCAACTTGCAAATAACCTGTAAAACCGTCAAGGTAATCCACCGCGCACTGCCCAGCCCTACCTACTTGGTAATCATAAAGTACAATGTTAGGTATTACACCCTGAGTGGGCGAATCACTGCCCGTGCAATATAGCCACATGTAACTTTTGGCTTTATCTTCTTTAATCACCTTAAGCGGTGTTTCATCCGCTTGAATCACCGGTTGCTGTAATAATCTTTCCTGTAACCGTGCATAAAGTAGTTTGAATAGATTGCTGCTTTTCATCATCCAATTTGCCATGGTCTGGCGACTCAACTCAATGCCGTATTGCTTAAACAGGCTTTCTTGACGATACAGTGGTAGTGCATACTGGTATTTGCTGGTAATGATTTGACTCAGCAAGCTAGCTGTAGCGATACCTTTGGGAATTGGACTAGGTGGTACGGGTGCAATGACTACGTTTGTGGTGATGTTTTCTTTTTCGCAATCACGACAACTGTATTTTAACCGTACATGCTCAATCACTTTAACTTGTGCAGGAATGAATTCAAGTTTTTCGCTACGTTCATCGCCCATTTGATGTAATTGATTACCACAACACGCACACGTTTTATCTGCAATGTCATGCACAATCACTTCATTCTAAAGTCGACAAAATCACGGTACAGAAAAATATCAGGAACCTTGGTGAACATCTTCATAAACGCAGCTCATTGATTAGCGCAGCTAAATAGGCGGGGGACGTTTGCGGAGAAAAAACCAACTCTGCTTTATCAAGCATTAAGCGTATTGGTATGGCTTGTGTTGCAACTTCTACCGTTTTAGTGAGGCTTGCTTTGATAAAGGTAGACTCATCTTTAACTAGCGAAGCTAATTCACTTTTACGTTGGTAAAAAGTTGATTGTGATATTTTTTGTTGAAGGCAAAATTGCTTAATGGTTAAAGGGCTTTTGGCTTGTTGTTGAATAATAGCTAACCATTTCTTTTGGGTATTGATGTTCATTTTACTTTCTCCTATTTTGAATAGGGAGAAAGCATAATGGTTAGCAGTCGTTAATGTTAGGTGTGGTTTATCTGACGCTTACAATTGCATTAATGCAATTGATATAACATATCCCCTCTCAAAATCTATCCTAACGTTTTTCAAATTTCGTCGCGGCACTACACTTGGCACCTATTTTTGCAAATCCTAAAATCTTAGAAAGCAAAAAGCCCGTCACATTCGTAACGGGCTTCTCTTAATAGAAGTTTAGCAATGTCCTACTCTCACATGGGAACTCCCACACTACCAT
>CBDLPA010000017.1:0-98440 GCA_965305135.1 uncultured Colwellia sp.
AGCACCGCCCTTACAAGGCGGGGGTCACTGGTTCAAGCCCAGTATCGTCCACCATCATAAAATTCAATATAACATCCTATATTCATATCATATCTGATATATATGGACGATTAGCTCAGTTGGGAGAGCACCGCCCTTACAAGGCGGGGGTCACTGGTTCAAGCCCAGTATCGTCCACCATCATAAAATTCAATATAACATCCTATATTCATATCATATCTGATATATATGGACGATTAGCTCAGTTGGGAGAGCACCGCCCTTACAAGGCGGGGGTCACTGGTTCAAGCCCAGTATCGTCCACCATCATCTCTATTATAATTTTGAAATCTTAATTAAATATAATCAGAAACTAAAGTAAAAGCACCTTCTACTCTTTACAACCCGCACCAGTCAATGATTCAAGCCCAGTATCGTCCACCATCATTATCTTGTAAAAAACGCAAACTATATCAAACTAAAGTAAAAGCACCTTCTACTCTTTACGACCAACTACCTTGTATTTGGCAATTTTTTCTACGTATAAAATAGGTCACTTAATTAATGAAACTAATGGTATAAGCTATTTATCAAACTTTTTCGATCAGTGAAACTTGTTATCGTTATCAGCCTATTATGGGAATTTAGAGGTTACCTTCACATTGTGAGACAGCTGTAACAAAATTGATTTTACTACCACATTTATTTGAGGAAAAGCATATACAGCCTCGGTTGGTATAAAAAATGCTATACGCTTAAAGTACTTAAGTACATTTCTTATCTAACGGAGAACATAATAATGAAAAAAAAAATACTAATAGCGTTAATATTAACGTTTACTTGTCAATTTTCTCAAGCTGCCGATAGCATGCCAGGGATGAGAGGTTCACAGCATGTAGGTTTTACTGTACCAAATGTTAAAGAAGCAACCGCTTTTTTTAAAGACATTTTAGGCTGTGAATCTTTTTATAATATAGGACCTTTCGGACCATTCGATGATAACTGGATGACTGAAAACTTAAATGTGCACAAAAAAGCTGTTATTAAAACTGCTCATTTAATGCGCTGTGGAAACGGACCTGCATTAGAAATTTTCGAGTACACGTCACCAGACCAAAGAAAAACACCGCCTCGTAATAGTGACATCGGCGGTCATCACCTCGCTTTTTATGTTGATGATATGGATGAAGCTGTTAAATTTCTTAAAGATAAAGGGATTAAAGTGCTCGGTAAACCTCATACATTCACAGATACAGGTATGGCTGGCTTAACATGGGTTTACTTTTTAACACCTTGGGGTATGCAATTAGAAATTGTTAGCTATCCTTTCGGTCAAGGATATGAGAAAGAAATGGGAAGCAGAATGTGGGATCCTCGTTACTAAGCAAAGTATAAAGATAGCACTACCATTTATTAGGTAGTGCTGTTAATTAAAACGTTAAACCTCGTACCATCAATGACTATATCTTTCAATTAATGAAAATAGATAAAACCGGTGATAAAAATACTTGGAGGGCGTTCTTTCTCATCATCTACAGTTCGTCCGTGTTATCGCATAAAAATGCTCCTTTCATTTATTCTTCAACATAATCGTTGGAAAGATATAGATAACAAACTATTCTCTATACAAAGTATAACAAGCACTTGATTTAATGAAACAAAAGCTCTTTTCACTTACTATAGGCCATTTGTTCAGCTTATTCTATAGTAATAGTATCTCTATACCACCACCAATGTTCACCACTGAAATAGAGCTATTAGTAGCCCTAACTATTTGTTTTACAGCACAAGCATTATTATTTTAAAAAGCATAACACTTAGGCACTAATCCTATATTAATCATTAGTGTTATTCACGGCTTTGACTTTTGATTTGTTGTAATGAACTTGAGTAAGAAGGTGCTCAGACGAACATAAGCAATTTATTTGCTTTTAATGCAGGAATTGAAGTGGGTCAATTATTTAAATATGCAGTTTATATATGCAATAGTTTTATTATAACCATATTAATTAAAAGAGACTGTGCACCTTCAATTAATAACACAAAATATATTGGTATGTGCGCTTGCTCTCCAAATTTACTGGGTTGTAACACGTGCAAAACCATTAATATAATTATTTTTAAATTAAGATATGCTGAACTTTCTCTATTAAGTTATGCTTTCTTTGTATTTTATAAATCAACTGTTTTAATCACAGTAAGTTGCATGAGGCCTATTAATCTATCAGATCACACTAATTACTACTGACATTAAGAAGTTTTCATCATAAAGCTACAAATATAATATCAAAAGTCCAACAAATCCTACATTCAAATAACTAAGTTCAAATAACTAAAACAAGCATATTTTATGTAATTGTGGCTTAATGAACTAACCATCGCTGAGTAATTTATAATTACTCAGCGGTTCCTAGGTATTTTATATACGCAACAAGTGACCATATTTCTTGTTCATCAAAAACTTCTCCCCAAGGAGGCATTGGTGTTGCACCTTGCCCGCCTTTAAAAATAGTGTCATAAATATAGTTAGGCATTAACTCATCGCCTCTTCCTATAAATACTGCAGGCTCATGGCCATGGCAATAATCGGCACAGGTAGAATGAAAAATCTCTTTACCTTCAGTAATACGCTCAATGTCAGCTAAATCAGGTATTGTTTTAACTGGCTCTTCACCAGCAGATTGAGGTACACCGCCAGCGAGAGATGAATTGATAACACCAAAAAGTGATATGACTAATAAAAAAGCTGCTTTTTTCATAATAATCTCATGTAATGTAAAAATAAAAGGGTTGAACCATGTTCAACCCAAATCGTTTTATTTACCGCCTACTTGTACAGCGACAAGCTTAGCGTTTGTTCCTGCACCACCGATAGGCATCACTACATAATGTTTTCCATTTACACTATAAGACATCAATGCCCCAAAAACTCCACCAGGAAGTTCTATTTCAGAAATCAACTTACCTGTTTTAGCATCATGAGCATACATATAAGGTTCAGCTTCTTCTTCCGATGCTTGAGCAACTAAAGCATTACCCCGAGTAGATAAGCCTAGAACACTATATGTTCCTTCAGGAGCTACAAATAGAACATTCTTTGTTAAAGTAAAATGACTTTGACGAGGCACACCAACCCGATCAAGATTTAAATGCTTAATTTCAGGGTTATCAACAGGGCCTTTACCTGCTGGAATACGCCATAAATGTTCACCTGTATTCATATCTATTGCCGTCATAGTAGAGAATGGTGGCTTGAATAATGGTAAGCCTTTAGGTCCACCTACGCCCCCCCAAGTACCCGTGTATTCATACGCGGCAGATTTTTCTTTCTTCAATTTAATAGCAAAAGGAATTGTAAATGAATTAACATATAAAACATTGCTTTTGGGGTTATGAGCTGCACCAACCCAACTAGCTCCCCCAAGTACGCCAGGTACTTGTAATGTACCTCCTTTCGTTGTTGTAGGTGGTGTAAATAATTCGCCATAGTTATACCGTTTAAGAATTTTTAGCGCTCCTTTCTTCAATTCAGGTGTTAAATCGATAAGATCATCTTTTGTTACCCCCTGCTGAACAAATGGCGCGGGTTTTGTTGGAAACGGTTGCGTTGGAGAAGTTTTCTCACCTGGTACGTTAGATTGAGGTACACTGCGCTCTTCAATTGGCCAGATTGGTTTACCGTTTAAACGATCAAACGCATAGACGAATCCTTGTTTAGTAACCTGAACCGCTGCTTTAATTTTTTTACCGTTAACGGTTAAATCCATCAAATTAGGTGCAGTGGGCAGGTCGTAATCCCATAGCGCATGATGTGTTATTTGATAATACCAAGAAATATTACCCGAGTTCACATCCAAAGCTACGAGCGAATCACCAAACAGACCATCACCTTTACGCTCACCACCATAAAAGTCATTAGTTGGTGTTGAAAACGGAAGATAAACTAGGCCACTATCCTCATCACAACTAGGACGTGCCCACATATTCATGCCGCCAGTTTTCTTCCAAGCATCATCTTCCCAAGACTCATTTCCCTGTTCACCTTGTTGAGGAGGATTATGAAAAACCCATGATCGCTTGCCTGTTTTTATATCAAAAGCTTGTATATCACCTGGGGGATGTTCTTTCATTGGCGGTCGACCTACAGCAAAAGAATCTAAAACAGCTAAGCTTGGAATGATTTGATTACCACAAACAATAGGTGGTGATGTAATAGTTACATTTGCACGATCTACAGGTCTCAATAATCCCTTAGTAATATCAACTCTGCCATTATTACCCCATGTAGTTATAGGTTTACCTGTTTTTGCATTTAATGCCATTAAGTATCCATCAGCAGTACCAACAATAATACGTTTATCATTGCCTTCAGACCAATAAGTCAATCCTCGGCTGATAAAACCTAAATTCGGTGGTGAACCAAAGGTGTAAGCTTTTGGATCAAAAGTCCATAAGGTTTTACCTGTCACCCCGTCAATAGCTGATACAAAGCTCATAGGTGAACTTGAATATAAAATGCCATCAATTGCTAAAGGCGTACTTTGATTCATCCATGTTCTCAAATCTGGATTATCTTTCCATAGCTGATTGTCTGGCATAGACCACTCCCAAGCTACAGACATATTCTTAACGCTTTTGGTTGTCACTAATGGAGCTTCTGAATATTTAGAGCCAGATTTATCTCCATTGTATTCTGTCCAATTAGATTGTTTTGCGGCGTTAGCTACACCGCCTGATGCCGCGATACTTATAGCAATTGGTAGAACCAATAATCTAAGCCCCTTGCAAGCATGTTTCGCTGATTTTATTCTTAGCGTCATTATTTTTCCCCATATTTATCATATAATAATTGTCTATTTTGTTATTAGCCGCCATTACGTGGCTGTATGTTAATTAGACGTGTAAATTAAAGGATTACATAAATTTTTATCTAGTTTTAAATCTAGAAAAAATATAAATCCAATTTAATTTGAACTGAAAAAAGCAAAAGCCGTACCAATAAAAAATTACACTTTAATTACAACAGATTACATGAAAATATATTAAAAAAAACCTTCTTGAAAAATCAAATTTTGTAAGGTGATACAGGTGCTTCAACCATAGGGAATTTAAAATATTTAAGAATATAACCTTAAACTCACAAGTAAAAATAAACATTACTTCTATTTTTCGTAAATGCGTACCTTCATATATCAGCAATAAAAGCCAAAACCACAAAGACAAAATCAAAATATAATAACTGTATTCATAGAATAAAGTTCTTCTTTCTATTTTTCATATCATTCAGTTGAAACACCTGTCTCACTAGCTGTTACCAACCAAATAAAATTCAATAAAATAATACAAAAACACACATAACATAATGAAATACAATGAAATATTTTAATTGGCACAGTGGTTGCTTTTATACATTTATCTTTAAACAGAGAGCGCAACTATGAAAAATAAAAATAACTTTATCTCACGTCGAAATTTCTTAAATAAAATTGGCAGTGGTGTTGCAGGAACCGTCATAGCTTCAACATTAGTTGGCTGTTCCACATCGTCCGATAATACAGTTAAAACTATCACTATGCCTGAATCAGATTATGTCAGTCATACAATGCTAGTTATGGCTAAAGACATTTATCCACACGACATTGTAGAAAATAAATATTATCAGAAGATTGTCGATGATCTCGCAAATCAAGAAAAAAAATTAATTGGTGAAGGGATTGTAATGCTAGACCAATTAAGCGTTGAAAAACTCGGACAACCATTTGCCAAAGTGGGTTATGAACCTGACCGAATTCGAATTTTACGCTCAATTGAAGACAGCCCATTTTTCATAAAAGTTAGAACAGCATTAATGTTTGGGCTTTATGACAACAAAGAGCTCTTCCATTTATTTGGCTATCAAGGCTCGTCTTGGGAAAAAGGAGGCTACATAAACCGAGGATTAAACGAACTTGACTGGCTTAACGACTAATTTAATAAAAATTAACCATTTATAAAAAAAATATTAAATAAATTTGGGGAAGAAATGATGACAAATGTAGCAAAATTCGATTTAGACGATAATGATGTTGTAGTTATTATTGGTTCGGGTGCTGGTGGCGGTACTGTTGCCAATGAACTCGCACAAAAGGGTGTTAAATCAGTAGTATTGGAAGCAGGCAAACGATTTACACTTGAAGATATAAAAAATAGTGAGTGGGAAATGTTTATGAAGCTATCGTGGCTTGATAAGCGTATTTCAGCTGGAGGTTGGCACCATGCTAAAAACCATACTAACTTACCTGCCTGGATTTGCAAAGGCGTTGGCGGCTCATCAATTCACTGGGCTGGCGTATCACTACGTTTTAAACCACACGAATTTAAAATGAAATCTACCAACGGAGCCATAGAAGGCGCCAATGTTGCTGACTGGCCAATTACTTATGAAGAACTTGAGCCCTATTACGACAAAGCAGAAGACAAAATGGGCGTTACAGGTACAAAAGCAACTGGAACACCAGACTTACCTGAAAGCAGCCACACAAAATTACACAGAATAGCGGCAGAGCGAACAGGAATGACCTTTTCCAATGCTCCCATGGCAATAAACTCTGTAGCCAGAGACGGTCGCCCAGCCTGCCAACAAATTGGATTTTGTATGCAAGGGTGTCGAATAGGTGCGAAGTGGTCAACAATGTATACCGAAATTCCAAAAGCTGAATCAACTGGTTTATGTGAAATTAGACCCAACTCTATGGTGTTAAAAATAGAACATGACGACAGTGGTAAAGCCATTGGTGTGCATTACGTTGATGAAAATGGTAATAAAAAACTACAAAAAGCACGAATTGTTTGTGTTGCAGGTAATTCTATAGAATCCCCTCGCCTTTTACTTAACTCAGCTTCTGAAAAGTTTCCAAATGGTTTAGCCAACTCCTCTGGACAAGTTGGTCGGAACTACATGGGACACACAACTGGTGGCGTTTACGGTGTATTCCCCAAACCTGTCAATATGCATCGCGGTACTTCAGTACCCAGCTTAATAACAAGTGAACGCGATAATAACCCTGAACGCGGTTTTGTAGCAGGCTATTCATTAGAAGTTTTAACCCTAGGCTTAGGTTTCTTATCGGCATTTTTGAAACCTGGCACTAGTGGTTGGGGTAGAGAAATATCTGAGGCATTAGAAAACTACAAGAATATGGCAGGCGTTTGGATTTGTGGTGAGGATCTGCCTGTAGAAAGTAATCGTATTACTTTACATCCAACAGAAAAAGATCAGCATGGACTACCTGTTCCCGTCATAACAAAAACAGATCATAACAATGACATTGTCATGAGAAATCATGCCTATGCCCAAACAGCCAAGCTATATAAATCAGTTGGTGCAATTAAGTTACATAATCTACCTGCATACCCAAATAGTCACAATATGGGTACAAACCGCATGAGCGAAAAACCAAGCGATGGGGTGGTAAACAAATGGGGGCAATCGCACGATGTGCCTAATCTATTTATTTCAGACGGCAGTCAGTTTGTCACTAGTGCTTCTGTTAACCCAACACTTACTATCGTCGCATTGGCAATTCGACAAGCTGAATACATTGAAAAATTGATGAAAACCGACGTTCTGTAGTTAAAAGTTTAGTGGTGCTTTTGAATTTACTTCCCATGCCTTTAATTTTAAAGGACAAAATCATCACATTTTTATTTTAGGAGAAAAATATGTTACCCACAAATTCACAGCGTATCTGGATGTACCGAAATATGCTAATTAGTCGTTACATGGAAGAACGGATAGAAGCGATTTATATGGAAGGAAAAAAGCCAGTTTTTAATATGGCTAATGGACCTATTCCTGGAGAAATGCATTTGTCTAATGGTCAAGAGCCATGTGCCGTTGGAGTATGCGCCCATCTAAATGCTGAAGATATCATAACAGCAACCCACAGGCCTCATCATATAGCGGTTGCCAAAGGGGTTAACCTTGACAAGATGATGGCTGAAATATTTGGCAAAAAAACAGGGCTAAGTGGTGGCCGTGGTGGTCATATGCACTTGTTTGATAGTGATGTTAATTTCTCTTGCTCAGGTATTATTGCTCAAGGAATGGGGCCTGCAGTAGGCGCAGCTCTGTCAAGAAAAATGCAAAATAAATCAGGTATAGCCATTTCTTATATTGGTGAGGGGGCAGCAAATCAAGGTGCTTTTCATGAATCCCTGAATTTAGCTTCCGTATGGAATTTGCCCGTAATATTTATAATAGAAGATAATGATTGGGGTATATCAGTCGCTAAATCAGCCTCTACTTCAGTGACTAAAAATAGTGACCGTGCTGCGGCATACAACATGCCAGGTATTCATATTGAGCACAATTGTCCAGACAAAATATTCAGTGCCACAAAAGAGGCAATTGATCGTGCACGAAATGGGGGAGGACCAACGCTAATTGAGATACAAACTTCACGTTTGGCTGGTCACTTCATGGGAGATGCTGAAGCATATCGTCCTGAAGGTGAAAAAGAGCAGCTAATTCAAGAAGATCCCTTGCCTACTTATCGTCAGAAATTACTTAGCGAAAACATCATTACGTACGACGAAGACTTATCTTTGGTTCAAGAAACACAGCAATTAATAGAAAAAGCAATTACTTTTGCTCGTGAGAGTGAATACCCAGAACCAGAAGAAGCCATGTTGCATGTTTTCGCTTAACCATAATTACACAAAGGAGACTTAATAATGTCTGCAACGAAAAAACTAACTATAGCGCGTGCAATGGCTGAGTCATTAGCTCAAGAAATGCGCGCAGATCCTAACGTATTTGTAATGGGAGAGGATATTGCACAACTGGGCGGCGTTTTTGGAAATACTCGTGGTTTACTGAAAGAATTTGGTGAAGAACGTGTGAGAGATACTCCAATTTCAGAAACTGCATTTATAGGTGCTGGCGTCGGTGCTGCTATGGATGGAATGCGTCCAGTTGTTGAATTAATGTTTGTTGATTTTTTTGGTGTTTGTTTTGATGCTATCTATAACTCTATGGCAAAAAACATTTACTTTTCAGGTGGCCATTCAACAGTACCAATGGTGATAATGGCATCAACTGGTGGTGGTTACAGTGATGCGGGTCAGCATTCTCAATGTCTATACGGAACGTTTGCACATTTACCAGGAATGAAAGTTGTTGCGCCAAGTAACGCTTATGATGCAAAAGGTTTAATGACTGCTGCTATTCGCGACAATAGTCCTGTTATTTATCTATTTCATAAAGGTTTACAAGGTATGGGCTGGTTAGGAACAGAACCCGCTGCTATCAGCCAAGTACCTGAAGAAAATTATGAACTGGAAATTGGCAAAGCAAAAACAGTAGTTGAAGGTCAAGATATAACAATCGTGAGCATTGGAATCGGCGTACATCATGCTTTAAAAGCAGCGCAAGAACTTGAAAAAGACAACATCAATGTGGAGGTTATTGACCTGCGTTCATTGGTTCCGTTAGATCGCGATCATATCATATCATCTGTTAAAAAGACTGGTCGATTATTGGTTGTTGATGAAGATTATCATAGCTTTGGTGTTAGTGGAGAGATCATCGCCTCGGTAACTGAACATGATCATCATATGCTAAAAACACCACCGTGTAGGATCACTTTCCCAGATATTCCAATTCCATTTAGTAGACCAATGGAAGAATGGGCATTACCGTCCACCGAAAATATAATTAATACCTGTTCAAAAATGATGGAGAGCAAATAAATGACTAAAGCAATTACAATACCAATGGACTTATGGGAAGAAGATGAAGAAGCCGTTTTAACAGCTTGGCTAGTAGATAACAACAGTGAAGTATCAACAGGTCAACTATTAGCTGAAGTCATGGTCGAAAAAATTTCATATGAAATTCACTCAACCTATGACGGAACTATATCTATTACCTGCCAAGAAGATGATGTGGTAAATAAAGGAAGCATAATAGCAGAGGTATCTTAAATGGAACAAGCTATCACCGATTCAACCTATACAGTGCCTTTGCGTGGTGTTCGAGGCGCAATCGCAAAAAAAATGCAACAAAGTTTGCAAACTAGTGCGCAACTTACGTTACATGCAGAAGCGAATATTTCACCTTTATTGCATTTAAAACGACAACTATCTGAGCAAGGAGAAAATATATCAATACAAGACTTGTTGCATTTTGTAGTGATTACGGCACTGAAAAAGCATATGGATTTAAATGCTAGGGTTGAAGATAATAAAATTATCTATCATAGAGACATCAACTTATCTTTTGCATTAAGTTTAGATGATAATATTTTAGTAACGCCTACTATTTTTTCAGCTCAAAATTTTACAGCCAATGAACTGCAAAAAGCGCGGCAAATTTCAACTAAAAAGGCTCAAAACAATGAACTTAAACCTAATGATTATATGGGGGGTACAATAACCATTACAAATTTAGGCTTAACAAGAGTTAAACATTTTACACCAATTTTAAATACTCCTCAAATTGCTATTATCGGGTTAGGCACAACCAACGAATACGTGAAACCTAACGCCAAAGGTGAATTTGAAGCGGTTAAAATAATGGGGATTTCTTTAACGATTGATCATCGGGCAATAGATGGTTCTCCTGCTGCTAATTTTTTATCTGATATCTGTGCTCATATAGAGGAGATCATCCTTGACTGATTCGATGGTGTTAATGTCGATGTCTGCAACTCAAGCGTTAGCATGGGAAGAACAAGCTTTACGTGAAGTGCTTATCGATCAAACGCCTCGTTTTTTAATTTGGGAGCCTATAGAAAAAGTGATGGTGCTTCCTGCATCTGGTAAATGGCGAACTACACCACAATTAACTGACCATATGGAAAAACTTGGTTGGAAAATTGAGCAACGAAAAACGGGGGGATCTCCCGTTCCTCAAGCACCAGGTGTAATTAATTTAAGCATGGTCTATCCATGGCCTGACAAATTAGAACTATCAACATCAAATAGCTATCAGTTACTGATAGCTATTTTAGAGTTATGGCTATCTAATTATGGGGTCAAAGCAGAAACAGGTGAGATTACTGGCGCATATTGTAATGGCGTCTATAATTTATCTATCAATGATAGAAAGTTTATCGGTACAGCACAAAGAATTAGCCGAACGAGTAGCGTAAACAATAAAAAGCAAGTGGGTGTGCTAGCCCATGCCTTTATTCTAATTAATCCAAATATTGACTCTTTAGTAGATGCTGTAAATGAATGTTATCAGCAATCAGGACATTCTGAGGTTTTTACCCGAGAGGCAATGACATCGCTAACTGAGCATAACGATGAAATTAACATGAATAATAGTAAACTAGCAGCTGACCTTTATTTGTCGATACAAAGTATGATTGATAAGTATTTGACTAAGATATAACCTACTAAAACGTACGTAGTAAGAATTAATACAATAATAAAAGAAAGGATGCATAATAATAAAAAGCAAGGATGCATAATATATTTGGGGAAAAAAATGAGAACTTCCGTCGTCGATGAACATTTATCTAATGTTTATAGAGCAATTGATGATAATGAGTTAAATTCAGAAACAGACTTAATTACAAATTCATGGAAACGTTGTATTCAAACCTTTAAGCTTGATCCATTGGGGCGACAAGGTTCACGTGTACTTACTCATTCAGAATTGCAAAACCACACTTCACCTTTACAAGAATTTATCACTACAGCCAGAGAGGGAATGGAAACGCTATATTCACAAGTAGAAGCCTTAGGTTATGTTGTTTTACTTTGTGATAAAAATGGAGTTACCGTTGATTATATTGGTAATAACCGTCTAACCAAAGACATGAGAAACGCTGGTCTATATTTAGGATCTGACTGGAACGAACGCCATGCAGGAACCTGCGCGGTTGGTACAATTATCAACGAACTTGTGCCATTAACGATACACCAACAAGATCATTTTGACATAGTTAACACATCATTAACGTGCTCCGCATCACCTATTTTAGATCATAATGGTGAGCTATTGGCTATTCTTGATGTCTCAGCACTTTACTCACCAAAAGAAAAAGCAAGCCAACATTTGTTGCTTAAATTAGTACAGATGCATGCTGGACTTATTGAAGCCGCTAATTTTTTAAATCACTATAGTAACGCATCAATTTTAAAATTTGATACCAGCGTTAGTTCACTAAATACATATTGTCCGAATTTAATTGCATTAGATAGTTATAATGTGGTGATTGGTGCAAACCAAAATGCACGTAAAATTATGGCTAGAGAACTAGGCATTAATGACATAACATCACAGTTACTGACTGGATTTGACATTACTTCGTTGTTTCAACTGGGTGCAGATCCTGCTAAGTCATCTCCTGAACATTTTGTTATCAAGTCAAAAAACACAAGTGTTCCATTTTTCTGTTGTATTCAGCCACCACGTACCAAAATCAAAAGTATGGTACTAAACCAAATTAGAGCATATAAGCTAGACAAAATGAAACCTATCGCTGCAGAGATCGATAAGCTTTCTGGCTCAGATCCTATGATGCACAGCGTAAAACTTCTTATCAGTAAATTTGCACCAACTGATATCAATATTTTAGTTCAAGGTGAAACTGGCACAGGCAAAGAAGTATTAGCTAATGCTATACACCTAAGTAGTAACCGTCGTAAAGGACCATTTGTAGCAGTTAATTGTGCCGCGCTACCTGACACATTAATTGAAAGTGAATTGTTTGGTTATAAAGCAGGAAGCTTCACTGGTGCTAGCTGTAAAGGTAAATCTGGGTTAATTCTAGCCGCAGACAAAGGCACATTATTTTTAGATGAAATAGGTGATATGCCTGCAAGTCTACAAACTAGGTTATTAAGAGTGCTAGCTGAAAAAATGGTTACTCCCATCGGCTCCGATCATCCCATTCCTGTAGACTTCCGACTTATTAGTGCCACTCATCAAGATATAACTCCAAAGATTGAATCAGAGCAATCTAATTTCAGAGCTGATTTATATCATCGCCTAAATGGTGCAACAGTTAACCTGCCCCCATTGCGAGATCGTCAAGATCTCCCTTATTTAGTCTCACGTATTGTTTCAGACAAAGCAGACATTGGCTTTTCCAAAGAAGCTATGCAAGTACTCAGTGAATATTCTTGGCCTGGCAATATTCGGGAGCTTAAAAATGTTATTAACTATGCCTGTACTTTATGCGACGATAAAATAGTCACTATTGAGCATTTACCTGAATACGTATTCGACTGCCCCCCTTTTATTTTTAATGAAAATGAGGGAAGCCACTCACAGCATGCCGAAATTATATCGGTACAAGGACAGAAAATACTACAGACCTTACGGAACAGTAATTGGAACGCAACAGAAGCAGCTAAAAAACTAGAAACAAGCAGAGCAACACTCTATCGGAAAATGAAAAAGTACAATATTGTTTCCCCCAATAATACAGATAGTTCTCTTTAGTCAGGCTAACTCCACTTTCATTCAAGTGAACGGGGCATTTAACGTTGTTAGGTAAACACAAAAAACCGATGCCATCCCAAAGCATCGGTTTTTTATGTAAACCATATAATTCACATCTACATAAATATTAATTAGAAAGCGAAATTTACACCTACATTAACTAATGTAGTTTTTTCACCAACAGGAGCTGGAGCTGCAACAATAGATGTTGCATACTGTGAGATAGTGCTCATCTCATCTGCATCTACATACGCTATAGCAGTATATAACGTTGTTGAATCCCCCAAAGTGAACTCATTACTAACGACAAATGATTTAGTGGTTGCATCATCAGCCGCCGCATTATCTTCGTTGATGTAGTAAGCGACAGTCATGGTATTTTTTTCACTCCACTTATAATCTACACCAAGCCCAAGTGCATCAACGTCAAGAATTTCATTTCCAAGTGAATCATGGTTTTCTGTATTCAAAAAATTAACTTTCAAGTCAATAGCGCCAATTTTATATGCAGCACCAATACCAAAGCTTTCCACTACATCTTCACCCGTATCTTGATCACTCATAATTTGGTATGAACCAGAAAGTGTTACAGGACCAGTTCCGTATGATGCACCAACAGCAATTACGTCGCCATTTTTACTAGAACCTTCTTGACCGCCAAACGAGTACAGTATGCCAAAATCAATACCACTAATGTTATTACGGTATTGAATAGCATTCTTAAAAAATATACCAACGTCATTATTTGTATTACGACCTGCCTCACTATCACTAGGGTTTACAGTTGAAAATAATTGGCTATAAGCCCAAGAGTAGAGGTTAGAGAATTGTTCTTTGAAAACACGAGGTTCTGTACCAAGGTGAGCAAGTAAAGCAGGACCATATTGGCGACCTGCAATCACGGTTCCCCAGTCACCAGTAAGACCAATATTTGCTTGGCGTCGGAAAAGCAAGGTGCCTGAACTATCATCAGCTTCCCCTGCAGCATCACCTGAACCATGAAGCATACCTGAATCCACATCGAAGTGTGCTTCTAGATTAAAAAAGGCACTTGTAGAGCCATCTAGTTGGCGATTTCCTTTAAAACCAAAAACACTCTGACGCAAGCCACTCGTTTCCATAGTAAGGTTTTCTTCACCTTCAATTGAAGGGTTAGACTGGTACAGTAAACCAACATCTAAAATACCGAACATCGATATTTTTGTTGTTTCTGTTTCTGCTATAACTACGTCAGCAGCTGCTGTTCCTGCAAAGCTAGATAGTAAAGCTGTAGCACCTAATGTTTTTAAAATTTTATTGTTCATATTATTTCCCCAAATGAATTTATATTTATTGTAATTTCAGGTCTATGTATCCTTATTTAGAGTTCCGTCATCTAATTGATTACCATCCAAGTTGTTGGCAAGTATTTGTTTACATATTGGTACATCGGTCTGAAATATTGCAGCATGTATCATGCAAAATGTAATTGAGCAGGTATCATGCCAAATAAATGAATCATAGATTACACAAAGCATGAATCGCATAGAAAAAACAAAAAAATCAACTTACAATACAATAAGTTAATATTTTTCATTTAATTTAAAAACTAAATTTTTGGAAGAAAAAGTTGGTGTATTTTGCATGAATTTTCTGTATTTTTAATTTTTTTATTCTTTTGATACATATGTTTCAAAAATAGTAATTTTGTCCTTACTCATTAAAAAATGATCAACTAGAATTCAACTGTAATCTAAGGTGTCGTCAATCTGACATTGATGAAAGAGAGTAAAAATATAATCAAGTTGGCATATATTATGAAGTTAACCTTACTCTATCCGTTATAATTTTATTTTTACCTTCCCTAGCAACAGCAACAATCAAAATTTCCAAATAATAATTTAAAATCCCAGTTTAAACATGGCATCTAATGCATTGAGACAACTGTGTCGATTATTAAATTGATCAAAGAAAAACTAAAATCATAGTTTATAAATTGAAAAAGTTAAATCCCAATATAAGAAATATTTCAATACAAATCAATAAGTTAAAGGATTAAACCTAAATAAACACAAACTGGCGCAATATATGCTATTGCATAGGCTATAAACAGAAAGTATCAAAAAATATTCATGTGAGGGAACAAAACTAAAAATCAGATATTTCCGCTAAAATACTTTCTATTTTAGAACAATGTTTTGTTATTAGTGCTTACTTACACTGCTCACAAAGTTGTTCTGAAGTAAATTATGGAACGCTAGCTATATTGGTTCATTCATACCATTAAATTATGGTGATAATTATCCATTTTTTAGTGATTCTGTTTGTATTAATTAAGATCTTAAGTTACTGAATTTTAAAAAGAGTTCGTGCTAGATTTATCCAGGTTATCTAAAATCAAAAATAAAAAAGGAAACCACTATGTTACAACAATTTTCCGTTTCAGCTCTTACTATGGTCAGTTTTTCAATAATAAGTTGCTCTTTGTTTGCAGCAACTAAAAAAACTGATATTTATAAAACAAATGACGCTGATAATCTAACAGAAATTATTGTTGTAACTGGTAGTCGTCAGCATTCAAACCTACTTACTTTAGCAAGCAATATTGACCGTATATCAAGTGAAGATATTGTTTCAGTTAGCTCTGTACATCCAAGTGATATTTTAAATAGAGCAACAGGCGTTCACATCCAAACGAATAATGGTATGGAGTCTTTACCCTCTCTACGATCTCCTGTTTTAACTGGCCCTGGTGCTGCGGGCGCTTTTTTATTCTTAGAAGATGGCATTCCTACCCGATCAGCTGGCTTTGCAAATAATAATGGTTTATCAGAATTAAATATTGCACAAGCACAAGAAGTTGAAATTGTTAGAGGTCCTGCAAGTGCGGTTTATGGTTCAAATGCTGTTCATGGCGTGATCAACGTATTAACCAAGGAGCCACATAATGGTGGAGAAGCCGCATTACTTACAGGTCCAAACAATAAGTATCAATTTCAAGGCACAATGGGAAATGAATCACAAAATCAAGGTGTAAACGCTACAATTCAAGCCGTAAATGATGATGGCTATCGTGATAATAGTGACTTTACATCTTTGAAGCTTGGATTACGTTACGACTATTTAAATGGAAATAATCAATTAAAAACGACGATTTCAGGTTTTGTACTTGATCAAAAAACAGCTGGATTTATTTCTTCTGGAGATAATGGTTCACATTGCTACAACTCAACATATTCAGATAAAAACCTTTATAAAGATCGTAATACCATGGAAAAAAATTGCGATAATGATGCTTATCGCAAATGGTCATCAGTACGTATAGCAACGCATTGGCAACACAAGTTAGATGATGTAAAAAGCTTTACTATTACACCATATTTTAGAATTAATGAAATGGAATTTAGCCAACATTATCTACCGTCAAAAGCCATTGAAGAAAATAGCCACTATAGTTTTGGTATGATTAATAGTTATCGGTGGAACTTAGAAAAGAATATTGCATTAATAATGGGCGTAGACCTTGAATGGACAGAAGGAGCGTTAACACAAACCCAACAAAAACCAGATAGTTATAGCTGGGGAAAAGCACGCCAACAAGGCCTTCATTTTGACTACAAAGTTGATGCTTTAACGATTGCCCCCTACCTTCAAGCCGATTGGCAATTAACTCATCAGCTAAAATTCACAGCAAGTGTTCGTTTTGATAAAACAAAATACAAATACAATAATTTACTTGCTGATGGTACAACAAAGTCAGACGGAAGTTCATGTGTAGATAACAAAGGTGAGTTGATTGACTGTTTATTTAAACGCCCTAGTGATAGTAATGATAGTTTTAATGATTCCAGTACTAAAATAGCCTTTAATTATAGTATTAATAACAACATGGCAATTTTCGGTGGTTGGTCTCAAGGGTTTAGAGCACCACAAACTACCGATATGTATAGACTACAAAAGCAACAAGAAATAGGAGAAATTAAATCAGAGCTACTCGACAGTATCGAACTTGGTTTTCGAGGAGTGACTAACAAACTAACTTATGAAGCTGTTCTCTATTCTATGGATAAAGAAAATTTCTTTTTTCGAGATGCAGATGGTTTAAATGTAACTAATGGTGAAACTTCACATCATGGTCTTGAATTGATGATGGATTATGCTTTAACTGAACAATTCACCCTTGGCATTAACTATAGTTATGGTCACCATGAATATGAATTTGACCAAACAAGCAGTGGTGTTATTAAAGGCAATAAAGTAGATACGTCACCAAAACATCTAGCTAATGTGCGTGTTGCCTGGCAACCAACTGATAACACTAAGTTTGAACTAGAGTGGTTACATATCAGTGCGTATTATTTAGACCCTGCCAATGAACATAATTATGCTGGCCACGACTTATTACAATTAAGAGCTTCGGTACAATTAACTAATCATCTGCGTTTATTTTCACGAATTGAAAACCTTACAGATGAAAAATATGCCAGCCGCGCGGATTTTGCTTTTGACACGTACCGTTTCTTTGGTGGTCAACCTCGCGCTGTGCACTTGGGAATTTCTTGGGATTTTTAGCTTGTTTATGTTTCAAGTGTATAACATATTTATTTGTGTTGCTTTTATTACCAATAAATTACTCACCTCAGTAACATTACTTAAGCTTTACCATGAAGAGAAAAAGAATGCTAAATAATGACGTAACTATAAAAAAAACCTCCACAGAAACGACGATAAGATCAACTAAAGTTACCCCTGGTACAAAACTGCGTGATGCTGAAAAATTAGCTCACATACCTATAAAAGTTGTCACTTCAATTCCTGAAAACATGCTACGTAAACCTGCATGGTTGCGTGTAAAGCTACCTCGTAGTAGTGAGCGTGTCGATAAAATCAAAGCTAACTTGCGTAAACATAACTTACATTCGGTTTGTGAAGAAGCATCGTGCCCCAACCTGTCTGAATGTTTTAATCACGGCACAGCTACCTTTATGATATTAGGTGATATTTGTACACGTCGTTGTCCATTTTGTGATGTTGGCCATGGTAGACCATTAGCAGTAGACACTGACGAACCTAAAAAATTAGCCTTAAGTTTAAAAGATATGGCATTAAAGTATGTTGTCATTACTTCTGTAGATCGTGATGATTTACGTGATGGCGGTGCACAACAGTTTGCTGATTGCGTAAAAGAAATCAATGAACAAGCGCCTAATACAAAAATTGAAATTTTAGTGCCTGACTTTCGTGGCCGCATGGATAGAGCATTAGAGATACTCAATCAGCACCCTCCTCACGTATTTAACCATAATTTAGAAACCGCACCTCGTTTATACACAAAAGCACGACCTGGGGCTAACTACCAATGGTCTTTAGACTTATTAAAAAAATTTGGTGAAGCCAATCCAAACGTTACCACTAAATCGGGATTAATGGTTGGGTTAGGTGAAACCAATGAAGAAATATTGCAAGTAATGCGCGATTTACGCAGTCATGGCGTTACTATGCTAACAATAGGCCAATACTTACAGCCGAGTAAAGATCATCTTCCAGTAGAACGTTATGTGCACCCCGATGAATTTAACATGTTCCAAGAAGAAGCTGTAAAAATGGGCTTTGAGCACGCAGCCTGTGGGCCACTTGTACGTTCTTCATACCATGCCGACAAGCAAGCCGCTGGGGAAGAAGTAAAATAAGGAAATACAGGTACCAGAATACCCCCATTGATTAATATGTTCAATTACTGGGGACATTTCACTTCAAAACCTGCCTATTAACTACCCTCTATTTTTGTCATTCGGTATTTTCTTTGCCCACTCCTGATATTTATTATAATCCAATCTATAAAATGCCAAATCAAAATATACTATACCAGACCGCTCAGGAATTAGACCAACAGTTTCCCTTGATAATCGCACTACTAAGCTTTAGCCTTATTTAGGGAATAAATCTCTTTTAAGTAACGCTCTTACTTGTTAGGTTAAATTCACTTCACCTAGTATTTATACTACTAGGTGTATATGACAAACATAAAAATCAATGAATCTATTGTTATAAAATACAGAAATCAATTAGGTTATTGAGCAATATTAATACGATAAGCTCGTAAAATAATGACAGGGGTCGTTAAAATTTGTCCTTGCAAAAATTTAATATGAGTTTCACCTTTTCGCTCTTTGTTAGAAATTTTTTGTACTACATCCATGCCTTTAATAACTTTTGCAAATGCTGGAAAACCACGACTATCAGGTTTTTGTCTACCATTTTGATCAAAAGAAGGAATGTCATCCAAACAGATAAAAATATCAGGAATTGCATGACCCGTCTCTAATATATCGCGTGCCATTGAAACCGTAGCTACTTGATGTTTTAGTTTAGAATAGGATGTTGCTTCAAAGTCATCTAAAATAGGTAAACCAGAATTTTTCACTGACGTTAAGTCGCCTTTTAAAATGAACTTGTCCACTAGACCTCCTTCTATAAATTGAGGGGTTTCCCCTGCGACTGACCCTGAACGATAAAAACTGGTTCCATTAAACTTTCCTTGCTCAATTAATGATAGAAAATACTTTGCACTTTTAGGAGCTTGTTTGTTGTTAACCTCAATAACGATATTACCCATCGTGGTTTCAAATATAACCACAGGTTTTTGATGCTTGTCAGTTGCCAATGCGGAAAAGGCTAATAACCAAGTAAACAATAATGGCGCACTTAAAAAAAATTTCATACCTAATCCCTTATTTATTTTTAAACTTTTCAGATTCATATAACTTCTGCTTTCTTACCATTTCTTTTACATCTTCAAGCAATTGATGAGCATCGTACACAATGCCATCTTTAATAGTAAATTCTATTCCTTTTGTTCTATCCATTTTATTGGTTGTAAAGTTGTAGAATGCATGTCCTGTTCCGTAGAGTACTTTAAAGTTATCTAAGGGGTTTTCATTCACAATGACCAAATCTGCTTTTTTTCCTAATTCAATGCTACCAATCTCTTTTTCTAATCCCATTAGTTTTGCACCATTTATTGTTGCAGATTGCAATACCTCCAGTGGATGAAAGCCTGCTTCTTGGAGTAACTCTAATTCTCTAACATAGTTAAAGCCATATAACCCATAAATAAAACCAGCATCAGACCCAACAGCAACGCTACCACCTGCATTTTTGTAGTCATTAACAAATGTCATCCATGTTTTATAATTTGCTTTCCATGCTATTTCATCAGATGTTTTCCAATCAAAGAAAAATGAGCCGTGAATTTTAGGGTTTGGTGCAAACGCTCGATTAATGTACGGCATAGTATATTCTTTATGCCACTCAGCATTTTGTGCTCTACCTAAATCACGCGCTGCTTCATAAATAGTAAAAGTAGGATTTAACGTAATATCTAAATTAATCAGCTCAGAAATGGTGTTTTTCCATATGGTTGAATCAGGTGTCGCTGTTTGTTGCCATAAACGTCCTGCTTGGCTAAATCTATCTTGTTCATTATTATAGTTATAGTCATGAGGATAATTTTGAATACGCTTATTTTCAAACATAGCTTCAGGTAAACCATACCAATGTTCTATGCTTTTTACTCCCATTCTTGCTGCATCTAATGCATCTGTTCGAGTGACGGAAACCTGTGAAAGATGAAAAGCTGATCCCATATTTAATTGATTGGTTTCATCAAGTGCAGCCTTAATAATATCAGGTGCCGCCCCGATAAATTTCACACCATCGGCACCACGTTTATTAACAGATTTAACCCATTTTCTAGCAGCTTCGGTCGATACCATTTTCTCTGGAAACAAGGCATATGCTTTAATTCGTGGAGCTGAAATTTCGCCTTGTTCACTGCGTTTCTTATGTGAAAGAGTGTAATCAAGTCCCATAAATGAGCCAACATCTCGCACTGTGGTAATACCATGAGCAAGAAGTAATTTAAAAACATAATTTGGGTCAGTCAAAGCACCACCAAAAGCATGACTTGGGGTTCCCAGATGAGAGTGAACATCTATCAGCCCAGGGAGAACATATTTACCTTTTGCATCTATAACACGTGTATCTTTTCCGTAAGCTTTACCCTTTAAATGAACTGAACCTGTACCACCACCATTAATTTCCTTAATGACATTATTCTCAATAACAATAGTCACAGGCCCCTGAGTTGGCGCACCAGTGCCATCAATTATGTTAGCATTTTCAATAACAAGCCTTTTATAAGGGCCTTTTTTCTCTTTACCACTTGGTAATGCAGGCTTTGGGGCTGGAAAACCTAAGCCAATTACTTGTGAAATTATCTCTTCTCCAGCTTCAACCGCTGCAGAAGAATTTAAACCTTCTGTAGCAGATACACTTGCATGGATACAAAATAATAATGAAATCAAACATTGTGTTTTTCTTACATACTTCATAAATTCTCCTAAAATTAGTACTCGATTATTAGAGGCCAATCAACGATAAGAATTGACCACTAATAAATTGATATTGTTGATTTTTTTAATTTATATGACTTCGTAATCTAGCCAAAATAGTTCGCCCTAATTGCACATCGTCTAGATCGGGGCAGTGAAATCCTTCAGATACATAAAAGAAATCAATATTGCGATATGTATGTTCAGGATTAACACCCAGCTCTATCCATGGGTCTTTTCCCCCAGACACAACGACTTGTGGGATAACAATTTCAGAAATCATACTCGCGATATTCCAAGGCTTAGCGGTCAAGTATTCTGGCATAGTGCCAAAAGTGGCTTTACAATCGGCAACATGCTCTTCAAAACGATAATTAAACGGTTTATCACTAAAAAATGTACCTAGCTGAGTGCATTGCTGATATTTCCATGTGTACCAATTAAATCGTCCTTCTTTAGCCTGCTCAACTAACAGTTTTTTAGGGATGCGCTTTTTAATCCAATCATCCGCTTCCAGTGGCAGTAATTTCTCAATAAACCAAGAAAACATGCTGGTTGGTAAGTAACTCAAAATAGAAATGTACGTTTTAATATCCTGCATTTCGGCCCGTTGTGTTAACAATGAAGTTAACACAACATATCGCTCACGGTTTTGCCACCCCTCGTCATATGGTGTAATGATGTCAATATTACCGATATGTTGATGAATACGTTCTACAAACTCATCACCTAAATTTTCTCGTACTTTGTTACTATATTGGGGAATTATAAAAGGCCAGTTAATTGGTGCGCTTGAAGCCAAAATAGCATTGACAACTTCTGGATACTTATGTGCAAAGTTGATCACTAATGCGCCACTATAACTATATCCACCAGCAATCCACTTTCCTGTATATGTTTTCTGCAATGCTGTAATTAAGCGATAATAATCAGACAATGCATGCTCTACTCTGACATATTTAGGCACAGTTTGAGGGGTATTAGTTAAACTTTGTCCGTATCCTCTATGCTCTGATAAAATAAAAATCATATCGGTGGGGCTACCATAAGCTTTAAATATTTTAGTCAATTTATCCTTTGTTGAATCAGTTTCGTTTCCCAAAATAAAATAAACTGTGGCATCATTTTTCACACCTATCGGTGTTAAAACAAAAAATTGTTGTTGAAATTGCTGGCCATTGGGATTCAATGGATTTACTGGTTGAGTAAAGCTGCGTTCTTCAATAGATACATTAAGCTCAGAAGCAAAGCTTAACGCTGGTAAAATAAAGACAGCAATACACACAATTAGGTATGGGGTAAATAACATAATGATTACTCTAAGAAAAAGGCTGAATAATAAATTATCCAGCCTGAACTAAGGGGGGATTTAATAAAAGCTATATGTTGCTGATATACCGAAGGTACGCGGTTCATTACGAGTAACCGCAACAAGACCAAATGTATTCATTTGACCTGTGTAAGAGTTTAAAAACACTTCATCAGTTAAATTACTACCAAAAATAGCAAATTCCCAATCACTTTGCGTTAATAATGATAACCTAGCACTTACGGTCGTATATGCCTCTTGCTCTAATGTTTCATGAATCTGATGATCACCTTTGTAAGCAATGCTGATAAAGCCACGCAGTTCACCTGCCCCTTCAATTTCTTTAAAATAATCTAACGCTACACTTCCCTCAAAGTTTGGGGAGTACAATAAAGGTGTGCCCGCTAAATCTACACCACCACTGATGTATTCATCATATTCGGCGTCCATCCAAGTACCATTGAGAACTACGGCTAAATCAGAAGTGACTTGATAATTCATGTCAAATTCTAATCCTTGATTTGTTGCTTTACCCGCATTGGCTAATTGCACAACAGTGCCTACAATTTCTCTTACTTGTAAATCTTCATAATCCAATACAAACAATGATGCATTCAAGGTTAAATCATCATCTAGCCATGTAGATTTTAGCCCTAATTCATAACTTGTCGCTAATTCAGGATCAACACTGGCTGTAGCATCTGGCGTAACAATAAAGCCAGAATCCGTTGCTGGCGAAGGATAAGTATTAAAACCTCCTGACTTATATCCCATCGTCACACTACCGTAAATCATGGCGTCATCAGATAATTTATAATCCACAACAAAACGCGGAGAAAAATCATCCCAATCATCATCTAAGTGTTGATAAGCTGGATTAGGAATACCATTTTCATCAACAAACTGTGATGCTATTGGCATAACAAAACCTAACCCTCCCAAATTAACTGCACCTTGTGTTTGAATGGGATTATTGTAATGAATACTTTTATCATCACTCGAATAACGAGCTCCTACAGTGAGATTTAATTTATCGTTAACATGCCAAGTAGCATCACCGTAAACGGCAAAACTATCAGTAACAGTACGAACTTGGCTATCTTCAAGAAAAGGTGCACCATTATTAAGGTTACTACCTATTAATGGACCAAAATCAAATAATCCAATTAAAAAGTCCATTTTATTTCGTTCGTGTGAATAACTCGTGCCAATAAACCAATCCAGACTATCACTTGCTCCAGATAATCGAAATTCTTGGCTTATTGTTTCGTTATGTTCTTTAGAGCCTTCATTTTCACCAAAATAATATTCCGTACCGTCATAATCAGAAGTATTAAAAGTAGTAAAAGTTCTATAAGCTGAAAGCGAAGTAAAAGTGATACCATCATTCACAAACCAATCAACTGATAAAGAATGGTCGCGTACCCGACGGTCTAATATTGGTACTAAAGGGGCTTGATCATTATTTGAATTTCCCCAAAAATCTAAGCCTCCATTAACCATTTTTTTATCATCATGTACTTGAGCTAATTCATCAATAGGATAAACAGATGAATAATTCTCTAAATTAGTAGACACCTCATCAAAACGACTCCAACCATTAGACTGGTTTACTTCAATATCATCATGAGGATACCAAGTAAATTTAAGGCGACCCGATGCACGATCTCTAGAGTTCCCTTTCACTGAACTTAACTTGTTTTCTTGCCACCCATCTCGTTTGCGTACAACACCCGACGCACGCACGTATAATGAATCATCAATTAAAGGTATATTAATTAACCCCTTTACAACTTGAGAGTTATAGTTACCAAGCTCTAACGCTATTTCGCCAGATAAATCCTCGGTAGGTTTTGCCGTTACTATGCTAATAGCCCCACCAATAGAGTTACGACCAAATAACGTACCTTGTGGGCCTTTTAAAATTTCTATTCTTTCAATATCCATCAAATCGGTAAGTGCGCCCCCATTTCTGGACGCATATATACCATCAATATAAATACCAACACTAGGATCTACACCAACACCTGTATCATTCGAGCCAACACCACGAATATAAGATCGTGGAAATGCATCACTTCCCCCAACAACACTAAAACCTGGGGTAACATCAGTAAGGCCTTTAAAATCAGTAGCACCAATTTGTTTAATCATATCTCCACTAAAAGCTGACATAGAAATGGGTACTTCTTGTACACTTTGCAAACGTTTTTGTGCAGAAACCATTATGACTTCTATATCGCCATTGTTGGTTAATTTATTTTTATCTTGTGCGGATATTTGCGTTGACATACAAATTGCACTTGCCAATAAGGAAATAGAGGAAACTCTACTTATTGTTGATATATTCATTCTTCACCCTCGATCTTGTTGATAGTTATTTTTATTATTAACAGACTTTATTCAGAAACTATGACTATGTCTCTATGCCCATTTATCAAACTAGACTACGTTGTTTAAACACTGTACTCCCTGCTGAAATGCCATGATTTTCTACACAAACACCAAATGTTGAATATAGATGGGCGATAGATTGCGGCATTCACACGCCTGTATTAAGATGAATTACAAATAAATAGAAGTGAATAAACTGATGGCAGAATCAACCACACTGACCGAAATAGATAACAAACATATATTCTCTTTTTCTCCAGAAGAGCTATTTAGTCGGTGCCATCAGAATTTAGACGCCGCTTCGATGGTTTCTGTTTACGATTTACTTTCTCCCAATCAAGAAGATTGGATTGAAGGCAATTATAATTTTTGGTATTTCAACGATGAATTTGCTGTTGGTTTCCGAGATTTAAAAATAAAACAAGACCTTACAACAATATCCCCCTTAAAAAAAACATTAAGTTTAGAATATTTACTGATTGGCGGTTCAGACATGCAATTAGGCCAAAAAAGTATTAATGCTAACGGTATGCCAAAAATTTATATTTCAAGCCATTGCAACAATGGGCAACAAACTCGGTTTTATAAAAAAGGTGAGTACATCAAAAGTATTGGTTTTTGGATAACCCCTGACTACCTTAAGCAAACCTTTGATTTAGATATGGAACAATTGCCACTAAATTTCAAATCAATGTTAAATTTAGAACAAGATATTACAGCCATAATCCCAATGACAAGCCAAATTAAAGTGATAGTAAGTGAAATGCTCTCTCCCCCTTTCACTGGCGCATTGTTAAACCAATACTTGCAAGCAAAAATGACAGAATTACTTTGCCATACAATATTAAGTATGTTTTCACCAGAGTTAACTTTTCAAGAAAATAATCAACTGTCTCGTCAAAAATCTAACGTAATGAAAAAGTTACTACAAATTTTAGAAGAGCAATCTAGTTCGCCACCATGTTTAGAGCAACTAGCTAAACAGTTAGCAATAAGTCGTAGTTCAATGACAAGTACATTTAAGGCAAGTTACGGAATGACAATATCTGACTATGTATTTCAAAAACGCATGAATAAAGCTCAGCAATTATTGAAAACGGGTAAATATACTGTATTAGAAGTGGCGTTAGAAATTGGCTATGATGATCAATCTAGTTTTGGAAGAGCCTACAAACGTTTCTTCAATTATCCTCCTAATGAAGAACGACCTAAGTAACCTAAAATAGAACGGTTATGGTTACTTATATTTTCAATTGTCTTGGCGACTAGTCACTAAATAACTTTAATACCGTATATCTCCATCACTGTTAAACCGCATAAAAAATGATATTTTAATTAAATCATAAACAATAATACAAATCATTTTTATTTGCGTAAAAATAAATCTAATGATAACCTACTCGCCAATAGTAATACTTCTCACTTAGATTTAACAAATGAATACTTATTCCTCCGCACTTATAAAAAAACCATTTCCACTCTTTTGTTTATGTTTTAGCGTTTTTAGTTTTTCAGATGATTATAAAACAGTTAATGAAAACCATCTTGAACATATAGTTATATCTGGCACTCGAACCCCAAAGTTACTCTCTAATTCTCCCGTGTCAATTCAAGTTATAGATCAAGAAACAATCCAAATATTAACTCAGGGAACATTAGCTAACGCACTTAATTATATTCCTGGGTTGGTCGTTACTCGTAATGTAAAAGATGGCTACAACATACAAATGCAAGGTTTTGATGGTGACCATGTACTGGTACTAGTTAATAGCCAACCATTAATTTCACCTGCTGGTTCAGCGGCAGATTTAGATCAAATTAATGCAAATGATATTGAACAAATAGAAGTACTACGCGGTGCGGCATCAGTAATGTACGGCAGCTCAGCAATGGGTGGTGTAATTAACATCATTACCAAAGAGGTTGATGAAAACAAACTCAAAATCAGTTTGCAAGCAAGCCAATACACTGATGCTTTAGAAGATGACCCAATTTCATACACTACTAGAGTTAATGCTAACCTTACGGTGAAAGACTGGGATTATAAAGTAAGCTTGTTACATATTGACAATACAGGGTTTGACTATGATCCAGCAACAATAAGCCAAGATGCCAATGGCATGAAGAAATCATTCATTAATCTATCAAGTAAAACAAAATCATTTAATCTATTTGGTAATGATGAAGTTAATGCAGAAATTAAATATCAGTATTTAACGGAAGACAAATCACGCCCAACAGCAAGAGTACCAGGGCAAGATTCAATCATTAAATACCTTTCAGAAGTAGAACAAAATCAATTCGATCTGTCATTAAATACCAATGTATTTAATGACGAACAACATAAAATTCAACAAGGTAGTTGGCAACTCAATGGTCGTTATATTAATCACCAAGAAGTGAGTGGCCAAACAAGCGGTATTCGAGATACGGAGATTGACTTAGCTGAGATTAACGGACAATACGTTTATTCAACCGACAACCTAGAAATAGTCTCAGGTGGTGTGATCCATTTCGATAACCTCAATCAAATAAAGCCTGACACACAAACTGTTGAAATTGATGATGAGTCTCGCCACAGTATTGATGCATTTGCTCAAGCAAACTGGATTCAATCTACATACCAAGTGCTTGCAGGATTGCGAACTCAATATGACTCTGATTTTGGTTTTCATTCTGCGTTTAGAATAAGCAGCATGAATAATTTTGGTGATAAAGAAAGTCAATGGCAATGGCGTAATGGTTTTGGTCAAGGCTATCGAGTTCCTAGCCTTAAAGAACGTTTTTATTTATTTGATCATAGCAACTTAGGTTACATGGTATTGGGATCGTCTGATCTTAAACCAGAAGAATCAAATACAATAAATACAACATTAAGCTATAGCACTGAAGTCTTTAAAAGTTCAGAATTATTAAACAAGGCACAGTTAAAAACAGAATTTAACGCGCATTTTTCTAAAACCAAAAACTTTATTGAAGCGGTTTACCATCCTGAAAAATCAGCGGAAACAAAATTAGATGTTTCTGTGTATCAAAATGTTTCTCAAGCCACAATTCAAGGTATCGATTTCAGTATAGACCTTACGTTTAACGAATGGTCTGGGCAATTAAATTACAGTTACCTTGATGCACGCGATGAAGAAGGACAACGTTTAGCTGAACGGCCTTATCATCAAATAAAAACTAACCTTGGTTATCATAATTATCAACATGAAATAGATGTTTTGTTTTTTGTTGTTTATCAATCAGGTGAAGCGTACGACAGTACTTACACCAACGTAATAAATAATCACTGGCTTAGCGCCAATATAAATATAAACCAAAATATTAACCAACAACTTTCTTGGAATTTTGGTATTGACAATATTTTTAACGAGCATAAAGCCGCTAACGCCAGTAGTTTAAATGCTTTTGACTCTCGGCCTGTATCAAACAGAAACCTGTCATTAGGCATCAAATATCAATTTTAATACGTTAACAATCAAAAAATTAAACACTCATTATTTTAAAACATGAACCCTTGGAGAAAAAAATGAATAGAAAACTTAACTTAATCACTGGCATGTTCGTCGCTTTAGGGTTAACTGCGTGTGGAAGTAGCTCAGACAGTACAGAAAACACCACTCCAGATCCAACACCTGAAGTAGGCGTAATTTATGGACCATTTAGCACAGGCACAGTACAAGATAGAACATTTGCCTATTTTGATGTTGATACATTATCACTCGTCGAATTGACAGAAGAACAAGCAGCTACTGATACTACATGGGATATTGCTTTTAAAGGTAGCAGTGTTTACCTAAATACCAATGATAGTGAGCACCCTGTTAGCCTTTACTTTACCAATAATAACAGTGATTTTTATGATGAAAATGGTGACCCTGTTGTTGATAAGTTTATTAACGCTACCGCTGAAGATAATTTAGCAGATTTTATAGCCGTGACTAACGACAACATACCTACTGATGACGCATTCAAAACAGATGTAGTAGAAAGTATTCTAGACGGCTTTTACAATTATGATTCAGAAACTCATCAAATAACAGCAGCAGATGATCATTACTTTATCGCTTATTCAGACACAACCGTTACTAAATTTAGAGTAACTGAATTAACACAAGTTGGCTATGGTATGACTAACTTAACAATTAGCTACGCAAACCAATTAACAGGCGCAACTGAATTTGACACACAAACAACTGAACTCGTGATTGATGCTACATTAGAGTGTAGTAATGATGATGCAATTTATATCGATTTTGATGTTAATGCTATCGTAACCAATGGCGATGCTTGGGATATAAAAATACCTTGTTTAGCTAGTGAAACAGACACCGCGGCAGATTTTACATTAACCCTCGCAGATGACGCCACAGCCATACAAGATTTTACTAACAGTTACAACGGCATACCTGAGTCAAATATTCCCTATTATAGTTTTCAACCAAATGAATACTCCGTTGTCGCTTTCAAAGAAAACCCTTGGTATCAGTACAACCTTGAAGGCGGTCATAAGCTTTGGTCTCAGTACGGCGTATATTTACTAAAAAATGTAAATGGTGTTTTTAAACTGCAATTAACCAGCTATTACGATACTGACGGTAATTCAGGTAACTATTCATTGCGTGTTGAAGCACTTTAAATATTGTTCAAATAACCATAATTTTAATGAGTGACTAACGATTAAAAATTAAGTGACTCATGTTGTATTTAATCCAAGTGATAACACAATTAAAAAGGTTATCACTGTTAGGTAATTTTTATGATCAGCTACATAGAACAAACCATGTATCAGTTGTCAGATTTTTTTATGGCTCCGGTACTATTACTTATTAGTTTACTTTTTGTATATGCATTATTCGCTACAGGGCAATTTTTTACCCAAAGTATTCAACGCAAACAAAATAAAGTAAATTTTCTACAATTAATATCAAGTAAATTAGGTGAAAACAAGCAACTTTCTTTGGCAGGTTATACCTTATCGAAATTAGCAAATAAACAACCTAACATCAGTAAAGATCAACTTGATGTTGCTGCACTTTGTGATCTTGAAGGTGTAAGAAATGTAAGCCGTTTAGCGCCTATGCTAGGTTTAATCGCCACTATGGTTCCTATGGGGCCAGCATTAAAAAGTTTAGCTGACGGCAACATTCAAGGAATTAGTGAAAATTTAATCGTGGCATTTTCTTCTGTTATTTTCGGCTTAGTTATCGCATCTATTACCTTTTGGATCGCCTCAGTTAAAAAACGATGGTTAGCACAAGAACTAGTAGCGTTAACGCCGCTATTACATCATACCTCTCTATCATCATTACATTCAACAACGCCAATAGAGGATAAAAAAAATGAGGCTGCTTGACGAAGACGAGGGAATAAATCCAGCTTTATCTGTAGTTAACTTAGTGGATGTATTTTTAGTATTAATTGCTGCTCTATTAATTGCTATTGCACAAAACCCTTTAAATCCTTTTTTATCTGAAGATGTCACTGTTATCAAAAATTCAGGCAAAGATAATATGGAAATTATTGTAAAAAAAGGCAATAAAATTGAATCGTTTAAAAGCCAAGGAAAAACAGGTGCTGGTACAGGTAAAAAAGCTGGAACGGCTTACGAAATGGCAGATGGTTCTATCATCTATGTTAGTGAATAGTATTCGTAAAGTAATGCTATCCCCCTTTAAATTCAATAATAATTATATTTAGAGCAAACAATGAAAATTATTCAAAAAATAACGAGCTTGTTTATTTTATTAACAAGCTTATGTATTAGTTGTATTACACAAGCTAATGAAAGTTCAACTACAAAGTTACTCTTTGTAGGTTCTGCGCACTCAAATAAAGCAAAAGTAACCTTATTAAATGAAATAGCCAATAAAAATACCAATAATCATTGGGAAATCACTTACAAGTCAGCACGTAGTATGGGCGACCTAACGCTAGCAAAAACACTCTTTAATCAGCAAGATATTATTGTGTTTGACGCGGTATCAGTTAACGAATCGTCAAAAACTTTTGCTAAATTTTTACCCTTGGTCAACCAAACGAACCAAACAAAATTCATCAGTATAAGTTGGTTAGAAAACCCTAAAGCTCATCAAGGTTTTAGCGTTCCACAATTGCAAATCATTTCCGATTATTGGAACAATGCAGGGCGAAAAAACTTAACAAATTTATTAACCTACCTTGCCGTTGATATTCTTAAGCGAAACAAGCAAGATATTGCTCAAGCGCCAATTATTTTCCCCCTACAAGGTATTTATCATCCTAATCAACCTAACCTAATCAGCGATAACTTAAATGCCTACCAACGTTGGTCAGCCCCTAAAAAAGATCAACCACGCATTGCCCTATTGTTACAAAGAGCCCTAATTGAAAGCGAACAAACACAAGTAATTGATGCCACTATTAAACAACTAGAAAAAAAAGGCGTCTATGTCGTGCCTTTTTTCTTTGAATTGAACCGAACAAGTGGAAATTATCAACATTTATTATTGCTAGAAGATGAGATAGCAAGCGGTAAAAAACAAACCAGTGAAATTGACTTAATTATTAGCTTTAGAAATATCCATTGGGCAAATAAACGTAGAGTTGAATTTGAAACATTTGGCGTGCCTATTATACAAGCCATGACTTATTATTCTGGTGATCAAAAAGCGTGGGAAGAAGACAAACAAGGTGTTTCTGCTGGTATGATGGCATTTACCTTAGTATTACCAGAAAGTGCCGGTGTGGTTGACCCTATGGTCGTTGCGGCTATGGATACTAAAACACAAACAGCTAAAGTTATCGACTATCAATTAACGCATTTAGTCAATAAAGCAATAAACCTAGTCAAACTAAAATATAAAACTAATCAAAATAAAAAACTAACTGTATTTATTTGGGGCGATCAAGATGTTGGGGCTTCTTTTATGAATGTGCCTGCAAGTTTAACGTCTATTAAACAACATTTGGCTAAAAAAGGTTACGTGACAGGCCAACAAACTCAAGAATACATTACCAACAATGTTAACCGTATTTTAGATCCCTTCTATCGCGATTATCAATTAACCCAATTACTTAATGATGATCTAGCTGAATTAATGCCAATGAAGCGATATCTTGCTTGGTTTAACAGTCTACCTGCAGAAGTATCAACCCCCATTAGTGATTATTGGGGAGATCCTAAAGATCACTTTATGGCTGTAGAGCAGGACGGGGAATACTATTTCATTCTACCGCGCATTCGCGATGGTAATATACTCATAATGCGTCAACCACCGCGCACCGACAAAAAAAATGATGAAACGGCTGTTTACCATCAAGGAACTGTGCCTATGAATCATTTTTATTTAGCGGCTTATTTTTACGCCCGTGAATACTGGCAAAGTGATGCGATAGTGCATTTAGGAACACATGGTTCACAAGAGTATTTAGGAGGTAAAGAGCGTGGTTTATCTATTTATGATCAAGGTAATCTAGCAGTATGGGATACACCTGTTGTGTATCCGTTTATTGTTGATGATGTGGGTGAAGCCATGCAAACTAAACGCCGTGGACGCGCAACCGTTATTTCGCACATGACACCTCCTTTTGCTGCCGCGGGTTTGCACGGTGACATGAGTGATTTACATGATTTAATGCATCAATATAAATCATTAGATCAAGGCGGGGTAAAACAAAAAACAGCTAAGAAAGTTGTAGAATTATGTTTCAGCAGCAATATTTGCAAAGATATTGCTTGGGAAAAAGACAAAATAGATAAAGACTACGATACTTTTTTTGACGACCTGCATAATCATTTAGAAGCGCTCGCTAGTGCCAATCAACCATTAGGCTTACATACTTTTGGTCAACTTGCCGAACAAGAATTACTAATAACTACCTTAATTCAAATGTTAGGAAAGGAGTTTACTCAGCACGCCAGTAAATTTGAACATAAATACTATAATCATTTAGACAATTCAGATGAAAGTCACCATGAAAAAACAAATGATATACAAGATGAAGTAGACATTACCCAATTAGCTGGTTTTAATTTTGTAAAAGACTATATTGTTAATTCAAAGACTAACCAGAACGATCACAAACACTCTCAACCTATTGCCCCAAAAGCACTTAGTGAAGAATTATCAACCTTTGTTAAACGTGGTAAAACCCTTTACCACGCAATGACTGGCATTCATGAATTAGAAGCCATGAGTGATTTTTTAGCAAATAAATATATTCCCGTTAAAACAGGTGGCGATCCTATTCGTCACCCTGAATCATTATCTACTGGCTACAACTTGTATGGCTTTGACCCATCAAAAGTACCTACCAAGGCAGCGTTTGAACAAGGTAAAGAATTAGTAGATGAAATGATTCATAACTATCAGAAAAAAAATGGTAAATTTCCTGACAAAATGGCATTTTCATTATGGTCAATAGAAACCATGCGCCATTACGGTGTATTAGAATCACAGGTATTGTATGCCATGGGAGTTACGCCAAAATGGAGCGCTAGTGGACGCATAATCGGTACAGACATTATTCCTTACAGCGAATTAAAACGCCCCCGCATAGACGTTGTATTGTCTGCTACTGGCTTATATCGCGATGCTTTTCCAGGTGTCATTCAATTGCTAGCAAACGCCGTTAAACAAGTCGCTGAATTAAAAAAAGACAGCGACTCAATATGGGATAATAAATTTGAAAATCATGTGGCCTTAAATAGCCAACGTATTCAAAACGAATTAACAGAACAAGGCATTGACGCTGACGAAGCCCAGTATTTGTCAACTATTCGCGTATTTTCTAATGCTTCAGGTGACTATGGCTCGGGTGTTGATGGCCCAGCGTGGGCAAGTGATACATGGGAGACAGATAAGAAAATATCAGATAATTATTTAGGTAAAATGGGATTTTTCTTTGGTAGCGACAGCGCACGTTGGGGAGAAAAAGCAAAAGATTCACAAGGGAAAGACATTCAACTTTACGCGAAACAATTATCAGGTACAGATATAGCCTCATTCTCACGTTCATCAAACTTATTCGGCATGTTAAGTTCAGATGATCCGTTTGAGTACTTTGGTGGTATTAGTTTAGCTGTACGTAATATTGATGGGAAAAGTCCTGATATGATGATTTCAAATTTACGCAATGCTACCAACGCTAAACCAGAAGATGCCGCTTTATTTATGGCAAAAGAACTTAGAACGCGCATGTTTCATCCTCGTTGGATAAAAGAAATGCAAAAAGAAGGCTACGCTGGTGCTGTGTCATTGGCATCAAAAATGGACAACTTTTTTGGTTGGCAAGTGGTAGATCCTAACCTAGTTAGAAATGATCAATGGGATGAATACTTCGATATTTATGTTAACGACAAACTTAATATTGAATTAGATAAGTGGTTTGAAAACATCAACCCAGCGGCCGTTGCCCGTATGATGACAAGAATGCTAGAAGCTGAACGTAAAGACTATTGGCAAGCAGATCCTCAGCGCTTAAAGCAACTAGTTGAAAGGTATATTGACATAGTAAATCGCTACGATTTAATTATACAAAACGATGCATTACGTGAAAATGTTAACGAACTTGCGACAGGTTTTGGTTTAGCCGCCCTATTACAACAACCCACACTCGAAGATATGGCCAAGCAAACAAATAAACAAAAGGAGCAAAACCAGCAACAAATAATTAAAGCTGAACAAAATAAGGAAAACAAACAGGTTGAAGGCCAAAAACTTGAAAAACAAAGTAAAAAACAAACAACTGAACCTAATTACTTTATTTGGCAAGCGATATCAATAATGCTGATAATTATGCTTTTAGGTGCTATGCGACAGCATTTCAAAAAATAGATAACGGGTCACAAATAAAATAGCATCTCCTTTGTTATTTAATTGTAGTATTTAATACACTATAAAATAAATAACTCATGTATCCGCAAGCGCTTTATTGCTTGCGGGTACATAGATGAACTCCTCATATTTTTACAGTGTCATTAACTATATTATAATGAAGAAATTCAATTTATGACCATTCATGAGAACTATTACAATTAAAGCGATTTCTGTACAGTTTAATTAATTCATTGGTTGAATCATCCATATTTAACTCCTCAGAAGAATCAGTTATTTTACTCAACACCTTGTTACCAAGTGATTTTCCTAATTCCACTCCCCACTGATCAAAAGAATTAATATTCCATATCACGCCCTGAACAAATACTTTATGCTCATACATCGAAATTAAACTACCAAGTACCTTAGGCGTTAATTTTTCAAATAAAATAGTATTACTTGGTTTATTACCTTCCATAACCTTATGGGTTGACAAGTTTTCTATTTCCGTCATATCACACTTAGCTTTGATCATTGCTGACTTAACTTCTTGTAAAGTTTGCCCTGCCATTAAAGCCTGACTTTGGCCAAAACAATTAGAGGCCAACATATCATGATGGTTTTCAACATCATAATGGGGAATTAATGGCATTAAAAAATCAACGGGGATGGGTGTTTTACTTTGATGAATTAATTGATGAAACGAGTGTTGCCCATTAGTACCTTCACTCCCCCAAATAATAGGACCAGTATCATAAGCTAACGGCTCGTTTGTAATTGAAACTGACTTACCGTTACTCTCCATATCTAGTTGTTGAATATATGCAGGTAAACCCCGTAAATAATGATAATAAGGTAATAATACTTGTGATTGAGCACCATAAAAATTTCGATACCAAATACCCAATAATGCAAGAATAACAGGTATGTTGTTTTCTAATGGTGCTTTTGTAAAGTGCTCATCCATTTCAAACGCACCTTTTAAAAAATCTTGATAATTATCAAAGCCTATGGCTAACGCCAAAGGTAAGCCAATGGCAGACCATACTGAATAACGACCACCAACCCAGTCCCACATTGGAAAAATATTCTCTTTGTCTATCCCTAATTTTTGAGCCGTTTCCACATTAGAAGAAACACAAGCAAAATGATATTTAATACTTTTTGATGTTGCTGTATTAACAAACCAATCTCTAGCAGTAAGTGTATTTCGCAGTGTTTCTTGTGTTGTTAATGTTTTTGAAGAAGTAATAAAAAGTGTAGTTTCAGGATTAACTTTATCTAAAATATTTTGAATGTGACAACCATCAACATTCGCAATAAAATGCACTTTTAATTGAGGCTGATGAAAAGGTTTCAATGCTTCCGACATTATTTTAGGGCCAAGAAAGGAACCACCAATACCTATACTAACTATGTCAGTAAAAGCTTTGCCTGTATAACCAACTTTATGACCTAACGATACATCATTGACAAAGTTTTCAATTTTAACAAGTGTTTCTTGTATTTGTGGCATCACATCATGACCATCAACATACACGGGGTTATTTGAAAAATTTCTTAATGCTGTATGCAAAACAGGACGATTTTCAGTAGTATTTATCGATGACCCATTAAACATACTATCGCGTTTATTTACTAAATCAGATGATTTCGCTAAATTCATCAGCAAGTACATCGTTTCATCAGTGATACGGTTTTTAGAATAATCAAGTGTTATACCAACCGCTGAAAGTGAAAGATTTTTAAAACGCTCTTTTTCAAGCAAAAACAAGTCTCGCATTTGAATATGAACATTTTTATTATAATGATTAACGAGTGACTTCCACTCAGGTGTGTTTAATAACATACAGCGATATCTCAACTAAAAACAACGTTGTCTTTAATTAAACTATATTGCTTTTAATACTACAAGAAATTTCTACTTAACATTCATAAGATGTTTAGTTTTACCTATACATTTAGTGTATAAATGTATGTTCAGAAAATAATAACAATATGAGAACAAAAATTTAAATTAGCTCAAAACTAATTTAAATTTAAGATATATGAGGGTAATCAAGTGGTAACAATTAAACAAGTTGCGGCACACGCAGGTTTTTTTTTTAAAACCGTGTCAAGAGTTGTTAACAAAGACCCTACGGTTAAAAAAGCCAATCAAGAAAAAATAGAACAATCTATAAAAATTCTTGGCTATCGGCCAAATAGAGCAGCCAGTTTAACAAGAAAAAAACAATCTGGCATATTTGGGTTGATTGCTGATGAATTACTTAGTACACCTTACACATTCGATATTATACGCGGAGCACAAGACTTAGCCTGGAAACACAATAAAGAATTAATGGTGCTTAACGTCAATGAAAAGCGTTATGCAAGTGAAAAAGCAGTGGAACACCTTTTTGAACATCGTGTAGAGGGTATAATTTATGCTTCAATGTTTCATCGAAAAATAGATCCCCCATCAGAACTCATTAATATTCCAACAATATTAGTAAACTGTAGTTCAGTTAATAATGACTTACCCTCAGTGATACCTGATGAAATCAATGCGGCTGAAGTGTTGACTAACCAACTAATATCCAAAGGTTATAAACATATTGCCTTTTTAAATTTGAAAAAAAATATTCTGGCTGCTCAAGGTAGAAAACAAGGCGTGATAAACGCCTTCAAAAATAACAAAATATCAATGGATAATTTATATATAGAATCTGTCGTGATAGAAACAATTGATGGTGACAAGTCAATAGCAAGAGAAGCAACTAAGCGAATAATTAACACTTTTAAACCTGATGCTATCATTTGCGGGCATGATCCTATGGCCGCTGAAGTATATTTCACTCTCCAATCTATGGGTCTGAAAGTAAAAGAAGATATAGGTATTGCAAGTTTTGATAATTGGGAGCCAATCCCTTCCTTATTACGTCCTATGTTATCAACAATGGCATTACCCCATTACGAAATGGGTAAATGGGCAATGAATTACCTCTTAACAGGTGAACAATCACCAACGTGTCAAAAAGAAAAATTCAAATTAATTGAAAGGGAGTCATTTTAAGAGACAAATTTTACTTAAAAATAATTCTTAACTTGTAGTAGCTCAAACTTGATCTGACGTTTTTAAATATCAGAGTTTAACAAAACCTGACAGACCAAACTAAGCTCATTACTGTCGTTAGGAACCTTTCATAGAACGCTAACTTTTGCCACTTTACGGACCTAAACATTAAAACAATTACCTCCACTTTTATGTCCGCTATATTTATGGATAGCTGACATTAGCAGCATTTTTCTATCTCGCTTTCGCCCCCATTGCGTGATAGAAAGGTTGTTTTAGTGTTACCTAAATAATGCCACTTTCCATTAAAAACAAGAACTTCAATTCCGCGATTATGTTATTGATAATTAATTATTTTACATAAAAAACCGACATACAAGTCAACTAATTCGAAGGGCTTTATTTTGCGCTTACGGCCACGCAAACGTTTTTTACCAATTTAGTTAATATTAAAATCGTTAAGCACTTCTGTCATTTTGCTAAACTCAGTATTATGTATTTTCATACTCTGTTTTTGGGATAGGTAGTGGTTTGGCGATTACTACCAGATCAAATTCAAAGCATGAATTTGATTTTTTATTACTTAAGATCCAACCTATGATTAACTTTTAGATATTAACGAGTTCTATACATCTTAATTAATTCATTCGTTGAGCTATCCATATTTAATATTTCTAAAGGATTGCTTATTTTAGATAATACTTTATTACCCTGCGACTTCCCTAATTCAACCCCCCATTGATCAAAAGAATTTACTCTCCAAATGACACCTTGGACAAACACCTTATGCTCATACATGGCAATTAAACTGCCAAGAGTATTAGGGGTCAACTTTTCAAATAAAATTGTATTACTCGGTTTATTTCCCTGCATTACCTTATGAGTAGACAGCTTTTTAATTTCTGATACATCACAATTAGCTTTTTTCATCGCGGCTTTAACTTCTTCGAGGCTTTGCCCTGCCATTAACGCCTGACTTTGTCCAAAACAGTTAGAAGCGAGCATATCATGGTGATTACCAATTTCGTGAAAAGGAAATAAAGGCATCAGAAAATCTACAGGAATAGGAGTTTTACTTTGATGGATTAGTTGATGAAAGGAGTGCTGACCATTTGTACCTTCACTTCCCCAAATTATTGGGCCAGTGTCATAAGATAAAGACTTATTATCAAGTGAAATCGATTTACCATTACTTTCCATATCCAGCTGTTGAATGTAAGCAGGCAAACCGCGTAAGTAATGATAATAGGGCAATAACACTTGCGATTGAGCACCATAAAAATTTCGATACCAAATACCTAATAAAGCAAGAATAACAGGCAAGTTTTTTTCTAACGGAGCATGCTTGAAATGTTCATCCATTTCAAACGCACCTTGTAAAAAGTCACGGTAATTTTCAAATCCTATCGCCAACGCCAGAGGTAAACCAATAGCAGACCAGACAGAGTAACGACCACCAACCCAATCCCACATAGGGAAAATATTTTCTTTCTCAATACCTAGTTTTTGAGCAGCCTCTACATTAGAAGAAACACAAGCAAAATGATATTTCACTTTTTCAGATGAGGCTGTTGCAACAAACCAATCCCGTGCGGTTAACGTATTCCGTAATGTTTCCTGAGTCGTTAATGTTTTAGATGACGTTATAAACAGTGTTGTTTCAGGATTTACTTTCGCCAGCACATCATGAATATGACAGCCATCAACATTTGCAATAAAATGGATCTGTAATTGAGATTGTTGGTAAGGTTTTAGCGCTTCTGACATTATTTTAGGCCCAAGAAAAGACCCTCCAATGCCTATAGATACAACATCAGTAAAAGTTTTTCCTGTATAGCCTACTTTTTTACCCAATGAAATGTCATTAACAAAATGCTCTAATTTAGCAAGCGTTGTTTGTATTTGTGGCATCACATCAACACCATTAACATATACGGGCTTATTTGAAAAGTTACGTAGTGCAGTATGTAATACTGGGCGGTTTTCAGTGGTATTGATAGCTGAGCCATTAAACATTTTGTCACGCTTATTCAATAAATCAGATGCTTCCGCCAAATTCATTAACAAGTGCATAGTTTCGTCAGTAACACGGTTCTTAGAATAATCTAGTATTATTCCAGCTGCAGAAAGAGAAAAATCATTAAAACGCTCAGTATCTTGAATAAATAAATCACGCATTTGTATATGTATATTTTTATTATAATGATTGACGAGTGTCTTCCACTCTGGGGTGCTTGGTAACATACAAGTAATATCCTAATTTTTAATCTCAGATTAATTAGTTTTTAGCTTAAAAATAAAACCTTAAGTAATAATAAATAGCAAAAGTGTATAATTAAAAGTTCTTCGCGCTATTCAGCTCAAAATTTACTTTTTTACCATAAAATGTGTGTTGTTAATTTCATCTAAACTCGGCAATGCAGTCATTGCACCAACTTTTGAACAAACCATACCGCTAACTTTTTCAGCAAACTCTACAAATCCTTTCATTTTATCTGCATATAATATGTCGATACCTGAACTATTAGCCATTTGATATAGAATAGCACCAATAAATGAGTCTCCAGCCCCCGTAGTATCTACGGCATTGATTTCATATGCTGGCACAATATATTGCTCACCATTTTGAGACACTAAACAGCCATGTTTACCGAGCGTAACAAATATCAAACTAACACCTTTTTGATGTAAAGCATTACACGCTTCTTTTTGATCTTTAATGCCCGTAAGTAGCTCTAATTCATCGTCACTCACTTTGACTACATCTGCCATTTTCATAAAAACATCACAACGTTGTTTAAACTGCTCTATATTATCTTTCCACAAATCCATCCGGTAATTTGGGTCAAAAACAATAGTATTACCGTTTAACTTAGCTAGATTACCTGCGGCTAAATAGCTATCGAACAGGTTACCTCCTAGCAGAGCAGTTGCAGAGCCAAAATGAATAATAGAATTATCAAGTAATGGCTCAAGCCTTGAATCCGTTAACGTTAACTGCTCATCAGCTCCTCGGTTAAAAGTAAACTCTCTTTCACCTTCATCAGCTAAAGAAACAAAAGCTAACGTTGTAGCCGTTGAAAGAATTTGTACAAAATCTATATTTACGTTATAGCTCTTTAAGCGATCTAATAAATAAAGACCAAAAGGATCATTTCCAACAGCACCTACAAACTCAGAATCACCTCCTAAATGCGCAATGCAGGCAGCCACATTTGCAGGCGCTCCTCCTGCCTTTTTAATAAAGTCGCAGCCTGTTTTTAAATCTGAATTAACCTGCGTACAAACAAAGTCGATTAAGATTTCACCGATACAAATAACTTTCATGATAATCTCTATTTAATAAAAGAAGTTGATAATTACAACGTTTGTTTACTGTTAATTGATATAATCGAAGAGAAACTTCAGTTACTTCTGATTATGTCACCCCACGAATTAAACAACGTTGTCTTTTTTTATTATTAGACTATATTGATTCAAATAGTGCAAGAGTTTTCTATATAATAGTAATATCTCATGTACACTATGTGTTGTTTAATTAAGATAAGTAACGTTAAACATAATTAAACAATAATTCATTCGCATGCGGAATATTCTGAAGTATATCTGAGCTAATTTAAAAGCTAATAAGGAAAAAAAAGTGGTAACCATCAAGCAAGTCGCTGCACATGCGGGCGTGTCATTTAAAACGGTTTCAAGGGTTGTAAATAAAGATCCTACGGTTAAAGCCGTCAATCAAGAAAAAGTACTTAAAGCCATAGAAGAACTAGGTTATCGCCCAAATAGAGCGGCAAGTATGACTAGAAGAAAACATTCAGGTGTTTTTGGTTTAATCGCTGACGAGCTTTTAGAAACACCTTTCACTTTCGATATCATCAGAGGTGCTCAAGATATAGCATGGGAACAAAACAAAGAATTAATGGTATTTAATGTTAATGAAAAACGTTTCAGTGCTGAACAAGCTATTGAACACCTATTTGAGCATCGCGTAGAAGGCATTATTTACGCAGCTATGTATCATAGAGTCCTTGATATTCCTGATGATTTATTAAAGATCCCCGCAGTTTTGGTAAACAGCAGCCCAATAAAAGAAAATCTAGCTTGTGTAATACCTGATGAAGTACAAGCAGCAGAAACAATAACCCATTCATTAATAGCAAAAGGCTACAAACGCATCGCTTTCTTAAACTTGAATGAAAAGATTGAAGCGGCAAAAGGAAGAAAACAAGGGGTTATCAATGCTTTTAAGCAACATAATTTACCGATGGAAGACTTATATATTGAATCAGTTATCATCGAAGATAAAGATGGTGAAAAATCAATTACTCGTGAAGCAACTAGGCGAGTCATAAATACGTTTAACCCTGATGCTATTCTTTGCGGCCAAGATTTTATGGCCGTAGAGGTTTATTTTGTAATGCAAGCAATGGGATATGGTGTCAAAAAAGATATTGGTATTGGCAGTTTTGATAATTGGGAAAATACCCCTGAACTACTTCAACCCATGTTAACAACTATGGCATTACCTCACTATAAAATGGGACAATGGGCAATGAATTACTTACTTGCCGGACGCACTGATATCATCAAACATAAAGAACAATTCGAATTGATAGAGCGCGAATCATTTTAATAATCAGGCTCTGATTATTCCTATGATGGTTTGTCTGAATTACATGCTAACGTTTGTTGGGAATTAGATAATAAAAAATAAGATATAAATGTACAAACAATGACGACACTACCTAATAGTTTATAAGAAGCGGAAAAACCGATAGTATCATATAATATACCGACGCTTCCTGATATAAATGAAGCACCTAACTGCGTAAAAACTAAAAATCCTACTAGGTAGATAGTCGATGATAGTCGCTCATCAAAGTTGGCAGCAATGTACTTAAATAAAGCAACAAGTAAGATAGGCAACTCGATAGCGTGTAATAATTTCATTAACGAAATAAAAATATATCCTTCCGCATAGCCAGAACCAACCATCCGGGAAGCCATAAATATACCACTTAAAATAAGACCATTTTTAGCGCCAATTTTATTCACTAAAAATGGTGCTAAAAACATTCCTCCTGCCTCAAGAAATACCTGAAACGAATTTAAATATCCATAGACAAGGTTGCCCTCTGCTTTAGTCGGAAATAACGAAGAAAAATAAATGGGAAATTGTTGGTCGTAGACCATATAAATACAGGAAACACCCATCACAAAAAATACTAATTTCCAAAAATTTGGCTGTATAAATAAGGCTATGATTTCTTTGGAATTTGGCGTAGATGACCCTTTATTATATTTCGCATTATCATTTTTTTTTGTTGATACTTTTACCAAGCAAATGATAGTAAAAAAGACAATACCGCATACGGAACTCAACCAAAAATTATATTCCGGATTTAAATTCAACAGGGCTCCTGCAAATAAGGTAGCTAAAGCCCAACCTAACGATCCCCACATACGGGCCTTACCAAATTCGAAGCCGATGGTCCTACTAACTCGTTCAATATAGGTTTCAAGTACACCAATACCTGCACCAAATGCAATGGCGAAAATAACTGCTCCTAATATAGTTACAGTATAAAAGTAGCTATTTAATAAAGGTCCATATACATAAATAAAAAAGGGGCCCATACAGATTAAAGCGCCCCCTACAACATAAAGTAAATGTTTTTTTAAACCTAGTTTATCCTGCATAAAGCCATAAAATAGCATCACAAACAGTGCTACTAAGGCGTTAACACCAAACACAACGCCGATTTTTTCCCCTGTTAAGCCAACAACTTGGTCTAACCAAATTGAAAATAATGAAAACGAGAATGACCACGTTAAAAAAAAGCTAAAAAATGCAGCGCTCATTAACCAATAACACAACTTATCTGTTTTCATTAAAATCACCTTAGAGAACCCTAATCAATAAACGCAATCATTACCAAATAGATTTAAGTTCACTTATCGTAATATTTTCTAGGGTTATTTCACTATTAGCTTCAATATTTACCGACGAATATGGCGTAGTCGGAAAGACTATCGAGGTAATAACTGTTTCACCATCATTAACAAATATCTCAAATGATGATGTATCAACATAAATATTAAATCGGTATTTTGATAGTCTTGGTGTCGTGATTGCTCTTTGAATATTAGCAAACTTACTATCAAAAGAAATATCTCCCGAGAGTGATCTATCGAATATAATCTCACCAGAAGTGACATCTAAATTTATTGACGTTTTTTCACCTAACTCATTATCAAATATTAATTTAATAGAATCTGAATTTAATGGGCTTACATCAAACTTAAGTTGATGTAAGCCAACATTTTTGTTGGCACTCACCAAGCTATAGTTACTTTCACCAGAAAATTCTTGATAAAACGCTTTTTGCTTAACAATGTTACTCAACTCGTCAACTGGTGTGGATGCAACTCTTAACCCAGCGTTAGTTTTGACTATAGTCAACGCACGTGGAATTGTCATGGCACTACGCCACTTCTCTGTCGGCACTTGATTCGCGTATAACCAATTGCTCATCCAGCCAATAAATAGTCGACGACCATCTTCTTCCGGAACATCAGAGAAAGTGACACCCGCATAATTATCTGTGCCATAATCAAGCCACACACCACTTTCTGTAACTTCATTATTTACGGTAATAGGCTTAACATCGTCTTCAAAATCACTTGTTAACGTAAAAGTTTTACCGTCAAAGTCACCAATAAAATATTGCGTTGCTGAGCCACCGTTTGGCCCCCCTGGGTTTATGCTAACTAATAATGCATACTTATAGTCAGTAGTGCCTTCAATTGGCATTTTGATCAAATCAGGACATTCCCACACGCCACCATGAACACCCCATTGTTTGCCAAAATCACTTTCTAATTGCCAATCAATTAAATTTTCTGAGGAATAAAAGCCAATGTGATCCTTTTGCGCCAATACCATAACCCATTTTTCACTTTCTTGATGCCAAGAAACTTTAGGATCTCGAAAGTCTCTGATACCAGGATTTTTAAGCACAGGGTTTTGTGCATATTTCAACCAAGTTCGTCCATTATCTATACTGTAAGCAATACCCTGAGTTTGAAAATCAATTTTACCCAGCTTTTCCCTTTCGGCATTGTGATAGGTATAAATAGCCACTAGTGGTGGGTTTTCTTTAGTCCCTAATCCAGAGGTATTATTCCAATCAACTACGGCACTACCTGAAAAAATAGTTCCACGCTCATCAGGGTATAAAGCAATTGGAAACTGCTCCCAATGAACTAAATCTTTACTAATAGCGTGGCCCCAATGCATAGGTCCCCAAATAGAATCTTCAGGATTATATTGATAAAACAAATGATATTCACCTTGATAATAAACCATACCATTAGGATCATTCATCCAGTTATCTTGAGGGCTAAAGTGAAATTGAGGGCGATATTTTTCAGTATAGTGTGATGTATTACCACTTATATTTTCATTGACTGGTCTCACTTCATTCATCTCACACCCACATAAAAATATTATAATTAAGAACGCAATAGCTCGCATTTTAGTTTCCTTGTTTATGTAAAATAGAAGACATATCTTCTAACGTTCGCCCCTTAGTTTCGGGCATTAATTTGATAACAAATAGCAGTTGTAAAAACATCATCACGGCAAAAAATGTGAAGATATGACTCGGTTGATAATGACTCAAGAAATAAGGCATTACTAAAGTAATAATGGCGGCAAAAACCCAATGTGTTCCAGAACCAAAAGATTGCCCTTTGGTACGTACACTATTAGGAAATATTTCAGCAATAAATACCCAAATAACAGCACCTTGGCCGATCGCATGAGCAGCTATAAAAGCAAACACAAAAAATACTACTGTTATACCACCTGTGCCGGAAGAAAAAGCCCAAGCAACAACACTTAAAGAAATAATGTAGCCAATAGAACCTATCAGCATTAAGATTTTTCGACCCGCCTTATCAATTAAATACACACCTAGCATGGTAAAAAACAAATTAATCAAGCCCACACCTGCTGTAGAAAGTAATGACGAGCTACTATCTAAGCCTGCCAGCTCAAAAACGCGAGGTGCATAATAAATAATAAAGTTAATGCCTGATAACTGATTAAACATTGCCAATAAAAAAGCTAATAAAATTGGAAAGCTATAAGCTTTAGAAAAGAGCGGATCCTTTTGATGACCACTGGTATCTTGCTGAATTTCTTTGACTAATATATCCGCTTTCGGTTCGCCGAGTGAAACCATAATACTTTTGGCTTTTTCAACATTATTATCATGAAGAATTAACCAACGAGGGCTCTCAGGTGCACGTGAAATCATCATTAAATATAAGAATGCAGGAACCGCTTCTATGCCTAACATTAATCGCCAATCTAGGTCCGATATGCCTGAAATTAAATAATTAGATAAAAATGCGATTAAGATACCAAAAACGATTTGAAACTGATAAATAGAAACTAAGCGGCCACGAATTTTAGCTGGTGCAATTTCTGAAATATACGCAGGCACAGCAATAGAAGAGATACCGACACCGACACCACCAATGAATCGCAAAATAGCAAAAGTATATGGATCTGTCGCTAACGCGGAACCAATAGCGGACAATAAATACAGTATACCAATTAATACTAAGGTTTTTTTACGCCCGAATTTATCACATGGGTAACTGCCCGATAATGCGCCAATGACGGTGCCCCATAATGCTGAAGACATGACAAACAAACCATGAAATAAAGGACTTGTTTGCCATAATTCTTGAATAGGCTGATCAGCCCCAGAAATAACAGCAGTATCAAAGCCGAATAAAAACCCAGCAACGGCAACAGTAATCGCCCAAAAAGTTACTTTATTCAAAATAGTACTCCCCAAAAAGTTATTATTTATCCATACTACCGCATTTAAACAACGTTGTCTTTTATTTTTATACACGAATATTGAAAAACGAAATATTCGTGTAGTTATGCTAATTAAATACCGATTAACCAACCGTTTATATTTAGTCTGAGCACTCATGCGGAAATGTTCAAAACTCACAAAACACATCATACTGCTTCTTCATCAAGACGATTATTTGGGCAAAATTTTCTACATGCGTACTTGAGTCTATTGCTTGCTAGTCATCATTTCCGTCAATATGTAGAGTCCCACAAGTGTCGGAAGTATATGAACCAATTTCGGCACCTTCACTGTCTAAAACTCGCATACCAACCATTTGTAAACGCGTTATCAAAACTACCTATACCCATAGTCATTGAAGCTGCAACTTTGTTTTTTATTCGTTTATTCAAATATTCTCCCATAACTATTAATTGTGATTTCAAACAAACATTAACAACGTTGTTTTCGAGGTATCTAGTCAATTTATAATTAAAGCTATTTCTATTTTGTTATTTACACTTAGGTTATGAAAAATACTGGTTTCACCATTAGGCCACTTAACCTCCAAGCGGTTAAATAGTTTATCGAGTTGTTGATCATCATGCTTAACAACCGATTCTGATAAATCATTATTAGCGTTTGAGTAAAAAAGAATAATAAAAATGTTAAGGCTTTTTCATCATTGCATATTGGTTAGATAATTTCTGAGCTTTATTATTTACAATAAATACACACGACTAATATAAAAAAGGCCTACAAAATTGCAGGCCTAGGGTTAATGTTAAGGATTAATTAGTAACCCGGATTTTGAATGTAAATACCACCACTTAAATTGATCTGTAAGTTCGGAATTGGTAAATATTCATGCTTACCTTTTGTAAAAACAGCTTCAGCTAAATATGGTTTTCTTCCACTTTCAACGGCTAAATACGCATCAATAGTTTCTTTAGCAATACCCCAACGAATTAAGTCAAAGAAACGAAATCCTTCTAAGCCAAGCTCCAAACGACGTTCCCATCGTAACGCTTGACGAGCTTCTTCTTTATCAGCAAAACTTGTGTAATTAGCAACTGAATAGTTACTAGCATTATTTAATCTACCAGTACTATTAGCTGCCCGCGTACGAATGCTGTTAATAATAGGTAAGGCTTCAGTGAATCGATCTAATTCGATTAATGCTTCTGCTTTCCATAATAATACATCAGCGTAACGAATTAATACGGTATTCAACGCATACACAGGAAATGGACCATTTTGTACTCTTGCTGGGCTATCAGGGTGTTCTAAATCCTTCATCCCAACAAAATTACCATAAATACCGGGAGCACGTGCCCAAGAGTCACCACCATGAATTAAAGCCGGATCGTATTTGAATGGCTTACCTTCCATAGCGACGGTATGATCTAGTCGAGGGTCAACTGCATCTGTGATCACGTAGTTTGAATCATTATAGTTATCAAACATTGGTAAACCACTGGCGTCGGTTTTGAATGCGTTAACAAAGTTTTCTGTTGGGACATGGAAACCACAACAACCAAAACCGCCACCAAGAGGGGCATTTAACGCACTTGGCCAACTTGCTCGGCCATCAGGACTACCATCATCGATAGACCGTTGGATAGCAAAAACAGACTCAGCATTATTTTCATACTCAAATAAAAAGTTTTCAGCATAATCCGCTGTTAAGCTATATACGCCAGAAGCTTCGATTTCTGTAACTAAACTGACAACTTCATTTAACTTTGTATTATCGATAGCTATAACGCTATGTGTTTCATCTTGCACATAAGCTTGATTTAACAAGGTTTTGGCTAGATAGGCTTTCGCTGACAAGGCAGAGGCACGACCAACATCTTTTTGTACATCGGGTAAATTAGCCGCTGCAAAACGAAAATCGTCAGCTATTTTATCCCACAATTGTTGGTCAGTTAAATCTCGATTCGAAGTAGCCAAAATCTCTTCTTGGCTCATTGTTTCATCAATATACGGAATATGTTTATGATGAATTTTCAAATCAAAATAAAAGATAGCACGAATAAAACGTAGCTCCGCTTGCTTTTGTGCTACATCAGCGATCGAATCACCTTCAGCATTTGCAATAACTTGTAGAGCAGCATTAGTTCTAGAGATGCCGGTATAATTTCTGCCCCATTTTTTATCATTAAGATCAATAAGGTCTGGTGGAAACGATTCCATTTCCGGTACTAACGGCTCATATAAAGACAAGGCATGGTAGGCAAAAATATCTGAAGGCCCGTTGCCGCCTTTATGAGCATCACCCGCTCGTAGGTTACCTGTCGGCCAAGTAAAGTTTGGCGCGGTATAATGATCATTACCAAGATACGAATAAGCAGCGATGATCAAGGCATCAACATTTTCAGCACTTGCCACTTGTTCTTGAGTTAACACGGATTTAGGGGCAACATCTAAATCGTTTCCACACGAAACAACCGCCATTGATATAAGGCTTGCCGTTAATAATTTTTTAAAATTTTTCATAATTTATTCTCAAATTTAGTTCAGTCAATATTTCAAACGTTGTGATTAAAAAGTTAAATCAACACCAATGCTAAAACTTCTTGGAATAGGGAATACCTCATTCGGCGTTTCAGGATCTTGACTTAATGTGCCGTTAGGAGTAATCGTAACTAAATTAGCACCTCGTAGGTAGAATCTTGCATCAACAATACCGTACTGCTCTAAAAACTGATCATCAGGCGTATAACCAATAGACAAATTTCTTAATTTTAAATAACTGCCATCTTCATAAAAGAAACTTGATTGTCGACCTTCACCATTATTATCGATAAGCGTTAGCGCCGGTACATTTGAATTAGTATTGGTTTCAGACCAAGCATTTAAAACTCTGTCGCCATAATTCGAACCAATATTCAACGAAGTAAAGTCAGTAAACAAACGCCAGTTATTTCTAACTTGGCCACCTTTAACACCTTGCCAGAACATATTGAAATCCCAGTTTTTGTAGAACAAGGAAACATTAAAGCCATAGGTATAATCTGGATCGGTATCAACAAAGAAATCTTGGTCATTATCAGTAATAACGCCATCGCCATCTAAATCAGCCCAACGAATTCGACCTAAACCAGCACCTGATTGAGTTGCTGCTGCATCAATTTCTTCTTGGTTTTGAAATAAACCATCAGCAACGTATCCATAAACAGAATTGATAGACTGACCTAGAATAGTTTTATCTTGACCATTACCACCGAAAGAATTAATGACATCTTCAGGTAAAGCGGTCACTTTATTTTTTACTGTTGAAATATTAAAAGAGATATCAAAGAAGATATCATCATCAAGTGAATCAAAAGTTAGCGCATCTTCATAACCAACAATAACTTCAACACCCGTGTTTTCAATAGTGCCACCATTCACCCATTTTTGGGCACCTTCACCTAGTGTCGCTATCGGTCTTGTTAGGGTTAAAATATCTTTTGTTTCTTTATCAAACCAATCGATACTGGCATAAACCGCACCGTTATATAAATTCACATCAATACCAATATTAGTTTGAGTTGATGTTTCCCATTTTAAATCTTCATTTCCTGTTTGTGCACGAACGAAACCTGAGGGCAATGTGCCGGAATTCGAGCCAGTGATATCATAAGCCGTTCCTTCATCTTGCTGATTAGTAAATAATGATTGTGTCGCATATCTTGGCTCATAAGTGGTTGATGTTGCGGTACTTGCAATTTCCTGATTACCGGTTTCCCCCCAACTCGCTCTTAATTTAAATGCGCTTATTGCATCAATATCAAAAAAGTCTTCATTTGAGATGACCCAGCCACCAGATACAGAAGGGAATGTTCCATACTCATTGGCTGAACCGAATTTTGATGAGCCATCTCGTCTTACTGTCGCAGACAACAAATAGCGGTTGTCATAGTTATAATCAGCACGAGCAAACTGTGAATCAAGTTTCCATTCATCTCCACCACCTTCAACACGTATATCTGAAGTTGCTTGTGAAAGGTGTGTAAAATCTCGAGCATCAGACGCAAAACCTGACCCAAAGGCGGTCGAACCTTCTGTTGAAAAATCTATCTGCTCAATACCGGCTAAGAAGTTAAAATTATGTTTATCATCTAATACCAGTTTATATTCCGCTGTAGTAGCAAGCGTAATACTTTTATTCCAATTGTTAATTTGAGCTAATTGATCATCAAAACTTAACGTACCCGCTTGAAATGCTCTGGTATAGTTACGGAATTTAAATTGACCATAATCAATCCCTAGACTAGTACGAAGCTTTAAATCTTCTATTGGGGAGTATTCCACATAAAAATTAGCCATTATTTTATTAAAGGTATTTTTATTATCTCGGTTCATTTCAATAAGACGAACAGGATTGTCTCTATCGGTAATGCCCGCTACTGGTCCACCCCAACCACCGACATCATTATGGATAGGTACAATTGATTGTTGCTCAATAGAAAGACCTAAAATGCTTCCAGCTAAATCATTAATTAAATTGGATGTTTGGTCAGTAATTAATAAACTTTGCCCTACTTTAAGTTTATCTTCGATTATTTGGTGATCAGAATTTACTCTAAAAGATAATCGCTCAAATTTGGAGCCATCAACAATGCCTTCCGCTTCATACGAACCGAGCGATGTGTAAAAGTTTGAGGTATCATTACTGCCAGAAATCGACAAATTTAAATCAGTGACTTGAGCCGCACGAGTAACTTCGTTAAACCAATTAGTATCAGCAGGTCGCTGAACATTGGCGGAATCGGTGAATGTAGGAAGAATAACGCTATTTAACACAGGATTATTAAAATCATTATTCCAATCATAACTGTATAAAGGGCTTGCTGAGTTTGGGTTTGAACCATCGTTTACCGCCGCTTGCCAAACAGCCTCTCCGCGTTGTTGAGTATTTAAAGGATTTAAATCAAAACTATAATCTTGAAAAGTTTTATTGTAGCGAAAATCTACTTCAAGCTCTTTTGACTCTCCGCGTTTCGTCGAAACGACAATAACGCCATTGCCTGAACGAGCACCATAAATACTGGCCGCTGCAGCATCTTTAAGAACCTGGATATTTAGAATATCATTACCGTTTATTTCATGTAGTCCTGATTTTGTTGGTATACCATCGATAATATATAATGGATCGTTATTACCCAATGGACCAAGGCCTTGCCCACGAACTCTAACTGTTGCCCCTGGATTAGGGTTACCACTTGTCGTAATTTGCAAGCCAGGTATTCTACCCTGTAGGTTCTGCATGACATTACCCGATGGTAAGTCAATGATTTCTTCTAATGCAACGGTTGAAACAGCACCAGTTAAATCATCTTTTTTAATTGTGCTATAGCCTGTTGATACTGTGATGATCTCAATTTCTTGCTCCTCATCTACAGTCGTGTCTTGTTCGGCATGAACTAATGTCATGGGAAGTAATAGTAATAGCGAACTAGTTTTTATAGCTGCTTTCACCATCACTGTCAGTGGATTAAGTTTAAAGTCTTTCATTATAGTTATATTTCCTTAAAGCTAATGTATCTATGCTAAATATGAATCAACGTTGTTATTCTTTATTTTAGAATCACCCCTAATAAACACCACAATAAAACAACGTTGTCTTTTAAGGGTAATAAACTATTGAGCAATTATCAAACATTATTTCACAATATTATTTTTTTATTTTTAAAAAATGAGCATTGACATAACAAAACACAAAAATAATAATTAAAAAACAATATATTACACTAATTATAATTCAGAAGATTTTGATGATTATTACTTTAAAAATACGAACATGATATTTAAAACTTGCCTCATTAATATTCTGAGAGAGCCTAGTTCTTTTAACGGCTATAAAATTTAATTTTCTACTTATTTCAACGACAATTAAGAATAAGAACTATTTAACTTAGATTAATAACTTTTAATAATTACGCTTAAAATATGACTTATGATGAAAACCAACAAATCAAAAAAAACGTAATAAGTTGTTTTACATTAATATTTTTAATTAACTCATGAGTATAGATATTATTTTCTATATTTTAATTTTTGAACCTTTTTAGAACAACGTTGTCGAACATTAAAATAAAATAAATTACTTTAATATTTTATTTTTGAAAAAAAACGAGGTAACAAAAAAATTTTAATAACTAATATTACTTCATAACACTTTGATTAAAATTAAAAAACTCAATTTAAGTGGCCTTAAATTGAGTTTTTATGTTAATACCAAACTTATCCCTGTTTAGCCGGTAATTTCCTGATTATTTAGTAAATCGAGCTAACCCGGTAACTGAAATATTATCAGCGGTTGAATATAAACCAACTTCATAATCGGCTAATTCATACAGCCTAAAACTTAATGCTCTAAAATCATTCATATATACAGCCCCTACACCTGCAGCAGGATCTAATAAAACATCTATTTTGACACCGGTAGTTAAGTCCAGCGGTAAACTAACAGTTGGATTCGAGCTATTGTTTATATCTCCTTCAAAATAGAATTTAGCTTGATTTGAGCCAGCATCAATTTCGACAAAGGCATTTTTATCGGCTTCTCCTTCTGTTGCTTTACGCAATTGAATACCAAATTTAGCATCAGCATTATCGCTGGTGACGGTCATTGTAATTCTATTTTTGTTTGCACTCGGCGCTAACGTTATTGCCGAATCACTAGTCAAGCTTGGGTTTGTCTCCGACGCAGTTACCGAACCGTTAGTCCACACTGAGGTGGTTGCCATTGTAGTGGCTATACCATCTCGTAATTTTTGTGGTAATTGAACACTTAATGCACCGTTTGATTGTGTCACTTGATGCACCATGAGATCACCACCCCAATCTGGCGCATTGCCATCAACACGACCAACATTATGCGCTACCCATCCAAACAATAATCGTTCTTCATTATTACCTGCTGTTCTAGCTGCATAAAAAGCACGTCCATCAAGAGCTTCATACTCAGGTTTTCCCCAAGTTGTATTATCTTGAGTTAAGTATTTAACTTGGCGAGAGTCATCTCTTTGATCAGAATAAACAATAAATGATGTATCTGTTAACGTAAAATAATCAGCTACTTCTAAATTTAAATTAGACGTTTCAGAATATAAAGGTGTCTCTGCGCTCCAATTACTTAAATCAGTAGAGGTGTAAAGCCCAATTGCTGCTTTTGATTGATAACGAGATGTAATTAACATCCAGTATTTCTGTGCATTAGCATTCCAAAATACTAATGGATCTCGAAAATCGAAATCACTATAGCCATCTGTGCCACTAAAAGTATCTGCCGCAACAGGCTGCCATTCTGCCAAGGTATTATCTTTGGCTGTAGCATGCATTACCGCTTCTACAGGGTTAAAATCTGTATTGTGACCAGTATAGAACAGGTGATATTGCCCTTCTTGATCTTCAATTACACTACCTGAGCCTATCCACTGGTCTTGCTTAGCAGGGTTACCCGATGCTGCTAATACTTCTTGAGGGAAAGTCGAAGTTAATAAGTCATCCGTTTTTGCTAAACTCCATGAATGAAAGCCACTATTTTGTAAGTAATATATATAATAGCTGCCATTGTCATAAAAGGGATTTGGATCTCCCAAATCCAATTTTAAATCTTGAGATTGTCCAACAGTAGTGGAAACAACTGAATCTTGAGAAGGAATAATTGCCGCTCTATCGCCTTGTCTAATTTCATCAACTAGCACAAAAGCTAAAGAGCCATCATCTTCACTTGCATCATGTTGATCTATTATTTCAATAACGGCTTTTTGACCAATCAGACTAGAGACATCCCAACTATACCAATCAATTTTGGTTGCTTCGCCATTACCCGTAGCATGTCTTACTATTTTGCCATTGACTCTTAATACCATAGCGGTTGCTTTATCACTGCTATAAGCGTTAGTACCACCACCTATTAAAAAATTAATATATTTTTCGTTGATAGTAAAAATAGGTGTTACCAAAGTACCTGTTGCGCCATCGCCAATCCAACCTAAAGCAGTACCATCTTCTTCAAATCCATCAGCACGGCTTGAAAACACTCGTTCACCAAGATGATTAGTAATATCGGCTCCCCAAAAACCACCATCAAGTTTAATAAAGTCACCTGTAACGTTAAAGTTGTGTTCTTGATAGGTGTTATATTGTCCACAACAAAATTCAAAGCCAGCAATATTTTGACCCGGATCGGTAATTCGTGTGAATGCAGCACTACCATTTGATTCTGGTGAACTTGCCAAAGGAGCTGTTGTTAATACAACACTTGCTGTATCAGGTATTTTTGCTGGCTTGTCTGCTGCTCTAAATTCATCGGCTAAGATATAAGGAACTGCGCCATCAGAATTATCGGCTGGATGCATATCAATAAATTTAATTTGTGCGGTCTGCCCGGCTAAATCTTTTACACTCCAGCTATCCCATTCAATAGTATTTTGTTGATTTTTCCCTGTCGATTGACGCACAACTTTGTTATCAACAACTAAGGTTACAGCCGTTGTATTTGCAGCGCCAAATGCATTGTCTCCACCACCAACTAAAAAGTTAATATAATCTTTACTTATAGTGAAACTTGGGCTCATTACCGTACCCGTGGCCGTTGGACCAACCTGCGCAGCAGATGTATCGGAATCCGAATCAAAACCATCTCCATAACTAGAAAAAACGCGTTCCCCAATATGGCCAACAACGTCAGCTCCCCAAAAACCACCATCCAACTCTATAAAATCACCTGTAGCATCTGTGAATTCGTGTTCTTGATAAGCATCAAAACCTCCACAGCAAAACTCGAAACCAGCGATATTTTGCCCCGGTTCAGCACTTCGAATAAACAATGCTGAACCTTCATTTTCAGGCTCAGTTGTTACCACAACATCACCAGAATCTGGTGTATCAGGAGATTCTCCTCCTGGATTTAAAATATCATCAACCGTCTGCCCTTCTTCTAATACAATTAATTCAACATTACTTGGTGGTGCCGTAAATTGATCATCACTACCGCATCCCGAAATAATCATTGCGCCAATGCAAAGAGCACTTCGCAACATAAATTGATTTAGCTTGAATTGATTATTCATTATCTAACCCCTCTAATTACTTTGAGTTGCACACTATTATTATTTTATTAGGTGCTTTTTGTATCTGTGGCTACCGTTAAAGTACAACACGAAATAAACAACGTTGTCCATTTAACGATAAAAAAATGCGATATTGAATCATATCGCAGGATTTTTTAACCACATCAACAAAAAACAATACACTGAATTAGACAACGTTGTCTACATGATGATTAAGTTTATTTATTAAATACAATTTTTTAATATCTACCCCTTGTCCTGTTTCTTACATTACAAGCAACAAAATTAAATAGTTACTCCAAGTTTTCATCTTTTAAAATAACGCATCGACAGGTGTTTCTAGATTGTATTTCTATAGGTTGAATTAAATAACTAGTTACCGTGGAGTCTTAGATCTTAAACAGACAGTTCTAAATCATATTTTATACTCTAAGGTGTTAAGTGCCCCGTAGCGCCTTAGAAAATTAAATTTATGTCAGCTATATGATCCGAAAGTTGACCTTCTTATTCAGGAGGATTTTATGTCCGCTTTGCGCACAAAGTGATCGTTAATAATTCAAATATGAACGACCGCTGTGGTAACTTTTGCGACTGTCATATTTGATAAAAACCTATTTAATCAAAGTGCCAGTTCAGGTTCATTTCGAGGGGATGGACACAACCCCATATAAGAGCTCGTTAGGCTAAGAAACAAAAAAGATGAGCATAACGCTCACCTTTTTAGTTGTAGTGATTTTTAAGATCAACTTAAAATAATTTAAACTTGTCTTAATAAAAATATTTATATGATCAGCAACTACTACCATGTTCAATATGAAAAGGAATTTTTATCGAGTCTGTTGCTCTATCAATAAAAAGCTCAGCTGCTTTTATTCCCTTTTCTTCACTGTTTTGATGTACCGTCGTTAACGGTGGTGACGATCGTAAAGCTTCTTCAATGCCATCAAATCCTACTACGCTAATATCTTCAGGGATTTTTAAACCCATTGAATGAATTTCATTAATCGCGGCTAATGCAATAAGATCACTCATACAAAGTAAAACATTTGGTCGAGGTGTTGAAGTAAGTGCTTCTCTGGCAGCAATCAACGCATAATGATGATTACTCTTAGGAATATTCCATATCCGGTCCGACCTTAAATTAACGTTCAACTCTGCTATTGCTTTTTTATAACCATTCAAACGCTGATGCGAAATAGAACAATCAAAATTTGATGACGGTAATTCATATACACGACAAGTTAAATTTGAATCTATCAATCTTAAACCAAGAATTGCTACATCATCATCTTTTGATTTGATAGCCAATTTCGCAATTTCGTAAGCAGCCCTTTCATTATCTATACCTACTGAGGCCTTACGATGAATATCAAAATCGGCTGTTACAACTTTTTTAGCAGTGGTTCGTAATTGTTCAATAAGCTCAGGGTTTCTTGGACTACCATAACAAATAAAACCATCAACAAAGTCAGCAACAGAATTAATATTGTCTGAAATACCTGAAAATAATAACAAATTAACTTTGTTCTTTTCGAGAACTGAAGAAACGCCTTTAACAAAATCATTAGCAACAGGGTCTGTTATCATGTATTCAACGCTGTCTGGTAGCACCAACGCAACAATATTAAACTTACCGTTTCTTAACGATTGTGCAGCTTTATTAGGACCTGAGTAACCTAGTTTTGCGCATGATGCGAGAATTTCTTCTCTACGTTGCTTAGAGAGTTGGTCTGGTCGATTGAATGCATTTGAAACCGTCGCATTCGACACACCAATTTCATTAGCAATGCTTTTCAGTGTCCACACTTTCTTTTTCGTCATGGTTACCTTATTTGTTCAGTTAAATCGAAATTACACACAGTTATATTTCATATCAATAGGAAAAGAATCTAATAGATTATGTAGACTAACTGTATATAAGTCATTATTTTCTATAATCTCTATTTGAGCATTCCTATCAACTAAGTCAACAGTAAGCGTTGCACATTGCTCATTGTTTTTCCAGTTCATTTCCAAAATTGCCCCTTGATTTTTAATGGTAAATTCCCCATTAAATGCGTCACATCGATTACGTAATTGAATAAGACTAATCATTGCCTTAGTAAACGGTTTTTGTAATGCTTGTTTAATATTTTCACTATCAAGATATGGGCGGTTAATGTCACGACCAATATTAGTTTTTGACAATAATGCCATGGCATTTTTTTCGCCTAACAAGCCCGCATAATAAACTTGTGGTACACCTGGAGAAAAGAACTGAATGGCTCTAGCAAGTAAATAGTCAAAGTCATTTTGCCCAAGTGCATCATAATAGGTACAATTTACCTGATATAAATCAACGTTACTTGCTGCAGCACCCGTTGCTTTTTGGCTTTCACCTGCACTATTTTCATGAATTTTATTCACTAAATCATCAATATCACTTTCAGTGAGTAATCCAGGTTTACCATTCATTGGACCAACATCAATAATGCCAATACCATCATGTGTATCTAATACTGTAATACAATTTTTTGGTGATATTTCTAACCATTTAGTGAGTGCTGTAAAATCTTTACTAAAAAGGCTATGCAATATTAAAGGGGGTAAGGCAAAATCATAAACTCGGTCAACTCGCTTTGCAATATCTATTTGAGTTTTATAGTAAGCATGAATTTCTACAAGGGTTTCAATACCTAAGTTATTAGCTTTTTTACTTAATTCATCAATAAATTCAAATGTTTCATCAAGCATAAAACAACTTGTTCCTGCCTTTTTAAGTGCGTAACCTGCCGCATCTAAGCGGATCATTTTAATATTATTGTCTGCAAATGTTTTTAAAATACGGCTTAAGTAGTCTTGTCCTATTGTTGAGGTAATATCAATATCAATTTGGTTATCTGTGAATGTTGTCCAGAAGTCGGCGGTTTCATTATTTGGTAATGCAAAATTAGTAAAGCAACTACCTGGTCTTGGGCGATAAATTTTCTTTCTATCTTCTTCTGTTAAACCATAAGGAAACACTTTATCTTTGGTTAAAAATAAATCCCAAAAATCAGAATTCTTACCGTTAGCTAATACATCTTTGAATTCATTAGACTTGGCAGACATATGGTTAACAATAAGATCAGCCATCAATTCATGCCCTTCCCCTAATACTTTTATATCACTCCAAGTGCCTAATCGACCATCAACTTGAGTATGATCTATAGGATCAAAGCCCGCATCACTACCATCAATTGGATAATAAAACGGCAATAAATGAACACCTGAAAACAAATCGGTAAGTTGGTTATTTAAAAGTTTATTTAAGGCCTGGGTATCTGCCCCTGTTAACCTATCGATGTAGGTGATTAGCTGAACATTGTTTTTCATAAGTCTACCATTAAATTTAAAGTTGCATCTTAATCGATTAAGCTCTATCTTTATATACTATGTAACTTTAAGCAAGAATAATTTCAACTTTTTAAGTTACTCTCGGTATTACCTACTCATAATAAAAAATAAATTGTACTGAAATTAGTCACTATAAATATTACAAAGTCCAAACTAATTTTTTCTGTATCGTTTAGAATCTAGCAAGGGGATCATAAAAATGACAATAACATCTAATACTGCACCGTTATCTTTTAAAGAAAAAGTTGGTTATGGAATGGGAGATATGGCATCTAACTTTTATATGGGGTTCTTTGCGCTGTTTCTTCTTTATTATTACACTGATGTATACGGTATTTCTGCAGCGGCAGCTGCAACTATGTTATTAGTAACTAAATTTATTGATGCCATTAGTGATCCTGCCATGGGTTTACTAACCGATCGCACATTCACTAAGTGGGGTAAGTACCGCCCTTATTTACTTTGGATGGCCATTCCTTATGCATTGCTCGGCTATCTATTGTTTTTAGGTCCTGAATTTGGTAACACAGGCAAGCTAATTTTTGCTTATGTTTCATATTCATTAGTAATGCTAGCTTATACAGCAATTAATGTTCCTTATTCTGGTTTAATGGCGGTTATTCATCCAGAATCAGTTGAGCGTACCAAAGCAGCTCAATTTAGATTTATTTTTGCTTCAATTGGTTCATTGGTTGTTGGTGCTTCAGCTAAGCCTTTAGTAGAGTTTTTAGGCGGTGGTGATGAACTACTCGGTTTTCGTCTAACTATCATTCTATTTGCTGTACTTTCAGTTATTGTGTTTTGGTATACTTTTACCGTAACAAAAGAAAGAGTAATGCCTAAAAAGCATAAGGTAAGTATTAAGGAAGATATGGCTAATTTATTAGCCAATAAGTCATGGTTGATACTGGTATGTACGGGTATTTTTGTTGTAATTGGCTTGGTTGCTCGTTTTGCATCAATTGCTTATTACACCAAATATTATATGGGGGATGATGGCACAAATATTTTATTGTGGATGGATCAAACCACGCTTATTATTTCATGTGGCTTGTTAGGGCAACTCTGTGGCGCACTGGTTACCCCCATATTAGTAGCACGCTTTGAGAAGCATAGATTAATGTTTACCATCAATTTATTCCATGCAATATTATTATTCTTCGGTTTTACTATTTCGTCCGATAATCTTGCTCTGACAACCATAATTCATACTTTAGGCATAACCACTTTCGGTATTGCAATTACACTGTTATTCACTATGTATACTGATTGTGTGGAGTACGGCGAATGGAAAACTGGTAACAATAGTGCAGGTTTAACTGTATCCGCATCAATGTTTTCATTAAAATTTGGCTCAGCCGTTGGTGGTGCATTACCAGGTTTTATTCTTGCTGCATTTGGTTTTATTGCTAATCAGCACCAAACGCCAGAATCAATCGAAGGTATACGTTATATGTTTAATATATTACCCGCTATTTTCTTTCTACTTGGGGCTGTGTTAATTCTTTTCTATAAGATAGATCGTAATCAATTAAAACAAATTGAACATGAACTAGCTAAACGCCGCACACAAGCTGAGCATCATTAATAACAAGTCTATTGATTAACGTCTCGGCATAACACCCGTAGACGTTATAACTATACAGTTTTTCTGTAACAACTACTTCAAACAACAGAACGTTAAAACTAAATTAGTTTATTTATCAAATCATTAGTAAAAAAATAAAATGAAATATAAAAAACACTTGCAAAATCACCATAATTCAAACTACCATTAAACTTAATCGATTAAGTTATAAATATAACTAGAGCTTTTTCAGATTATAAACATATACTTTAAAAACATGGGGAGAGAACATGAAAAAAGTTACATATAAAAAATTAATATTAAGTACATTAGCCATGGCTGTCTGTTCGAGCTTAAGTGCAGCAGAAACTAATAAGACAGAAGAAGTAAAAACTAAAGGTATTGATTTTGAAAAAATTGTTGTTACTGGCTCGGTTGGTCGTGGAACAACAGTGATGGAATCAAGTGTCTCTGTTAGTAGCATATCAGCAGATCAAATTGAAATAGCCACACCACGAAGTAGTGCAGAAGCGTTTAGAAATATCCCAGGTGTTCGAGCAGAAGCATCAGGAGGTGACGGTAACGCTAACCTTGCGGTACGTGGACTTCCTGTAGCAGCTGGTGGTGCAAAATTCATGCAGATTCAAGAAGATGGCTTACCCATACTACAATTTGGTGATATTGCTTTTGGTAATACCGATATTTTCTTGCGTATTGATTCAACAATGGACTCTATTGATGCGATTCGTGGTGGTTCTGCATCAACTCTTGCAACAAACGCACCGGGCGGCATAATTAATATTGTAAGCAAAACAGGTGAAGGTGACGAAGGAAGTGTTGCAACAACCATTGGCTTAGATTACGACTCTACTCGCACAGACTTTCAATTTGGCGGTGAAATTAATGACTCTACCTATTTTCATATTGGCGGCTTCTACCGCCAAGGTGAAGGTGTACGTGATACAGGTTATACGGGTAATAAAGGGGGTCAAATAAAAGCGAATATTACCAAAGAATTTAGTGATGGCTACGTTAGACTATATTTTAAACACCTAGATGATACAACAACTGCCTATTTACCTATGCCTGTGCATGCCGATGGTTCTTCAGTAACAGGATTTGACGCTTCTACAGGTACTCCGCATACGCCTTACCATACAACCATGCTTACCACAGATGGAAATGGAAACAAACGTCGTTCAGATATGCGAAATGGTATGAGCCCTAAAGTTGATGCGATTGGCTTAGAAGCCGTTTTCGATTTAGGTAATGACTGGTCTGTTGAAAACAGAATGAGAATTTCTCGTACAAAAGGTAGCTTTACTGCCCCTATGCCTGAAAGCATTCAAGATAGCCAAACTCTGGCAAACAGCATCGCGGGTTCAGGTGCAACATTGACCTATGCTAATGGCTCTCAAGCAGGTACCCCTTATACAGCAACTAACCTAATGCGTGTTCATTCCTTTGATGTGGAAATGACAGACTTAGACTTTATGGTAAATGATTTCAAAGTTATCAAAACAATGAATGACACCAGCTTTACCTTTGGTTTATATAACTCATCTCAAAATATACAACAATCTTGGTTATGGAACTCTTACCTATATGAAGTAAAGGGGCAAGATGCTGCACTTGTTGATGTAACGGCTGCTGATGGTACTACATTTTCTAACAATGGTGTCATTGCTTATGGTGTTCCTGCGTGGGGCAACTGTTGTACTCGTAATTATGACTTAGCCTATTCAATCACAGCCCCATACGCTTCATTTAGTACAAGTTTTGATAACATAAATATTGACGGTAGCATTCGCTTTGACAGTGGTACTGCAACGGGGTCTTTCTCAGGTTCAACTCAATCAGCAATAGACCTAAACAGCGATGGTACTATTCATCAAATAGAAACAAGTGTTTCAACTGTAAACAATAGTGCCGCTAACAATGTAAATTATGATTGGAATTATGTATCTTACTCATTCGGTGCAAACATTAAAATAAATGATGATTTAGCTGCATTTGGTCGCATCAGTAGAGGCGCAACAGCAAATGCTGATCGCTTAGCATTTGGTAAAATTGATGCTGCAGGCATTGCAAAAGATGAAGATATCTATGATGAAGTTGACCAAATAGAACTTGGTGTTAAATTCCGTCAAGATGAACTATCTGTATTTGCGACTGCGTTCTTTGCGCAAACTCAAGAACAAAATTTTGAAGCAACCAGCCAAAGATTCTTTGACCGTGAATATGAGTCAAAGGGTATTGAAATTGAATCAACTTACTATATTGGTGATTTTGATGTACGAGCTAACTTAACGTGGACTGATTCTGAAATAACAAAAGATGCACTTAATCCCTCTGTTGTTGGTAATACACCAAGAAGACAAGCAGATATTGTTTACTCAATAACAGGTCGCTATAACTTTGACCACGGCTCTGTTGGGCTGAACGTAATCGGTACCACAGATTCATTTGCGCAAGATAACTTTGACCAAACCGATCCTGATGCACTGATGTTAGATGCCTACGCACAAGTGAATGCGTTTGCTCAATATAATCTTTCAGACTCATTCAGTGTATCTTTAAATGTTAATAACTTATTTGAAACAGTGGGCATCACCGAAGCAGAAGAAGCTACAGCCGCAACTAATAAAACAATTATTCGTGCACGCTCAATACAAGGACGTTCCACAAGTTTAACGCTTAAATACGATTTTTAAGCATTAAATTTAAAACTTTACAGAAAGTAAGGTAAGTAATAAACAAGCCCATTTTATATGGGCTTTTTTAAAAAGGTATATTTATGATTTCTTTACTCAGTTATGGTGAAGTGTTGGTAGATTTTTTACCAACAACTAATAACAACCCTAGTTACATGCCATTAGCAGGAGGTGCGCCTGCAAATGTTGCAGTTGCCTACGCAAAATTAGGTGGAATAGGCTATTTTGCAGGGGGAATTAGCAAAGATAATTTTGGTAATATGCTAATACAACAACTAGAACATGAAGGGGTTAATACTACTTTTGTCAAAAGAATACCTGATGCTAATACTGCGTTAGTGTTAGTCAGCTTAGACCAATATGGTGAGCGAACATTCAACTTTTATCGCCATAATACAGCTGACACCTATTACGGAAAAACACAAATAGATAACATCGATTGGCAAAATGTTGGTATTTTTCATTATTGTTCAAACACACTCACAAATGAATCAATGTATCTTGATACACTCTACGCCATACAAAATGCAAAAAGTAACAATGCTTTAGTCAGTTTTGATGTTAATTTACGCCAACAACTCTGGCATAACTTAGCATTACTACCTGAGTATGTTGAAGCCTGCATACAAAAAAGTGATGTAGTAAAGTTAAGTAAAGATGAAGCTAAATATTTAGCTAATATTAAAAAAGTAACTATTGAAGATTATGTAAATTATTTATTATCACTAGGAGCCAAGCTCATCATTATTACAGATGGAGAAAATGCAGTTAACGTAACCAGCACCCACTTTTTCGAAAAGCTTAACGTTCCTAAATTATCGGCACTTGATACAACAGGCGCAGGCGATAGTTTCATTTCAGGCTTTCTGTTTTCATTAACTCAATCAATTAATGATAATATACAGCCAGCAACATTATTTGATGCTATTGAACAACCTCACCATGTAACTACGGCTGTTTTATTTGGGGCTAAATGCGGTGCTTTTACTTGTCAGAAAAAAGGAGCCTTTACAGCACTACCTTACATAACTGACTTGTAATTCACGTTAAAAAATTATTAATGAATACAATACATGTACTTATTCAGCTTCAGCATTGTGTAAATTGCACAATGCGTTTATTTTATTGCTCTCTTTAAATAAAGTAGATAATACCAATCTCACTAACTATGTGATCATTTCTACTGGTTAAAACAACCAATTACGGCGTTATTTATTTAATAAGTAGAACAACTAGTTATTGAAATAAATGCCTTGTATTTGACAGTTTTTTCTACGTATAAAACAGATCACCTAATTAATGAAACTAATGGTATAACTTACGATATAATGATTTTTAAACCATCATTATATCGGGAAAATAACGATTGAATGCCCACATGAAAATTGATTATTTACATAGTATTGAGCAGATACCTGTTGCTCAATGGCACAACTTAAACCAATCAACTTGCCCTTTCCTTCTTTATGATTTTTTTAGCGCCCTTGAAGCAAGTCAGTCTGTGAGTATTCAGCAAGGATGGGAACCGCATCATTTAGTAGCATCAGTTAATGAAGAAATAACAGCCTTTATGCCACTGTATTTAAAAAGTCATTCTTGGGGCGAGTATGCCTTTGATTGGAATTGGGCCGATGCTTTTCAGCGCTATAATATTAATTATTACCCTAAACTAGTGGCGACTATTCCGTTTACACCAGTTAGTAGCGATAAAGTGTTTTCTTCAACACTGCATATTGATGATTTATTTTCCCACTTAATTAAACATTGCCAACAAAAAGATATTAATAGCTGGCATATTTTGTACTGCAATGAAGTCAAAGCGGCTTTACCTAATGATGTTTACCAGCGCAATACAGTACAATTTCACTGGTTTAATCGTGGTTACCAATCATTCAACGATTTTCTTGACACTTTTACCTCACGTAAACGGAAAAACACCCGAAAAGAAAGACTATCAATCAGCCAACAAGGAATAAAAATTCGCCAATTAAAAGGAGATGAAGTAACTCTTAAAGACATAGATTTTTTTTATTTAACCTACCAACTTACTTATTTAAAACGAGGTCATCAACCCCATTTGAACTTTGATTTTTTTAAACAAATTTTTAATACCATGTCAGAAAATATTTTATTAATCATTGCCAGTGATGAACAAGAAGATGTTGCCTGTGCTTTGTTTTTGTACAACAGCTCTCACCTTTATGGTCGTTACTGGGGCTGCACTAAAACGTATAGCAATTTACACTTCGAGCTTTGCTATTATCAAGGCATAGAGTTCTGTATTAACAATAAGATAAGTACATTTAATCCAGGCACTCAAGGTGAACATAAGATAAAACGAGGCTTCGAACCCGTTTTAACACATTCATATCATTGGATCAAACACCCTGATTTTAAAGAAGCGATTAAAAGTTTTTGTCAACAAGAGCAAATGCATATGTTAACGTATCAACAACAATGTCAGCAGTTATTACCTTTCAAAAAGTAACGCCTATCACCATAAGAAAAAATAATGAATAAACCTTTCTCGCAAGCATGTGAAAATAATAAACGTCCAATTTTAAGCTATTTAGCCAACATTTTTGCTAACAAAAAACATGTATTGGAAATAGGGTCAGGCACGGGGCAACACGCCAGTTATTTTGGTCAGCACCTACCTAACCTAATATGGCAAACCAGTGATTTATTAGAAAACCATCAAGGTATTAATTTATGGTTAGATGAAGCCGCCTGTCCTAATGTACTCAGACCTATTGTTATTGATTTAAATAAACCGTGGCATAATCCTCAAGAAAATATTCCCCTTGATGCTTTATACACTGCCAATACATTGCATATTATTAGCTGGCCGTTAGTAATTAAATTTTTTCAAGCGATAAAAGATAATTTAACGTCATCTGCGACGGTTTGTATATATGGCCCGTTTAACTATCATGGAAAGTTTACTAGCGAAAGCAATGCTAATTTTGATGTGTGGCTTAAAGAAAGAGATGTAAACAGTGGGATTCGTAATATCGAAGACATTATATCACTCGCCAACGACGCTAGACTTCATTTAGTTGACGATTATGCTATGCCAGCCAATAACCGTCTTCTGGTATTTACAAAAAAATAAGTATAAATATTCTGCTGATCTATTTTGCTAGTGCTAATTCAACATTCAACGCTTTTAAATTGTTAGCAATATCTTCAGCTGCCGTTTTCGGGTTAATGTCATCATCTATTTTCAATATTTTCCCTTCTTTTGAAATATAAACAGTCACTCGGCTTGCAACACCCATAAAATTCAACACATCGTATGCTTTCGCTGTTTCTTTGCTGGGATCACTAAGCATCGGAAAATCTGCGCCTGTTTTTTTGGCAAAATCTCGGTTGTCATCAAGGGGGTCAACACTGGCCATAAAATAGCTTGCATTATACTTTCTGATCAAGTGTCCTTTCTCTACCAGTGATTTACACTCAAATGTGCAACCACGGGTATTAGCCATAGGGTACCAAGCTAAAACAACTACTTGCTTACCTTTGTAATCGCTTAATTGATAATAATCGCCTGTGGTAGCTTGTAAATTAAAGTTTGGCGCTTGCTCACCTATTTTCAAATCTGTTGCCAATACACTAAAACAGCTAAATACTGCAAATAGAGTACATGCCAATGTAGTCATTTTTTTCATTTGAGTTACCTTTAAATAACTAAAAATATTTATTGTCTTGATTCAATATACATTATTTGAACCAATTTACCTAAAACAACGCAAATAAGTACTATAGACATAAAACTAGTGAGAAGGTAAAAATGGTAGAGCTAAACGATAAATATCGCTTAACCCTGTTATAATCTAGGATTAAAATACACTAGCCATGGGTATGTCTCTCTTTAAGGACTTTGATTATCATGTACTGCTTGGGTTACAGAAATACATACCAACCTTTGTGCTAAAATTTATTAAAATTAGTTCAATTCATGGCTCAAGATAAATCAAAATTGTTGACGTATATGCAATTTATCTTTGTACAAGATACCTTTTTAATTTTATAAAACCTTTTATCTCAAAGTTTAATTAACAAAGATAAATAGCTAATAGTAGGTATAAATAAATGTTATCACTCTATCCAGCCATAGAGCCTTTTAATCATTATCATTTAAACGTGACGAATGATGCCACTGCAAGTGAAGAACCTGCGGGAAAACATCAAATTTACATTGAACAATGTGGAAATCCCTTAGGAATTCCTGTGGTGTTTTTGCATGGTGGTCCTGGTTCAGGTTGTCAACCAAAGCACCGGTGTTATTTTGATCCTGCGCTGTATCATATCATTTTATTTGATCAACGAGGCTGCGGACGTTCTCGTCCTTATGGCTCTTTAGCGCAAAATACAACCGCACACATTATTGACGATATGGAGTTAATACGACAACATATTGGTATTGACAAGTGGTTAGTCTTTGGAGGGTCTTGGGGGGCAACATTAGCTTTATGTTATGCACATCAATTTCCTGAGCAGGTATCTGGCTTATTATTACGTGGAGTATTTCTTGCCCGTAAACAAGATATTGATTGGGTTTATAGCGAAAATGGCGCAGCAAAAATTTTTCCTGAAGCTTGGAGTCACCTAGTTGCCGATTTACCTTGTTTACAACAAGCTCAGCCCCTAGCTGAAGTCTACCAACAACTTACTAGTGGTGATACTAAGTTATCAAACACTATATTTAATAAATTACAATACTGGGAAGCAAGTCTTATCTATTGGCAGGAGCTAGTTAGCATAGAAGAGTTTAACTTAGCGCAAACCAATGTGAAACAGTTAGCAACAACGGTACAAGACAAAATCCCTGCTATTATTCAGCTCCATTATTCAATGAATGAATGCTTTATAGCAACAACACCTCTGCTTGAGTGTATCTATAATATTCGACATATACCAACAACAATCATTCATGGTCGCTACGATATGGTGTGTCCTCTTGAACAAGCATGGCAATTAAAAAAACATTGGCCTGAAGCCCAATTATTAATTATTGAGATGGCCGGACATGTTGCCGATGAACCTAAAATCACTGATGCGTTAATAAAGGCAACAAACGCTTTTGCAAAACGTTAGTAAACAATATTAAACAGCCATATCAATAAGTTATATTATTTACAGGAGATATTTTTAGTAATCAGTGTTTTTCTAGTGCTCGCCGCATCATTTAATAAGTAGCCTCTAAATACCTAAAAATTGAGTTTCCCTAATAGTCTTATTGCTAAGGGGGCCTGAAGACCCCTCTATTTCCACCTAAAGTATAATGTTTAATAAATAAGATTTAAATATAGTAAAAGGGTACTTGTTAAAAAATAAGTAATACTAGAATCACTACTATTAATCAGCGAGGAATACCTTATGTGGATCAAACCAAACTTTGAAGAAATGCGTTTAGGATTTGAAGTAACGTTATACATCAGTAATCGTTAATTTTTGAAAAAAAATCAGAATAAATTAATAAGAATAAATTACCTCAGTTATTACAAATTTTTAAATACTGAGGTAATTAGTTACAGCTCATTAATTTCCTACTTTCCCTTTGTCTTGATCTCGAGGCACATATGAAGATTTTAGTTCTAGGCTCAGCTGCAGGTGGTGGATTTCCTCAATGGAATTGTCACTGTGCAAACTGTAAAGGTTTACGTGACGGTACTATTAAAGCAACAGCACGTACTCAATCATCTATTGCCGTTAGCTCAAATGGAAAAGACTGGGTATTAATCAATGCCTCTCCCGATATTCGTGAACAAATAAATAAATCGGCACAACTTTGGCCCGAGCAAGAGAGTCGCGGTACTAATATTCGTGCGGCAATTTTAACTGACAGCCAGATAGATCACACCACAGGGCTATTAACCCTACGTGAAGGACTGCCGCTTGATGTGTATTGCAGTGACGTTGTCTATGAAGATTTATCAACGGTTTTTCCCTTATTCAATTTGCTAGAACACTGGCACGGCGGACTGAACTTTAACAAAATTGATACCGAACAACGACAAGAATTTAGCGTGAAGGGAGTTGATGGTATCGGATTTGTCCCTGTTATTATTGAATCTAATGCCCCTCCCTATTCACGTTATCGCGATAAAGTAGTCGCAGGTAATAATATCGGTTTAAAAATAATAGATAAAAGTACGGGTAAGTATTTATTTTATTTACCAGGCATTGTTGAAAGCACGCTAGAAGTAGAACGCATATTATCTGAAGCAAGTTGTGTACTTATTGACGGTACCTTATGGTTAGACGATGAAATGATTACTCAAGGTGTTGGCACTAAATTAGGCTCAGAAATGGGGCATATGCCAGTCAATGGTGACTATGGTACAGTCGCGCTATTGAATAAATTTACGATTGATAGAAAAATTCTCATACACATCAATAACACTAACCCTATTTTAAATGAAGAGTCTCCTCAACATCAATTTGTTTTAGACAATGGTGTAGAGATTGCCACCGATGGCATGGAAATAACAATTTAATATCAATTATAGGATGCATTTTTATGCAAGCTTGGACTAGAGAACAGTTTGAACAAAAACTTAAAGACAAAGGTCAGCTATACCATATCCATCACCCTTTCCACATTGCAATGCATCAAGGTGAATGTAGTAAAGAAGAAATTCGAGGTTGGGTTGCAAATCGCTTTTATTACCAACTGAATATACCAATTAAAGACGCCGCCATAATGGCTAATTGTCGTGATATGGAGACTAGGCGTTTGTGGGTTCAACGTATTTTAGATCACGATGGCTGTGTTGGTGATGAAACATTAGGTGGTATTGAAGCTTGGTTACGTTTAGGTGAAGCGGTCGGTTTAGATAGACAAGATTTATTAGATGAAAAGTTTGTACTTCCTGGTGTCCGTTTTGCGGTAGACGCTTATGTTAACTTTGCTCGCAGAGCTAACTGGCAGCAAGCAGCTTGTTCATCGTTAACCGAAATGTTTGCACCTGAAATACACCAAAGCCGTCTTGATAGTTGGCCACAAAATTATCCGTGGATAAAGCCTGAAGGATTGAGTTACTTTCAAATGCGTTTGTCTCAAGCGCGTCGTGATGTAAACCATGGTTTAGAAATAACATTAAATCATTTTACTAGCCAGCAAGCACAAGAAGAAGCGTTAAATATTTTGCAGTTTAAGCTAGATATTTTATGGAGCATGTTAGATTCAATGACCCTAGCTTATCAACAAGGTAGAGCTCCTTATCAGACGATATTAGGTCAAAGCGTTGTTAATAATCCTATTTACCATAAAGGAGTATTCAAGTGATGACAGCAATAACTTCAAAAAAAATTAGCCCCACAATGATACCCTCACTTAACCCTTTGTTTCGCTTTCAATGGGAAAAAGCGCAAGATTGCTTTGTATTATTATTTCCAGAAGGTATGGTTAAACTCAATGGTGGTGCAGGTGAAATTATGCAACTTATTGATGGTAAACAAAGCGTACAAAAAATTATTGACACACTGCATAGTAAATTTCCTGACGCTGCTGATTTGGCGCCAGATGTAAATGAATTTATCGCTAACGCTATTGAAAAAAAGTGGATTTATCATGACTAATCCATCAGTGATCGACAAAAAAAAACAAAATCCACCCGCTATTGTTGGGCCACCGCTTTGGTTACTCGCAGAATTAACTTACGACTGCCCGTTACACTGCCCTTATTGTTCAAACCCGCTACAATTAACTGAAACAAAACATGAGTTAACGACACAACAGTGGTACAAAGTATTTAGTCAAGCAAGAGAGTTAGGGGCAGTACAGCTAGGTTTTTCTGGTGGAGAGCCTTTGTTACGTAAAGATTTAGAAGAACTGGTGAAATACTCCAGAGAGCTCGGTTTTTATACTAACTTAATAACCTCGGGCATTGGTCTCACCGAAAAGCGTTTAGGTAAATTAAAAAAAGCGGGATTAGATCATATTCAAATAAGCTTTCAGGGCGCTGATCCTGAATTAAATGATGCCATTGCAGGTAGAGGGGATGCGTACCAACAAAAATATAATATGGCTAAATCAGTTAAAGCGCAAGGTTATCCTATGGTACTTAACTTTGTTTTGTCCAAACAAAACCTTGAACAAATTACAGATATTATGCGCCTAAGTTGTGAGCTAGAAGCCGATTATGTTGAGTTAGCAACCGCACAATATTATGGTTGGGCCTATGAAAATCGTGATCATTTATTGCCGTCACGAGAACAGTTAGTTGAGGCGGAGCGCCTTGTTAATGAATTTAGAGAGCAACAACAAGGCAAAGGACCGAATTTTATTTTTGTTACACCAGATTATTTTGAAACCCGCCCCAAAGCGTGTATGAATGGCTGGGGATCAACCTTTTTAACGGTAACACCAGATGGCTCGGCTTTACCTTGTCATAGCGCAAAGATGTTACCACTGACTTTCCCCAATGTGAAAGACAAATCTATTGCCAATATATGGCAACAAGATTTTTCTTTTGATTATTTTCGCGGTGATCATTGGATGCCACAACCGTGTAAAAGTTGTGATGAAAAAGAAAAAGATTTTGGTGGTTGTCGCTGTCAGGCCTTTATGATGACTGGCGACATGCATAAAACGGATCCTGTTTGCAGCAAATCTGAAGATCACCATTTAATTCAGCAAGCTATTGAAAGTGCAATTCAACCCTCAAAACCAATAATTAAGCGAGTTAATCAAAAAGCGATACAGCATGCTAAAAATACACAGTTAAATATCGCACGTATAAAAGTATAATAATGTCGGCTTCAGCATTGATAACACAGAGCAAATGACAGAAAATATTTATTGCCATGAAAATGGTTTAAAACACATTAATCTTGTTGATGATGGAGGTTTTAGTGCCCTTTTTGTGGTTAACACACCTATATTTGATAACAGTGGTGTCGCTCATGGCGTTGAACATATGGTTTTTCGTCGCAGCACTGCTTTTCCACAACCAGAAACTTTATTTCAACTAACATCACTCACAGACGCTAAAATTAATGCATCAACATTTGCTAATAAAACTTATTTTCATTGTCAAAGTCAATGTTATCATACGTTTATGCTGGCTGTTAATTACTTACTTAATGGCTTATTTGATCCTATTTTTGATACTGAAGATTTACGTTGTGAAATTCACGACGGGGATAATAAAGGTGTTATTTACCAAGAATTAATTGGTAAAGAACAAGCGAATAATGAAAAAAATCAGAGTACACACAAAAGTGATGCTAATCAATTTAGTTACGGTGGTATTAGCACATCAATTGGTAAATTATCACTTAACGACTTAATAGCTTTTCATCAACATTATTATCGAGCAAGTAATATCATATTAGTAACCGCCAATGCTAATGTTGAACAAATAGCACACTTAATTGACTTATTACCCAAGCAAACTGAACTACCTACACAGGTGAAAATAGAAATAGAGACACAAAAAAAACAGTCACTAAATAGAGAACCAAATAACGCAAAAAATCATACGTCCAGGAGGATTCAAGAAAGTGAAAATAATGACCCCCATCAAAAGAAGTATTCTTCAGCAATCAACAAACTTATTCGTGTTTATTATTTTTGGTTAGAAAACCCTTACTGTAAAAAAATTAAGCATATTAAAAAACAATTAACTACCAACAAAGAGAGTTTACTAGTAAATACTCAACGTGATTTAATTCCTGCTTTAATAAACTTGTCTACAAAGCTAGCGAAGAACATAGATACAAATACGCTTTATCTCAAAATATCAACAGAGCCACCATCACTTCCCAACTTATTTACCACATTATGCCAACAAGCTAAGGCATCCTTAACTAGTAATATATCTAATAATATTAGTCATGGATATGCAACTGACCAGCGTAATGCGTTATGGCTAACAAATATAAAGGCTACTGATGAAGTAATCGCTAATATTACTAGCTACATTATTAGTGCATCCCCATATTTCTTAGCACCTCGCTGTCAAGGTCTTTGCTATGCAACTCAAGCATTAACAATTGAAAAATCGTCTTATTTCGTTATATATAGTGCTTTTAATGTGGATCCTAATTACCAGCTAAAAGCACTTCCTCATTGTTTATTAAGATTAAGCCAAGATGATAGTTTTATTAGCATGAGTTTAGCACTAGCTAAAATTAAATACCGCCAAGCTTACCAAGTTAATAATAGCCACGTAATGAATATAACTGTTTCCGATATATCTGCTTACTTACAAACCCTAATCAATAAAAACTTAAAATAGCCATAGACAGATTTGTTGGGAATGTTCAATTCAACACTTTAATTTGTTTTGTTGAATTAACTCTAATATGAGTTTGAAAATAATACTTATCAGTTTTCTTACCATTAGACAAAAACCAAATTTTAACTTGTTTAGCTTCCCCAATAACTTCAATATTTTTATTAATGAAGAATACCTCAGGTGAGGCACCATACTTTTTTCTAAATGCTGTAATAGTTTTAGAGTGAAGTGCTACCGTAACACTTCTTCTATCTCTGTAATCTAATTCAGTGTTTAAATAAACAATCCCCTTCTCTATAGCTGCGGCTTTTATTGAAAATTGAAAGGTCCCCTTTACACCTTTAGGCGCATTTTCTTCTGTTTGTTCAATTAATTGCATAACATCAGTTGATACTGAACTTGAAGCTAGTTTTGGTACTGCTGTACATGCAGATAAAACTAAAATTGATAATAATATTAAATACTTCATTGAAATTACATCCTTGTTTATACGTTGATTTTTACTGTTTTACCAATGCTGATTTTACTATGGCAAAACCAATAAGTCCTAATATTGCCCCCGTAACCTTATCAATATAATAAGCCGCTTTAGTAAATTTAGTTCGTATTTTTCGAGTTGAAAGCAAAAAAATAATTGATAAATCCCATAAGAATACAATAATGGTCATCCAAATTCCCAAGCCTAATTTAAAAGCAAAGCCTACCTCTGGAGTAAGTACTACCGTGAAAAGACTTAGGTAAAAGAGTAAATTTTTGGGATTTAATATTCCAGACATAAATCCTGTAATAAACTCCTTTAAAAAGGTCGATTTACTAACTATATTATTTTTAGACTCTACAATATCTAGATTATCATATGAACTTTTACGAGCACGTAAAGCTTGTACAGCAAGATAAATCAAGAAGAATCCACCGATAATTTTTAACGCAATCATTACAGGCACAGAAGCGGCCAAAATTGAACCTACACCAATTAAACATAAGCCAATATACACCGCATTAGCTGATGCAATACCTAGTGCCACACCAATAGCATTTTTACCTTTGTTTTTAATCGCACTTTTTACCACAAGGACAAAATCAGGCCCGGGGCTTAGCAAAGCAAAAAAATGAGCTATTGCAACGGTAACAAAAATACCAAGTAAGTTTACGTCCATATGAATCACCTTTTAATAAATACTTGAAGTGTATATAAAAATCCTACTTTATCACCCTGTTAAGATAATAAAAATTGTTAGTTAAAATAAATGACGGTAGAGAGTAAACCTATTGTTCATTATTTTTTAAATTACTTATACAACAAAACTTCTACTCAAGTGGCCAAATTAACAGCTCAATCTAGTAACTTGCTAACGGGAAAAACGTATCACCATAGTATCACACGAACTGAGGGTTACAACTAACAACGATAGCCAAGAAAAATAGGGGTACTGCCCTAATGCAGCGAGGTCATCGCGTGATTATTGCTCACCCAATTTAGAACAAAGATGTGCTTAAGCAAACGAAAAGAAATCATCGGACATCCATTCTAAATAACCTGATAAGTTTCCCGATCTGATCACAATGTTACTTAAAAGTTCAATTTATAATACTCTTGCCCTACACTGTTACCTAGTATTTTTTATTTTATCTAAATGTAGATCAGAAAATTCTGATAAGCGTCTAAGTTTAATATAAGACATTTCATATTTTTTATCGGAAAATTCGAAAGCGGGTGGAACGACAATCGTTTTCATATTTGCTTTAATCGCTGAAATAACTCCTGAAATAGAATCTTCAAATGCAATGCACTTTGAAGGTTCAACTTTTAGCTTTTTTGCTGTAGATAAATATACTGCGGGATCAGGCTTTCCATTAATTTCATCCTCCGAAGAAGAAATAGCATGAAAATAATGAGCAATATCAAGTTTTTCTAAAACTATAGGAATTAATCTAGAAGGAGCATTAGTTGATAAACCTATTTTAAATTTTTTTTCATAAAAAAAATCTAAAACATCCTTAACTCCTTCCATTGGTGTACCTTTGGTAGAAATAAGTTTTGCAACATGATCTACAACTTCACTTTCAACTTGCTCTAAACTTTTACCTGACCAAGGAAAAAGATCATACCAAAATTCAGTTACTTCTCGTGTAGTCATTGAGGCTGTTTTAGACGAAAGTTCTTTAGTCACTTCAACTCCAACAGATGAAAAAACTTGTTTTTCAGCTTCTTTCCACATCGGCTCTGAATTGATCAATGTCCCATCCATGTCAAAAATTACGGCTTGCATCATATTGATTCCATTTACCCCTTTAGTATTTATGCGACACATAGTTTTTTGTTGCTTTACCATAATAAAAGTCACTTGAATTAATCATTGAGACTTATCTTTACTAGGTTTTGACTGTTATTTTTCTTGCTAAGTTTTTAGGTATTGCATACTTAAAATCCGCCAACAGGTTTTAAACTGGGTTATCTATATCCACAAACACAACCTCAATACCCTGCTCTTTTGCTATGTATTCGCCCAAAGCTTTAACGCCATAACGTTCGGTAGCATGATGACCTGCTGCAAAGAAATGAATGTCCATTTCATGGGCAATATGCGTCGTTTTTTCAGACACTTCACCTGAAATAAAGGCGTCTATACCAAGTTCTGCCGCTAATTCAATATAATCTTGACCTCCGCCAGTACACCAAGCAACCGTTTTAATTTTTTTATTAGACGGAGGGGCAATATGTAAACAAGTTCGGTTAAGTTTTTCACTAATTATCTGTGACAATTGTTCACCTGAACTCGGGCTAGCTAGTTTACCTTGTATTGCCACACTTAATTCATTCCCTAATTCAAGCGGCCCTGTTATTTCTATATTTAACAATTTAGCTAATTGTGCGTTATTACCTAATATTGGGTGAATATCAAGAGGTAAATGATAAGCAAATAAGTTAATGTTATGCTCAAGCAAAGACTTAATGCGTGTATGCTTCATGCCACGAATAACATAAGACTCGTTTTTCCAAAAATAACCATGGTGCACTAATAATGCATCAGCTTTTTCATCAATCGCTCGATTAATTAATGCTTGTGACGCCGTAACACCTGTCACTATTTTTGTTATTTCATTTTTACCTTGTATTTGTAGTCCATTCGGGGCGTAATCTTTAATTCGTGCTGGAGATAATAAATTATTTAAATATTGTTCAAGCTTGTTTCTATTCATTGTTTTAATCTTTTTAATTGTTTATAGAGATTACTTTACAAAGCCGTTTTATTTCTATTTTTAGTACTTGAATGAACGTTCATTGTAGGCACTTTAACGGGATTAAATCGTGCTCTAATTTGCCATTTAGGTTTTATCGGGGTTAATGGTAATACCCTTTTTTTAGCAATAATAATATACACGGAACCAAAACTAGTTAAATAGTTACTGGCAAACTTATGCCAAAAACTTGTGCTTCCTTTTTTATTCATTTTACCTGTTAAACTGCTATGTAAACAACGTTCATCAGTCAAAATTTCAAACCCCATTAAATGCAGCCAATCTTTAACGCGCATAGGCGAAAAAAAGTGTTCATTCCATGGGCTTTGTTTTTTTCTATAAGGTATCACCCTGTTGAGCCCAGCCAAAGACAAAGGATTAAATCCTGTAATAATAAGGTAGCCATTGGGGATAAGCGCCCGGTTTGCCTCTCGAATCACGTGATGGGGATCAAGTGAAAACTCTAAAACATGGCTTAATAAACAAACATCCACGCTGTGTTCAAGCAGTGGTAAATCATCTAGCTCACCTACAATGTTAGCTTTATAGTCGGTTACAGAGTCAGCGATTAAAGGGTTAAAACAACTTACTTGGTGCTTTATTGGACTTGATTGACACGATATTTCATGACTTAATGCACCAATTTTAAGTAAGTGATAACCAAAAAATCGTTGCCACCAAGGTTTTAACACCTCATCAATTGCCGACAAAATAATATTACCATTAGGTAAGTCTTGCCATGATTGAGGGTAATTGGGTTGTCTAAATGCTAAGGCTGGCTTCATATAGCTAAGTTATTTCAATTGGTATTACTGATAAACTCAGTATAATTAACTCTATATCTTAAGCAAGAAGCAAGTTGGAAATTTTAGATGAGCGAAATTAAAATAAACAATGCAACCGTTCCTCCAGAAAATGTAACTGATTTGAACGTTAGGGCCTTAAACGCTTTTACTGATAATTATATTTGGTCTATTGAGAATAACACACAAGTGGCGATAGTCGACCCTGGCGATGCTGAGGTATGTATTCACTATTTGGAAACTCATCAAAAAATACTTAACACAATATTAATTACTCATCATCATGCAGATCATACTGGTGGTATAAAACAACTATTAGCTTATTGTAAACAAAAGCAATGGCCAATCACTATCTATGGGCCAGCAAATGAAAAAATTCCTTATTGTGACAGTAAGTTAGTTGAAAATGATTGCGTAAACTTGCCTAGTTTAGGCATAGCTTTCAGGGTTATTGATCTGCCTGGTCATACTTTAGGACATATTGCTTATTTTAAAGATGATGAGAACAACCCATTATTGTTTTGTGGAGACACTCTCTTTTCTGGCGGGTGCGGTCGACTTTTTGAAGGAACCGCAAAGCAAATGCTAACTTCGTTAACCAAACTAAAAAACTTACCTGAACATACAAAAGTTTATTGTGCTCATGAATACACCCAAGCCAACCTAAATTTTGCATTGGTTGTAGAACCTAATAATAAAGATTTAATTAATTATAATGAAAAAGTGAATAAACTACGTGAAGCAAACCAAGCCACTATTCCTACCTCTATTAAAGTGGAAAAAATGATTAACCCCTTTTTAAGAAGCCATCTACCCACAATACAAAACAGTGCTGTTGCATTTAATAGTAGTACACAAGCTAATAGTCTTGACACATTTACCACGATTAGACGCTGGAAAGACCAATTTTAACATGATAACCTTAAAGTTCTTAGTATAATCCTTGGCGCATTCATTATGATAATAAAGCGTACCTTAAGATTATTTACCCTGACTATTTATCATTGGTAATTCATGAAATATTTTTTATTCCCAGCTTTTATCCTACTCGCTGGCTGTCAAAGTACTTCAACATCACAAAATAGTGACGTTAAAGAGCACAACACTCAAGTAGAATATTTAGCATCTTCTGCAGATATTAACCAAGCATTACTCATTGATGAAAATATTAATGTGATACACCCCGTGGATGATGTTGCTTTTTCAATGTCGTCAAAGGAAACAGCAACACAAAACAATAATGATGTTTGGCAACGAATTCGAGCAAACCTAACTTTTGATGTGCCCGAAAACAAACGAATTACAGTGCAACGTGATTGGTTTGTAAAACACCCTAACTATCTTGACAGAGTCGCTAAACGTGCCGAACCTTTTTTATATTACATTGTTGAAGAATTAGAAAAAAATAATGTACCCGTTGAGCTAGCTTTACTACCTATAGTTGAAAGCGCATTTGATCCTTTTGCTTATTCTCATGGCAGAGCGTCTGGTATGTGGCAGTTTGTGCCTGATACGGGTACACGTTTTGGCATGAAGCAAAACTGGTGGTATGACGGTCGCCGTGATGTTATAGCCTCGACACAGGGTGCAATAAAATATATGAAGTATTTGCACAAGTTTTTTGATGGCGATTGGCTACTTGCACTTGCTGCATATAATTCAGGTGAGGGCCGCGTAAAACGCGCCGTTAAAAAGAACAAAATACAAGGTAAAAACACAGATTTTTGGGCGTTAGATTTGCCAAGAGAAACTAGAGCTTATGTGCCAAAATTACTCGCCCTTGCTGATATTATTAAACGTCCAGAGCAATTCGACTTAAGTATTTATGAAATAGCGAATAATGAAGTAATAAGCTTAGTTGATATTCACTCCCAACTTGATTTAGCCAAAGCCGCCAGTTTGGCTGACTTATCATTAACTGAACTACAACGTCTAAACCCTGGCTTCAACCGTTGGTCAACCGACCCTGCAGGTCCGCATCGCTTAGTTTTACCTAAACATAAAGTAGAAAATTTTGAAAAAAACCTAGCAAAATTGGATAAAAATGAACGCTTAGCATGGCAGCGATATAAAATCAGAAAAGGCGATAATTTAGGATATATTGCTAATAAATTTCATACTGGTATTGATTTAATTCGCCAAGTAAATGGTATCAAAGGTAACCAAATAAGAGCGGGAAAACATTTACTTATTCCTGTTGCGGCAAAATCACTCGACAGTTATATACTTTCTCAAGAGCAACGCATTGCTAAAAAACAACAAAAAGCATATCAAGGAGTTAAACTAATCCATACTGTTGTATCAGGAGATAACCTTTGGGATATAGGTCAACGTTACAAAGTCACAGGGAGAAATATCGCTAAATGGAATGGATTTGCCCCTCGAGACACATTAAAGCTTGGACAAAAACTAGTGATTTGGCAAAAACAATCTGTATCAACAAAGCGTACTGAAACCGCAAGAATAAACGCAGGTATAGAACAAGCCATTATGCGAAATATTACCTATAAAGTACGCAGTGGTGATTCGTTTGCCCGCATAGCAAATAAATTCAACGTGAGTATTGGTGATATTGAACGCTGGAATAGTTTAAGCCGAAACAACTACTTACAGCCAGGCCAGAAATTAAAAATATCTGTCGACATAATGAACAATATATAAGCTACATTCAATATTTACAATATATTAACGCACGGTGAAATAACAAACACATTTCACCGTGCGTTGCTAACTACTCGCTATGCTTTATAAACGTTCACTGTCAAATTCAATTAAAAAGTCTTGCTGCTGAACAACACCATCAACAAGTATTTCTATATTAAACCAGAATAACCACGTCATTATCTCTTCAGAGCAGCTTGCAAGTAAACTTTCTGCCATCATCAAGTTATGTTCTTGCTTTGCCTCATTTTCAAAAAAAACAGGTATTTTACCCATAAACATATTCTTTCCTTCAAGATAACTTGAAATACTTTTCAATTGATCGCTTGCATTCTTTGCATCAAATTTCAATTTTACATAAAAAGGTAATTCAGTTTTTATATACGCTTGTGACGGTTCTCCTGAAAATTGAATGGTAAATCTACCGTGTTTTGTATTAACCTCACATTCACTTTGACTTGTTAAACAAACAAAGGATAGCGGCTTATCAGCCTTATTTACCTTAGTTGCTTTTGAAACTGGTCCACATGATAACAAATTGAAAAACAACAATATTACAATAAAAACTTTAATCATTTTAAATTTTATAAGTGCAAGTAATTGTTATTACTACTTGACTCCCTTAAACTATACGAGTGAATACACAATCATCAATATAACTGAATCAACAAACTGAACAGTGTATTTTGAGTTAACTTGTGTATATTTATGCTCTCTATGCTACCAAAGAAGTGATAACTGTGCCTAGTCTACCAAAGTCAAAAAATAGTCAAACCAATTATGTTCAATGTGACGACTGTTCCATGAATACAATATGCCAGCCGGTTACAACGGTAAATCAATCGATTGATATATCTGATAGTTATCTTCATAAAAGAATTGTTAAAAAAACGCTCTTTCAACAATTCGAACCACTTAGTGATATTTACGCTGTTACGTCTGGTGCTTATAAATTAAGCCAAAAAACTGATGATGATGAAGAAAATATTATCGGTTTACGTTTTCCTGGAGAACTCGTTGGTGAAGATGCCTTGTATCTAAAAGAATATAATTACACAGCTATTGCGGTGGGTGAAAGTTCTGTATGTAAAGTTTCTGTAGATCAAGTCACTTCTTGCGGTAAATTAATTCCTGAAATTAAACAAAACTTTATTGAATTACTCAGTAGACAAAGTTATGTCAGACAAAAAAACTTTCAAGCCTATATTGGTAAAAAGTCAGCCGATAGTTTACTTGCATCATTTTTATTAAATATTATCGAAAGAAATGCCAGTTATACTGGCGAGAGCGATTGCATAGACTTACCCATAAGTCGAAATGACGTTGCTAACTTTTTAGGGCTACGAAGAGAAACCCTAAGTCGAGTCTTTTCTAAATTTCAAAAAGAAGCATTGATAAAAGTAGAAAGTAAGAAAATTCATCTACTTGAACGAGAAAAGCTTTGTAAACTAGCTGTTAATTAAAAAGTAGTCTATCTTATTAGGTAGTGTATTTTTTAAAATTTGCTCTCTTATTCTCAAAGCTATGCTTTGAATTCAAACTTCAATTACCAACCAAATATCCATACAACTTTTATGGTTAATAAAGTAAAGTTTGACCTAGAACAAATTTAACTAATCGATTCGGTTGATTTATATCACCCGCAAGGGGTAAAATTACCTTGCATACAATGCATTTAGCTGCATTTTGTGACATATATCAACGCCATTTGTCAGCTAAAAAAAAACCGTACAAAAATAGTATAAATATCGTTCGCTTTTTTGTTTTTTAATCTAAAAATACCCTTAAAAAGTATTTTTGATGGTTATAAGTCAATAAAGCTATTCTCATTAATAATAACACTGCGGAATACAAAACATGACTCAAAGTAATACGTCAGCAGTAGACTACAACCTCAATGTTGTTCGTCAATTTACTGTAATGACTGTAATCTGGGGGATCGTAGGTACACTGGTAGGTGTACTTATCGCGGCACAATTAATTTGGCCAGCGTTAAACTTTGATACACCTTGGTTAACCTACTCCCGTCTTCGTCCACTTCATACCAATGCGGTAATCTTCGCTTTTGGAACAAGTGCTCTATTTGCTACATCTTATTACGTTGTGCAACGTACTTGTCAAACTCGATTATTTGGTGGCAAATTAGCTGCTTTTACTTTTTGGGGTTGGCAAGCGGTTATTTTATCTGCGGCTATATCTTTGCCTTTGGGTTATACCTCAACAAAAGAATACGCAGAATTAGAGTGGCCAATCGATATACTTATCACTATCGTATGGGTTTCTTATGCCATTGTTTTTTTTGGTACCCTAGTTAAACGTAAAACATCACATATCTATGTGGCCAATTGGTTCTTTGGTGGTTTTATAGTAACTGTTGCGGTATTACACCTTGGTAACTCAATGGTAGTTCCTATTTCTCTGATGAAATCTTACTCTATCTATCCTGGTGCCATTGATGCCATGATGCAGTGGTGGTACGGACATAATGCCGTTGGTTTCTTACTCACTGCTGGTTTCTTAGGAATGATGTACTACTTTGTTCCTAAACAAGCGGAACGCCCTGTGTATTCTTATCGTTTATCTATAGTACATTTTTGGGCATTAATCTCATTATATATATGGGCTGGCCCTCATCATTTACATTACACTGCATTACCTGATTGGGCTCAATCAGTGGGTATGGTGATGTCAGTTGTATTATTCCTCCCTTCTTGGGGTGGGATGATTAACGGTATTATGACGCTTTCTGGAGCTTGGCATAAGCTACGTACCGATCCTATTCTACGTTTCTTAATTGTTTCACTTTCTTTCTACGGTATGTCTACCTTTGAAGGGCCTATGATGGCCATTAAATCAGTAAATGCTTTATCTCATTACACTGACTGGACTGTTGGCCATGTGCATTCAGGTGCTTTAGGTTGGGTTGCTATGGTTTCAATTGGTGCTTTATACCACTTAATTCCCGTGTTATTTAACCAAGGTCGTATGTTTAGCATTCGTTTGATCAATGTTCACTTTTGGATGCATACAACTGGTATCGTACTTTATATTGTAGCTATGTGGATTTCAGGCGTAATGCAAGGGTTAATGTGGCGCGCAGTAAATACTGACGGTACGCTAACTTATAGCTTTGTAGAAAGCTTAACAGCATCATACCCATTCTATTTTATTCGCTTCTTAGGTGGTGTTCTCGTTGTATCAGGCTTTATTTTAATGGCTTACAACATGTTTAAAACTATTGGCGCTAAAGATGGAAGTCTTAAGCCTATTGAAGCAGTTTAAGGAGAACAACCATGCAAAATAAACATGAAAAAGTAGAAAAGAATGTCGGTTTGTTTTTCCTTTTTGCAGTCTTAGCGATTAGTGTTGGTGGCTTAGTAGAAATCACACCATTGTTTTTCCAAAAAGAAATGACAACGCCTGTTGACAATTTAAAACCTTACACTGCCCTACAAATGGAAGGTCGCGATATTTATATTCGTGAAGGCTGTAGTAACTGTCATAGTCAAATGATTCGTCCGTTTAGAGCTGAAACTGAACGCTATGGCCATTACAGTGTTGCTGGTGAACATGTTTGGGAACATCCATTTTTATGGGGATCTAAGCGTACAGGCCCTGATCTAGCACGTGTTGGTGGACGTTATAGTGATGATTGGCATATTGCTCATTTAATTGATCCTCGTTCGGTAGTGCCAGAATCAAATATGCCTTCTTTCAAGTGGTTAAATACAAATACCCTTGATGGTGAGCTGACAAGTAAAAAGCTTGAAACCTTTAATTGGTTAACGCGTAATCGCAGCCACAAAGATGAAAATGGTAAAGCTATACCACTCTATTCTCAGGCTGAAATCGATGGCGCTGCTGAAGCAGTAAAAGGTAAAACTGAAATGGAAGCCTTGGTTGCTTATTTGCAATCACTTGGGCATGCATTGAAGTAAGCTGATTATTATGGATTACGGAACGCTTAGAGGGTTTTTTGCCCTCCTAATATTGGCTTTATTTATTATTATTGTAGTTTGGTCTTATTCAAAAAAACGTAAGTCTTCATTTGATGAAGTGGCTAACTCTATTTTTGAAGAAGACGACGGAGTCTTAAAAGAACAAACGACAAAGCAAAATAAAAACAGCCACCTTGATACAGATAGCAAACAGGAGACTAATAATAATGTCTAGCTTCTGGAATATATGGGTTTGGGTTCTTACCCTTGGCACATTAGTAGGTATGTATTTATTACTACGTTGGTGCTTAAAGAACTTTGCAGGTGTAAAAGAAGGTGAATCATTAGGTCACTCTTTTGATGGAATTGAAGAATTAAACCACCCTTTACCTAAGTGGTGGAGCACGTTTTTCTTATTAACTATTATTTGGGCTTTTGGCTATATTGCTATGTACGGCTTAGGTAACTGGACCGGTTTATTAGGCTGGAAGAGTTCAAACCAAGGGATTATGAACCTAGCTGAATCAAAAGCGAAAACAGCAGAGTATTTAGCCGCTGATTCTGGTGTATTAGTTCAGTATGACCGTGAAGTTGCTCAAGCAGATGAGAAATACGGACCTATCTTTGAAGCTTACGCTGCTCGTACTATCGAAGATTTAGCAACAGACAGTGAAGCACTAAAAGTAGGCCAACGTTTATTTATTCAAAACTGTTCACAGTGTCATGGATCAGACGCGCACGGTACGACAGGATTTCCTAACCTAGCAGATAAAGATTGGTTATATGGCGGAACACCAGAAAAAATTAAAGAAACCATAATGCATGGCCGTAAAGCGGTAGGTATGATGGCTTGGGCTGGTGCTCTTGGTGGTGAAGAAGGCGTTAAAGAAGTTGCTGCTTATGTTATTAGTTTAAGTGGACGTTCTGTTAATGCTGATCTTGCCAATGCAGGTAAAGCTAAATTTGGAATTTGTGCTGGTTGTCACGGACCTGAAGGTCAAGGTAGTTTAGCATTAGGCTTACCAATGGGTGCACCAAACTTATCAGATAACACATGGTTATACGGTGGTTCTCAACGAGCAATTGAAGAGTCTATTCGTAATGGCCGTGCTGGGATAATGCCTCCTTGGAAAGATATTCTAGGCGAGGAAAAAGTACACTTAGTTAGTGCTTATATTTATTCTCTTTCGCTAGATTAAGTAGCAAAAACAATATACTTAGTTATCCTTGAATTTGTAAGTTAATATTTCAAAACCCTATTTAACACATTGTTAAATAGGGTTTTTTATTGTTTAAATATCCTAAAGAAAACTAGCCCAACAAATAAAAAAAAGTTATAATGTAGCACAATTTATACTGCTGAATATTGTTAAACACTATGAATACATCTTGGTATCGTGAACCGTGGGCTTGGTTAGTTTTTATTCTTCCTTTTACTGCGGTTGTTGCAGGGATTTCTACTTACATAATTGCAAATAGTGAACCAGATTCATTAGTTGTTGGTGATTATTATAAAACAGGTAAAGCGATTAATTTACAAGTCGCCAAAGTAAAACGAGCACAGAAGTTAGGCGTACGTTTTGCCTTACAATTATCTAATAATGAGCTTGTTGTAAAACCTACAGGCATTGAAAAAAACTTTCCTATGCTTAACATTAGTTTTTTTCATCCAACCTTAGAAAACGAAGATTTTAATTTATCCTTAACACCGGATGGTAATGGATATTTTAGACATAATTTTGATAAACAAATATCTGGTAAATGGAAAGTAACCATTTCCCCATTTAATAACATCTCTGATACTAGTTGGAAAATTCAAGACACCATTAGCCTTCCTCAAAATGACTTTATTGATATAATTCCAGATCCAACAAAAGCACAGTAAGCTATGTCTTGTTTTCATTGTGATGAGCCTATTCCAAAAGGCATTAATCTTTACGTTACCATTAACAAAGTAAAACAGCCTATGTGCTGTATTGGTTGCCAAGCAGTTGCCCAAACTATTGTTGATAATGATCTCACGCAATATTATCAATTTAGAACCGAACCAGCTCAAAAAGGTGCAAATTTAATTCCTGAAGAACTTAAGTTTCAACAGCAACAAAAAAATAAATTACTTGATAAAGAAATACTACAAAGTGAGTTTATTTATCAAAATAAAGATTCAAAAGAAGCTATTTTAACCATTGAAGGTATCAGTTGCGCAGCTTGCGCATGGTTAATTGAAATGCAGTTAACCAAACTTGAGGGTATTATCAAGATCAGCGTTAATGCCACAACTCAACGAGCCACTATAGTTTGGCAAGACAGCATTTTACAACTCAGTGATATTCTTGATGCCATTGAGCATATTGGTTATCAGGCATTGCCCTTTAAAGCCAATGAGATTGAACAACGAAACAAAGCCACAAGTAAAATTTTCATTAAACGCTTAGGTATAAGTGGAATTTTAATGATGCAAATCATGATGATAGCTGTGGGTTTGTATTTTGGTGCATTTTCTGACATGGCTGAGCACAATAAAATATACATGCGTTGGGTTAGCTTTCTTTTAGCTGTTCCTATTGTATCTTATGGTGCTTTTCCTTTTTATACTGGTGCAATAAATGCGCTAAAAATGAAACGTTTGTCAATGGATGTACCTGTGTCTATTGCGATCATATTAGCTTTTTGTGCAAGTGCATGGGCGACCATAACTCAGCAAGGCGAGGTTTATTTTGAATCAGTTTCAATGTTTACCTTTTTATTGTTAATTGGCAAATTTTTAGAATTCCGAGCTCGGTCTTATGCTGCACAAGTCTCTGCCAATTTGTTAAAACTTATGCCTATGACAGCAATCAGAATCGGTAAAGCAAATAACATTGATGAATTATCAATAACAAATTTTGAAGACACCAATAAATATATTGAAGAGCTTGTAGCTGCTAAGCAGTTAATTAAAGGTGATGTAGTGCTCATAAAGCCAGGCGAAGTTATTCCTGCTGATGGCATTATCATCAGTGGTAATAGTCAAGTAAATGAAGCTATGTTATCTGGAGAACAATTACCTGTTACCAAAACAGTTAATGACCAAGTTTTTGCTGGCACTATTAATAGTGACGGTAACCTAACCATAGAAGTAAAACAGCCCAGTAACCAATCTTTTTTGAGTCAATTAATTCGTTTAAGTGAACAATCTCAAGCACACAAACCTAAATTAGCGCGTTTTTCTGACAAAGTGGCACAATACTTTGTGGCAATTATTTTACTTACCGCAATAGGCACTGCTTTATATTGGCAGCAACATTTACCCGAAGAGGCTTTTTGGATTACTTTATCTGTGTTAGTCGCCACTTGCCCTTGCGCCTTATCGTTAGCAACACCTACCGCATTAACTTGTGCTACCACTCGATTAAATCGTGATGGTATTATGATTAAGTCAGCCCACGTTATGGAAACAATGCCTAATATTGATTACTTTGCTTTTGATAAAACTGGAACGCTAACCACGGGCGAATTTACCATTGATAAAATTATCATTAAGAATACTCAATATTTAGAAAAAGATGTCTTAGCAATAGCCGCTGCGCTAGAGTCACACTCAGAGCACCCGCTTGCAAAACCGTTTGTAGAACACAGAGATTACAACATAAAAACAAGTAACATTAAGGTTTTATCTGGGCAAGGTGTGAGTGGGGAAGTCAATGGTAAATCTTACAAAATAGGCAAAGCAAGCTGGTTATTATCAACATCAAAGCAAGAAAACCAAGACTTAATCAATGCGTCTTGCATATTAGTTTCTAATAACAAACTTATTGCGGCATTTTATCTGAAAGATAAAATAAGAGACGATGCTAAACCAGTAATTGATTGTCTTAATATGAACCATAAAACACTAATGCTTTCTGGTGATAATCAAGATGCGTGTGATAAAATAGGCCAAAAATTATCAATATCTCAATGCTATGGAAATTTAAGTGCAACTGATAAAATGGCTATTATTAAAAATCAAGAAGATAAAAATATCAATATAGCGATGATAGGCGATGGCGTGAATGACTCACCTGTATTTGGCGCGGCTCATGTGTCTATGGCAATGGGTTGTGGTACAGATATAGCCAAAAGCGGTGCTGATGTAATTTTGTTAAATAATAAGTTATCAAGTATTAATATATTAAACCATGTTTCAATAAAAACCAAACGTGTTATTTTTCAAAATTACTTATGGGCTTTTGGTTATAATGCCATTGTACTCCCCTTAGCGGTATGTGGTTTTATTACTCCTTATATGGCTGTTATTGGTATGTCTGTCAGTTCAATTTTAGTCATTAGCAATTCACTGCGATTACTAAAAAACAGAGTATCAACTTTGAATACTAAACCACACTAAGAGTAAAGATATGAGTATTATTTATATATTAATTCCAATTGCCGTATTACTCACTGCTCTTGGTATTTATCTCTTTTTTTGGGCTGTAAAAACTGAACAGTTTGAAGATTTAGAGAAACAAGGCATGAGTATTCTGTTTGATGATGCTAAGGATGAAAGCAACAATGAGTCACAAGTTACAAGTAACACCGATAAACAACAAGAAACAGTAAATAATCAGCGAATAGATAAATGAATCTTGATTTGCTCTCCGCTTTTGTGATTGGTTTACTTGGCTCTGGTCATTGTATTGCGATGTGTGGCGGCATTACTTCTATGCTTACCTCTGCTCTACCAACACCAGTTCCACATAAATATGAAAATCAACAAATTCCCGTTAATAATCAAGAAAATCCCTGTAAAGCTTACAACAAAACCATTTTAGTTATTTGTTATAATTTAGGCCGAATTACCTCTTACGCATTTATCGGTGCCATTGTTGGCTTTACAGGCTCTATTGCAGCAAAAAATCTTGGAGCCCCTCTTGCCGCCTTACGCATAATTTCTGCAATTTTCATGATATTACTTGGTTTATACCTCGGACAATGGCTAATGTGGCTAAACCGCATTGAAGCGTTAGGGAAGTACTTATGGCAATATATCTCCCCATTAGCCAGTAAGGCCATTCCAGTCAATTCACCTGCCAAAGCTTTATCACTAGGTGTTATTTGGGGCTGGTTACCTTGTGGGTTAGTTTATTCAACGCTGACTTGGGCTTTAGCAAGTGGTAGTATAGTTTCGGGGGCAAGCATTATGCTTTTTTTTGGTCTAGGAACATTACCTGCCCTGTTAACCCTTTCTATTGGCATGACTAGTATGAAAAAGCACCTAATCAAGCCACTTGTAAGACAAACAATGGCATTAATTCTAATATCCTACGGTATTTACAGTTTTATTGTTGCATATCAACAAATGTTCTAATACCATAGTCTAGTCCAAGGAATTAGAGCAAATACCCTTATGCTGTAGTAAGGGTATTTAAAAACAATCTATTTCTCTAATATTAATGAGTAATCTATGCCAAAGAATAGTTGCCCTGGTACACAGCATATTAAGTGTCAAAACTGTAGCATTAGTGAACTTTGTCTCCCTTTCACGCTAAATAATCAAGAGCTAGATAGCCTTGATGAAATAATTGATCGTAAACGTCCATTTCATAAAGGTGATAAAGTGTTTACTGATGGTCAAGAAATGCACGCACTTTATGCTATACGTTCCGGTACATTTAAAACCTTCACTGTAAATGAGCAAGGTGAAGAACAAATCACAGGTTTTCATTTAGCAGGTGATTTACTCGGCTTTGATGGAATTGCTGATTCAGAACATAAAAGTTTTGCCCAAGCACTAGAAACATCAATGATCTGTGAAATTCCGTATAATAGTTTAGACAAGTTATCAAACACTATGCCTAAACTTAAAAAACAAGTTTTGCGTTTAATGAGTAATGAAATTCGCACTGATCAAGAAATGCTAACTTTATTAAACAGAAAAAATGCTGAACAACGAGTTGCTACTTTTTTAGTTAGTTTAAGTGACAGGTATCATGCTAGAGGTCTATCCTCTTCTGAATTCCGTTTAACCATGACACGCAGTGATATTGGCAATTATATTGGTTTAACCGTTGAAACAATCAGTCGTTTATTAAACCGCTTCCATAAAAATGGTTTAATAAAAGTTGATGGTAAGCTTATTACCATACTCGACATTGATGAATTAATAGATTGCTCTGAGCTATAAAATACTTTTAGCGATAAACTTATAGTTAAGCTACCATTAAAATATTAAAAAAATTGATTTAAAACAAGCATTAATTCTTCATTTTTGCTATAAACATAGGTAGGCTTTACTTAATTTATAGCAAAGGTGAGAGTTATCATGAATACCTATCAAAACATTTTGGTTGTTATTGACCCAACAACTAACGATCAAAAAGCATTAAAAAGAGCAATTGATTTAGCCATCAGCATCGACGCGAGTGGTAATAAGGTTAATGTAACGGCCTTTTTAAGTATTTTCGACTTCTCTTATGAAATGACCACAATTCTCTCAAGTGATGAACGTGATGTAATGCGCCAATCAGTAATCAAAGATAAAGAACTTTGGCTTACTGACATCATTAGTGATTTAAATCCTGAGATTAAAATAACGAGCCAAGTTGTTTGGCATAACCGCCCCTTTGAAGCCATTGTTGAGCGTGTTATTCAAGAAAAATACGATCTTGTAATTAAAGGCACTCATCAACATGACAAGCTAAAATCCGTTGTATTTACGCCTACTGATTGGCACATATTACGAAAATGCCCCTGCCCTGTACTACTTGTAAAAGAGCATGAATGGCCAAGCAATGGTAATATTCTCGCTGCAGTTAATGTGGGAAGTGATGAAGCAGAACACCACTCACTCAATCTAAAAATAACACAAGAAGCCAAACAATTAGCACAACTTATAAAAGGTAATGTCCATTTAGTTAATTCATTTCCTGGTACGCCTGTTAATATTGCTATTGAAATACCTGAGTTTAATTCAACTGAATATAACGACACCATGCTTAAGCATCACGAACAAGCTATGATCACTCATGCAAATAAGTTTGATATTAGTATTGATAACACACATGTTGAAGAAGGTTTGCCCGAAACAGTCATCGAGCACGTAGCAACAAAAATTGATGCTGAGCTAGTAATATTGGGCACCATAGGTAGAACAGGTATATCAGCAGCTTTAATAGGTAACACCGCTGAACACGTTATTGATCAACTTGACTGTGATGTATTAGCACTAAAACCTGATGGCTATGTTTCACCGCTAGAATAATTATTATCCAAAAAAACATATCATAGCAAGGGGCTGACTACAGGCCCCTTATGACAATATCCCCTATAGTATCAACTAGCTTTAAAAGTATAAAAGTCCTATAATACCTCGAAAAATAATGCGCCGCAAAATCGATGGCGTAAAATCTATCACTTTACATTCTGCGTACTAAAGAATCTGCAACATGAACTCTACCCGCTTAACAGCCGTGCAAAAATCTCAACTATCAAAATTAGAAAAACGCCTACGTCATAATGTTGGTCAAGCCATAGCTGAATACAATATGATTGAAGATGGCGATAAAATCATGGTGTGTTTATCAGGTGGTAAAGACAGTTATGCCTTACTTAGTATCCTAATGAAATTAAAAGAATCCGCGCCAATTAATTTTGAATTAATCGCGGTAAATTTAGACCAAAAACAACCTGGTTTCCCTGAACATATTCTGCCTCAATACTTAGACAGCTTAGGTATTGAGTACCATGTAATAGAAGAAGATACCTACACCATAGTAAAAGATAAAATTCCTGAAGGAAAAACCACCTGTAGTTTATGCTCAAGACTGCGCCGTGCTGTACTTTATAAAACAGCCAAAAACTTAGGCGCAACTAAAATTGCCTTAGGACATCATCGTGATGACATGATTGAAACCTTGATGCTAAATATGTTCTATGGTGGAAAAATGAAAGCTATGCCAGCCAAATTGGTTTCAGACAATGGTGAGCATGTTGTTATTCGCCCTTTAGCATTTTGCAAAGAAAGCGAATTAATTCAATACGGCGAGCTAAAGCAGTTTCCAATTATTCCGTGTAACTTATGTGGCTCTCAACCCAATATGCAACGACAAAATATTAAACGCATGTTAAACGACTGGAACGAGCAATCACCAGGCAGAATAGAGTCAATGTTCACAGCCATGCGAAACATTGTACCTTCTCACCTTTGTGACGGTAATTTATTCAATTTCAAAAATATTGATAGTACATCAGGTGTAATCAATGGTGGTGATCTAGCATTTGATGAAGCTGAAATAGATAATAAATTTAGCAGTACAACTCAGCATAATAATGAGTTAAATGTGATTGAAGTGAAATAATACCATACATTTTATAATACAATAACTTATATATTGATTTCACTTCATACTCCCCAACTATCCTTATAGCTAAAAGTACTGTTGATTATGTCTTAGCATATTAGTGATATCAATGACGTAATCTACACCACGTTCAGAATACGGTAATAGGCCTGTTGCAAGTACTGTAGGGTTAAGATTTTGTTCTTGTGAGCGTAATTCAGCTCGTATGGTCCTAAACACATTATATGCATTGTTAGTATTAATGTTTTTATAATACCGTACAACCGCTTCTTCTAGACTCTGAAAAGCAGCCACTTCATGTATTTCACCAGTGCTTCTTCCACTTGGCACCATGCCACATCCTTGTTGATAGCACCAAATACCAAAAAAGTTCAGGCCGATACGAGAGAACCGAGAGGTTCCCCAAGCCGACTCATTTGCTGCCTGAACCAAAACTAATGGAATAGGAATAATGTCAACACGTGATAAAAGAGCATTTAATTTTGTTAATGTTGACGCATTTTTATTTACTTGATATTGCTTTGCTAAACGGTTTAATTCTTGATGTTCTTGTTCAGATAAAGGTAATTCTAGTGATACTTTTTCAATCCAAGTATTAAGCTTTGCTCTAGTTTCTAATAGTTTTTTATTTTGTTTAACCACAACAGGTTTTATAAAGTTAAAAAACTTTTTCTTTTTGGTTTTTATGTCATCTATTGCAGCAAAATCTGGCAATTCCACATTATGTAAAGGTTTTTCAACTGTTCTTTTCATTGTTTTTTCAGATTTTTCATCCGCAGTTACTTGGGCTTGTGTTTTGGCTTTTATTTCAATTGGTGTTGATTCAATCGTTTTATTCATTACCGTGGGTTTCAAAAAAGTAAAAGGGGCAATCAAAAAAATAGCGAACAAAAACAATTCAACCTTAATTAGTATTGAGTTTTTCATAAGAATTCCATAAATAAGTCGGTTTATGCAGAAAAGGTATCATCACTGTCTGATGAATTTTTATCTGATTTTGCGCTATTTGTTAACAAAGTAATGTCAATAGGCTTATTGGTAGCTAAACTAATACCAAAAATTTCACGATATAAAATACCTTTGACATTATAAAATAAAGGGGCAAGAAACGACACGCCAATTAACAAAATCATCACGCCTAACGGAGCAAAACTCGATTCAAGTAAAAAAGCCAATGGCATAAATAGAACAACAAGTGATAGCAGTAAAATGAAGTACAAATAAAGAATAGCAAAAAACTTAAATCGTAATGTTTGAATAGATAAGATGATCGCTTTCATAGGCGTCATTTTTTTTTCAATAACAAGAGGTATGGTTAATGATAACGTTACGGCTAAAAAGATGCCTGGCAGCACAAACAATTGAAAACCAATGCTAATTAATATTGAGGTAAATAATGCGCATAATACTACCCAGCTCGCCCGAGATAAAAAAGAAAATATCATTTTGGCATGTGTTTGCATACCAATAGCATGCTGAACTCCCATCATTTCAATACCACCAACAAAAGGCCATACCGCTACAGTAACAATAAGGTTTAGTATCATACTAGCTTTTGGATCAGCAATAACAACTTCAATACCACCAAGGTAATTACTGACAATAAAAGAAACTACCATGCCAAGCAACAAAGAAAATAACAAACCTAAATTAATAGCTAACCTAGACTTTAATGTTTGTTCCCACGCTTCAGTTAAGATAGTTTTAACATCAATTTGGTAGTCGCCCTTAAGCGCACTTTCAATATTACCACCAACTTGTACGATCGTTATTTTTTCTGGCAAAACAGTAATCCTTATAAGTTTTTACTAATTGATCAAAATAATTAGTTAAAAGTAAATCTAGCGAGAAGAATAAAATAAAAACGGCATTATACCCGAATATAAAATTAAGTGTTGACGACTATGGTCTAATTCAAGTCACTAAGCACTAACTGAACAGCTAAGGCTAATAAAACGCCCCCCATTATTCTATCAAGAAGATAACCTTTAATTTGTAAAAAATATCTAATGCGAGGATGCGTTAGTAAGTATGATAAACAAACAAACCAACCCCCTGTTGCTACTGTCATATACAATCCATAACTCAGCTTTATTACAAAAGGTGTGTCAGGTGCAATGACGACAGAGTACAAACTAACAAAAAACAATGTTGCCTTTACGTTTAATCCATTAATTAAAAACCCCGTAAAAAATGCTCTTTTCGCTGAAGGAAGCGTTTCTTTATTCGCTACGGTGGTTAACACTCGGTAGTCATCACGGTTCTTATTTTCTTCACCACTCAAAGTTTGCAACGCTTCAGTATCATTAGGTTTTTTCGCACGTAAACCGTGCCAAGCTATATAGCAAAAATAACTTGCGGCTATATACTTTAACGCAGTAAATAACCTTTCATCACTTGCAATAATCAACCCCACCCCAACTAAAGAGTAGGTAACGTGCAATAAAATCCCCGTTGCTATACCAAAACTGGTAAATATTGCGGTACGACGGTCATAACGAATACTTTGTTTTAATATAATCGCAAAATCAGGCCCGGGGCTGGCTACAGCAAGTAAATGCACTACTGCAATAAGAAAAAATTGTTCTAAATATGACATGAATGATTCTATTATTAACGTAAAGGGGATTATTGTAATGGGTATTTATGGTGAATATTGGTCAGTATTTGTTGAAAAAAAAGCGTACCTTTTTTATTTGCTAACGCAATATTGTTCTCTGGAATTTTTTCGGGTTCATTATACACAGATAATACCTTTGCCATACTTGCCTCACGAATAATATGTATAACAGGATAAGGAGATCGATTAGTAAAGTTACTACTATCATCATAATCTTCGCCATCAAAACAGTACTCAGGATGCATACTAGCAAGTTGAAAAATACCTTCGAAGCCAGAGTTAACGAGTAAATCATTACCATATTCAACTAAATCTAAATAACGTTCAAATCCTCTGAATCCATCTCGGTATATGATCAACGTGGTTTCAAGTTCATCATGAGCTTGTAAGTAGCGACATTGTTCAATTAATTCATGTAATGCTGGTTTTACTTGATCCTCTGTAGATTCATGATAAAAAATAGTGTTATTTACAAATTCTTTTTTTGCAAAAGGGCAAAAATTAAGATCAATAATCACTTCTTCAAGCCATTCTTTTATGGCTAAAATTGCATTAGTTTCAGTTTTATTTTTACTACTAGTCATTAAGCTATGCTTCACATATTAGTTTGTTGATTGCTGTAATTGCCACATTTTACTGTATTTTCCTTGCAAGGCTAATAATTCTTTATGATTACCTTGCTCAACTATTTCACCGTCATTCATCACAATAATATTATCGCTATCTGTAATAGTAGATAATCGGTGTGCAATGACCAAACTCGTGCGGGTTTTTGCTACCTCATTAATTGCGGCTAAAATGGCTTGCTCAGAATGACTATCTAACGAAGAAGTTGCTTCATCAAACACAAGAATATGGGGGTTTTTTAATATTGTTCTCGCGATAGCAACCCGTTGTTTCTCACCACCAGACAATTTTAATCCACGTTCGCCTACCATTGTTTCAACACCTTCTGGAAGACTATTAACAAACTTTGTTAGGTGCGCAAGTTCAATAGCTTTCATCACTTGTTGAGCATTTGCTTCTGGGTTGCCATAATTAACATTAGCAAACAAAGTATCGTTAAAGAGAACGGTGTCTTGTGGCACAATGCCTATGTGCTGTCGCAGTGAATTTTGCGTAACATGATTTATATCTTGAGCATCGATACTAATAGCACCTGAACTAACATCATAAAAACGAAATAATAATTTAACTAACGTTGATTTACCTGAGCCACTTTCACCAACAACCGCAACCTTTTTCCCACCATTGACCTTAAAAGAAACCCCCTTGATGATAGGACGTTTTTTATTATACGAAAAGTGTACATTGTTAAAACTAATACTCGCTTGGCTTATTGATAACTCAGTGGCGTTATCAATATCTTGCACTGTAGGTGTTTTATCTAATAAACCAAATAAATTTTCGATGTTTGCCAATGAGCCTTTGATCTCACGATAAACAAAACCTAAAAAGTTAAGTGGCATAAATAACTGCATCATAAAGGCATTGATTAATACAAAATCACCTAATGTCATCTTACCTTCACTAACATTAACAGCTGCAAGTGCTAACATTGAGGTCATTGCTATGGCAATAATAAGTGCTTGTCCGCCATTTAATGCAAATAATGATAAACGATTTTTAATTTTGGCTTGTTCCCATATACTCAGTTGTTTGTCGTATGCCTGTGCTTCATAATCTTCATTAGTAAAATATTTAACTGTTTCGTAATTAAGTAAGCTATCAATCGCCCGAGTATTACTTGAAGAATCCGCTCGATTGGCTTCGCGAACATAACGTGTTCTTAAGTCGGTAGCGTAGACAGAATAGGCTATATAGGTAAGAATTGATCCTAAGGTAATTAAGGCAAACCAAATACCATAGTTTACAAATAAAATCGTAACAACCATTACAATTTCAAATAATGTGGGAACAATATTAAACACCATAAAGCGCATTAAAAAACTAATGCCCGAAGTGCCTCGGTCTATATCACGAGATAAACCACCTGTTTGTCGGTTTAAGTGAAAATCAAGATCTAATTGATGTAAATGACGAAATACTTTTAAGCCAATACGACGTATTGCTCGCTCAGTTACCCGACCGAATAACGTATCACGAATTTCTGCAAACACCACAATAGATAAACGTACAGCACCATAAGCGAGTACTAAACCAAAAGGTACTACAAACGTATTCAAATTCTCAGGCGCTTTAGCATCTAAGGTATCAACAATATCTTTTAAAATGAAAGGTAAGTATACACTGGCTATTTTAGTGAGTATCAAACAGAAAAAAGCAAACGTGATACGTTTTTTAAACTCAAAAAGATAAGGTAAAATTAATTTAAACGCTTGCCAATTAATGGTAGAAACTTCTTGTTCAGGATAACTTGAACGACGCATATTTACCTTATTTATAAATAATACCAAGTTGATTAAGTTATTTCCCACTCAGCGAGAATTAAAAGGCTTAGAGGCACAGGTTATACGTTCCAAACATAACCTAAGTACCTACATCCATGTAGGCAAGGCATTGATTGAAGAGAATGGTCATTCCCTTGTCAAAATCAATAACGCCGCATATAAGCCTTTACTTTTTATTAGGTACTCGCCCTTTGGGAGCTCATTAGCAAACTGATAACATCGCAAAATTGAAGAAAT
>CBDLPA010000018.1:0-85186 GCA_965305135.1 uncultured Colwellia sp.
GAAGGTGGCCGTACAGTAGGTGCTGGTGTAGTATCATCAATTATCGCTTAATTGACGTTTAATTTACGCTAGTAATTGTGTTAGCAGCATGTTGAAAGTATTAATTGGCACACGTCGATTGAGTACTTTCAGTTGTTAACATCTTATTTGGCAGAAAATAAATCAATTAGTCTGATAATTTAAAGGTCGTTTCCTGAGTAAGCTAGGAGACGGCCTTTTTTTTAACTTTTTTAAACTTGAAACTGGAACTACTATGTCTTGGCAGAGTACACTCTCTTGGGAAAACGCGCAAAAACGGGCAAAAATATTACAACAAATACGGCGTTTTTTTTCACAGAGAAATGTTCTTGAGGTAGAAACACCTATGTTATCACAAGGAACAGTCACTGACGTACATTTAGAGGCGCTGACTTGTCGTTATAATTTTCTTGCTGATAGTTCTATGAATAAATCAATCCCGTTGTATCTTCAAACTTCACCAGAATTTCATATGAAACGTTTACTGGCATCGGGTTATGGGTGTATTTTTCAAATTGCTAAGGCTTTTCGTCACGAAGGAGCTGGGCGGTATCATAATCCAGAATTTACCTTGCTAGAATGGTATAGAATTGGTTTCGATCATTTCAACTTAATGGATGAAGTGGGGCATTTGCTTCAGGATGTTTTACATTGTGCCATGCCGTCAACTTACACATATCAAGATATTTTTATAGCGCATGTTGCGCTTGATCCTTTAATAGCAACACGAGACGAACTATTAGCACTTATTAGTAGTATGGGTAAATTAAGTGATTGGTTATTAGCAACATATGATAATGATATTTTATTACAGTTTATTTTCAGCGAAATAATTGAACCGAATATTGGTTTGGAAGCGCCTTGTTTTATTTATAATTTTCCGAAATCTCAAGCATCGTTGGCTAAATTGTGTCCAAGAGATGATAGAGTAGCTGAACGTTTTGAATGTTATTATCAAGGTATTGAATTGGCAAATGGCTTTAATGAATTAACAGACAGTATAAAGCAAATTGAGCGCTTTCAAATAGATAATGAGAAACGAGTTTCTTTAAGTCTTGAGGAAAAACTCATAGACCAAAATTTCATTTCTGCCTTGGTGTCTGGGATGCCGCAATGTGCAGGAGTTGCTTTAGGTATAGATCGTTTGATTATGTTAGCGTTAAAATCTACTCATATTAAAGATGTTATTAGTTTCTCAATTGAAAATAGTTAAACTTTTATTATTAAACTAATGTTATGATATATCAATTGTGATATTATTACATTATAGCGTTACTATGCGTGGTCTTGCTAAATAAACAATCAATAAAATCACTACTTAAACTATACGTTGGAATATCATGTTAGATCGAATCGGCATTACAGCAACATCATTGTGTGCATTACATTGCATACTATTGCCTATTCTTATCCCTATTTTACCTTTGATGGGCTTAAGCTTCTTAGTTGATCACACATGGGAGCATGTATTTTTACTGATGACAGCTGCATTAGGCACAATGGCTCTTTTTTCAGGGTTTAAACGTTATCACAAACGTCTATACCCATTTTATTTGCTATATTTAGGTGTTGCACTCTATTGGATAAAACATGATTTCTCCGAATCAGTTGAGATTTATTTTATCCTTGGTGGCGCAAGCCTAATAATTGCAGCCCATTATATTAATATTAAGTTGTGTAATAGCTGTAAGTCATGTGATGAAGATACTTGTAGCTCTTAATTAATCCTTTAAATCGTTTGCGAGAGTATTTTCATTAACAACCTGCTCTCTTACAAATTTAGTTCTTTTAATTTTCTTGTTAGTGTATTTCTTCCCCAGCCTAGTTTCTTTGCTGCATCTTGTTTGTGGCCTTGGGTAAATAGTAGCGCACGCTCTAACATTACTTTTTCAAACTCGGGCATTGCGGTGTTTAAAATTGCATCATGCCCTTGGGCTAGCTCATGATCCATCCAATCACTTAATGCTGATTGCCATGAAGAAACTTCAGCATTGTTTTTGGTGGTGACCTCTGTTAATTCACTGGGTAAATCTTCGAGTAATATTTCTTGACCACTAGCCATCACAGTGAGAAACCTACAAATATTTTCAAGTTGGCGTACATTTCCAGGCCATTGAAATTGCTGTAAAAAAGCGGCTGCTTTTTTACTGATTGTTTTCGATTCAACACTTAATTCATTGGCAGCTTGTTTAAGAAAATGCTGGCTAAGCTGTGGTATATCTTCTCGTCTTTCTCGCAAACTGGGTAATTGAATACGAATCACATTGAGACGATGGAATAAATCCTCTCTAAATTCATTACTATTGACTCTGTCTTCTAAATTCTGGTGTGTTGCAGCTATAATACGTACATCAACTTGTACAGGCGAATGCCCACCCACACGGTAAAATTGCCCGTCTGATAACACACGTAATAATCGTGTTTGAATTTCTAACGGCATATCGCCAATTTCATCTAAAAATAAAGTGCCACCGTGGGCCTGTTCAAACCGGCCTTGGCGTACCGAGTTTGCGCCAGTAAAGGCACCTTTTTCATGACCAAATAATTCTGACTCTATTAAGTCTTTTGGTATCGCTGCCATATTTAATGGAATAAAAGGTGATTTCGATCGCGGACTATGTGAATGTAAGGCGTGAGCAACTAATTCTTTACCTGTACCAGACTCACCGTTAATTAAAACGCTTATACTTGAACGAGATAGACGCCCAATTGCCCGAAAAACTTCCTGCATTGCTGGAGCTTCACCGATTAATCCTGAAGCAAGGGGGGCCGTTTCTTTCTGTTGTTTTTTTGCATTTTGTTCCCGGGCGTGAGTCAAAGCACGTTTTGTTAGAGTGACCGCTTCATCCATGTCAAAAGGTTTTGGTAGGTACTCAAACGCACCACCTTGGTAAGCATTAACAGCACTGTCTAAATCAGAGTGTGCGGTCATAATAATTACGGGGATATCTGGGTGATTTTGGCTTATTGCATTAAGTAAACTCATGCCATCAATTTCGGGCATTCGAATGTCAGATATAATAACTTCGGGTTGATCATGATCAAGTGCAATTAATAAGTTATTTGCACTTTCAAATGACGCGCTTGTAATGTTTGCTTTAGTGAAGGCTTTTTCTAAAACCCATCTAATCGAACTGTCGTCATCAACTATCCATACTTGTTCAGTGATCATTATGCTTTCTCTCGGGTTAACGTTATGCCCATATATCGGGGACTATGTTTCATTCTGTTAGATTATGTTAAAGGCAGTAGTATTATAAATTCCGTATGTCCAGGACGGCTGTGACAAGCCAATTTACCGTTGTGCTGGTTGACGAGTGTTTGTGCAATAGACAAACCTAAGCCTGTACCATTCGAACGCCCTGACACCATAGGGTAAAATAACGTATCTTGGATTTCAGGAGGTATACCAGGGCCGTCATCAATAATGCTAATTTTTATTGCGAGTTTTACTTGCTTCCCATTGATGGTTTTATTACTAGCAATGCGTGTTTTTAATGTGATCGTGCTATTAGCTGGAATGGCTTGTATGGCATTATTTACTATATTGAGTACGGCTTGTTGTATCTTTTCTTGGTCGCACTCTATTGCTGGAATTGATGGGTCGTAATCCCGCTTTAATTTTATCGTTTTTTCATTTGAAAAATTAACCACCTGACAAACTTTTTCTAATACTGAATGTATATTGTGGCTTTCAATTTGAGGTAATTGATTTGGCCCTAGTAACCTATCTACTAAATTTGTTAATCTGTCGGCTTGTTCAATAATCATCTCTGTGTATTCTTGCTGCTCTTTATCAAGTTCTTTATTTAATAGCTGGGCAGCCCCACGAAGTCCTCCAAGGGGGTTTTTTATTTCATGGGCTAAGCCTTTAATTAAATCTCGGGCGGCAATCCATTGTTGATGCTGAAATACTTCTAAACTAATTTGTTTTTGCTGATCGATTTGTTTAAATTCAATCAGTACATGTGGTAGATGATTAAATTCTACTGCAGAAGCAGTTACCTCAGCGGTAAATCGATGATTTTCACCAAGCTCTATTTCAATCTCACTGTCAGTAAGCTCTTGACCTGTTTTAAGTAGCAGTTCTAAGCGAGTGCGCGTTAATGAAGTATTGGTAAAAATCAAATCATAAGGGCACCCATATAATTTATTTAAACTTTTAATTAATAATGCTTCTGCGGCAGGATTTACGTAACAAATTGTTAAGTTTTGATCAAGTATAAGCACAGCCGTGACTAGTTGATTAGCCAGTGTTTGTTGGTAACCAATTTTAAGTTGTTGGATTTTTTTTCTTGTGTGCAACATAAAGCCTCATATTTACACTAACGATGCACTGATATGGTGCGGTCAGTTTAGTATATTCTAGAAAGGTTTTATTTGCAGTGCTCGATGCTGCAGTTTAGTGCTAATCTTTACTAATTTACAGAAGCTCTGTGCATATAAAACGTTATTGGCTTAGATGATGCAATTATCTTGCCTTGTTCGTTAAATATTTTCATTTTTATTTGGTGTTCGCCACGGTCTACATTGCGAAGCGAGAAGCGTGTGTCGCTTTGCGGTTGTTGATAAGGTTTATCATCTAAGATGAGCTGAATTTTTAAACCGCGTTTAAAAATTGGTGTAATGATGCCACTGACAAAAACAGACCCTGTATTATCTCTAATAGTGGCGTTGTCTTGCGGATGGCTGATAGTTACTTGATAATCTTCAGTAATTTTCTTTGGCTTTATATCAAGAACTTGTGTTTCTAAAGTTGTTGATGACTTTATTACATTACCTTTTCTGGTTTTTACTTCTTCAGCACCCGGTCTAGGGGTATCAGAATAGACTAATTCGCCATTTTCATTACGCCACACATAGATTTTTGCTGTACTCGCGTTGACAGGAATTGAGAGCGATAAGGTTAGCAATATTAGTAAAATAAATTTAGTCATAATCAATTAAGTATATCCAGTACTTTCAGATATATCCAAATTCTCTACAAAATGTGAACATAGATATCTACAATCTATACAAAAAAGTTCCTATTTACCACAGAAAAGTAACTTTCTTCTATTTTTATATTTGGGCATAAAAAAACTCACCGAAGTGAGTTTTTGTAAAGAGGCCGTTTTATTATACGCTATAGTATAATTCAAACTCTACAGGGTGTGTTGTCATGTTAACACGTTGTGACTCTTCACGTTTGAGTGCTATGTATGCATCAATCATGTCTTTATCCATAACACCGCCCTCGATTAAAAACTCATAATCAGCTTCTAAACTGTCAAGAGCATCATCCAAAGAGGTTGCTACTTGTGGAATGGCTGCTGCTTCTTCTGCTGGCAGATCATATAAATCTTTATCCATTGCATCGCCAGGATGTATCTTGTTTTTAATACCATCAAGGCCAGCCATTAATAATGCTGAAAAAGCTAAATAGGGGTTTGCCGCTGGATCAGGGAAACGGGCTTCAATACGCATTGCTTTTGGTGATGGCACAATTGGGATACGAATAGATGCAGAACGGTTACGCGCTGAATAAGCAAGCATTACAGGTGCTTCAAAGTGAGGAACCAAACGCTTATAAGAGTTAGTTGATGGGTTAGTGAACGCATTTAATGCTTTAGCGTGTTTAATAATACCACCAATATAATAAAGCGCCATTTCAGATAAACCGCCGTATTTATCACCAGCAAATAAGTTAACGCCATCTTTAGCAAGTGATTGATGAACATGCATACCTGAGCCATTGTCACCTACTAATGGTTTAGGCATGAAAGTAGCCGTTTTACCGTAAGCGTGAGCTACGTTATGTACAACATATTTATAAGTTTGTACTTCATCAGCCTTCAATACCATCGTATTAAAGCGACAAGCAATTTCGTTTTGACCTGCTGTTGCTACTTCATGGTGATGAGCTTCAACCACTAGGCCCATATCTTCCATTACTAAACACATGGCTGAGCGAATATCTTGTGATGAATCAACAGGAGAAGTAGGGAAATAACCACCTTTTACGCCAGGACGGTGACCCATATTGCCTTCTTCATATTCAGTACCTGAATTCCATGCAGCTTCTTTATCATCAATTTTATAGAATGAACCGCTCATATCGGTGCTAAAACGAACATCATCAAACAAGAAAAACTCTGGTTCTGGACCAATTAACACGGTGTCAGCAAGACCTGTACCACGCATATACTCTTCAGCACGTTTTGCTACTGAACGAGGATCACGGCTGTAACCTTGCATTGTGCTTGGTTCTAAAATGTCACAACGAATAATTAATGTAGATGCTTCAGAGAAAGGGTCTAATACAGCAGAGTCAGCTACAGGCATCATAACCATGTCAGATTCATTGATACCCTTCCAACCTTGGATAGACGAGCCATCAAACATTTTGCCATCTTCGAAGAAATCTTCATCAACTTGATGATGAGGAATAGAAACGTGTTGCTCTTTACCTTTTGAGTCGGTAAAACGAAGGTCAATAAATTTGACGTCGTGCTCTTTTATTAAATCAAATACTGCTTGTGACATTTTTAGTCTCTCCAGTGAGGTTAGTTTTATTTCTTTTGGTATACACCAATTCTTGTTTTTATATTAAGCTATTATTATGCCAATAATTTAATCCTTTATAAACAATGATTTAGTTAATGTATAAAAACATTAAAGCACCATATTGGTGCGGTAACTGATCTTTTTGGTGCATATCGTATCGAACGATAATAATTTGCAAATAACTATATAGTATTTAAATATTTTTGTTGTATTTAATTTACCTTTTTGTGGATACTGCTTCGTTGTTGATTAAGTAATTTATGAATAATTTGATCAAATATAGTTTGAATACAAAATTAGCTTTGGATAATTAATATCTTTTAAAACGAATCTACTGTATAATGCGCGCCCACTTATAGCCATAGTTATTTATGCACAGCTTCTAGTTAGTTGCGATATAAATAATAGTAACAGCGAGTAAACGCCTGTGTTAGATAAATTACGTAACGTTGCCATCATTGCCCACGTTGACCATGGAAAAACCACCCTTGTAGATAAATTACTTGAGCAGTCGGGTACCTTAGATGCGCGTGTTGGTCATGACGAACGTGTTATGGATTCAAATGATATTGAAAAAGAACGTGGAATCACAATTTTAGCGAAAAATACCGCTGTTAACTGGAATGACTACCGTATCAATATTGTTGACACTCCTGGCCATGCTGATTTCGGTGGTGAAGTAGAGCGTGTAATGTCTATGGTTGATAGTGTATTACTTATTGTTGATGCTCAAGAAGGCCCTATGCCACAAACACGCTTTGTTACGCAAAAAGCGTTTGCGCAAGGTTTGAAGCCAATTCTTGTTATCAATAAAGTTGATAAACCTGGTTCGCGTCCTGATTGGGTTATGGATCAAGTTTTTGAATTATTTGATAAATTAGGAGCAACTGATGAGCAACTTGATTTTAAAGTTGTTTATGCTTCAGCTATTAATGGTTGGGCTTCGCTTGAAGAAGGTGAAGTTGGTTCTGATATGACGCCTTTATTTAATACAATTATTAATGAAGTGCCTTCACCAAATGCTGATCCCGATGGTTCATTTCAAATGCAAATTTCGCAACTTGATTATAGTTCATACCTAGGTGTAATCGGTGTAGGACGTATTACTCGCGGAAGTGTAAAACCAAACCAACAAGTTACAGTGAAATGTGCATCAGGTAATCTTCATAATGGTAAAGTCGGTAAAGTTTTCGGCTATTTAGGACTTGATCGTCATGAAACTCAAATTGCTGAGGCTGGTGATATTATTGCTATTACAGGTTTAGGTGAATTAAAAATTTCTGATACGATTTGTTGTCCTAATGAAGTTGAAAGTTTACCAGCGTTGTCAATTGATGAACCGACTATTAATATGACTTTTCAAGTTAATACCTCACCATTTTGTGGTAAAGAAGGTAAGTTTGTAACGTCACGTAATATTAAAGACCGTTTAGAAAAAGAATTAGTTCATAATGTGGCATTACGTGTTGAACAATTAGATGACCCTGATAAATTTAAAGTTTCAGGTCGTGGTGAACTTCACCTTGGTATATTAATTGAAAATATGCGCCGTGAAGGTTATGAATTGGCTGTATCTCGTCCGGAAGTAATTGAACGTCAAATTGATGGTGTATTACAAGAACCTTATGAAACAGTAACGATTGATGTTGAAGAGCAACATCAAGGTACTATCATGGAAAAAATGGGTATTCGTAAAGCCGAATTAACTGATATGGCACCAGACGGAACAGGACGAATCCGCATGGATTTCATCATGCCAAGTCGTGGTTTAATTGGTTTCCAAACTGAATTTATGACTATTACTTCGGGTTCAGGTTTGATTTACCACACATTTTTTGAATATGGTCCTCATAAAGGTGGCGATATTGGTCAACGCTTAAATGGCGTGATGATTGCCAATGCAACAGGTAAAGCGTTAACAAATGCTATTTTTAACCTTCAATCTCGTGGCCGTATGATGATTGGTCATGGTGTTGATGTTTATGAAGGGCAAGTTGTTGGTATTCATAATCGTGACAACGATTTAACTGTAAATGTTCTAAAAGGTAAGCAATTAACTAACGTGCGTTCGTCTGGTACTGATGAAGCGCAAGTATTAACGCCAGCGATTAAAATGACGTTAGAGCAGGCATTAGAATTTATCGATAACGATGAGTTAGTTGAAGTGACGCCAGAGAATATCCGTATTCGTAAGAAATTCTTGAAAGAGAATGATCGAAAACGTGAAGGTCGCTCAGCAAAGTAATATGTTGAAGTAATCTTCAAACGTATTATTGTAGAAATTAAAAAGCCGTCTGATGCATAGTCAGACGGCTTTTTTTTATCACCCTGTGTAAATTTAGCTAAAAGTTATTTTAACTAACGGTTATTTTTATAAGTTGCTGCATCAATAATTGCATATAAGTGAAAGACTCCAGCAATAATGGCAGGAATAATAAACCACCACAAAGCATAGCCTCCAACACAAACAATGGCAAAAATAAGTGCAGGTAATATTCTTCCTTGCACTAATTGACCTAATCCAGGGAAAAACACATTACAAATTGCGGCAATAACATTGCCTGCTGAACCTTGTTCCGACATATCACACCTTGCTAGTAAACTCATTACTGTTATCATAATATAATCTTAAGCATTTAAAAATAACCAAATTGTTAGTAAATATGAGTTCACTGTATACACATTATAAACGGCTACAAAATTCCTTACCTTTAAGACATTATGTTTCTTTCTTTCACTATTTATTAGTGCGAATAAAAAAAGCGCAATTACAAGTTGTTGCAGGTTATTTGTCTTATGTTAGTTTAATGTCACTTGTCCCTTTGATGGTTGTTGCTTTATCCGTGGCAACAGCATTTCCTATTTTTGCAGACATTCATCATAGTGTAGAACAATTTGTTTATGATAATTTTATGCCAACGGCAAGTGATGTGGTGCAAAAATATTTATCCTCTTTTGTTGATAACGCGTCAAAAATGTCTGCTGTTGCTATTTCATTTTTGTTTTTTGCTGCCTTATTACTAATATCGTCTATCGATAAAACATTCAATAATATTTGGCAAGTAACCCAAAAGCGACGTGTAATTACGTCATTTTCTATGTACTGGATGATCTTGACCTTAGGACCAATATTAGTTGGTGCAAGTATTGCCATAACCTCTTACATAGTGTCACTGGTAACAACGGGAGTGGAAGATAGTTTTGGTATTACTAATACGCTATTCCGTTTATTACCGTTAATGTCTTCAATGGCGGCTTTTATATTACTTTATATGTTGGTACCCAATAAACCAGTACCATTTAAATTTGCTTTCTTTGGTGCATTAATTGCGGCCGTTTTATTTGAGCTTGCCAAAAAAATATTTGCAGAATACCTTACTGCCTTTCCATCTTATCAAGCTATATATGGCGCCTTATCAATAGTGCCTATTTTGTTTTTATGGGTTTATTTATCTTGGGTTATTGTTTTAGGTGGCGCAGTTATTACCGTGTCTTTACAAGAATATGAACTAGAAAACGAATCTGAGGGGGAGGATGAACTTGTATGATAGCTTTAATTCAAAGAGTTAGTTGGGCGAGTGTTACGGTAAACCAGAAAGTTGTGGGCGAAATTAACCAAGGTTTACTGGTTTTTCTTGCAGTTCAACCTGAAGATACACAAGCCAAAGCAAAGCGCCTTTCTGAACGCGTGGCAGGTTATCGTGTATTTAATGATGAAAATGGAAAAATGAATCTTAATGTTCAACAAATTCATGGTGATATTTTGGTTGTTTCACAGTTTACTTTAGCGGCAGATACCAATAGCGGTATGCGCCCTAGTTTTACTTCAGCCGCGAAACCAGAATTTAGCAATGATTTGTATCGATATTTTTGTCAGCAATTACGTGAAAAAGGTTTTAGTGTACCAACAGGTGAATTTGCTGCGGATATGAAAGTTAAGCTACTAAATGATGGGCCAGTTACCTTTACTTTAACTATTTAATCAATAATGACAACTAGTATGTTAATTTCTTGAAATATTTTCAATATAAAAAAGATAATTGAATGTTTATTTATCAAGATAAAACCAAGGGGTTCTATGTTTACTAATAGCGTTAAAAAATTGATGGTTGCTATTGTAATATCTCTTTGTATAAGCTCTGCATCAGCAACAACAATTGATTTGAATTATGATTTTCTAGTGTAGAAGGCATTAAAGTGCTCTAAGGTTTTAAGGGGGTGCAAATTTTTGGTCGGGTTTGTATTAACGGGCTTGATGATAAGAAAGGAACATTAGTTAACTCATTGCCAATGACTTTTTAGTGTAAATGTCTGATAAGTGGTTAATAGGTTAAAGCGTGTGCTTTGTCTAAAACACAGGTAACCGTTATTGATTTTCCCTAAATAATGAAATATTTTTACTATTTATTTCTATTCTCGAAAAAACTTAATTCCTCTCTTTTACTTTTTCTTTTTATAAATTTTCTATTTACTTGCTTTTTTTGTTGTTACTTAGTATTTTGTTTTAAATATTTTACAATACGTGGAACAAAATGGATTTAAATGATATAGATTTGCGGCTTGTTGCTATTTTACAGCGTGATGTTAGTATTGCGATAGATGAGTTAGCCAAACGAGTTGGGTTAACTAAAACTCCTTGTTGGCGTCGTCTACAAAAACTAGAACAAAGCGGTATCATCAAACGTAAAGTGGCCTTGCTTGATGCAAAATTGTTAGACCTAAGTGTTTCAGTGTTTGTTCAAGTAAAAACCAGTAAGCATGACAGTGATTGGCTGGCGCAGTTTTCTAAAACTGTTTCAGCATTTCCAGAAGTCGTGGATTTTTATCGTATGAGTGGCGAGTATGATTATTTGCTTCGGGTAGTTGTCAAAGACATTGCTAGCTATGATGCGTTTTATCAACGCTTTATTCAGGCAACAAGCTTGACTGATGTCACCTCTAGTTTTGCTATGGAAGAGATAAAACGTTCTACAGAATTACCATTAATTATGCCTGAAAATAGGTAAAGGTAGGTATAACAGCTCTTTCTTATATTAATTTACCATTATTCAAAATAGTGGTGCATAAGAGGATGCTATTATGTTGTTAGCACAACATTTTTCTAAATTTCGCCAACATATCATTGGTCAAAATCTGACCCATGAAATTAATGGCAAGCAACAACATATTATCTATGCAGATTGGACAGCGAGTGGACGTTTATACCAGCCCATTGAAGACTATATAACGAATACCCTTGGACCTTATGTTGCTAACACTCATACTGAAACTAATTTAACGGGTAGCACCATGACCTTGGCATATCATGATGCTCAAAAAGTAATTAAACGACATGTTAATGCTTGTGATAATGATATCTTAATCACCTCTGGTGCAGGCATGACAGATGTGGTCAATAAGTTTCAACGAATTTTAGGATTACGAATTCCAGAGCGGATGGCTGAGCAAGTAATCTTTTGTGAGGAAGACAAGCCCGTTGTTTTTATTACGCATATGGAGCATCACTCAAATCAAACTACTTGGTATGAGTGTGATGTTACTTTAGAGATTGTTGCAAGTGATAGCAATGGTTTGCCGTCACTAGATGCCTTAGTCGATTTATTAGAACGTTATAAAAATCGTAAAATAAAAATTGGTACATTTACAGCGTGTTCAAATGTTACAGGAATCAAAACACCTTATCATCAACTGGCAGAAATAATGCACCAGCATGGCGGTTTATGTTTTGTAGATTTTGCTTGCTCAGCACCTTATGTTGATATTGATATGCACCCAGTCAGTAAAGCACAAGCTTTAGACGCTATATTCTTTTCACCTCATAAATTCCTTGGTGGGCCAGGCAGTTCAGGTGTACTCATTTTTAACAAAACCTTATATAAAAATAAAGTGCCAGATCACCCTGGTGGTGGCACTGTAACATGGACAAATCCGTGGGGATCACATAGTTTTTTCAATAATATAGAAATACGTGAAGATGGTGGGACACCAGGTTTCTTACAATGTATACGTACAGCTTTAGCGATTAAGGTTAAAGAGGCTATGGGTACCGAAAATATTGCCGTACGTGAGAAAGAGATAGTTGACCATGTTATGGGGGAACTTAGCAAAAATGAGCAGGTAAAGATGCTTGAGCCGAGAATTACCGACCGCCTAGCTATCGTATCGTTTTATATTACAAACGTGCATTATAATTTAGTCGTACGTTTACTTAACGACAAATTTGGTATTCAAACACGTGGTGGTTGTTCATGTGCGGGCACGTATGGTCACATTTTGCTTAATGTTGATCATGATAAATCACAAAAAATTACTCAACAAATTGATGAGGGCGATTTCTGTGAAAAACCAGGCTGGATACGCGCTTCTTTTCATCCAACAACCACCGACGAGGAAGTTACATATGTTATTGAGGCAATTAATACCCTAACGGCTAGTATTACACAATGGTCGCAAGAGTATCGATTTAACCCTGCAACGGGTGATTTTCAAAAGAAAACTAATCTTGAAGATAAACCACAAACTTATATTGGTATTAATGGTTTTAAACCGTTACATTGTGGTGAAAATATTACAAGGTTAGCAAATCCAAGGGAAAGCAGAACCATGCTAAAAAGGTTATTCAGTTAAATGACCCAAAACACGTTACTCAGTCAGCTTCGCCAATGGTGGCATACGGATTGTGCTTTTTGTAAACGAGCAAGGTTGCTATTATTATGGCTTGTACTAATGTTACTAGTAGATTACTTTTGGTTTCATTTATTATTTTAGCAAAATTCTTTAGCTTCTTATTATCAGGAAATATTTATGAGCACTTCATCAGGATTAAAGTGGGTTGATTCATTAGAAATTGCGTTGGATCTTATTGAACAACACCCCAATGTTGACCCTTTAACGTTACATTTTACCGATCTTCGTCAATGGGTGTTGGATCTTGAACGTTTTGACGATGAGCCCTCGCACTGTGGTGAGCGCGTGTTAGAAGCTATACAGTTGGCTTGGATTGATGAAGTTGACTAAGCTAGTCTATCCTCTATTGCAAAAATCATTTATACTGCCGCACAACATTGATTTGGTGTATTTCTACTATTCATCAAAGCAATAACTTATCAAAAAAATAAATAGTAATAGAAGTAGCCAACGCCAATGACTAAAAGTAATCGCCCATTATATATCCCCTACGCCGGCCCAACATTATTAGAAACCCCCTTATTAAATAAAGGTAGTGCCTTTGATCGCCAAGAACGTATTAATTTTAACTTAACAGGATTATTACCGCCACGGTTTGAAACAATAGATGAACAGGTTGACAGAGCCTATCAGCAGTACAGCTCTTTTCATAATGATATCAATAAGCATATTTATTTACGTGCGATACATGATAATAATGAGACTTTATTCTTCAAATTAGTACAACGTCATTTAGTTGAAATGCTGCCAATTATTTATACACCAACAGTAGGGGATGCTTGTGAACAATTCTCAGATATTTATCGAAGTTCACGAGGTTTATTTATCTCTTATGAAGACAGATACCAAATTGATGATATTTTAAGAAATGCTACTAAAAATAAAGTAAAAGTTATTGTAGTGACTGATGGAGAACGCATTTTAGGACTAGGTGATCAAGGTATTGGTGGTATGGGTATTCCTATCGGCAAGCTGTCTTTGTATACCGCTTGTGGGGGGATCAGCCCCGCGTATACTTTACCCGTGATGTTAGATGTAGGAACAAATAACCAAAAATTATTAGACGATCCTATGTATATGGGTGCTCGCCATAAACGTATTGGACAGGCCGAGTATGATGAATTTTTAGAGTTGTTCATTACTGCTGTTAAACGCCGATGGCCGCATGTTATGTTGCAGTTTGAAGACTTTGCTCAACCAAATGCTATGCCATTGTTAAATCGTTATCGTGATCAAATATGCTGTTTTAATGATGATATACAAGGTACAGCTTCAGTAACCGTTGGAACATTGCTTGCTGCTTGTAGAAGTAAAGGCGTTAAATTGTCGCAACTTAAAGTGGCCTTTGTTGGTGCTGGCTCGGCAGGTTGTGGTATTGCAGAACAAATTATAACGCAAATGGTCAGTGAAGGTATTTCGCCTAATGAAGCACGAAGCCAAATATTTATGGTTGATCGATTTGGCTTATTAACTCAAGGTATGAATGACTTAAGAGATTTCCAACAAAAATTAGTACAGAGTAATGTTGCGATTTCTTCATGGGACATCAGCGGAGAATATGCATCGCTATTAGAGGTGATGCACGGTGCTAAACCTGATATTTTAATTGGAGTTTCAGGCCAAGCTGGTTTGTTTAGTGAAGACGTCATTAAAGCAATGAAGCAACATTGTGATAAGCCCATTATTTTTCCATTGAGTAATCCATCAAGACAAGTTGAAGCGACACCAGAACAAGTGATTAATTGGACAAATGGGAACGTGATTATTGCTACAGGTAGCCCATTTGATCCCGTTGAATATCAAGGTGCAACATTCTCAATTGCGCAATGTAATAATAGTTATATTTTCCCAGGGATTGGTTTAGCTGTTATTTCAGCAAATATTAAACGTATAACCGATAGAATGTTACAAGTAGCCAGCGAAACATTAGCAGCGGCTTCGCCGTTAGCCAATACTGGTGAAGGCTCATTATTACCGCCTTTCACAGAAATAGCGCAGTTGAGTAAAGATATGGCTTTTGCTGTTGCTAAAGTGGCCTATGAACAAGGATTGGCGCTTGAATTACCTGATGAAAAAATATTGGCTAAAATTGAGCGTAATTTTTGGCAGCCTGAATATCGTCAATATAAACGTATTAGCTTATAAGTTTTAGACATCCATTGTTAACCAAATAAATGGCTGAAAGAAAAATATAAAAAAGGGTATCATTTAACGCGTTTAGCTTGGCGGTAATATTCATTACTGCCAAGTAACTTCTAATGTAAAAATATAGCCAGCACCGTATACTGTTTTGATTATCTTTGGGTTTTTATGATCTTGTTCTATCTTTTTTCTTAATCTTGACATTCTAACATCTATACTTCGATCAAAAGATGTCGCATCCTCGCTCAGTAAACGCTCTCGTGATAAAATTTGTCGTGGCGCTTTGAGTAATATCATGAATATTTCAGCTTCAGCAGCGCTTAGCATGAAACTTTCACCTTTTTTGTTATTTAACGTAAGCGTGGATTGCTCAAATGTCCAGTCACCAAAACTAGCTGTATGGGATGTTTTTCTTGGTAGTTCATTCACTACAACACGACGAATAATACTTTTAACCCGGGCAACAAGCTCTCTAGGATCAAAAGGTTTGCTAATATAATCATCAGCGCCCAACTCTAAACCTAATACTTTATCGGGTAAGCTATTTCGACCAGATAAAATAATAACGCCCGTTTTTTTATCATCAAAAAGCTCTTTAACCAGTGATAAACCATCCATATCAGGTAAACCAAGATCAATAATACAAAGTGATGGCAGTTGTTTCTTTATTGCTAATAAGGCTTGCTCACCTGTACAAAAGGCTTTTGTATTAAAGTTATAGCGGTTAAGTTCTTGGCAAACCAAGTTACATATTTCTGGCTCATCATCGATGACGTAAATTAAGGGTTTTGTGTTCACAAGAGTCATTACCTCGTTATTTATTGTAATGCTTGAAATAATTTATTTGCTTCAAAAGGTTTTTTTAACAAAATAGGCACATCTTCATTCGGTTTGTTCTTTTGTTGAAAGTAACCACTCATGAGCACAATTTTACAATTTGGTGAGCGGCATTTTAATAGAGCAGCCAACTCAAAGCCATCTTTATTGCCGGGCATGCTAATATCCGAAACCATACCATATAAGTCATTTATAGTTTCAATAAGTTGTTCTGCTTCATCACTATCATTTGCTTCTATAACATTAAGACCAAATGAGATTAATTGCTCTCTAATAATAGCACGGACATCGTTGTCATCTTCAACTAACAAAATTAGCTTGTTTGAGAAGTTTGTTTCTTTGGATATTTCGCTATTGCCCCGTATTGAGGCCTTTGATGTTAGCTCGTTTTTTTCATAAGCAAGTAAAGGCAATAATAATGATATTTTGGCTCCACTGTTTTCTTGATTGGCAATATGAATATAACCTTTAGATTGTTTAATAAACCCAAAAACCATACTCAAACCAAGACCAGAACCTTGGTGAGTGGCCTTAGAGGTGAAAAATGGTTCAAATGCTTTATTAATCGCTTGCTCTGAAAACCCTGAACCATTATCTAAAATAGTAATATCAACATAGTCTCCAAATTTAACACATTCATCAAATTGTAATATGTCATTTACCGTTCTTTTACTGACTGTAATGCTAATTTCACCGCCGTTTGGCATGGCATCTTTTGCATTTAAAACTAAATTAATTAAGCAATTTTCTAGTTGATTGGCATCAACATAAGCTGTGAGTTGTTTATTTGAATAATTGGTATTAATTGTTATTTTGCTGGGTAATGATCCCTTTAATAGATCAATTGTTTCATTAACTAATTCGCTAATATCTACTTTGCAAGGGATTAAATATTGTCGTCTTGAAAAGGCCAATAAACGGTTAGTAATATCACTACCTTTGCGTGAGGCTTTTATTGCGGGAAGCAAACGTAGTAGTAGCGCTTCATTATGCTGGTTATCTTGTTGAGCCGCATGCAGATTACCCAGAATAATCGTCAATATATTATTAAAGTCGTGAGCTAAACCGCCAGCAAGTTGTCCTATGGCATTAATGTGTTGTATTTGAGCCAATTGTTTTTGTGCCTGTTGGCTTTCAGTCATTGCTTGTTGTAATTGTGTGTTGGTTTTGGCTAAAGTTTTAGTACGAGAAGCCACTTTTAAATCGAGCATTTCTATATTTTCTCGCATTTGCTTTACCATATCATCAAATGACTTGCCTAAAATGCCTAATTCGTCACTACGTGATATGCCACTGGTTACGGTTAAATCGCCTTGACTGACTTTTTTTGCAAGTAAAGCAAGCGCATTTATTGGTTTGGTGACCCAATATGAAAAAATTAAAGCTAAGAAAATTGCGCACATAAAAGCAATAAAACCAATGGTTAAGATTCGTTGGCTAAGTAGTTTACCGCTACTTTGTAATTCATCTATGTAAACCGAAGAACAAATATACCAACCTAATTCAGGTAAATGACGCACTAAAGATAATTTACTATAACGATAGTTATTTGGATCGTCAGGTTTATCCCATTTATATTCAAGCTCTTTACCCGTGTCTGCAACAGCCATCAAATCTTGTAATATATATCTACCTGTTTGCCCATTTTTAAGTTGTTGGGCGTTGGTTCCATTAATGTTTGGGTTGGGGTGATGCAGCATATGACCTTGTTCATCAAAAATGAAAAGATATCCTGTTTTTGCCACAACACTTTTTTTGATAATTTCGCGTAATCGTTGCACAGCGGCTTCTTTACCTGGTTTTAAATCTAGTTGCATACTGCTGGCTAATTCAAAAATATTGTTTAACACTAAGCGGCTAGCATTTTTTTCAATTTGGTAAACTTCTTTGTTAATTAGGGGCACTGAGTACCAATAGATACTAATAAGTAACACTAATAAAATAGAAGTGATAACAGAAAAGAAAGTGCGGGATAGTTTTTGTTGTAAAAACATTCATCACCTGTGTAACACTACTAGAATTAAGAAAATAAATTGCAAAATTCAATGAATGAAAGATAAAAGGACAATTATAAAAAAAGGGCTAACAAGAAGCTAGCCCAAAAATAGTAGTGGAAGGAAATGGTTGAGTCACTACTATTAGGTAGAGTTTTATTTACCTACTCATTTGCTTGTTTACGTAACACATACTTTTGAATTTTTCCTGTTGAAGTTTTTGGTAATTCACCAAAGATAAAGGTTTTTGGTGTTTTAAAATGTGCCATATTATCTCGGCAAAAGCTGATTATTTCTTCCTCTGTCAAATCTGTATTTGGCATTGGTGTAATAAATGCGCAAGGTGTTTCGCCCCATTTATTATCCTTTTTAGCAACAACCGCAACTTCTTGAATCTTAGGGTGACGATATAAAATATCTTCTACTTCAACACTAGAAATATTTTCGCCGCCAGAAATAATAACGTCTTTAGAGCGATCTTTTATCTCAATATATCCATCACTATGCCAAACTGCGATATCTCCTGAATGTAGCCAACCGCCTTCAAATGCCGATTGAGTCGTTGAAGGGTTTTTTAAATACCCCTTCATAACTAAGTTACCTCGCATAAAAATTTCACCAACCGATTTACCATCTTTTGGCATGGGCACTAAGGTTTCAGGATCTGCTACCATTAATTGATCAAGCATTGGAGAACGAACGCCTTGTCTAGACTTTAATCTAGCTTGTTGTTCTGCATCTTCTTTATCCCATTTGTCATTCCAAGCACAAACAACAGAAGGTCCATAGGTTTCGGTTAAACCGTAGGTGTGAGTAACGCTAAAGCCTGTCTCTTCCATACCTTCTATCACTGAAGCTGGCGGTGGAGCGCCAGCGGTCATTACTTTTACAGTATGATTGATACCCGCCTTCAATGATGCGTCTGCGCCGTTAAGCATATTTAATACAATAGGGGCACCACAAAAATACCCTACATTTTCTGTTTTTATTAAATCAAATATAGGTTCAGCGCGTACATGGCGTAAACTAATACTTGTGCCTGCTGTTGCGGCAATTGACCATGGAAAACACCAGCCATTGCAATGAAACATAGGTAGTGTCCATAAATAAACAGGGTGTTCTGTCATTCCCCATGACATGACGTTGCTGACTGCATTTAGATATGCGCCACGGTAATGATAAACTACGCCCTTAGGATCACCTGTTGTGCCAGAAGTATAATTTAAGGAGATGGCATCCCATTCATTAACTGGTCTTAATGGCTGATAATCGCTATCGCCCTCATTAAGTAATTCTTCATAGGTCACTGAGCCGATTAACTGGCCCTCGTTAAAATGAGGGTCATCAATATCAATCACTAATGGTTTATGCGGAATCATCCGTAGTGCTTTTTTTACAACGGGGCTAAATTCTTTATCCGTGATGAGTACTTTGGTTTCAGCATGTACCAGTATGAAAGCAATGGCCTCAGCATCAAGGCGAGTATTTATTGAGTTGAGTACGGCACCACTCATGGGTACACCAAAGTGAACTTCAAAATGTTCACTAATATTGGGGGCTATTATTGAAACAGTATCACCTCGAGTAATTCCCCGTTTTGCCAAAGCACTAGCAAAACGTGTACAGCGCTGGAATACTTCCAACCATGTGTGGCGAATATTTCCATTAATTGTTGCAATTTTATCTGGATACACAAATGCTGCCCGCTCTAAAAAAGAAATGGGGGTTAACGCCATATAATTTGCTTCATTTGGATCTAAATATTGTTCAAAAATGTTTATGGTACTCATTTGGATTTCTCCCTATTTTAGTGTTTTATTGCCAGTAGATAGTGCGACTTCTTTCTGCTCACCATCAGCAAATATGATGTTATCTTTGCTATTATGCTTACCCATCAATCTAGGTCGTTCAATGAGAAAATAAAGTATGACACCAATACACACAGCATACATAGTGGATTTAGGATCAGGCATGGCTAATGTAACCGCAACAATACCTGCAACTCCTCGTTCTGTAGAACTTTTTAATTGTTCCATACCTACCATAATACAGATGTAAGCAGTAAGAACTAACGTAAGAGAAAGTGCAATGGGTAATACTGGTTTAAATAAAGTTACTAAAGGTAATGCCAATAACGCGAGTAAACCACTCATCCAAAAAGTACCACCACCGCTATAAATTGATTCCATAGACTTACGACCCATTGCATATCGCTCAGCAACGGTGGCGTGTGCTGCAGTCCATAATGGTCCTGCGAGTCCAGGCCATGGTGCTAAAAATGCATGAAAACCATTACGAATAGCGGTAACTAAATGCACACGGTCAACATTTTCTTCAATTTTTTCATCGTCTCTAATATGGTCAACACGATTAACTAAAGTGAAGCCAACTAAAATATCGCCAAAAGCAATAACATAAGCAATTAAAGCGGTTGGGATAGCTAGCAAGAATACTTCCCAGTCAGGGTAACCAACTGTAAAAGGTAAGTATTGCCACATCAAAGAAAAATCAGGATTAGTAATGCCCCATTTTATTTCAGGTAATGGATATTCACCTACAGTCCAACCAACGAGCATCGCTATGATCATTCCTGGTACCATACCGAAATTAGCAATTCTACGTGCTAAAGAATTTTCGTTGATAACATTTTTAAAAGACAGTGAAAATAAAATATAGGCTGAAATGATAGAGCCAACAATTAATGAAATAGGCGTTGAGTCAATACGTCCACCTACCTTGAGCTCTCCCATCATTGCTGCCATACCTGCCCCAATTATTATGCCGCATTTTAAAGAGTTTGGAATGACGTCAACCAATTTAGACCCTAGTCGGGTAGCGCCTAAAATTAGAAAAATAATAGAGACCTCAATTTGTAAGGCAAACAACGCCCTAATTGCTTCAGGACCAGGTTCAAAACCTTTTAAATACAGTAATACAACCGGTATAGCAGGGGTTATCCAACCTGGTACTAAAGGTACACCGAGTAATGCGGGTAAAATATAACCAATACCAGCAATAAAGGTGAAAGCTAATGCTGCTTCATAAGGCATGCCTAAATAGCTTTCAAGTAAAGGGATCATGGCTAGGCCAACCACGAACATAAAAAACCCTTGGATCATTTCTGGTAATTCCCAGCGGTAATGAATAAAAGGTAATCTAATTTTAAAGGGGCCTGCTGGCCAATAAGGTTGTTCTTGCCCATGTACGCGTTTAATAAATTGCATAGATCTTCCTATTTTTGTTTTTAATTTTACCGCGCAGTGAACTATGAAAGTATTTCAGAATTTTTTCGACAATGTGACCAAATGTAACAATCAATTATCATAAATTCGGCTAAAAAAATTTAAAAAATCTTATGCTATTTTGGTAAGAAAAAGAAATGTGACAGTTTGCTTGCTCTGCAGAGGAGGTGAAAAATTTTTTAGTCAGCGATTCTCATCGTTTTAAATGTAATGCGTTGTTATTTTTATGTTCGATGTATACGACTAAAGGACCAGAAAAAAATATATGGAGAGTTTGCATAATTTGAGTGCTTAATATTAGAAGTTTACACTTTTTTCGTTTATAATCGCGCCAAAATTTGTAGGTACCGATTGTTTTTGATTTCTGATGATTTGGTATTTATTAAATTACACTTAAACTATTTATTAAATTTATTAAAAAGGGCTTATCATGGCTATCGAACGTACTTTTTCTATCGTAAAACCTGATGCAGTAGCAAAAAATGTTATTGGACAAATCTACAACCGTTTTGAAACTGCGGGTCTTAAAATTGTTGCTTCTAAAATGTTACATTTAAGCAAAGAAAAAGCAGAAGGCTTTTATGCAGAACACAGTGAGCGCCCTTTCTTTGGTGCTTTAGTTGAGTTTATGACGTCTGGCCCTGTAATGGTGCAGGTATTAGAAGGCGAAAATGCTGTTCTTAAAAATCGTGAAATCATGGGCGCTACTAACCCAAGCGACGCGTTAGCTGGTACATTACGTGCAGATTATGCAGATTCAATTGATGAGAATGCATGTCACGGTTCAGATGCTTTAGAATCTGCAGCACGTGAAATTGCTTATTTCTTCTCTGATGATGAGATTTGTCCACGCACTCGTTAATTCATTGTTACTCTTTGCACAGTTATAGTTGTGCTGTGAACTTTACTCACGTATTTCCATACGCTCTGTGAAGCTTTCTAGCATTTATTTGGTGTGCATTGATTAAGTAATGAATTAAATTTAAAGGATTTTGCTGAGTTATCAGTAAAATCCTTTTTGCATTTTAAGTTAAAGTGTAAAATTGCGAGTTAAGCTTAAAAAGCGTACAATTTGCATCGGTATCTTCCCTATTTTTCGTATAAATTGTGAGAGTTTGTTATATGAGCGACCCTATCGTTAAAGAAAGTGTCAAAGAAAGCGCTAAAGTAAATTTATTGAATCTTGACCATCAAGGGTTACGTGATTACTTTTCATCCCTAGGTGAAAAGCCTTTTAGAGCAGATCAAATAATGAAATGGATCTATCATTTCGGTTATTCTGATTTTGAGCAAATGACAAACTTGAATAAAAAGCTACGTGAAAAATTACAGCGGCATTGTGAAATTAAATCTCCTGAAATTTCTCAAAAACAAGTCTCTAGCGATGGCACAATTAAATATGCACTTGTGTTAGAAGGCGGTCAAGAAGTTGAAACCGTATGGATACCAGAAAATGATCGCGCTACTTTATGTGTTTCTTCACAAGTAGGCTGCGCTCTTGAGTGTACTTTCTGCTCTACTGCTCAGCAAGGCTTCAATCGTAATTTATCAATGGCTGAAATAATCGGTCAAGTATGGCGTGTAGCGAATGATATTGGGGCAACTCGCATAACAGGTAAACGGCCCATCACCAATATTGTTATGATGGGAATGGGCGAGCCGTTACTGAATATGAAAAACTTAATTCCAGCCCTTGATACCATGTTGAATGATTTAGGTTATGGTCTTTCAAAACGTCGAGTTACGGTAAGTACCTCGGGTGTTGTGCCTGCGTTAGATATGCTAAAAGAGAAAATTGACTGTGCTTTGGCTATTTCTATTCACGCACCAGATAATACACTGCGTGATGAGTTAGTTCCCATTAATAAAAAATACCCATTAGAAGAGTTTTTAGCAGCGGCGGCGCGTTATATTGACGGTTCAAAGGCAAACAAACAAGCAACAATAGAATATGTCATGCTCGACCATGTGAATGATTCTACCGAACAAGCACACGCGTTAGCCCATGTTTTAAAAGATTTACCCAGTAAAATTAACTTAATTCCTTTCAATCCTTATCCTGGCTCTCCTTATAAACGCCCAAGTAATTCACGTATTGATCGCTTTGATAAAGTTTTACAGAGTTATGGTTTAACGGTGATAACACGAAGAACACGAGGAGAAGATATTGACGCTGCTTGCGGGCAATTAGCTGGAGACGTATTAGACCGAACAAAACGCACGCAGTTACAACAAAATGCTATAACACAAAAAAAACAGATGAAAGCTGACGAAATATCGGTAAAGATACTCTGATCGCGCTATTATCAAATACCATTATCATAAAAATGAAATTAATAAAGCAAGTTCAGCATATTATGGATAAATACTTAATGACAAAACGAGCCATTTTTACTGCTTTTGTAGCCTTGCCGATGCTTGTATCTGGTTGTGTTACACAAAGTTATGAAAATGACAATACGCCTGTTGTACAAAATCAATCGAATAGAGATGATATGGCAGCCACACGTATTTCGTTAGGATTAGGTTATCTGAAAATGGGAAATATGTCCCAAGCTAAACAAAACTTAGAAAAAGCGAAAAACTTTGCACCGAATATGGTTCAAGTGTATACCGCATTTGCACACTATTATGAAACGGTAGGTGAAGACGAACAAACAATTGATTCTTATGAAAAGGCGCTTTCTATCAAAAGTGATGATGCAGACACCCTAAATAATTATGGGGTGTATTTATGTCGAAAAAATAAAGTCGAGGAAGCAGAAAAACAATTGTTAAAAGCAATTGCAGTACCCAGTTATGTTTTAGTGGCTAAAAGTTATGACAACCTAGCGTCTTGTTTTTTACAAATAGATGATTTTAGCAAGGCTGAAATATATTTGAATAAAGCTATTTTGCACAGCCCTAGTAGTGCTTCTACGTTATTGCAAATGGTGCAGTTACAATATGCCATGGGTGATTACCAGCAGGCTAAACTGTTTGAACAACGCTTTTCAAAAGTAACGCGTCGTTTTAGTCCTCAATCTTTAGCCTTGTCTTATAAGGTACATCATAAACTTGGGCAACGCAGTGTCGCAAAAAATTATGGTACCATGTTAGTAAAAATGTACCCTCAATCGTGGGAAGCTAAACAATACCTGCTTAATGAATTGGAATTAATAGAGGCAGACAATTTAGCTCAAAGATACCAAAATTCACAAGAGGCTAATTTACCGTCTAGCCCTAAAAAACGTACCGTGAAATTGTCACCAAAAAAAGAAAATAAAGTAGCCCCTAAAATTAAACGCCCTGCATCGGGTGTTGTATCAAAACAGAAAAGTAAGCAAGTAATGGCTGAGACTACTCAGTTAGACGCTGTTCAAAAGAATCAGACTAAAGAAAAGCAAACAAGAGTAAAGCAACGGGTAAATGAAGTTAACCAACCAGCTTCTGAAGCAAGTAGTCAAAATACGGTTGTGGCTGCGAAAAAAACAATGGTGCTCCTTGATGCGTCTAAGCCAGAACAAGCAGAGCAAATGTCAGATGAAAGCATGATTGCAGAGAAAAACGCAGAAGAAGCTATTAAAATAAAAGCGGTATCAGAACAACTCGCTGAAGAACATGTTGAATCTAAAAATTTCCCTGACTTTCACGTAGTTAGTGCAGGTGATACTTTGTATAGCATTTCGGTGAAATATAATGTAAAAATAAATGCATTACGTCGATGGAACAAAATTGCTAAAAATAAAAATCTTCATATTAAAGATATAATTTTTTTAGAAAACCCTAAATTGGTAAATCAGTAAATGAATAATAAATCAATAATATCGTCTCGTGAAGATAAACAATCTGATGAGCTAAGTGAAGACATAGAGATAGTTGGCCCAGGCCAAATGTTGAGTGAAGCGAGAAAAAACCTATCGCTTACCACTGAGGATGTTGCCAAAAAATTAAAGTTTAAAACAAGCTTAGTGGAAAATATTGAACAAGACTTGTTTAATCAGAAATTACCCGCAACTTATAATCGTGGTTATTTATGCAGTTATGCAAAACTAGTTAATGTTGATGCTAAGGAAGTACTGAACGCTTATGACATGCTTGGTGTAGCAGAAGTTCAACGTAGCGAAATGCAAAGTTTCTCTAATTTAACAGAGAAACAAGCTGAACATAGCCGATTAATGTGGTTTAGCTATTTTATAGTCGCCATTTTGTGTGGTTTGATGGTACTGTGGTGGCAGCAAGAACCTAAACAATCTGTTGATGAAAAAATCTCAAGTGAACTCACAACTCCCGTATTATCTACACCTTCAGTAAGTGTAGAAAATGAAGAAAATAAGTCTGAAGAGTTATCTCCTGATAATAATTTACCAAGTACAGAAATAATAAAAGAACAGGCAGCGTCAGAACAAATAGAACCGTTAACAAGTCCGGAACAGGCAAGCCAAAACAATGGTAATTTAACAGCAGTTGAACCACTTGCAGAGATACTTGAAGAAGAAATTACCAATACGCTTTCTAACGAAGATCAACAACCTATTGCCAATGTTAGCACCGCAGTTTTTACTTTTTCAGGTGATTGTTGGGTTAATATTTTCGATGCTACAGGAGAGCGCATTGCATGGGGAGTAAAAAAATCGGGTTATGTTATGACCATTAGCGGTGCGGCACCATTAAAAATCACGCTCGGAAAGCCTGAATTAGCAAGCATAGTATTTGATGGTGAACCTGTAGATATGTCTATGTTCAGTAAGGGAAATATTGCTAAGTTCACTTTACCGTTAAATTTATAAACTATTCATAAAGAAACCTGTAAGAAAAATTATGTTTAAAGAATCTCCAATTATTCGCCGAAAATCTCGCCAAATTATGGTGGGTAATGTGCCTGTTGGTGGCGATGCACCTATTACAGTGCAATCAATGACGAATACTGAAACGACTGATGTAGCAGCTACCGTCGCACAAATTAAATCGCTTGAAGCGGTTGGAGCAGATATTGTGCGTGTTAGTGTACCAACGATGGATGCTGCAGAAGCATTTAGAGAGATAAAAAAGCAAGTGAATGTGCCACTTGTAGCTGACATTCATTTTGATTATCGTATTGCGTTAAAAGTTGCCGAATACGGAGTGGATTGCTTGCGAATTAATCCAGGTAATATCGGACGAGAAGATCGCGTTCGTAGTGTAGTGGAATGCGCTCGAGATAAAAACATTCCAATACGCATTGGTGTTAATGGTGGCTCCTTAGAAAAGGACATACAAGAAAAATATACAGAGCCTACGCCTCAAGCTTTGCTTGAATCGGCGATGCGCCATGTGGATATTCTAGATAGGCTCAATTTTAATCAGTTTAAAGTCAGTGTAAAAGCTTCCGATGTTTTTCTTGCTGTAGAATCATATAAGTTATTAGCCAAGCAAATAGATAATCCACTACATCTTGGTATTACTGAGGCTGGTGGGTTGCGTTCGGGGTCAGTAAAATCTTCAGTTGGCTTAGGTTTATTATTAGCGCAAGGCATTGGTGATACCTTACGTATTTCCTTAGCGGCTGACCCCGTGGAAGAAATTAAGGTTGGCTTTGATATTTTAAAATCATTAAAACTGCGCAGTCGAGGCATTAATTTAATTGCTTGTCCTAGCTGTTCTCGTCAAGAGTTTGATGTGGTTGCCACCGTTAATGCGTTAGAACAACGTATTGAAGACATTATGACTCCTATGGATGTTTCTATTATTGGTTGTATAGTCAATGGGCCTGGTGAAGCGATGGTGTCTGACTTAGGCCTAACAGGTAGCAATAAAAAAAGTGGCTTTTATTTAGATGGTATTCGACAAAAAGAACGTTTCGATAATACCGATTTAGTTGACCAACTTGAACAACGAATTCGAGCAAAAGCACAAGCCATAGAAGTGCGTTTAGCACAAAGTAATAAAATTGATTTTAAATCAATCGATTAATTCTCTCGTTTGAGAATCAATTGATATTCGGTATAATGCGCGCAGCATAAAATCAATGAATTTTAATAGAATAGAACTAAAAAGAGAGATAGAAAACGTGGCTAAAAATAAAGCGCTACAAGCAATTCGTGGAATGAATGATTGCTTGCCAAGCGAAACGAATATCTGGCAAATGGTAGAATCAGTATTGCGACGTGTGGCGAGCAACTACGGTTTTGCAGAAATTCGTATGCCAATCGTAGAATCAACAGCATTATTTAAACGCTCTATTGGTGAAGTCACTGATATTGTTGAAAAAGAAATGTATACCTTTGATGATTTAAATGGTGACAGTTTAACATTACGTCCAGAAGGAACGGCAAGCTGTGTGCGTGCAGGTATTCAACACGGACTTTTATATAACCAAGAGCAGCGCCTTTGGTATATGGGGCCTATGTTTCGTCATGAAAGACCACAAAAAGGGCGCTATCGTCAATTTCACCAATTTGGCCTTGAGGCCTTTGGTATTGCGACACCTGACATTGATGCGGAAATTATTTTACTGACTTCTCGCTTATGGCGGGAACTTGGTATCAATGAATTTGTCACACTAGAGTTGAATTCATTAGGTAGTAACGATGAAAGAGCTAATTACAGAGAAGCATTAGTTAGTTTTTTAACTGAGCGTGAAGCTTTATTAGACGATGATTCTAAACGTCGAATGCATACTAATCCGTTACGGGTGTTAGACAGTAAAAATCCACAAGTGCAAGAAGTGTTAACAGATGCGCCTAAATTGTCAGATTATTTTGGTGAAGAAACACAGCAACATTTTGATAGCTTGTGTGCACGTTTAGATGCTGCAGGCATTAACTATGTATTAAATGAACGATTAGTTCGCGGCTTAGATTATTATAATCGCACCGTGTTTGAGTGGGTTACGAGTAGTCTTGGTGCACAAGGTACTATTTGTGCTGGCGGTCGTTACGATGGTTTAGTTGAACAACTGGGCGGTAAAGCAACCCCAGGTTTTGGTTTTGCTTTAGGTATTGAACGCTTGGTCTTGATGTTAAGCAATAGCCAAGCGGTTGCCAATGTTCGTTCACAAGTTGATGCGTATGTCGTTATTTTAGGTGATGACGCTCAAATTAAAGTGAATCAATTAGCAGAACAATGGCGCGATCAAGTACCTAATATTCGTTTACAATGCCATTGTGGTGGTGGCAACATGAAAAAACAATTAAAGCGTGCCGATAAGTCGGGCGCTCAAGTCGCGTTAATAATAGGTGATGATGAAATTGCTGAGCAAAGTGTTATGGTAAAATATTTGCGCGAACAACAAGAACAACAAAGTGTGGCATTTGAAAAAATGCCAAGTTTATTAAGTAATTTAATGTAAAAGTTTTTAGTCAAGGTGATGTAGTGGAAATTTATCAAACAGAAGAGCAGCAAGTAGAAGCAATTAAAGGCTATTGGGCCGAAAATGGCAATATGATCATTGCAGGTATTGCGCTGGGTTTTGCCGGTTTTATTGGTTTTAATGTCTATAAGGACAGTAAGCTTGAAGAGGAACTTGCGGTTTCAGATAGTTATCAAACATTATTAGAGGCAAGTGTTAATGATAAAGCCACATTTGCTCAAAATGCTGAAAAATTTATTAGTGAAAATGCAGGCACAAGTTATGAATCTCTTACTGCACTAGCTTTAGCAAAAGAGTTTGCAACTGACAAAGATTGGGAAAATGCACAAGCCCAGTTGACGGTAGCAATTAACAGTGCCCCAAGTGATGGTATTAAGGCTATTGCTAGCTTACGTTTAGCACGAGTACAAATTCAGCAAGAACAATATGAGCAAGCATTATCAACATTGGCTCAGCCCTTACCTGAATCTTTTCGTGCAGCGATTGAAGAAATAAAAGGTGATACCTATTTATTGCAAGGTAAAAAAGAATTGGCGCGTAATGCTTATCAAGCTGCTATTGATGCTGACGGTTTAGCCAGTAGTCCAAATTTACAAATGAAGTTAGATGATTTGGCTACAGCTGTTAATATAACTGCTGCTATTCCAGTTACTAAGTAACATAAGGTTGTTTAATGCTTTTTTCTAAAAAACAAATAGGCAGTGGTTTGCTTCGTCAATATGTTAAAGTATTTTCTGTACTTTTATTTTCGTTTTTTTTACATGCATGTTCTTCAACTGATGATGAAGATATCAGTGAATTACCTGCAGAACTGACAGAGCTTGAACCAAAATTTGAACCAGACGTTTTATGGGAAGAAAGTGTTGGTGATGGTATTGATGACTATTTTTCACGTTTAAAACCTATTGTTGCTTATAACAAAGTTTATAGCGCCAATCGTGCGGGTGATGTTATTGCTTTTGATTTAAAAACAGGGAAAACGCTTTGGGAAACAGATTTAAGCGATGTTAAAAATGAACGTAGTTTTTGGGATAGCCGTATTCCAGCTTTACTTTCTGGTGGCCCAGCTGCAGGGTTAAATAAAATATTTATAGGTAGTGAAAACGGCAAAATTTTTGCGTTAGACGCAGAAAATGGCAAATTATCTTGGCAAGCGAACATTAAAGGGGAAGTGATCAATACCCCTGCGATCGATTCTGGTATTGTTGTTGTCAATTCAGCTTCTGGTGTAATGAAAGCCATGGATGTTGATGACGGTAAAGAGTTATGGAAAATAGAGCAAGATGTACCAGCACTAACGTTACGGGGTATTAGTGCACCTGTATTAGCATCAGGTGGTGTGTTAGTAGGTACTGGCAAAGGTGGCGTGAACGTCTATTTATTAGATAGTGGTCAACAAGGTTGGTCAACTGAAGTGGGCGAGCCTACAGGCTCAACAGAGCTTGAACGTGTTATTGATGTAGATTCCGCTCCTGTCGTTTTTGGTGATAAAGTTTATGCTGTTTCATCGCGAGGAAATTTAGTTGCCATTGAGCTTAAAAGTGGCCGTATTCTGTGGAAACGTCAATATTCTTCCTACCGTCAAATTTCAATTTACCGTAATACTATATTCTTAACGAATGTGCGTGGTCATGTTTATGCCATTGATCGACTTAACGGCATTGAACGTTGGAGTAACCTAGAGCTTGCTAATCGTGGTGTAACGGGCCCAGCTATTATTGATGGTTATGTGGTTGTAGGTGATTTTGAAGGTTATTTGCATTGGTTAGACCAAGAAACGGGTGAGATTGTTGCTCGTCACGAAGTTGATAGCAGCGGCATTCACGCTACGCCAACAGTGGTTGATAATATTATATATAGTCAATCACGTGATGGTGATTTGCAAGCAATTGCAACACCTAAAGTTTTAAAAGTGGAGCAATAAGCTCACCGCTAACTAGTTTTTATACTAGAATTATATACGGCTCCAATGCAATAGCATGTGGAGCCGTTACTTGTTTTTGTACTTTTGATTTTTGTACTGTTTAGCTTTACAAATTAATCCATCGTTTACTATAGAATTTTGAGGTTTTCATGCTTCCTGTTGTTGCCCTTGTTGGGCGTCCAAATGTTGGTAAATCAACACTATTTAATCGCTTAACGCGCTCTAGAAATGCCTTAGTTGCAGATTACCCAGGTTTAACTCGTGATCGTCAATATGGTAAGGCGGAAGTTGAAGAGCACCCCTTTATTGTTATTGATACGGGCGGAATACATGGTGATGAAGAAGGTATAGATGCATTGATGGCAGAACAGTCATTGATGGCTGTTGCAGAGGCCGATGCGGTACTTTTTTTAGTGGATGCGAGAGATGGCTTAACGTCGGCCGATTTTGGCATTGCTGATTATTTGCGAAAACAAGATAAAAAAATATTTTTAGTTGCCAATAAAGTCGACGGAATTGATGCTGACTCTGCCGTGGCAGAGTTTTATGCTTTAAGCTTGGGAGAAGAAGTCCACCAAATCGCTGCTGCTCATGGTCGTGGTGTTACACAGCTACTAACATTAGCCTTAACACCGCACATTGAAGCGTTAGGTCAACCTAAAACTGAAGGTGATAATGCAGGCTCCCTTAATGATGAGTTTGATGGCTACACTAATGATGAACTTGATATTGAGCTATCAGAGGCGGAGTTAGCAAAGCAAGTAGCAGAAGCACCTAAAGAAAATGATACGATAAAACTTGCCATTATTGGTAAACCAAATGTAGGTAAGTCAACACTTACTAATCGTATATTGGGTGAAGAACGTGTTGTGGTATTTGATGCTCCAGGAACTACTCGCGATAGTGTTTATATTCCGATGGAGCACGATGGCCGTTCTTATACCTTAATTGATACTGCAGGTATTCGTCGCCGTAAAAATGTTACGGATGTTGTAGAAAAATTCTCTGTGATTAAAACTTTGCGTGCTATTGAAGACTCCAATGTATGTTTATTGATTATTGACGCTCGTGAAGGCATTACGGATCAAGATTTAAGCTTATTAGGTTTTATTCTTGAATCGGGTCGATCGCTAGTGTTAGCGGTTAATAAATGGGATGGGTTGGATGATCATGTTAAAGACCGTATAAAAACAGAATTAGACCGACGTTTAGGTTTTATTGATTTTGCTAAAATCCATTTTATATCAGCATTGCATGGTACAGGCGTAGGCCATTTATATGAGTCGGTTGAAGAAGCCTTTATTAGTGCAACTAAGCGAATTTCTACTGCGATGGTGACTAAAATATTAGATATGGCGGTATTTGATCACCAACCACCTATGCATCAAGGGCGTCGTATTAAGCTGAAATATGCACATGCTGGCGGCTATAATCCCCCTATTATTGTAATACATGGCAATTTAGCGAAAAAATTACCTAGTTCATATAAACGTTATTTAATGAATTATTACCGTAAATCATTGAAGATAATGGGTACGCCGATTCGCATAGAATTTAGAGAAACATCTAACCCATTTGCGGGCAAGAAAAAGCTTACTTTTACCGAGCAAAAGAAAATGGCGAGAGCAACGCAAGGTTATAATAAAGATAATAAATAACCTTATTACGAGTGTTGAGTAAAAGACGAGTTGCAGATGAGTTTTTGAAGTCTTATTCTTCTTTCACGACTCAGTGCTTTTCTTGCTACTCGTAGTTGATCCATCATTGAAAATGATTGCTTTTACCCCCTCATTTGGCTAGTGTTATTTGATATACCTTAAGGGAAGTACACCTATGCCTGTAAAACCAACGGATATTGATACGGTTACACGCTTAGACCGTAATTTAGCATTATTGCATGCAGGTTCATTGGTCACTATTGATATTGCAACGCCTGCAGGGCAACGTGGTAAATTTAGAACCACATTTATAGGCTATCTTCCTAAGAAATATATATTAATTCAATTTCCTGATTCTGGTAAGCTAGGTAAGTTTTCTCAGCATTTAGTTCAAGGTACTACGATTACCGTTCGTGGATTGATTGAAGGGCATGAAGGAGCTGTTGTTGCTTTTGTTAGTACTATTAAGCAAACGTTACAAATGCCATCGCGTATTTTGGTATTAGATTTCCCTCGTACTGTTGGTTTACAAAACTTGCGAGCATCCATCCGCATAGAAACCGATATTAATGCGAAAGTAAAAGTAGATGAGAACTATTGGCAAACAACGATAACTAATCTTTCAATTAATGGTTGTCAGTTGAATATTGTTAATGGTGAGAAATTGGTGCTGTCTGAAAAAAAATCTCTTGAAATTGTGGTGGAAGATGAACAAGGCGGTGATAATTTAAAATTAATTGGCTCGGTTTGTAATTTAAAACAGCAAAATGATGGCTTGTCTTTTGGTGTAATGTTTGATGCAGAAAGCAACGAGCAAGTAAGTCAATTGCTGTTAAGCACCATTACAGCAAAAGAATAGTATGATTTACTAGATAACCGTTGCTTTGAATGAACCGTCAGCAACTTGAACACTTATTTCGTTGTTAGTTGCTACTTGGCTGCACGAATTTATCACTTTATTATCGGCGTCACGAATAACTCCATACCCCCTAGCAATAGTAGCTAATGGACTTACCAAATTTAATTGTTCTATTAAATGTACAAATAAATCACTTTTATGCAGTAAACTATTTTGTTTAGCATTAATTAATCTTTGTGTTAATTGTTGTATATGAATTTGTTGCATACTGATCTTTTTACTGGGAGATACGCGTAATAATCGTTGTTGAAGTTGCTCTGGTTGATATTGCGCTTGTGTTATGGTTCGCGCAATTGCTTGTTTCAAGCGCTGGTTGAGCTCATCAGATTTTTGTTGATGACTACGTAATTGTTGCTCAGGATGAACTTGCGCTAACCTATGCTGAAAATAGCTAAGCTGCTGATTTAAATTTGTATTTTTTCTATTTATAGCGTTATTTAAACGTTGAGAAAGCAGAATGACTTTTTGCAGTAGTTCATCTCGGTCACTTGACACTAGTTCAGCTGCTGCTGAAGGGGTTGCTGCGCGTAAGTCGGCAACATAATCGCTTAATGTTGTATCAACTTCATGGCCAACGGCACTGATCACAGGAATGACAGAATCATAAATAGCATGTACAACACACTCTTCATTGAATGACCAAAGATCTTCCAACGAGCCACCACCTCGGCCTACAATGAGTACATCGCACTCGTTGCGGCTATTCGCTAAGGCAATGGCATGGCATATATCGTTACTAGCGTATTCCCCCTGTACTAAAGCAGGGTAAATGATTACGCGTATAGTAGGATTTCGGCGATTCATAACCGTTAAAATGTCTTTCACTGCCGCGCCAGTTGGAGAGGTAACTACTCCAACCGTTTGAATATGCGATGGTATAGTTTTTTTATGAGCAGGAGAAAATATCCCAAGTGCGTTAAGTTTATTTTTTAATTTTTCGTATTGTTGGCGCAATAACCCTTCGCCTGCGTCATCCATTTGCTCAATAATAAGTTGAAAATCACCTCTAGGTTCATACAAAGAAACTCTGGCTCGAACTAACACTTGTTGCCCATTTCGTGGAGAAATAAGTGTTTTTTGATTGTTACCTTTAAACATTGCGCAGCGTACTTGTGACTTGTTATCTTTTAATGACAAATACCAATGTCCAGAGCTTGCGGCAACAAAATTTGATATTTCACCTGTTAACCACACAGTATTTAGTTCACTTTCTAAAATAAAACGAACTTTTCGAGTGAGTTCACTTACTTGAAGAATATGTTGTGTCGTCATAAAGAGCTTTAATGAATAAGTAAAAAAGGATTTGAGAGACAGTATATCGCGATGATAAATATTTAGGACATTTTTTTGCACTCGTGACTGAAATTATTAGTGCTTTAAACTAAATTTATGTTTACCTAACTAAAGAAAACGGTTAAAATTCTGCCGCAATATTCGATACCAACTTTTAAGTTTTTGGTATCCACTTTCTCCTCAACTCTGGTGATATTGCGATGTTACGAATTGCCCAAGAAGCATTAACTTTTGATGATGTTCTACTAGTGCCTGCTCATTCTAAGGTACTGCCCCATACTGCTAACCTACAAACCCGTTTAACCCGAAAGATTAATTTAAATGTACCGCTTGTTTCTGCGTCTATGGATACAGTAACAGAAGCGCGCTTAGCTATAACATTAGCGCAAGAAGGTGGATTAGGATTTATTCATAAAAATATGACCATCTCTGAGCAAGCATTCAACGTTAAACAAGTTAAAAAGTATGAAAGCGGTATTGTATCGAATCCTAAAACGGTAAAAGCATCTGACACAATTGAAACTATTATGCACAGAGCTGACAAGCTAGGTTTTTCAGGCTTTCCTGTTGTTGATGATAATAATAATTTAGTTGGTATTATTACTGGGCGAGATTTACGTTTTGAAACTGACTTAACAAAACCTGCCTCAGTGTTGATGACTACAAAAGAAAATCTTATCACGGTAAAGTCAGGCGCAGCTCGTGAAGAAATTTTAGGATTAATGCATGAAAATCGTATTGAGAAAATATTGGTAGTAGACGATGCATTTAAACTGGTTGGTTTAATTACAGCGAAAGATTATCAAAAAGCAGAAAGTAAACCTAATGCGTGCAAAGATGAACTTGGTCGTTTGCGTGTTGGTGCTGCGGTAGGCGTTGGTGCAGGTACAGACGAACGTATAGATGCCTTAGTCGCGGCTGGTGTTGATGTGTTATTAATTGATACCTCACATGGTCACTCTCAAGGGGTATTAGATCGTGTAAAAGAAACCCGAGATAAGTACCCTGATTTACAAATAGTTGCGGGTAATGTTGCCACTGGTGCTGGCGCAAAAGCCTTAGCAGATGCAGGTGTTGATGCTGTTAAAGTAGGTATTGGCCCTGGTTCAATTTGTACAACACGTATTGTTACAGGTGTCGGTGTGCCGCAATTAACGGCTATTTCAAATGCAGTAGAGGCATTAAAAGGTACTGACATTCCAGTGATTGCAGATGGTGGTATTCGTTTCTCAGGTGATATTGCTAAAGCCCTAGTTGCTGGCGCGCACTGTGTCATGGTGGGTAGCATGTTGGCTGGTACAGAAGAATCGCCAGGTGAAGTTGAGCTCTATCAAGGTCGTTACTATAAATCTTATCGTGGAATGGGCTCTTTAGGAGCTATGAGCCAAAAAGAAGGCTCAAGCGATCGTTATTTCCAAAAAAATGATGATGAAGCTGATAAACTCGTCCCTGAAGGTATTGAAGGCCGTGTGGCATATAAAGGGCCTGTTGCAGCTATTATCCATCAACAAATGGGTGGTTTACGTTCATCTATGGGGTTAACGGGGAGCGAAAACATTGAAGTGATGCGTACTAAGCCTGAATTTATGAAAATAACCTCAGCAGGTATGGGTGAGTCGCATGTACATGATGTGACCATCACCAAAGAAGCACCAAATTATAGAATGGGTTAGTCGAATATTTCATTTCTGTGCTATTTAGCGTAATAGCTGCATCAGAAGTACTCATTGACTAGCGTCAACTCCGTGCTTCTTCTTTGCTCTAACGCTAACTAGCTTTGAACTAAAACATTCTTAATTGCTTATCAATCAATTGAAAGATTCGAACACCCTGAATTAGTTTTAATATCAGGGTGTTGTTATTTATAACTATACCTTTAAATGAACCTTTTTAGGTAATTAAGTAGGAAAACAAACATGAGTAAAGACATTCATGATCACCGCATACTGATTTTAGATTTTGGCTCACAATATACGCAGCTTATTGCGCGTCGTGTACGTGAAATTGGCGTTTATTGTGAACTTTGGTCATGGGATGTTACCGAAGCACAAATTGAAGCGTTTAACCCTACTGGAATTATTCTTGCGGGCGGTCCTGAATCCGTAACAGAAGCAAATTCTCCTCGTGCGCCTGAGTATGTGTTTACCGCCAATGTACCTGTGTTAGGTATTTGTTATGGTATGCAAACGATGGCTGAACAGCTTGGTGGTAGTGTACAAAGTAGCGACCATAAAGAATTTGGTTATGCAGCAGTTGAAGTTGTTGCTAAGTCAGCCTTGTTTAATGCTATTGAAGACAAAGTCAGCACTAATGGCAATGCGTTGCTAGATGTATGGATGAGTCACGGTGATAAAGTTTCTGCTATTCCTGATGGTTTTGTAACTTTAGCTAAAACCGACAGTTGTGCATTTGCTGCTATGGCAAATGAAGACAAGCAATTCTATGGTGTTCAATTTCATCCTGAGGTCACCCATACCAAACAAGGTATGCGTATATTGGAACATTTTGTTGTAGATATCTGTCAGTGTGAAAAATTGTGGACATCGGCTTCAATTATTGAAGATGCTATTGCTAAGATGAAAGAGCAGGTGGGTGATGACGAAGTTATTTTAGGTCTTTCAGGTGGGGTTGATTCATCAGTTGTTGCCATGCTTTTACATCGTGCTATTGGCAAGCAACTCACCTGTGTTTTTGTTGATAACGGCTTACTTAGGCTAAATGAAGGCCAACAAGTCATGGATATGTTTGGCGATCATTTTGGCTTAAACATTATTAAGATTGATGCAGAGGATAGATTCTTAGATCGTCTGGCTGGTGAAAGTGATCCTGAGAAAAAACGTAAAATAATTGGCAATGTCTTTATTGATGTTTTTGAAGAGGAATCAAACAAACTTGAGAATGCAAAGTGGCTTGCGCAAGGTACTATCTATCCTGACGTGATTGAATCGGCAGCTTCTGCAACAGGTAAAGCGCACGTTATTAAATCGCATCATAACGTAGGGGGTTTACCTGATTACATGAAACTAGGTTTAGTTGAACCATTACGCGAATTATTTAAAGATGAAGTACGCAAAATTGGCTTAGAGCTAGGTTTACCTTATGACATGCTATATCGCCACCCGTTCCCAGGACCAGGTTTAGGTGTTCGTATTTTAGGTGAAGTTAAAAAAGAATACGCTGATTTATTACGCCGTGCCGATGCAATCTTTATAGAAGAATTACATAAGCATGATTTATACAGCAAAGTAAGCCAAGCATTTACCGTATTTTTACCTGTACGCTCAGTTGGTGTAATGGGCGATGCGCGTAAATATGATTGGGTAGTTAGCTTACGCTGTGTTGAAACTATTGACTTTATGACCGCACGTTGGTCACATCTACCCTATGATTTCTTAGGGCTAGTATCTAATAGAATTATCAATGAAATCGATGGTATTTCTCGCGTGGTTTATGACATATCAGGCAAGCCACCTGCCACTATTGAATGGGAATAAAATAGCACTCTTTTGTTGTAACTCATTTCAGCTTAGCATGTAGTTATTGGTTATTTGCCAATTTGGTGCATTCTTCTTAGTTAAATGCAGTGTTTGCAAATAGAGCTATTTTACCTTTTATTAGTTAGCTACCCCAATGTTGCAAAACCTTGGGGTTTTTATTGGCTTTTATAAGGAAGATAAAATTTTGCCCAATCCGCCTATTCAATATACCATTAACACTATGGTTAGCTATCTCCATATTAACTAACAAAGATCACCGAGGAAGTTTATGTTTAATTTTACCCAAAAAATATGTATTGCTATGAGTATTATTGCCTTGGCATCGTGCTCTAGTGCCTATTATTCTGCTATGGAAAAGGTAGGTATTCACAAACGCGATATTATGGTTGACCGTGTTGTTGAGGCAAAGGAGTCTCAGCAAGAAGCACAAGAACAGTTTAAATCGGCATTAGAACAAATGACCGCTTTAATTAATTTTGACGGCGGTGAACTTGAAGAACAATACAATGTTATTCAAGAACAATATGAAGATTCTAAAAAAGCAGCGGAGCTTGTTAGCTCGCGTATTGAAAAAATAGAAGATGTTTCAGAGGCATTATTTGACGAATGGCAAGAAGAAATAGAGCAAATTTCTAGTGCGAACCTTAGAAGACAAAGTGCAAGCAAATTAAAAGAAACACAGCGTCGTTATCGTTCATTAATTAATTCGATGCATAAAGCCGAAAGTAAAATGGCGCCTGTACTGTCTGCACTAAAAGATAATAGCCTTTTCTTAAAACATAACCTGAATGCAAAAGCGGTTGGATCATTGCAAGGTGAGATGGTTTCAATCAAAAAAGACGTTGCCGTGTTAATTAAAGACATGAATGCGGCCATAGAACAATCCCAAAAATTTATTGATATGTTGGAGAAATAATTAGTGTCAATTGAAAGGTTAGAAACCAAACAGCGCATGAGTCGTATTGTTAAGCATAACGGTACTATTTATTTGTGTGGTCAAGTCGCCGCAGACGCTACTAAAGATATTACCGAGCAAACACAAACTATGTTAGCTAAGGTGGATGAGTTATTACTTCAAGCTGGTAGTGACAGAGAGCACATTTTATCTGCCACTATTTATGTTAAGGATATGAGCTATTTTGATGAAATGAATGCCGTATGGGATGCATGGGTGCCTGAAGGCTATGCACCTGCACGTGCTTGTGTTGCCGCTAAAATGGCTCGCGAGGCATTATTAGTTGAAATTTCAGTGGTTGCGGCTGAAAAAACATCTAGATTAATTGGTGGGGCTTAATTAGAGTAACCACCTGCTTTTATAGTAATAAAATCACAAAGTCATCTCCAGGCGACGGCTCTGGTTTACTGGGCTTTATTTTTCAATTCTGACCTCTACCATCTAAAAAACTAAACATTATCTTTGATTTAATCAATTTTAAAAAAAACATTAAACCTCTTAAGCTTTGTGTGAATTTATTTATAAATAATTACATAAAAGAGAGGAATAAATAATGTTTACAAAAACACTCCCTATCGCAGCTGCAATTTCAGTGGCGTTATTTACTTTAACTATGCCGGCAACGGCATCAGCAGAAAGCAATATTAAAACAAATCAATTTTGGTGGCCTGAGCAACTAAGCTTAAGTCCTTTGCGTCAGCATAGCATTGAATCTAACCCTTATGGTGAGCAATACAATTATGCAAAGGAATTCGCAAGTCTTGATATAAATCAGCTAAAAAAAGATATTCAAACAACACTGACAGACTCTAAAACATGGTGGCCTGCCGATTGGGGTCATTATGGCCCTTTGATGATCAGAATGGCTTGGCACAGTGCGGGTGTTTATCGTGTTCATGATGGCCGTGGTGGTGCATCCGGAGGACAACAACGCTTTGATCCACTTAATAGTTGGCCAGACAATGCCAATTTAGATAAAGCGAGACGCTTATTGTGGCCTGTTAAGCAGAAATATGGTCGTAAAATATCTTGGGCTGATTTAATGGTACTTTCTGGCAATGTTGCCTTAGAATCAATGGGCTTTAAAACGTTTGGCTTTGCCGGTGGTAGAAGCGATGATTGGGAACCTGATTTAGTGTATTGGGGTCCTGAAACCAATATGCTTACCGATGAGCGTAGAGATAAAAAGGGTAAATTAAAAGGCCCTCTTGCTGCCGTAGAAATGGGCTTAATTTATGTTAACCCTGAAGGTCCTCACGGTAAACCAGACCCACTATTGGCTGCTGATGATATTAGAATGTCATTTGGGCGCATGGCCATGAATGATGAAGAAATTGTTGCGCTAATTGCAGGTGGTCACACCTTAGGTAAAGCTCATGGAGCAAAAAAACCAAATGAGTGTGTAGGTGCAGAGCCAGCGGCAACTGAGGTTGAAGCACAAGGCTTAGGGTGGAAAAATAAATGTGGTACAGGTGTTGGTGCAGACACTACAACCAGTGGCTTAGAAGGCGCATGGACAGTAACACCTACGCAATGGTCATCAAACTACCTTGATAATTTAATGAACTTTAATTGGATACTTACTAAAAGTCCAGCTGGAGCAAAACAGTGGATACCAGACAATAAAGCGGCTGAAAATTTAGTACCCGATGCGCATATACCTAATAAGCGCCATGCACCTATAATGTTTACAACCGACATTGCATTAAAAGAAGATCCTAGTTTTAGAAAAATAGTTGAACGCTTTAGAGCCGATCCAACGGAGTTTGATAAAGCCTTTGGTAAAGCTTGGTTTAAATTAACTCACCGCGACATGGGGCCTCGCGCTAGATATGTTGGTAGTGAAGTACCAAGTGAAGTGTTGTCATGGCAAGATCCTATACCAACGGTTAACTACAAAACTATTACTAGCAAGGATATTAAAACACTGAAGGAACAAATTCTTGATTCAGGTTTAACTAATTCTGAACTAGTAAGAACTGCTTGGGCAGCTGCTGCAAGTCATCGTGTTACGGATATGCGTGGCGGAGCCAATGGTGCTCGTATTCGACTTGAGCCGCAAAATAGCTGGGAGGTTAATAACCCGAAAGCGTTAAATAAGGTGTTAGCTAAATTAGGTACAATTCAAGAGAAGTTCAATAAAAAGTCTTCTAAAAAACAGGTATCACTAGCTGATTTAATTGTATTAGGTGGTGCAGCCGCAATTGAAAATGCAGCTAAAAAAGCAGGTAAAACCATTGAGGTGCCTTTTATTCCAGGTCGTGCAGATGCTAGTCAAGCACAAACCAATGTTCAGTCATTTAACTACCTGAAACCTAAGGCTGATGGATTCCGTAATTATTATTCGGATGAAAGCTATATGTCACCTGCAGAGATGTTAATAGATAAAGCAAATACACTGGGATTAAATGTACCTGAAATGACCGTACTTATTGGTGGTATGCGTTCACTAAATGCCAATTTTGATGGTTCTTCCTATGGTGTATTCACGCAAAAACCAGGTGTATTAACTAATGACTTCTTTGTTAATTTATTAGATATGTCTACGGTGTGGACAAAAGATGCTGCGACTCCAGGAATTTATCAAGGTCATGACCGTACGTCAGGTAAGTTAAAATGGCAGGCAACACCTGTAGATCTTATCTTTGGCTCTAGCTCTGAATTACGAGCTATTGCAGAAGTATATGCATCGGATGATGCCGATAAAAAGTTTGTTAACGACTTTGTTAAGGCGTGGGTTAAAGTGATGCAGTTAGATCGTTTTGATTTAAATTAAGCAGAACTAAGCAAAATTTTGCTTCACTATATTCACTAGCACCTCATTAATGGGGTGCTAGCTTATTTATTACTTGATAACCTAACCATAATGACTAAATTATATTTTATTGCGATTACGTTATTGTTATTTGTTAATGGGCTTTGCCAAGCCAATGCGCAACAATCACTGCATGAAACCACACTCAGTTATTTTTCTCCTTTACCTAAGTCGCTTCTCAAGCATGAAATTGACACACCTGAAAGAATAAAACTGGGTCAACGTCTGTATTTTGAAGTTGCTTTATCAATTAATCAGACTCAATCATGCAATAGTTGCCATAATATTATTAATGGTGCACCTGGTGTTGACCATTTATCCCAGTCAGTGGGTGCTTTAGGCAATAAAGGTACACGCAATGCGCCTTCTACTTGGAATACAGCCCTGCATGTAGCACAATTTTGGGATGGCCGAGCAAAAACACTGGAAGAGCAAGCAAGCTTTCCTATTTTTAATCCAAATGAAATGGCGATGACCTCAGAAGATGAAGTAATTATTCGCCTGAAAAGTATCGGTTATTTAAGCGACTTTCAACATGCTTTTCCTAGGCATGCTTCACCAATAAATATCGACAATATTTCAAATGCACTGGCCTCTTTCCAGCGTACGTTACTTAGTGATGATCGTTTTGATAAATATTTGCAAGGCGATCTTAATGCTATTAATAATGAAGAAAAAATGGGTTTAATTACTTTTATATCAAAGGGGTGTGTAGCTTGTCATAATGGCTCTGCATTAGGGGGACAGCTTTTTATGAAGATGGGAATAGTTCACCCATACCCTAATAAAATTGACAAGGGACGTGCTCAAGCTACAGGTAATATTGCGGATAGTTATTTTTTTAAAGTGCCTTCATTACGCAATGTATTAAACACAGCACCTTATTTTCACGATGGTGCTGCAACAACCATTGATCAAGCAATTGAAGATACTGGGTGGCATCAATTGGGAATAAGATTAACTCTCAGTGAAATCAAGGCAATAAAAACGTTTTTTAATACATTGAATAATGAACTTAATATTGAGTGATGAGCGGTTTACTTTGAAAATTTTATTTTTGAAAGGTTCATTTTGGAATAGTTAAGATACAATAACATGTACTAATGGGAATAATGTCATAGGAATAAAATATGAACGGAATTAAAGCAAATCCTTCTCAATCACTTAACGCGATTTTTGGATTTGATCAATTCAGGGATGGACAACAACAAACCATTAAACAATTACTTGCGGGACATTCAACTTTATCAATTTTCCCTACAGGCTCTGGTAAATCACTATGCTATCAATTAACAGCTTTACATTTACCGCACTTAACTTTGGTTGTCTCACCGTTACTCGCCTTGATCAAAGATCAATTAGCTTTTTTGGCAAGCAAAGGAATTGCGGCAGCGAGTATAGATTCCACTTTAAAGGGAAATGAAGTACAAGAAGTGATGACTGCTGTGCGACATGGTGAAATTAAAATATTGATGGTGTCGGTAGAGCGTTTTAAAAATGAGCGCTTCAGGCAATTTATTCAATCTGTGCCTGTTTCTATGTTAGTGGTTGATGAGGCACATTGTATTTCAGAATGGGGTCATAATTTTAGACCAGATTATTTGAAACTTCCTAATTACCGTAATGAGTTGAATATTCCATTAACTTTACTATTAACGGCAACGGCGACGAAAAAAGTAAAATTGGATATGGCAGAAAAATTTGCCATTAATAATCACCACATAGTGCAAACGGGTTTTTATCGACAAAACCTAGATTTAACCGTATTGCCTGTGAGTAGCGCCAATAAAAATACTTGTTTAGTTGAGCAAATAAAACAGCAAACGGGGTGCGGCATTGTTTATGTCACTCTACAGCACAGTGCTGAGCAAGTAGCAACTTACTTGCAACAAGCAGGTATTAACGCTTGTGCTTATCATGCGGGTTTGAACAGTGATATGCGTAGTCAAATTCAAACTGATTTTATGATGGGTAATATACAGGTTATTGTTGCGACTATTGCTTTTGGTATGGGTATTGATAAAAGTGATATTCGTTTTGTGTTCCATTACGATTTACCTAAATCGATTGAAAATTATTCTCAAGAAATAGGTCGAGCAGGGCGCGATGGCAACCTTTCTCACTGTATTACGTTAGCGAATTTAGATGGCTTAAATACAGTAGAAAACTTTGTTTATGGTGATACACCAGAATTGAGCGGCATAGAATATGTAATTGATGCTATTAAAGCAGAAACCCAAACAACTCATATAAACCAAGCAAGCCAACATGAAAGCAAGTGGGAATTACAGTTAATATCACTATCTAACGCCACTAACATTAAACAACTTCCGTTAAAAACTTTGTTGGTACAATTAGAGTTAATGGGCGTTATTGAACCCATGTACGCTTATTTTGCTGACTTTAAAATAAAACTTTTACAACCGCTTGAGAAAATACTTGCTGGCTTTAATGAGCAAAGAAAAGCTTTTTTATCTGCTATTTTTGAAGCTACGGCATTTAAGAAAGTATGGGGAAGTTTACACTTTGATAGCTTATTGCAAGATAAGTCTGTTGAACGAAATCGAGTCATAGCGGCCTTGGAGTACCTGCACGAACAGCAAATGATTGTGTTAGAAACATCAAGGATGACGGAAGTATTTAAGGTGAATACCCATGAATTGAACAATCCTGTGTTAGCCAAAAACTTAACGGACTATTTTCTTGATAAAGAAGAAAAAGAAATTAAACGCATTGCTACCTTAGTGCGATTTTTTCAACTTGATGGGTGCTTAAGTTATAACTTAAGCCGTTATTTTGATGATATAAATGCGCCAATTCAATGTGGGCATTGTAGTGTTTGTCGTGGCAATATTGCACAACTTCAATATTCACAACAAGTACCTTGGCCCAGTGCTGACATGCTCATTGCCAATGCTGGGGTATTGTCTCGCCATCTTGAAGGGAAAACGCACGCGCCATTAACGCTTGAAAGTTATTGTAGATTTTTTGCTGGTTTGACTATGCCATTATTTGGGCGTAATAAAGTTAGGCAGTTAACAGGGTTTGCTTCTTGCGAACAACAACGTTATCAAGCGATTCGTGATAAGCTATTGCAACTTGGTTTTAGTTAATACTGACTGATTGGGTTGCCCTAGTTTAACATGAACTATTCATTTTATCTTACTGCATGAGTACTACAGTAAATGTTTTCATCTATAAAAAATTCAGTATCAATGAGTGTTTGGTATATGCTCATCTCTGCCCTAGGTTTTTCCTTGATGGCCGCTTGTGTAAAAGAGGTTAGTGGTTTAGGGATTCCTGTGTTAGAGATTGTTGCTGCCAGAGCTATTGTTTCTGCTATCATGAGTTATGCTGATATTAAACGTAAAAAGATTCCCATATGGGGAAATAATAAAAAGCTGTTAATTGCCCGTGGCACGGTTGGCTCATTTGCGTTGATGTTTGTTTACTATGCTGTAACTACGTTACCATTGGCAGAAGCTACTTTTTTACAATATTTACACCCTGTATTTACAGCAATTTTGGCAATATTCTTTTTGAAAGAAACAATTCAGCGCTCAACCATTGCGTGCATTGTGATTAGTTTATTTGGTTTATTTATTATTATTCAACCTAATTTAGAGCACTCACAATTAACTCAGTCTAAGTTAGTAATAGAAAATACCGTTCAGTATCCATGGTTAAGCATTGGTGCTGGTATTTTGGGCGCATTTGGTAGTGCAGTTGCTTATGTAATAGTTAAAAAGCTGACTAAAACTGATGATAGTTCGGTCATTATATTTTACTTTCCTATCGTTGCTTTTCCTGTTTCAATGCTGATGCTAGGTACTGACTTTGTTGTACCAAGTATAGCTACATCTATTTTATTAATTCTTGTTGGTATCTTTACCCAAGTAGGGCAGGTAGGGCTAACTAAAGCACTGCATTGTGCTGACGCCAATAAAGCGACAGCATATTCTTATGTGCAAGTGGTATTTGCAGTGATTATTGGTTGGGTATATTTTAGTGAAGTGCCAATACTCACGACTATTATCGGTGGGACTTTTATTATGGCTGGTGCTTTAATCAACGTTTTTTGGAAGCGCTAGTTTATATTTACACTGAATAATTTTAAATGTTTATTATTCGAGGTTTGTTGTAAATATAATGAGATTTCTTTATGTGCTTGTTTGAATGTTTTATATAAATGAGATTTTAGTACCTTTTTTATTGGCTTAATGTCACTGTTTTTTAAAATGCAAAACAAGGCGAGTGCGTATACGGTTTCTAACTCAGGTAAGGCCGCTTGACGATTAAGGCTTCGGTTGTTACATGAGCCACATCCCCCTTTAAATTGATAGGCAGTGTTAGCAAAAATAACACCAAATCCCATAAAGCAGGCTACCAAGTCTATGGTTTGTGCTAAAACTTCTTTTCCCCCAGGTGAGCTGATATTAGATGAGATTGCTGCATGTTGATTCACCAATATTCCAGCTTGATGTTGCACTAAATAGGCAATTAAATCTTGAGGTTGATTTAGTTGGCTCGAATGAAAAGCAATGTCAATTGCTGGGGCAGCTCCTTCATTGTCTATTTCATAGTTACTATGGCAACTAATTTTACACTTTTCACCACGCAGGCTTGACTCAAAAGACAGTAAGGGTAAAGGTTTGGGCGTGAAGTTGTCAGCAGATACCAGTCTGAGTGGCCAAGCTGTCATGCCAGTGTATTTAGTGGTATTAATAAAAATGGTGTTTGCCATTTCTTCTACACTGGTTGAAGTACCGGGATAAAAGTTATTGCTGGGCAATATTAACTGGCTATGTTGTTTAAAAAAAAACTCCGTCAAGCTGCTCAATACACCACAAAAAAGTGTCAAAGATCCATTCACGACTTGTGTCATCAATAAGTGGTTTTGTTTTAAAAAAAGTTGATAGCACTAACGAGGCGCCTTTTAAGTGGTAGATAAGTTGATATTGTAATACTTTAGCCCTAACTTATCTTACTTTTCTTTGTTATGAGCAATATTTACAATTGCGACCATTATTGTTGCTATTGTAAAAGTTTTTATATTTTTCTGTTATGTGTAATACTGACTTATAACAAAGAGGAGGGATATGGATAAAATAATGTGTCATTTTTTATTACGTAATATAGTACAAACTCAGTTTGCAATTAATTTTTATTAAGCACGGCAAGGGTCAAGGATGAAATATTATAAACAATCTCTCTCTTTTTTAACTTTTCAATTTATCCTCACTCTTTTTGTTTTTTTTAATGTCTCCGCTTTTGCTCAAAAAAATGCTAATTTTAGTCAAATTCAAAGCAACATAAATTTTACCGAAGCAGAACAGACATGGTTAATCTCACATTCGTCGATAAACATCGCAGCCACTTCTGATTGGCCCCCTTTTGAATATAAAGCTGAACTAAATCAATACAAAGGAATTAGCGCGGAAATACTACAACTTGTACTTAAGCGTGTAGGCCTTAGTGCAAATATAGTGTTAGATTCATGGAGTGTACTTTATCCTAAACTTAAAACGGGTAAGTTACATATTTCGCCTTCTATGACTCCATCTGATTTAGGGAGAAAAAAATTACTTTTCACCCAACCTTATATGGAAACTTTAATCGGCATTTTTGTTAATCGTGGCAATCAACAAGTGTCGGATATGCAAAGCTTGTTAAATAAAACCATTGTCTTAGAAAAAGGACATTATCTCACGGATGTTATTATCAGGGATTTTCCACAAATTAATATTACACTTGTAGACAGTACTTTGTCAGCATTAACGCTAGTAGTAACAGGTAAAGTTGATGCTTATATAGGCAATAATTTTGTAGGTGAATATTTCACAAGCAAGTATTTTCCTAACCAACTTAAACTAGTTGGCGTATACCAACAAGCGCCAATAGGCATGGCCTTCGGAGTTACAAATACAGAACCACTTCTCTTGTCAATATTGCAAAAAGGGCTAAACACCCTATCAACTGAAGAAATAGAAAATATAAGAAACAATTACCTGAAAGCTTCCACTGACTATATTGAGTCATTCAAACTTACACAAAAACAAAAAGATTGGTTGGCTGAGCATAAAGAAATTCGTCTAGGTGTTGATCCTAACTGGTTACCATTTGAAGCTATATCCCAACAGAATGAACATATAGGTATTGCTTCAGAGTATATGAAATGGATCGCACAACAGCTTAATATTAAAATGTCACCAGTGAAAAAAGAGACCTGGTCTGATGTGATTAAAGCTCACGACAAAGGAGAAGTAGACATATTCCCAGCCATGACTCCTTCCCCTGAACGCGCTAAAAAGTATTTGTTTACTCAAATATATCAATCTGTGCCTATGGTACTTGTTACTCGGCAAGAGGCTCACTTCATAAATGGTTTAGAAGATCTGACGGGTGAAACTGTGGCTGTTGTTGATGGCTATGTTTCTGCCGAAACGTTAAGTCGAGATTTTCCTGATCTGAGTTTAAAACGTTATAACACCATAACTGAAGCTCTTATTGCAGTCAGTGATGGTCAAGCTGATGTAGCTTTCGATACCTTAGCCGCCACTACTTATAACATCCGCAGTAGCCATGTAGAAAATCTAAAAGTTGCTGCAACCACACCTTATCAATTTAATTTAGCTATTGCGGTGAGAAAAGATTGGCCAGAATTTGTTGAATTATTGAATGAAACGCTATTAACCATTCCAACTGAGCAAAAACGATCTTTCTATGACCAGTGGATAAACGTTAAAACTGAACAAGAGTTTGATTGGACTCGACTCTGGCAAATCGTATCTGCGGTTATTTTTATCGCATTACTAATTGTCTATTTTATTAGCCGAACCAACCGAAAACTACGAGTAGAAGTAGATGAAAGGAAACGGGTTGAAAAAAACTTAGTTGACATAAAATGGGAATTACAAAATATTTTTGATAATGCTCAAGTTGGCATTATGTTATTGCGTCAAGGTGAAAAAATAGAAAGATGTAATGATTGCTTAGCGACATTACTTGATTTCAATACTCCCCAAGATATTCTTGGGTTAGAAGCAAAAAATTTATTTGTTAATATAAAGCACTATCAAGATTTTAAGTGCCAAATTAAAAACCAATTAAAACAAGGGAAAAATGTTAAATATCAACAGTTATTGTGTACAAATACAGGGCGTGAAATTTATTGTTCATTATCGGGGAAAGCACTAGATTCTAATTATCCTCCAGATTTAGAAAAAGGTATATTATGGATAATTGATGATATAAGTGTTCGCTATAAAGCCGAACAGGAACGCCAAAATCAAATTCGTTTTCAGTCGGCTTTAATCGATACCATCCCCAACCCGATTTTTATTAAAAATCCTCAAGGTATCTTTATTGGTTGTAATAAAGCTTACGAACAAGCCTATGGCATTGACAGAAAAGATATAATTGGTAAGTCGGTGTTGGACTTGGACTATATACCATTAACAGATCGTCAAGCCTATCACAATGAAGATTCCTCACTATTAGCCACAGGAGGAGTAAAACATCATGAATTGGTTCAACGGTTTGCTGATGATAAAGACCATCATGTATTGTATTGGGTCAACACCTTTGATTTAAGTGACGGAAATAGAGGAGGATTATTAGGTGTCATTGTGGATATTTCTGATTTAAAAGAAGCCCAAGCTATCGCAGAACTAGCTACTCAAGCAAAATCAGACTTTTTAGCCAATATGAGTCACGAGATCAGAACACCAATGAATGCTATTTTAGGCATGTCTCATCTAGCTTTATGCACAGAGTTAACAGCTAAGCAAGAAGACTATTTACTCAATATAGACACCTCAGCCAAAACTCTATTGAGAATAATTAATGACATTTTAGATTTTTCTAAAATTGAGGCTGGTAAACTCACCTTTGAAAAAACCAAATTCTCGGTGGAAAACGTGCTGCAAGATATGGCTAATTTAGTACAAATGCAAATAGAGAAGAAGCAACTAGAGTTAGTATTAAATATACATGCAAATGTTCCTCAATATATCAATGGTGACCCGCTTCGTTTAGGCCAAATTCTACTAAACCTAATTAATAATGCAGTTAAATTCACCGATAAAGGGGAAATTGAAGTACAAGTATACTGCGAGCAACGTTCAAATAAGTTAACTACCCTTAAATTTAGCGTTATCGATACTGGTATAGGGTTGAATGAGGAGCAAACCCAAAAGCTTTTTAAATCATTTTCACAGGCAGATGCATCTACTACTCGAAAATACGGTGGTACAGGCTTAGGGTTAGCCATATGTAAACGCTTAGCTGAAATGATGAATGGCGAAATTGGTGTCAATAGCAAAGTTGGCGAAGGCAGCCAATTTTGGTTTACTGCAAAATTTGAGAGTGTTGAACAGCAAGAATATTGGCCGCTACATGCAGAAGATTTCAAGAACCTTAGAATATTAGTTGTTGATGATAATCAAACATCTAGACAAGTTTTAAGTACCACGCTAGCACAATTTGGCTGCGAACCAACGGTTGTTAAAAGTGGTAAAGAAGCATTAATAACGTTAAAAACTTCTTCTCCCTTTGATTTGGTGTTAATGGATTGGCGAATGCCTGAACTTAATGGCATTGAAACCAGTCGTTTGATACAGGCAGATCCTAACATCAACTCAATTCCACGAATTATAATGGTGAGTGCATACAATAACGAAGATGTAATAGAACAAAGCAAAGCGGTAGGTATTTCAAGTTTTTTGTCAAAACCAGTTAGCCCTTCAACTTTATTTGATTCAATGATTAGTATTTTTCATGAGTGTCAATTGAGTTCAGGACTCAGTAAAACAGCCCACCTAAAAGCTACACAAAAAAATAATCAAAAAAGCTTAGCTGGCAAACGTATTTTAGTTGTAGAAGATAATGAAATTAATCAGCAAGTTGCAAAGGAATTGCTATTACAAGCGAATGCCTTTGTGACTTTAGCAAATAATGGTAAGGATGCACTTAACAAATTAGATATAGATATGTTTGATTGTGTTCTGATGGATATTCAAATGCCTGAAATGGATGGATACGAGGCAACACGTGAAATTCGTAAACACAAAAAATGGGATAGTCTTCCTGTTATTGCTATGACTGCCAATGTCATGGCAGATGATAGAGAAAAATGTTTTGCTGCAGGAATGAACAAGCATATAAGTAAACCGATCGACCCATCACAGCTATTTTCTACTTTAATCAGTATATTAACAGATAAAAATATCAACGATTATCAAATGGATGTAAAGGTAGATACCAAAATGAACATACCTGATTTACCCGGTTTTGATGTTGAAACTGCCTTATTACGTGTTGCAGGTAACAGCAGTACCTATTTGCAAATTTTAACTAAGACTGTAGAAGATGAAAAAAATACGGCTGAACAATTACAAAAAGCAATGGCTCAGCAAGATTGGTCTACGATAGAATTTCAGCTGCACAAATTAAAAGGTATTGCAGGCAATATTGGCGCAAGACATTTACATGAAACTATTGAAAAAGCAGAACAGTCAATTAGAAATAAATTAGACACTAAAGCCCAGATAAAACGAGTGATAGAATTACTTGTACAGACATTGGAGACAATCCATTCTGCGGTAAGGAATGTACCAGAAATAATTCATACTGAAAACATTGATGTACAAGGGTTGCTTACTAAGATAAACGAACAAATTGATAATTTTGATGTAGAAGCCATGGATACTTGCCTACAACTTCTTCAACAAACAGAGTTAACTCACAACCCATCATTAAAACGCCTGTATAGTGCACTACAGAATTATGATTATGAAAGCGCTAAAGAAGAAATTATTACTATATTATCAAATATTCACATTGCTATTCAAAGCCGAGATGAAAAATGACCAATATTAGAAAAATTATTCTAGTGGTAGATGACACGCCCAGTAACATTAATGTTGTGAAAAGTGTGCTAAATGATAAATATTCTATAATGGCAGCCATAAATGGAGCGATTGCTCTGAAAATTATGGAAAAACAACTTCCTGACCTAATATTATTAGATATTATGATGCCTGATATGGACGGCTTTCAAGTTTGCAAAAAATTAAAAGAAAATTTATTAACCAGAGATATTCCCATTATATTTTTAACCGCTAAAGCTGATATAAAAGATGAAGCAAAAGGCTTAGAGTTAGGTGCTGTTGATTATATTACTAAACCAATTTCACCCGCTATTTTAGCAGGACGCGTTAAGAACCATTTGGCTCTTAAAGATGCCCGTGAACAACTCACAAAACAAAATTTGATATTAGAACAAAAAGTTGCTGAACGTACTCAACAAATGGAAGAGTTGCAGGACGTGGCAATGGTGTCTATGGGTGCATTAGCTGAATCTAGGGACCCTGAAACAGGCAATCATATTCGACGAACACAGTACTATGTTAAACTTATTGCGGAGGAATTAAGAAAATTAGACAAATTTAAAGATTTTCTTACTCCGCAAAATATAACCATGCTTTATAAATCTGCCCCCCTGCACGATATTGGTAAAGTAGGCATACCCGATAGTATCTTGCTTAAGCCAGGAAAGTTAACTGACGATGAATTTGAAATAATGAAGCTACACTCGACTTATGGGCACGATGCTATTGAAGCGGCAATTAACACAATGCATACTAATAATAACTTTTTACGTTTTGCTAAAGAAATCGCTTACGGTCATCATGAAAAGTGGGATGGTAGTGGTTATCCATTAGGTTTGTCAGGAGATGATATTCCATTATCAGCTCGATTAATGGCATTGGCCGATGTTTATGATGCATTAATCAGTAAAAGGGTATACAAGCCAGCTTTTTCTCATGATAAATCAGTGGCAATCATTCTAGAAGGGAAAGGTAGTCATTTTGATCCTGAAATTGTTGATGCATTTATGCGTATTCAACAGGCATGCTATGAAACCTCGCAAAAGTATGCTGATGTAGACTAAGTTACTTAGTCTCGGCTTTGAAATTTTTAATTATTTGCTAAACGAAAAGGTGTTATGTCTGAATCACGCTTAGTATCAGCCTAGCTTACTGATAAAAATCAAACAGTTAACCTGCTTGATTGTTCAGGCTAATAACAGTTGTGCGCTTAAAAAAGATGATTGCTTATTACATAAAAATTAGGTGTAATAGCTGGGTAATAAACGCTGAGTGATGCAGGGATAGTTCAAAAGTGATGGCAACTCTACTAAATTGGCTTGATGTAACTGACGTTACAAAAAGCAAATTCCCATAGCATAAATAACACCAACTCTGACACACCGAGCAGGTAGTGACTTAGTCCAACAAGGCTTTAAAGTCGGACTCGTAACAGTTGGCTACGTTTCGCTTCGTTACACAATTTTAGCCAACCATTACTTTAGCCTGTTAGTAAGGCTCGTTATATTTACAAAGAGGTTTGATGCAGTTTTTCAACATTAGTTGCATAAATACAGATTTTGGTATATTCCGCGTATCAGGTGATTGGTGCTTTAAAAAACCTGAAGTTGAAAGCATCAATATTAAATCAGTTGAAGTCATGGGAACTAATGGCTGGGTTTTATTAAATCAAACTAACGAAAGCAATTCTCAATTAATTAATAATTTACTGCCACTATTTTTGTCACATTTACTTTTAAAAAACAGTGCGGTGTAAACGTAAATATAACAATAGGTGTCGCGCAGCCGACACCTTATTCGGGTGTTGAACAAGCCCGAAGCCCTACTTATAGTGTAAATAGTGATTTTTTGTTGAAGGGATTGCAAGCCATGACTTGATCGCAAGACGCACGAAGTTAAGACGTAAAATATCGTGATTTTCGTCGGTGTACATTTGATCATAAATGTTGAAGCTCGCAGGTGCAAACGAGTTTACTCATTTGTCTAGTTCACTTCTGCTTTTTGGCTATAAGCAATCATTAAGATTACTGACTGAATATCAGATAAAGTAACTGATATTCAGAATAAATTTAATGGCTTGTGCCTCGTTCATAATTAATCTTGTTATAAACATTATATTTACCCGAGGGTTTATTCATTGGAATACGCTTAATTTCTTCTAGCGTATTAGCATCATAAACAATAACAGCACCATCGTTATCCCAAATACTCAGGAGTACATATTTACCATCTTTGGTAAATTCTACATGAGCCGCTGTTTTACCTGGCGCTGGCGCGAGTGTTTTTACAATTTCAAGGGTATCTTTTTTAATTATATGTACTTTTTCTTTATTGGGACCAAAGAAAACGTCAGCCCAAGCATAAGGTGATTTACTGTGACTACGCATAAAGAAACCAGGCCCTTCTGTTTTTATTTCTTTTATTACTTGCCAATTTTCCATTTCAATCACTGTTATTTTGCCTTCCTTAATATTAGGTGATGCAAAAACTGCTTTACCTTGATAATCCCAAGTAATACCTGATCCTAAATGTGGCATGCCAGTAAGCTCAATAGTGGATACTTTTTTCTTAGTATCAAGATTTATTACTTGACCATTGTGGCTATTCCGCGCAGTGCCAATAAGATTAATGTAGTCAGGATCGAAGAAAAAATCATCTAAATAATCCTCAGTTTTAATACGTCGGATTGGAAAGGCATCATCACTTTTCCAATTTTCAACTTTACCTTCACCACCATCTTTACGGTAATCGTGTGCCCAACCTTTATAAACTTCAACTCCTCCTTTATCGCTATAAGGTATTTCCCAAACTTCTTTAACGTCTTTTAATGCAACAATAAAACTATGTCGTGGTGGTGCATTATATACAGCACTAACTCTTGAACTTATACCTTCGCTGTTTTTGGTTTCAACCATTTTTATTGGTGATAAATCTTTGGTATCGAGAATTACAATATTATGAGGTAAATAATTACCAACAATTGCATATTTTCCATCACTTGATACGGCTAAATTACGGGTGTTAATTCCCGCTCTTATCTCTGAGACAATTTTCATATTGTAAATATCATATTTACTTATCCAACCATCGCGCGAGGCAAAATATACAAAGCGTCCATCAGGCGAATACTTAGGGCCACCATGTAAGGCAAAGCGAGTTTTAAAACGAGTTATAGGCTCAAATGTGTCCCCATTAAGTAAAGTTGCACTGTGATCACCTAATTCAACCACAATAAACAGGTTCATTAAATCGGCGTTAAATTGTGGTTTGTTAGGTAATTTACTCTGATCAAAATGTTGAATATTAGTTGCTTTAATATCGGCCATTGTCCATTCTGGCAGCTTTTGTGCGGGTGTATAAATGTAATCAACTAAGCTAGCAATTTCCGTTTTCTTTAGTATTTTGTTAAATGCTGGCATTTGCGTTGCTGGACGGCCATGCTGAATAACACCTGTAGCTTTGGTTTTTCTTAAGCGCGATAAGTTTTCAGGAAAAAGAGCTGGCCCCATTGCCCCTAGCCTTCCTACGCCATGACAAGATTGACAATGTTGTTTATAAAGTTTAGTTGCATTGGGCTCTTTGTCTGAGGCTGTCACGGAAAAGATACTCAAAGAGAGTAGTAAATAGAGTGCTTTTTTGACTACGAAGAACTGTTTCATACTCATCCTTACTATGCTATTTTTGCTTGTGAATCAATGGTGTTATCCGTTTTAGACGTGTAATTTTTTGCATTTAAAAAACCTGGCGTAGCCAACTGCTCTGTAGTTAGTTGATTCACCACATCACCAATAATAATCAACGTTGGTGGTGTTATATTATGTTTTTCAACAAGCTCAGCTAAGTTGCCTATAGTACCACGGTAGGTTTTTTGTTCTGGCTGTGTTCCTTTACGAATTAAAGCGGCGGGTGTATTAATATCTCGGCCGTTTTCTACTAGTTTTTCTGCAATTTTAGGCAGCGTATTAATTCCCATGTAAAACACTACGGTTTGAGTTGGACAACATAAACTTTGCCATGGCAAGTTAAGTAACCCATTATTTTGGATGTGACCCGTGATAAAGGTACACCCTTGTGCCACACCACGATGGGTAAGCGGAATGCCAGCATAAGTAGTACAACCTGATGCCGCTGTAATGCCTGGGCAAACGTGGCAGCTAACACCATGTTCGAGCAAATATTCAGCTTCTTCGCCTCCGCGACCAAAAATAAAAGGGTCCCCACCTTTAAGACGTAATACTTTTTTACCTGCAAGAGCTTCTTCTACTAAAATTTCGTTGATACGATCTTGGGGAACACAGTGTTTAGCTTGTTCTTTTCCTACATAAAAGCGTTCACAGTTGTCAGGTAACAATGCTAATATTTCGTCACTGACTAGTCTGTCGTAAATAGCAATTTCGGCTTGTTGAATAAAACGCATGGCTCTAATTGTTAATAGTTCAGCATCGCCGGGGCCAGAACCCACTAAGGCGACTTCGCCGTTATTTAATATTGATTTTCCCCGCGCGGTTATTTTATTAATATTCATAGAGGGAAAGTTGTTTAATGAAGTTGTTGATGGTGTAGTCATGTTCTTGCCTTTTTGCTTTTAGCCTTTTTTATTTGGCTGTGTTGCTTAATTAGTTACTTAGCACGGTTATACTTCAATAAATTGAATGCTTTTTTCTTGGTTGTTCAATGAGGCATAAAACTTTGAGGAAGACTCTATAATGCCAATTTCATTATCTTCTAGGTAACAGCCTGGATCTTCTGCCCAAGCGTCTCCAGATTGTGCAAAAGCACGGGTACGAGTATTTCCTCCACAAATACTTAAGTAATTACAGGATGCGCAACGTCCTTTTACTGGACGAGGACTCTGCCTAAAACCTAACATCAATGGATCTTGAGTATTTTTCCATACGTCAGAGAATTTTTCTGTTTTGACATTACCAATAGGGTGGTTCCACCAATAAGTATCGGGGTGAATGGTGCCAGTATTGTCTATGTTGGCAACATTAACACCGCTAGCATTTCCGCCCCAGTTGACTAACCTTTGCTTTAAATTAGCAATTGCTTCTGGGTGTGTTTTGCCGAATTTTTTATTTGCCCATTGTAATAAAAATGGGCCATCAGCATCGTTGTTGCCTGTGACGAAGTCTGTTTCTATTCCTTGTGTAATATGTGACCAAGCACGTTCATATAGCAATTCCATCGCATCTTTTGTCATTTTGAACATGGCGTCATTTTCAGAGCTACGTTTACCACGGCCTGAATAATTAAGATGTGATAAATAAAACTTATCAACATTATTATCTTCCATTAAGTTTAACATTGCAGGTAAATCTGCAAAATTTTCTCGTGTCAAACACAGACGCATACCTACTTTGATCCCTGCTTGTTTACACAGCTTAATAGCGTGCATAGAGGTTTTAAAACTGCCTTTTTGACGGCGAAATTCATCGTGAAATTCTTCTAGTCCATCAATACTAATGCCAACATATTGATATTCTGCAGCTTTAATCGCTTCTATATTGTCTTCATTAATTAAGGTGCCATTGGTTGACAGTGCAAGATAAAATCCTTTTTTCTTAGCATACTCTGTAATTTCATAAATATCTGGGCGAAGTAGGGGTTCGCCTCCTGATAAAATTAACACAGGAACTTTCGCAACTTTTAAATCATCTATTGTATTTTTAATTTGTTCAGTGGTTAGTTCATCTTTAAAATCAATGTCTAATGAGGTTGAGTAGCAATGTTTACAACGTAAATTACATCGACGTATAAGATTCCAAATAACGACAGGGCCAGGCATTTTTCTAGCGGCGCTTACGGGTTTCAAGTCCGTTAAATCATTATGTAATGTGGTTAATAATTGCGATATTCTGAACATATTTTCCTACCTTGCTGGCGATCGTAAAAATTTATTTTTTTAATCGTAAGCCTGTTTTTTTCAGTATTTGAGTACTTGTTAACATATCATTACTTTTAGTAGGTCTATTTTGACCTGAATCATGGTTGCGTTGTACTAATACAGCATTTAACAATTCTTTGATCTGGCTTCGGTACTTTTCTATTTCTTGTTGGTTTTTACCGTGCACCATGGCAAATAAATTGTAATTCCAGTGCGGGAGATGACGAGGCCTTTCATAACAATGACTAACAAAGGGAAGTTTGCCAACACGTTGACCAAATTCTCGAATATAGTTATCGTCCACATCCCAAACTGTCATACCATTATATTTATAACCAATTCTGTAATGATTTGGCACAGCAGCAATACGGCGAATAATTGCTCTTTGCTGTAAACTTGTTGTTAGTTTTAATACTTCTTCAACACTAACATTTAGCTTTTGTGCAATAATATCATAAGGGCGCTCTACAATGGGAAGGCCTTTTTGAGTGGCTAAAATGTATTGTTTTTCTAAAGGTGTTAATTCTTTAGACGGGTAGGTAGAGACCGACATAAAACTCCTCCAGTTTTGGTGTGTTAAGTACTGAAAGTTTAGTTGTTTCTTCAATCGCTAAGATAACCTCGTCAATTTCAGCTTGTGATTCTGTGCCGATGACAAACCACATATTAAAGGTATGGTCTCGTCGATAATTATGAGCAATTTGTTCAAAGCTATTAACTTGTTCCGTAACTTTTTCAAAGTCTTCTTCTGGTACACTAAGTGCTGCTAATGTAAAAGCGCCACCTAAACAAGTGGCATCGAACATTGGGCCAAAACGCGTTAATATTTTACTGATTTTCAATGCTTGTACGTGGTCAATAACTTCTCTTTCGCTTGTATTGATTCCCAAAATGTTCAAGGTTTGAGCAATTTCAGCAAATGGGCGTTCACAAACAGGGAACCCCTTTTGAAGTAGGTTGATTAACCCTTTATCTAATTCAGATAATTCGCTAACTTCGGTTGTGGCTGCTTTATCCATGAGCATTGCTTACCTTTGTTTTTACGTTATTACTTTGATGATAACTAGCGCCTTTTTGCTTATAAGCTTTAAAACTAAAAAGTATATCTTTTTCAATATGGCCTAAAGATAGTTCCTGTGTAAGCGCTTCAATTTGTTGATGAACTATCGTTTTATCTGTGCCGTGAATCATACAAAATAGATTATAAGGCCAATCAGGTAACCTACGTGGACGGCGATAGCATAAAGAGACTTCTTCTCTTTTGGCAAGTTTAGCAGCTATGTTATCAACCTGCTCACTGTCAATGTTCCATACCACCATGGCGTTGGCGTTATAACCTAGTTTCCTGTGCTTTATTACTAAACCAAAACGTCGTATTAAACCAGTGTGTTGCCAATTAGCTATTTGATTTAATACTTGTTTCTCTGTGGCATTAATTTTTTTTGCTAGTTTACTGTACGGTTGCAAATGTTGTGGCAGACCTGTTTCTATTAACTTTCTTAACTGCAATTTTTTTATTTCAGGTAGTGAATCTGGTTCAGCAATTGCTTTAGTGTTGGTATTGCTTTTATTGTGTGACAAATTATCCTTAATTTTTTCACTAGCTTTACCTGTAACATTAACAGCAAAGGCGAGATCTAAATGGTAAGAGGCTTCCATTGGCAGTATTAATATTTTTAAGCCCGTTAGCAGCTCTATACGTATTAGAACTTGATTAAGCGCAATAGGGTCGCTAGCAGTTACTACAAACCATAGGTTGTAATTTGTTTTATTAAAGTGTGACCCACGGGCATAGTTATGATTAACTTGTTCAAACTGGTTAACAATACTTGCAATTTTATTGAGTTCTTCCTTTTTTACGGCTAAAGCCGCTAGCGTGCTAGCCCCAGCTTTTTTATGATCAAAAACAGGCCCAATACGTGAAGTAACGCCTAAAATATCTAAATCAAGAAGGGAGTTAAATACACTGTGCTCAGTTATCGTTTCATCATGATTATAAGGTAAATTAGCGCTATTTAATTTTTCTGCCATAGCAAGATAAGGGCTACTGCACAAAGGAAAGCCTTTTTGAAAATTATTAATAATATCTTGCTGTAGCTGTGTAAGTTTTATTTCGTTTTGTGGTATTTTCTGTACTGTTGCCATGTTTATAGCCCTATTTGATGAGCTCGGTTGGTAAAAAATATACCACTTGGGCTTTTTGACTCTAAAGTTTTTAGCAATGTTTGTGTTTGAGTGTCGTATATTTGTATTTCATTGCTATCACGAACAGACATCCAAACTTGCTCTCCTCGGGGAGTAAACTCCATGTGTAGTACAGCTGGCCCAGGAGTTAGGGTTTTAACTAATTCGAATGTTTCAGTATTAAATACTTGAATAGTATTGTTATCAGGGTAGGCAAAGTTGACCCAAATTTGACGATTATCGGGTTGTGCCATAACAAAAATTGGTTGGCTATGTGCTGGAATCTCGGCTACTTTTTGCCAAGTTTTGGTGCTAACAACTAACACCTTGTGTTGGCCTACGGCAGGAACAAAAGCATAATCACCTGCGATAGTCCAACCTTCAAGGTGAGGCATTTTATAAACAGGTAACTTTTGCTCGCCTTTACCGTAATCTTTTAGAATGCGCGTAACACCTTTTTCAAGATGCCATAAATCAAGTAGTGCCATGCCGTCTTCACCAAATAGCCCTGCAATATAATATCTACCATCGCCGCTAATGAGCGCGTCATACGGGAATAATCCGATATCTTCAAATTTTGTTAACTGCATTTTTTTACCATTTGTAACACCCGAAAAATCAGCAATCCATATTTCATGACTATCAAATAAGCTAAAGATAAATTTATTGTTAGGGGCGTCGACTAAACCAACGACTTTTGAGCGAACAGGGCTACCGTCTTTATTTTTTGGCTTGGTTGTTAAAATTGAACTGTCAATTGTTGCCACTAATTCAAGTGTTTCACTGTTAAATACTTTTACCCCTCCAGGTGTATAGTTTGAAACGGCGACTAATTTACCATCTTGACTAATCGCTCCCCCTATACTGTTACCAGATTGTATAACTCGTTTAGCTATCTTATCTTTTAGTAAATCAATTTTAGTTAGCCCGCCATCGCGACCAAATACGTAGGCATAGCGTTGATCACGTGAATAGACGATGGAGGCATGAGACAAATCACCTAGGCCACTTATTTCACTGACAATTTTTTTATCTGTGTGATCAACAATTTGAACTTGCCCAGTAGCTCGTTCAATAATAACCCCCATATCGCCTGTTGCGCGTAGTTCAACTTGTGGGGCTTTTTCGCTTATAGCGCAGGCATTTAATAAAAGACTGAAAAGACTAATGCCAACGAGTTGAAAGGTATAATTTGTCATAGTAGATCCCTAGTTATCCTTATTGTCATTTATGTTATGAATATTACCTTGCTTTAATTGCTCAGCAATCCATAAGGCTTCTTGTTCGGTTAATAATGTTTTCCATGGCGGCATTGCCGTACCAGAACGACCATATAAAATTGTATTTTGAATAAATAAAATAGATTTTTGTTGTAAGTTTTCAGCAAGTAATGCCGGACCTAATCCTCCTTTCAATGTCATACCATGACATGAACCACAATCTTGTTTTACTATGTGGGTTAGTTGAGTTTTTCGGGCTTTAGACAGCGAGCTTTCACTGGCATAGCTTTGTTTAACTAGGGTGAAGATGGCAAGTAATATCACTGATATACAGTAAGCACCTTTAGTTTTTGAAATGCTCATGTTAATAATCCAAGTGCTGTTATTTATATAAGTTAAGTTTACATAGAAGTTGATTGTGATTTTTTGCCCAAGATCATCTTTATGAAATAAAGAGCATGCCAAAAAGGATATTTATTGATTTAAATCACATCATTCACAAAAAGGTGGAAAATATCACAGTGAGGCTTGATAAGAGTGAGGTGATAAATTTTCAATATAAAATTATGATGTAGATCTGTTTTTTTAAATATAGGTTAGTCTCTGAAGTAAAGTTATTGTCTCTTTTGACATAGATCACAAAGTTGTTTTCTGTTTGCTTTATAAATAGCGCAATTGTTTATAAAAGTTTAAGACTAATAGGTCCTCAAAATGTTCAATAAATCGTTATTAACTATGGTGCTTGCTAGCATACTATTGCCGAGCACTCATAGTGTTGCTGAAGATGATGTTGTTCATCAAAGTATTGATGAAAATATAGAAACTTTGGTTGTTATAGGTAAAGTACCGCGTAAAGTACAAGATGTTATTGGCGCTGTCTCTGTAATAAATAGTAATACCATAGATAGACAGTTAGCGCATGACATTGCGGATATACTAAGGTATGAAGCAGGTATCAATATGATTAACTCTGGTAGTCGCTTTGGTGATTCTAGTATTGCTATTCGCGGTATATCAGGTAACAGAGTTGTCACAGAAATAGATGGAGTACCCGTTGCTGAGCAATTTAATGTGGGTGAGTATTCAAATTCAGGTCGCAATTATCTTGATCCTGAATTAATTAAGCAAGTTGAAATATTACGTGGTCCCGCTTCAAGTACATACGGTAGCGACGCCATTGGTGGTGTGGTTAGTTTTGTGACAAAAAAGCCGAATGATTTATTAAGCGAAACAGATAAAGAGTTTTATGTTGGCTTAAAAACAGGTTACTACTCTATCGATAACAGCAAACTTATTTCATTCAATACTGCTTTTGGTAATGATACCTCTAGTGCATTAATTTCAGCGTCTTATCGAAAAGGTAATGAGCTAGACAGAAATTTGACCGCTGATATTCGTAGCGACATGCAAGATAATGAGACGAAATCTTTGTTAGCAAAATACTATTTCTCTATTTCTGATACGCAAGAGTTGAGTATTACTTATGATTATTTCAAACGAGAAGCAGACAGTGATCTGCAATCTTTACTTGGCATAGGGCGCTTTAGTACAACCGTTAATTTATTAGCGGATGACGAAACAAGCCGTGAGAATATTGCGATTAATTACGATTTTGTTCTGGATTCTGCCTGGTTAGAAGGTGGGGTTATACGTTTGTATGATCAAAGTAGTGATACAGTGCAACTTACAGAAGAATATCGAAATTCACGTGGTACAAATTATCGTTATGACCGTGATTTCTATTTTCAGCAAGATGTACAAGGTTTACGATTAAACTTTTATACTCGCGTTAATTTATCTTCTTCAACCCACCAAATTGGCTATGGACTAGAATATAGTAAAACAGACATTATAGAGTACAGAGATGGCTTACAAACAAATATTGATACAGGAGATTCAACCAATGTTGTTTTATCAGAAAACTTTCCTTTAAGAGATTTTCCTATTAGTAAAATAACCGAGTTAGGGATTTATTTTAATGATGAAATAGCCATCGATGGTACAAACTTCACTATTATTCCCGCCATTCGTTATGATAAATATGAATTGTCTCCATACAAAGACAGTATGTATTTAGAAGACAATCCAGACCAAACAGTCGTCTTTATTAATGAAGAAAGCTTTTCACCAAAACTGGGCGTTGTTTATCAGCTAAATAATAATTCTCAACTTTATGGGCAATATGTTAAAGGCTTCAGAGCGCCACCTTTTGAAGATGCTAATATTGGTTTAGATATTCCCTTAATGAAAATGCGAGCTATTCCAAATCCTAATTTAAAATCAGAAAAAACAGATGGGTATGAAGTAGGGTACAACCTAACAACTGACCACCATAAGGTTGATATCGTCGGTTTTTATAATAATTATGATGACTTTATTCAAACCAAAGTTAATCTAGGGTTTAATCCTGTTTTAGGGCGTATTATCTTTCAATCTCAAAATATTGATAATGCTAGAATCTACGGAGCAGAATTAGGTTATAAATATAATGATCAAGGTTTGTTCAGTACTAATGACAGCTATAGCGCTTATGCATCTATATTTGTAAGCAAAGGTGAAAACAGAGACACAGATCAAGCAATTAATGAAATTGAACCTAATCATGCATTCATGGGGTTTGAGTGGTTAAATAGTGATGAGTCAGTGTCTGTTGCGTTTCATGCAAACTTAGTGGCGGGAAAGTCAGATATTGATGATGAAAATGCCGATGATCCAGAGCAGAAATTAGCAAGTACAGCAGGCTATGCAACTTTTGATGTTATCGCGAATTATCATGTTAATAAACAACTTACTGTTGCAGCTGCGATTAATAATTTAACAGATAAGCAATATTGGCTTTGGTCTGATGTAAATGGGCTTGCAGCGAGCGACCCGTTATTAACTACAATGGCAGCACCAGGGCTCAATGGCTCATTACAACTTAAATATACTTGGTAACATTTTTAATTGATAGATTCACAAAAATAAAACAGCCGATTCATAAATGTTATTGATGGGCTGTTTTTTTACGAAAAAATTTACACCTTCGGTTTTATTGACCTCGATCAACTTGTCTTACTAATAATCAAGATTACTTTTAAAATTTGATCTAAATCACATAATTAGATCGAAAATAAGCAGATAGTAACATTTAGAAACATTTGGTGCCTGTTTACAATGCAGGAACATGAATACACAAATACAACACGTAAACAAAATAAACTCTGGAGAGTAACTGATGAAACATATTAAACATAGCCTTTCAGCACTTGGTTTAGCTATTGGTATGGCTGCTGGTGGAATGAGCTTGTCAGTGTCGGCAGCAGAGCCTACGCTGTCTGAAGCTGATTATGAGCAAGCAAAACTACAATACTTTCAGCGTTGTGCTGGTTGTCACGGAACATTACGCAAAGGGGCAACAGGTAAAAACCTAGAACCTGAAAATACCTTAAAAAAAGGTCAACAACGTTTAGAAAAAATTATTGCGTTGGGTACCGAAGGTGGCATGAATAACTTTGATGATCTGTTCACTAAAAAAGAAATTGCTAACATGGCAACTTTCATTCAAATGGAACCACCAGTACCACCAGAAATGTCTTTAGAGCAAATGCGTTCTTATACTAAAGAATACGTAGCACCAAAAGATTACCCAACCAAGCCAATGCATGGTTTAAATTGGGAAAACTTCTTTGTAGTTATCGAACGTGATGCAGGTACAGCAGCAATTGTTGATGGCGACACTAAAAAAATCGTTACTCATATTGATACAGGTTACGCGGTACATGTAATTAAAGGTACTGAACATCATAAAGTTGAACATGCAAAAGATGTAGGTCGTTTTTGGTACACCATTGGTCGTGATGGCAAAGTAAACAAAATTGATTTATGGCAAAAACCTGAAAAAATGTTAGTTGCTGAAACTAAAATGGCATATGACGCCCGTGATATTGCTGTTTCAGGTGATGGAAAATATGTAATTGCAGGTGGTTACTGGCCTGCGCATTTTGTTATTATGGATGCGGAAACGTTGAACCCACTTAAAGTTGTTTCAACTCGAGGTTATAACACTAAAGGTGAATTTATTAATGAAGCACGTGTAGCGGCTATTTATACTTCACCAAATACATCATCATTTATCGTTGCTGTTAAAGAAACGGGTCAAATGTTACAAGTTGATTACAAAGACTTAGACAATTTAACTATTACCAGTATTGCATCAGCAGAATTTTTACATGATGGTTTCTTTGACCCAACAGGACGCTACTTCCAAATCGCAGCTAACGCATCAAATAAAATGGTTGTTGTGGATACCAAAGAGCGTAAGTTAGAAGCAATGATTGACGTTGACTCATTACCACATCCTGGCCCTGGTGCAAACTGGATTGATGAAGAGTGTGGTCCTGTTGCGGGTACTACTCACTTAGGTATTGGATTAGTTTCTGTTTGGGGTAATGACCCTATGGGACATCCAGATGAAGCGTGGAAACTTTGTTATGAAGTAGAAACTGATGGCGCGGGTGTATTCATTCGTACACACGAAACTTCTCCATACGTTTGGGCTGACCAATTGAAACACCCTGAGCCAGAAGTTCAACAGTCAGTACAAGTTTTTGATAAGAAAACTCATGAAATTGTTAAAACTATCCGTGTAACAACAGAGCCAGGTAAAGCAGCACTTCACATGGAATTTAATAATGATGGTAGTGAAGTTTGGGTATCTGTGTGGAACCGTAAAGATGCGAAAAACCCAACAGGTGAAATCGTAGTTTATGATGCCAAAACACTGAAAGAAAAAGCACGTATTAAAGGCTTAACTACACCAACAGGTAAGTTTAACGTGTATAACCGTTCACATCATAAAACCTAAGCAATAGCTTAGAATAGGTTGAAGCTTTGTGAGGTAGCATTTATTCAAATAAATGTCTCACACCGAAGTACAGCCTATGTTTATTAATAGGGCATGACGAATGTCATGTCCTATTTTTAAGGATAAAGGATATATAGGCAAGTTACTTTACGTCAATGGTATTGAGGAGAATACAAAGTTGCTTGGTTATATAGACCCAGACTCTGTTATGGAAATAACAGGATATTTGATTAAACCATCACGAGTCATTCGTTCGTAGGAATCAGCATGACAAATAACATAAATAAAAAACCGAGTTTTTGGTCACGAAAACTAATACTTGGCACTACCATTTCTAGCGCAGCTATCTTCTTTATCGTAGGTATTATTTTTTGGGGAGGCTTTAATACAGCAATGGAAGCAACCAACACTACAGAATTCTGTATTGGTTGTCATGAAATGGAAAATAACGTATATCAAGAATACAAACCTACTATTCATTTTAATAACCGTACGGGTGTTCGTGCTGGTTGTCCTGATTGTCATGTACCAAGACCTTGGATTCATAAAGTAATTCGTAAAATAAAAGCTTCACGAGAAGTCTTTTTCTGGTTAACGGGTAAAATTGATACGAAAGAAAAGTTCAACGAACATCGTTTTGAACTGGCACAAAGTGTTTGGGCTGCAATGAAGAGCACTGATTCTAGAGAGTGTCGTAACTGTCATAACTTTGAATCAATGAACCCTGAGTTTCAAAAACCTCGTGCGCGTAAACAGCATTTAAATGCTTTTGAAACAGGGCAAACGTGTATTGATTGTCATAAAGGCATAGCGCATCACGGTGTGCGTGACCAATTGTCTGATGAGGCGTTAGAAAAACTGGAAGCGCCTAATCCTGCCTATATTCGTGAAGTTCCTCAAGAATATATAGAAGGTTTAGCTCGAATTGAAGCGAGAGAAGCAGAAGAAGCTGCGCTTGAAAAAGCAAATGCTATTGCTGAAAAAGCGAAGATGGAAGAGAAGGTTGCTGCTGCTGTTGCTGCTGCTTTAGCTGAAACAGGCGGCGCTAAGGCTGTTACCTCTGCTGATAAGGGTACAACTAGTGCAAAAGCTAGCAATATTAACGTTGACTGGAGTAAAGCTAATTCAACAGATATTGGTGTGTTTTATCCTGGAACTGCATCATTAGAATGGATTTTAGGACGTGATCACGGTGGTAAACGTGCCTTTACAAAAGGTGACCGTTGTATTGACTGTCATGGTAAAGAAATTGCTGATATTGGTAATAATATTGTAACAGGTGAAAGTGAAAAAGAACTCGAGCCAAATGTTATTCCTGGTAAACGCGGAAGCTTTGATGTGACTATTGATGCAACCCACGATAATGAAAACCTTTATTTAAGATTTAGTTGGGCTGATGGTGAACATGCAGCTGTACCATTCGTTGATGGCGGTAAAATGGATCCTGAAAATCCGATGAAACTAGCTTTTATGTTAGCAACTGACGATGTTGAATATGCTGACAGAGCTGGTTGTTGGGGCACGTGTCATGCAGATGCCAATTCAATGCCATTTGCACCAGAACAAGCGGTATTAAAAGGCTCTGATTTAGCTGAACGCTTAAATCTGAATTCAGGTTCAGGTGTAACTAAGTACGTAACAGAGTCACGTACCAAGCTAGAACTTAAAGGACGAGGCGGTAAAGCGTTAGGTGGTTGGGACAAACTTAAAGATGAAGCAGCAGTGAAAGCTGCTCAGGACGCTAATCAATTTATGGACATTGTACGCTATAAATCAGGTTCTGGTGAAGTGGAAGACGGACAGATCTTAGCCTCACGCGATATGCATGTTGGTCAAGGTGCTGAAGTTGAAGCGTTACTTAAAAATGGTACTTGGTCTGTGGTTGTTAAGCGTAAACTAAAATCAGACAAAGCAGGCGATGTTAGTCTTGAATCAGGTAAAGTTTATAACTTTGGTTTTGCTATACATGATGACTACTCAAATGCACGTTACCATCATGTATCATTTGGTTATAAATTAGCGCTTGATAATGATAAAGCTGAAATAAACGCTAAAGCTCAATAAAAGTTAGAGTTGAATAAGAAAGTAATAAAGTTGCGGATTTTTAATAATTCGCAACTTTTTTTCTTATTTAATTCAGATCAAAATGTTTTATGGTTTTTATGCTAGTATGTCGTTATTACTTACGATAATAGATCATAGAATATGAAAACTTTTAAAGAATTACTGGCACTAACATATGAACAAGAACAACCTCAACGCTTGATGTTTTTATTTGCTAATGCAGAATCGAAGAACCCCAAAAAAAGTAAAAAACATCAACAAGGTACAATTGAACCTGTTATGTGTGTTGATAAGTTACCTGAAGAGTTAACCACCTTTGCAGCACTAAAAGCAGAAGCTGATTCAATAGAAAAAAATTGGAATTTTGTTTTTATCGCTAGCCTTAGTGGTGAAAATGGTATGACACCAAGCGCAGATGATGCGGAACCTTTCTTAAATAAAATGGCCAATGATGTACAAACTGGTAATAATGTAGGCCGTTATGTTATTTATGATAGAGATGAAAACCCGATAGAATTAGAAGCTAACTAGTAACGTTAAATTGCTTTAAGTTTATCTATGTAAATTACAAATATGAGCAAACCCAACACCTCAACGGCAATGAAACTGCTTATTGAGCAAATAAAAGAAGCTTTACCTTTTGAAAAACCTGAACATGAAATATGTGAAGGTAAATGCGTTGGGTGTGCGAAAAAAATGTTGGAATACATGGGAAGTGAACTAGATCATTACCAATGCCAATTGGATAATGGCGAAATTCCTACTCTAGGTGAACTTAATGATTTGGCTCGAATTGCCAAAAAAGTTCACCGCAATATGGTAAAAAATGATCTAGTATAAGTCATCAATTTTCTATTTTTGACGTGAATGCCGATGTTTTTTAAAGTAAAAATATAACTAGTTTATTCACTTTAATTCGTGTTCAATAACGTACTCTTATAAAAATCCACCTTAAATCACAGAGTAGATATTTGTATTATTGATTAATAGTATTACAATCGTTAGTCGTTATATTTCAGAGTGAAAGTCAGGATGTGGTGAAAATGTTTATCGGTAACAATAAAAGTGTAATCACGCCTTGTATAGGTCAATGTGACATAGATGAAAATGATGTTTGTATTGGATGTTATAGATCATCACAAGAGATCACTGACTGGTTGAATAAATCGGAAGATGAAAAAATAGAGATAGTCATACGCTGTAAAAAAAAGATAGCGTTGAATACTCAATGAATAAAAATAGTACATGCTTTTGTGTTGAGTGGTGCTAGAATTTACATTGAATGCTCGATTATTTACCTATATTTAAACGAGCTTTTAGCCGCTATCGCGGTGCTAGTCTGAAGTATGCAAACAAAATGTTGCTTTAGCGTTATTGAGGATGTGTGGTGAATATAAGACCTGAAATAACAGTCTCATCATTAGATGCAGATAGGTTATATAATTTAATTGAATCGTTGCCTGCGGGAACTTTTGCAGGAAAAAAAGAACTTGAGGCTGAACTTGAACGAGCCAATATTGTTGAACCAACCGAGGTTCCATCAACAATAGTGACAATGAATTCAACAGTAAGCTTTATTGTTGACTCCTCTCAAGAGGAGTTTGAGTTAACACTTGTTTACCCAAAAGATACAGATAGTAGTGGTAAGAAAATATCAATTCTTGCCCCCGTTGGTAGTGCCTTGCTTGGACTTTCGAAAGGTGATCAAATTGAATGGCCTAAACCAGGTGGCGGACTAATTAAAGTGACCATTAAAGAAATAACATTCCAACCAGAAAGAGCGGGTGAATTCCACCGGTAAAAACAAGGAAATCAACTTTGTCAGTTATATATCTAAACCATTTTAATTGATGCCTTACCTAAAGACTTTTCTAATTTTAGCTAAATTTTGCATTTTTAAGTGGTTTGGATATAAAGAGCTTATAAATGCTTTATATTGTAAGTTGTTTAAGTTTGGAGAGAATATGTCATATGAAATTTTAGTGGGTTTAAATGTACTTGATAAAAGTAAATATGAAGAATATAGAGTGGCAATGAGGCCTATTCTTAGCCAATATGAAGGACGTTTTGGCTATGATTTTCATGTGTCAGAAGTTTTAATAACTGAGAAAAATAACGATATTAATAGAGTATTTACAATTAACTTTAGTAGTAAAAATAATATGGAAAACTTTTTTTCTGATCAAAATTATTTAGAAGTAAGAGAAAAGTATTTTAATGCTTCAGTAGGAGGTGCAATAAGGATAGCTAGTTATGAAAAAGTTGATTAGGTTAGTGAAATAGAAAAGTTAATAGGTTATTTATGGATCATTGGTTCAAACTAAATTTAGGTGATGCAATGCTTGCCAGTGAAGCTCTGTCAACTATTGAAGCGCATTTATTGCATGTGTATGAAATAGCAAGTAAACCAGAAAATTTACTTGCTATTTATCGACATGAATCACAGGGACTGCACTGCAGTGTTATTGTATATATAACCGAAAGCTTTCAACAACTTGCAAAACTAGAGAATATGATTGCTTGTCAGACACCAGCCTTAAGTGATTCAGCCTTTTTAGCTGGCGATAAAGTATGTTTTAATCAGGGGTAAATACTTGATAACCACAGACATACTAAGAGGCTTTTAATACTGCAAATAAAATAGAGCCAAAATCAGTTTATTTCAATTGAAGTGCTGGCTCCTGAATGGACAGTGACTAGTTTGCAAGTTTAGCTGATTCTCGTTGTACTAAGAACGCCCTAATTTCATCGCGAGAGCTGAGTATATGTTGTTTGAGTTTTGCTACAGCGTTATCTATATCGCGTGCTTTGCAAAAGGCTAATAACTCAGCATGCTCAGGACCTGCTTTTGAAATACCACCTGCCCATAATAAGTGCATGCGAATATAGCGGTCAGCATTTTTATTTAAAATATTTACTAAATCAGTGGTTTGAGGTCTTTTAGCACCAGAGTATAAACAATTATGAAATTCTGAATTTAGTTCACTCCATGTATTTGCTGCATTTTCTTTGCCTAATGCGCTATCGAGTTTCGTTAAAATCTCGGTGGCTTGGACTAACGCTTCATCGGAAATATTGATTAAAGAGGCTGCAAGTAAATCACCTTCAATCATAGCTCTTAGCTCAAATAATTCATCTACCTGATCCAAATTTAACGCGGTAGCGCTGGCACCTTTGTGAGGTTCAAAAGAAACTAAGCCTTCGGCTTCAAGCTGCAATAATGCTTCTCTAACAGGTATACGGCTAACATTTAACTCTTCTGCTAGAGCAGCTTGACGTAGTGGTTGCCCCGCGATAATTTCACCACTCAATATTTTTTCACGTAAAATTTCAACAACGAGTTGGGTGCGAGTTTTGTATTCAATTGCCATTATTTTATGCCATTATTATTGCAATTAAGCAAAATTGCTTATTTTATACAATTCATTATAAAGAAATTAACAATGAAAAAAAGGGTTAAATAAATATCACATTCAAATTTTAGATAATATCGTAAGTCAGTGTCGTTACATAAAACTATACTTAGATGATGGTAAAGCTTGTTAAGCAGGTACAATAATGAGTACACTGTTTATTATTACAGTGTGTTCAAGTACAGAGAAAAATATGGACTTATTTGAGTCGATATTAGCAGAGCCAATTAATATTTTACCTCAAGATGGCACCGTTTATTTTCATGGTGAAGTAATATCAATTGAAGAAGCTCACTTTTATTTCAATGCTTTATTACAAGAAATTGATTGGCATTGTGACCAAACGATAATTTGTGGTAATTTAATTAACACTAAGCGTAAAATAGCTTGGTATGCTGATTCAAAACAAGGTACACCTTTAAGTTATACCTACTCTAAAATTACAAAATATTCTCTGCCTTGGACGAAAAATTTACTTTATCTAAAAGACTTAGTTGAACGACAAACTGGCGAAACTTATAACTCCTGTTTGCTTAATTTATATCATAATGGTGAAGAAGGCATGGCATGGCACAGTGATGCAGAGAAAGATTTAAAAGAAAATGGTGCTATTGCCTCTTTAAGTTTGGGGGCAGTACGAAAATTTGCGTTTAAGCATAAACAAAGTAAAGAAGTTGTTTCTTTACTACTAAAACCAGGCAGTTTATTAGTGATGAAAGGTGTAACACAAAAACATTGGTTACACCGATTACCGCCCTCAAAAAAAGTTTATGACGCCAGAATTAACCTGACGTTCAGAACCATTGAATAGTAGGGAAAAAATTTATATTACAATAAGTTATTGGTTATGAGTTGTGAGTTTTAATTAGATATGAATATTCTCATCACTGAATCTAATTGGCACGCCGTCTATATCAGCCAATTCAACTAAACTTTGAATATATGCTTGTATAGCAAGATGCGAGGCACTGTTTGTTAAGTAACCGCGTACTTTATCGCGAACCATGTTGTAGTCTAATTGCTTCCCTTCAATTTTTCGGTTTATATTAACAACATGAAACCCATAACGAGATTCGATAGCTTTATCACTAATACCTTCTGATAATAACATTAGTTGGCGTTCAAACTCAGGTACTGTTTGACCTTTACTTAATTGACCTAAGTTACCACCATTTTCTTTTGACGGACAAGCTGAGTACTCTTTAGCAAGGGCGGCAAAGCTTGAAGGCTCATTATTTTTAGCTTCTTGTAATAATTGCGAAATGATTACATCGGCATTATGTTTAGCGGCATCACGACCTTCAATATCATCTTTGGCAGCAGCAAGTAAAATGTGGTCTACTTCCATTAATGGCATGGTCATGAATTTTTCTTTATTGTTATCAAAATAACGTTGGCAGATAGCTTCAGTAGGAGCATCGTAAGTGATGTTATTTTCAATAAGCTTTTGTATTGCCTCTTCTTCATTTGCTGTCTCATTTGAAGCAGAAAGAAAACCTTGCTTTATTGCCTCATTAATTAATAGCTGACGAATAACTAAGGCTTGACCAGCTTGTTGTACTACTACATTAAAATTATCATTTGGATGGTATTGTAATTCGTTAGCTAAATCTTTTTCAGGAATTGCAACACCGTTCACTTTGATAACGGGTAATTGCTCTTTTGATGGCGTGGTTGGATCACTTGTTCCGCATGAACTGCTCATAATATTACTCTTTCTCTTAAAATATATTAGTTTTCAGGCTAGTGACTGTAAAAATATATTTGTTAAATAAATATGGATAAATGCTCTATTGCGTAATTAATTTATTCCGACAATGTTTTCTGTAATGGTTAAATTTTAGCTTTAAAGTAAAGCATGCCAGTAAAACGTTGAGCCATATTTACGCTTATTTATACTTTTTAATATAAGGCGATAATCGTTAAATGAAAATCGCCTTTATACATCATACTAAAATAATTAACGGATAAGCCGAAACTATCTTTGGCGAACTAATTGATAATTACGCGCAAAGTATTTTACTGGTACGCTGATTACATGCACTAATCGTGTAAAAGGGAATACTAATAACATAGTTAAACCAACAAAGATGTGCATTTTATAAATAATACCAACGGTTGTCATTGCTTCTGCTGCTGCAACACCTTGTAAAGTAACAATGCTTTGTGCCCAGTTACCTAACAATACCATTACTGAACCGTCTAAATGGCTCATGGAAGCAAAAATAGTCATTAAGCCGAGTAATAGTTGCACAAGCAATAATACTAAAATAAAAATATCAGATGTTTTAGAAACTGCACGAACGCGTGGATTAGTTAATCGACGTTTAAGCAACATTACTAGGCCAATTAAACATAACACACCAAAAAAACCACCACTTACCATAGCAAGTAGTTGCTTATTGGCAGTTGATATAAAGGCATGGTAAATAGCGTGAGGTGTTAATAAACCAACAAAGTGACCACACAGTACAAAAATAATACCCACGTGGAATAAGTTACTGGCTAGACGGAAGCCTTTTTGATCTAATAGTTGGCTAGAGTCAGCTTTCCAAGAATAGGGTTCGCGGTCATATCTGATCCAAGAACCGATGAAAAGCACGGCAATAGCTATGTAGGGATAAATCCCAAAAAGTAAAAAGTTTAAATTTGACATAAGTATTCTTCCTTACAGTCCTGATACTTCTGCTGCATCAGCATCGTGCCATTTGATCGGCACTTGATGAACAGTATTTGGATCGAGTGAATTTTTAGAACTTTGCATTCCTGATGCCGATGAGCAGTCGCCTACCATAGGATCATCAAAACGTATTTCTTTATCTTCCCATTCTTTATCAATAGCTTCGACAGTATCGTCTCGCTCTTCTTGTTTTACAGCTTCTGAAATTTCAGCTCTTTGCTGAGCATCAATCTCTTGGCCAGAAATTTCAACAAGTGAATCAAAAAGAATCGAGTAATAACACTCTCTGTCTATTAACCGCTCTGATAACATAGTTAATAAGTGGCAAATATCGCCAAGCCATTCTTCAATAAACTCAGGGGATTGCTCGCTTAAAAACTCTAAATAAAGCGGAATGTAATCAGGTAATTGTGATGAATCGACTTCAAAACCGTTGGTTTTATAAACATTCATTAAATCTACCATGGCTTGACCACGATCACGAGACTCACCGTGTACGTGTTCAAACAATAATAGGGATAATGCACGGCCACGATCAAATAATAGATCGTAGCTTTCTTGTGCATCAAAAATGTCTCTATCGGTAAGTTGCTGAATAAACATCACCAACTTACTACGATTTTGAGCAGTCAATTCCTCGGTTTTTTCAACAATTGCAATGAGTTCATCTTTGGCAGCAAACATTTCTGCGGTTGGATAGTCTAACAATCTTGAAATCACTTTAAGAATTAACATAATTTACCTCTTAACCTACATTAACGGTTTTAATAACGTCACGTTTAGCCACTTTTTTGCCACCAAACATGTTTACGCCATTTTGACCATCGCTACAGCCGTTACCAAAAGTGAAACCACAGCCTGATTTTTCACCATAAGCTTCCGGCACATTCATTTCACGGTGTCCGCTAGGAATAACAAAACGATCTTCGTAGTTAGCTATCGCTAAATAACGGTACATTTCATCCGCTTGTTTTTTAGATAAACCAGCATCTTCGAGCACTTGTAAATCTTCAATACCTTCTACGTTCTCAGCACGTTTGTAGGCGCGCATGGCAAGCAAACGTTCTAAAGCACGTGCTATTGGTTCTTCATCACCAGCGGTTAATAAGTTAGCTAGGTATTTCAAAGGAATACGCAAGCTACGAATATCAGGAATAACACCTGCTTTACCGATAGTTGCTAAGTTACCTGACTCAACAGCACTATTAATAGGGCTAAGAGAAGGTACATACCAAACCATAGGTAAGGTGCGATATTCAGGGTGTAAAGGTAACGCTAGTTTCCAATCAATCGCTAATTTATACACAGGTGATTTCTGAGCAGATTCGATTACCGAATCAGCAATACCATCTTTGCGTGCTTGTGCAATAATTGCGGGATCGTTTGGATCTAAGAATACTTCAAGCTGCTTTTCATAAAGGTCAGTTTCAGATGGCGTAGACGCCACTTCTTTGATTTTATCAGCATCATAAAGAATAACACCCAAGTAACGGATACGACCTACACATGTTTCTGAACATACGGTTGGTTGACCTGCTTCGATGCGTGGATAACAGAAAATACATTTTTCTGATTTACCCGATTTCCAGTTGTAGTAAATTTTCTTGTAAGGACAACCAGAAATACACATTCTCCAACCACGACATTTTTCTTGGTCGATGAGAACAATACCATCTTCTTCACGCTTATAAATTGCGCCAGACGGACATGAAGCCACACAAGCTGGATTCAAACAATGCTCACATAAACGTGGTAAATACATCATAAATGTATTTTCGAATTCACCGTACATTTGTTTTTGCATATTATCGAAGTTTTTGTCTTTAGAGCGTTTTTCAAACTCAGTACCAAGAATTTCTTCCCAGTTTGGACCCCATTCGATTTTTTCCATACGCTTACCAGAAATCACAGAGCGCGGACGAGCCGTTGGCTGATGTTTTACTTCTGGGGCAGTATGTAAATGCTGATAGTCATAATCGAACGGTTCATAGTAGTCGTCGATTTCTGGCATATTTGGGTTAGCAAAAATGCTCGCTAATAAACGGTATTTACCACCAATTTTTGGCTCAATATTACCGTCAGATTTACGAATCCAGCCACCATTCCATTTATCTTGATCTTCCCAATCTTTCGGGTAACCAATACCAGGCTTAGTTTCAACATTGTTGAACCAAGCGTATTCAACGCCTTCACGTGACGTCCATACGTTTTTACATGTAATTGAACAAGTATGACAACCGATACACTTATCAAGGTTAAGTACCATACCTATTTGAGAACGAATTTTCATAGGTTACTCCTTAAGCTTCATCAGGGTTAGTTGGAAGAACACGAGGTAATTGTTCAGTATTTGACGCGTCATAGCCGTCATCATCTAACCAATCAATCTTGTCCATCTTACGTACAACAACCATTTCATCACGGTTACAACCTACGGTACCGTAATAGTTGAAGCCCCAAGCTTGCTGTGCATAACCACCAATCATGTGTGTTGGTTTCATAATGACACGTGTTACTGAGTTATGGTGACCACCACGCGTACCTGTCATTTCTGAACCAGGCACGTTAACGATACGCTCTTGAGCGTGATACATCATGGTCATGCCTTTCATTACTCGTTGTGAAACAACAACACGACAAGCAATAGCGCCGTTAGCGTTAAATACTTCAACCCAGTCATTATCTACAAGACCAGCTTCTGCAGCATCTACTTCACTCATCCAAATAATTGGACCACCACGAGATAGTGTCAACATTAACAAGTTATCAGAATAAGTACTGTGAATACCCCATTTTTGATGTGGAGTGATCCAATTCAACGTGATCTCTTTATTACCGTTTGGTTTAGAGTTCTTAATTGCTTGTGTTGTTTTAGTATCTACTGGCGGACGGTAAGACATTAATTGCTCACCAAAGGCTTGCATCCACTTGTGATCTTGATAGAACTGTTGACGACCAGTTAATGTTCTCCATGGCACAAGCTCATGAACGTTAGTGTAACCAGCAGTATAACTTACGTGCTCATCTTCTAAACCAGACCACGTTGGAGAAGAAATAATCTTACGCGGCTGTGCTTGAATGTCACGGAAGCGAATTTTCTCTTCTTGTTTTGGTTTAGCTAAATGCGTATGGTCAATACCAGTAAACTCACTTAATGCTGCCCAAGCTTTAACAGCAACGTTACCGTTAGTTTCTGGTGCAAAAGTAAGTACTGTTTCACAAGCGTCAATGGCAGATTCAATAATTGGACGACCTTCACTAATACCTTCGTCAGTATTGAGGTGGTTTAACTGGCCCAATAACATGATTTCATCATCAGTATTCCAGTTAATACCTTTACCACCATTACCTAATTTATCAAGTAATGGACCTAAAGAAGTGAACTTCTTATAAGTATTTGGGTAGTCACGCTCAACAACAACCATGTTAGGTGCTGTAGTACCTGGAATTAAATCACATTCGCCTTTTTTCCAATCTTTAACATCAAATGGTTGGGCAAGCTCACCTTCAGTATCATGTAGCATAGGAATAGTAACGAAATCTGTTTCTTCACCTAAGTGGCCAACACAAACCTCAGAGAATTTCTTCGCGATACCTTTGTATATTTCCCAATCTGATTTTGCTTCCCACGCAGGATCAACCGCTGTTGATAATGGGTGAATAAACGGGTGCATATCAGAGGTGTTTAAATCATCTTTTTCGTACCAACAAGCAGTAGGTAAGATAATGTCTGAATACATACAAGTAGAAGACATACGGAAATCTAAAGTCGTTACTAGGTCTAATTTACCAGTAGCACCTTTTTCAACCCATTCAGCTTCTTTTGGTTTGATGCCACCAGCAGAACCATTATCTTCATTTAATACACTTTGTCTTTCAGCACCTAAAAGGTACTTAAGCATGTATTCATGACCTTTACCTGATGAACCAAGTAAGTTTGAACGCCAAATAAACATGTTTCGTGGAAAGTTTTCAGGGGCATCTGGTGCTTCACAAGCAAACTTCAAGTTGCCTGATTTAAGTTCTTGCACCGCGAAATCTTTTGGTTCCATACCTGCGGCTTTTGCATCTTTGGTTAACTGTAAAGGGTTACGGTTTATCTGTGGAGCTGAAGGTAACCAACCCATACGCTCTGCACGGATGTTGTAATCAAGCTGATGCTCGTCAAATTCTGCTTTGTTAGCAAGCGGAGATAAAACTTCATGCATGCTTACTTTTTCATGACGCCATTGTGAAGAATGGTTGTAGAAGAAAGAAGTACCATTCATTTGACGTGGTGGACGAGACCAATCCAAACCAAATGCTAATGGCTGCCAACCTGTTTGTGGACGTAATTTTTCTTGACCAACATAATGTGACCAACCGCCACCAGATTGACCAACACAACCACACATCATAACCATATTGATCAGGCCACGATAGTTCATATCCATGTGATACCAATGGTTCATTGCTGCACCAACGATAATCATAGATTTACCTTTGGTTTTGTCAGCAGTATCAGCAAATTCACGAGCAATTTTGATTACTTTAGAGCGATCAAGCCCCGTGATTTTTTCTTGCCAAGCTGGTGTGCCAGGAATATCTTGGTCATAGCTAGAAGCAACGTTACCACCACCTAAACCACGGTCAATACCATAGTTAGCCATCATTAAATCGTAAACTGTGGCGACTAAGTATTCTTTACCGTCTGCACCAGTAATCGTTTTAGTTGGTACGTTACGTACTTGAATCTCGTCTTGATCACAACCTGTCCACGCACTATTTGTATTATTCGCTGCAAAATGAGGGAAAGCTATAGGAGAAACATCACCACCAATTTGCGTTAATTGAAGTTTTGTTTCAGCGCCTGATTTACCATCACGCTCTTGAATATTCCATTTGCCTTTTTCACCCCAACGGTAACCGATAGAGCCTTGTGGAGAAATTAATTCATTTGAATTCTCATCAAAGGCGATAGTTTTCCATTCAGGGTTGTTTTCTTGACCTAAATCACCCGCCAAATCACTCGCACGTAAGAAACGTGTAGAGACAAACGAATTGTCGTCATGTTTTTCTAATACCACTAACATAGGGAAATCGGTATATTGACGAACATAATTCGTGAAATACTCACTTGGTTTTTCTAAATGGAATTCTTTTAAAATAACATGACCAAATGCCATACCTAAAGCCGCATCTGTACCCTGTTTAGGATTTAACCACTCATCCGTTAGCTTTGAAACTTCTGCGTAATCTGGTGTAATGGAGACTGTTTTAGCACCTTTATAACGCACTTCGGTAAAGAAATGAGCATCAGGTGTACGTGTTTGAGGAATATTAGAACCCCAAGCAATGATGTAGTTAGAGTTATACCAATCAGCAGATTCAGGCACATCAGTTTGTTCACCCCAAACCATTGGAGATGCTGGCGGTAAATCACAATACCAATCGTAGAAACTTAAACAAACACCACCGATGAGTGACAAGTAACGAGCACCTGCCGCATACGAAACCATTGACATTGCTGGAATTGGAGAGAAACCAACAACCCGGTCAGGACCATAAGTTTTTGTAGTGTAAACGTTAGCTGCAGCAATAATTTCGTTGACTTCTTCCCAAGAAGAACGAACGAAGCCACCTAAACCGCGTTTTGATTTGTATGATTTAGTCTTAGCTTCATCTTCAACAATTGACCCCCATGCATCAACAGGATCTTGAGTTGCACGAGCCGCACGCCATAATTTTAATAATGGCTTACGTACTTTAGGATATTTCAAACGGTTAGCACTGTATAAGTACCAAGAGTAACTTGCGCCACGAGGACAGCCACGTGGTTCATGATTAGGTAAATCAGGACGAGTACGAGGGTAATCAGTTTGCTGTGTTTCCCATGTTACTAAGCCATTTTTCACATATATTTTCCAAGAGCAAGAGCCTGTACAGTTTACTCCATGGGTAGAACGTACTATTTTGTCGTGTTGCCAGCGCTGACGATAGCTGTTTTCCCATTCGCGACTTTCATTGGTAGTGTCACCATGTCCGTCGCTGAACTCGCCTGTTTTCTTTCTAAGAAACTGTAGACGATCAAGAAAGTTACTCATCTTTTTTCTCCGTTGAAGTGATATCAGTTTTTTTAATATGCTCTACTAACTGATAAAGTCGATTATAAATTTTAATTAACTACACACCGTAAATTTTAAATTTGATGTTTTTAATATAAGCACTAACTTTTTAACGCTTGTTTTTTAACTCATAGCTAAAAAGCTAGTTCATTATTAAAAAAACGCAAAAAAGGAGGTAATTTAACCCACTCCTTTTGAGTGCATCCTCAATTTCAATTAAGGATTTTGATGCTCAGCACCTTTACGTAAATAAAACCACCAGTTAATGCCAATACATACAGCATAGAAAATAGCGAAGCCGATTAATGCATTTTCTGGCGTTGTTAGTTTGATTTGTTCACCTAATACTTTAGGAATATAAAAGGCCCCATAAGCTGCTACAGCAGAAGTCCAACCTAATACAGGACCCGCTTGTTCTTTATCGAATACCATTGAAATAGTGCGGAAAGTTGAACCATTACCGATACCTGTTGCAGCAAACAAGATTAAAAATAAAACAAAGAAGGCAACAAAATATTGCTCCGGATTAGGACTTTGGTATGCGGCTTTCATGAAGTAAGCCACGCCTAATGCGCTGCAAACCATTACAATTGAACAATACTGAGTAACTTTAGCACCGCCCATTTTATCTGCCATCCAGCCACCAATAGGACGAATTAATGCGCCAATAAATGCGCCCATCCATGCATACATTAAGGCGCTTGGACCATTTGTATTAATGGTGTCATGTGTCATTACACCATCAACCATGATGTGTTGATAACCAAAAATAACTTTAATAGATAATGGAAAGGCTGCAGCAAAACCAATGAAAGAACCAAAGGTCATAGTATAAATAATACTCATTACCCAAGTATGTGGGTTATTAAAAATTTTATATTGACGTTCAAGGTTAGAACGGATTTTGCCAGGCAAGAATTTCAATAGCATTACTGTGGCACCCACAACACCAACGAGTATCATTTCTTTTGGTACGCCAAAACCAGAACCATTAACGCTTTCAGGTAACATTAACCATAAGCCTACTGTTGCGGTGATAAAGCCGATTAATAGCATTGATGTAATGATACCAAAAGAAACAATTGCATTGGGTGCGTCGGGTGATACATGTGATGCGCGAATGTTATTCATCCCCATCCAACTAACAATGGCTAGAGGGATTAAAAATAACAACCAAACATAGCCTGCGTTGAAGATCCACGCATCTGAACCTGCGGGGATTTTACCGATTAATGTTCCAGAAGTATTAACCAATTGCATTGGCTCACCGCCAAATAATCCAAAAGTCATAACTAATGGCACTAAAATTTGCATGGTGGTAACACCAAAGTTGCCTAAGCCAGCATTTAGGCCAAGGGCTAAACCTTGTTGTTTCTTAGGGTAAAAGAAAGAAATGTTTGACATTGAAGAGGCGAAATTACCACCACCAAAACCAGACAAAAGAGCAAGCCCTTGAAATACCCATAATGGTGTATTCATGTCTTGTAAAGCTATGCCTGTGCCAATCGCCGGTAACATCAATAATGCTGTAGTGAAAACAATCGTATTACGACCACCACACATACGAATAAAGAAGCTACTAGGAATACGTAAGGTTGCCCCTGTTAGGCCAGAAATAGCCATTAAGGTAAATAATTCTGATTTTGCAAATGGAAAGCCTAGGTTTAACATTTGTACGGTAATAATGCCCCAGTAAAGCCAAACTGCGAAACCACATAGTAAGCTTGGAATAGAAAGCCAAAGATTGCGAGTAGCAATCTTTTTACCTTTACTTTCCCAAAACTTGGGATCTTCTACGTCCCATTCTTTGATATCTGACATTGTTTTCTCCAACTTATCAGTATTTTTTAAATAATTTAGTGTGCTCATTTTCATGGGTTGAATTAAAGCTGCGTTTTTGGTGTTCTAAAATATTTTTTTTCTGATGTTAAAATAACAATACGTGTTCTGGATATAATTGATCTGGATCAAGGTGTTATTAGCCATTGATATGTAGTAGGTAAGTGATTACCACTAAAGTAGTAGTTGTCATTTTTATTTAACTTCTTGTATTTTATCTTTTTATTGTTTTTGTTTTTTTTGTGTTCGTCAAAAAGTGTGTTAAGCGACTATTTGGTGGTAGTAGGGTATCTAGGTGTTAGGTATTAAAGCATTTGGTATTCAATAGAAACTTGCGTATCATTTTAAGTTTGAACTTTCCTGTAAATTATTTGGTTATGCAAAATAATGAAACAATTATATGCAACAACAGACTTTGCTGATTCAAGCTCTTCATTAATTGCCCGAGCAGGACAAATAATGGTCGTTATTATTACGTTAGGCTTGGTTAGTATGATTAGCTCTATGCTGGTGACAGAGAGTTTAAATGGTGATGCAGCACAAATTAACAATGCTGGATCATTAAGAATGCAAGCTATACGTATTTCGAGAGCTTTTTTTGCAGATAGATTAATGCAAGCTCCAAGTGGCAAAAAACAAGTGATAAAAGAGATTGAAAACTTTAATCGTCGGTTATCTCATTTATTAGTAAGTCATAGTATTAATAAAAAAAAGGACAAATCTGAATTAGTATTCCATCAAGAAAAAGTTTTGCAGCTATGGGCTCAGTTTACTGAAGATAATTTTCGTAAAAAATCTTTAACAATACCTGAATTAGTAGAGCAGTCAGAAAGATTTGACCAATTTGTTCTTGTTTTGGATAAACTTGTTAGACTGTTGCAACTTGAATCAGAAAAAAAGCTAAGTTTATTACGCTTGATTCAGGTAATTAGCTTGTTACTTGTTATATTAACCGCCAGTTTCGTGTTAATTAAATTAAACCGTGCTGTATTAGTCCCTTTAAAAGAATTAGTCAATATTGCAGAACAAGTGGGGAAAGGAAATTTTTCAGTTAAAGCCAGTTATAATAAACAAGATGAACTGGGGGTATTAGCGCACACTATTAACCAAATGTCAGACGAATTAAAACTTACTTATCAAGAGTTTGAGCAAAGAGTAGACATTAAAACGCTTGAGCTTACGCGAAGCAATAAATCACTCGATCTTTTATACCGCGCAGCGCACAACTTAGCAGGTTATACCTTATCTGAACAAGACAGCCCTACCTATCAAATAAATCATCATATTATTGAAGAGTTACAAGCATTGATTGGCTATGGAAAAATAAGTATTGAAATAATAGATGCTAAACATAATAATTTGATTATTGATGTAATTAACAGTCAAAACATTACTATAGATAATATTTGTTTTAATTATCATAAATTCTCGTTAGAAAAAGGCAGCCTTCTTTTTGGATATTTAGTATGGGAACTTCCTAAAAATAAAAAAGCATGTGACTGGCAAAAGCAAATTTTGAAAGGTATGGCCGATATTATGGCTACTGCGATAGAACTTGATCAAAAAAGAACCAGTGAAAATCGCTTAGTTATCGTGGAAGAACGCGCTGTGATAGCGAGAGAGCTTCATGATTCTTTGGCGCAATCATTATCTTATTTAAAAGTACAAATGAGTTTGTTAACACGAAAAATGCAGAAACAAGTACCTCAAGCTCAGGTAGAAGAAACGATTGATGATATTAAAGATGGATTAAATAGTGCCTATTTACAACTTAGGGAGTTGTTAACTACATTTAGGTTGAAATTAGATGATCCCTCCATTAAAAGTGCTTTAGCCAGCACAGTGATAGAGTTTAGTGCAAAATGTCAGCATAGCATTGAATTTGATTATCAATTACCCGCTAATTATCTAAGTGCTAATCAAGAAATTCATTTATTACAAATAGCGCGTGAAGCTTTATCAAATATTCATCGTCATGCTGAAGCGACTCTTGCAGGGATTTCTATTAAGTTAAAAGATACCCGAGTTATTGTAAAAATATGGGACAATGGTAAAGGATTTCCTGAGTCGAATATAGAGCGTACAAACAACCAAGGACATTTTGGCATTGGAATAATGCAGGAAAGGGCAAAGTCATTAAATACACAAATTCATATTGATAATCGGCAAGCGAAGGGTACTATAATTCATTTTGAGTTTAGCCATTAACTACAAGATATGGCCAAACCACTTCCAGCTGAATCCTGCATATTGAGGTGATTTGGGTATATAATGATTAAAAAAGAAGAAAATATAATGCAACAAGCGAATATCTTATTAGTTGATGATCATCCAATGCTTCGTAAAGGCGTTGCTCAACTTATTTCTATAGAAGACAATCTTCACGTTATTGGCGAGGTAAGCTCGGGTGATGAAGCCATTACTTTTGCTGTTGAGCATAATCCTGATTTAATTCTACTTGATCTCAATATGAAAGGCTTAAGTGGTATTGAAACCTTAAGTGCATTAAAGCGCGCCAATGTGAATTCTAAAGTGATTATTTTCAGCGTTTCTGATAACGAAACAGACGTGTTGCAGGCGCTAAAATTTAACGCAGATGGTTACTTGCTTAAAGACAGTGAACCTGAAGAGTTAATAGAGAAAATTAACCATGCTATTCGTGGTGAATTTGTGATTAGCGAACCTATCACACAAATTTTAGCTCGTTCATTACGACCTCAACAGCAAACAAACATTCTTCAAACACTAACCCCTCGTGAATTAGAAAACTTAAAGCTTATTGCTGGTGGTAAAAGTAATAAAGAGATAGCGCGTAAACTTGGCATAGCTGAATCAACAGTGAAGGTACACAATAAAAACTTATTTAAAAAGCTTGGATTAAAAAGTCGAGTAGAGGCTGCTATGTGGGCTGTGGCTCATGAGGTAAACTTTTAGCATTGTATATTCCTAATATTTTTCTCTCATATTACGAGTATGTTATTTGTTCAAATAAACGTAATATTGGTTAAAATACCAACACGATAAGTGTTTTATTTATCTCATTTCAAAAACTCCCCCATTTTTTATGAAAAACCCCAATGCCTGAACTATAATGGTGAGGTGGCAACTGTGCAGAAAGAATATTGTAAATGAAGGATTAAATCTAGATAACCTCAGCTCGGGATAAGAATAAATTAAATTGAACTAAGTGCCCGTTCCACGA